>NZ_FOUU01000001.1 GCF_900114975.1 Thermodesulforhabdus norvegica
CCAAGACTGGCTATCTCATCCTCCATCTGTATAAAAGTACCACCAAGAGCAGGAAGCCTGACGGCCATCGCCTCACTTATCTCAGTAGCCGGCGTTATAGGATACCCCGCAAAAAACCTGCACCCGGCAGCAAGAGCACCCTCCACTATGGCCTCATTACCCTGCAACAAAACAGGTCGTCCCATCTCTCCGGTCACTACCTCATCACTCCCCTTCGGCATAACGTTTCACAACCTTCTACACCGCTTCCAGCTGATTCTCTTTTCTGGGCCGCACGCTTATGGCAAAATCCGGACAGTGCGTCTCACACCACCCACAGCCCGTACACTTCTCAGACGCCACAACCTGAGGATTCCCCTCCTCATCCATCTCTATGCACTGCACAGGACAAAAGGCAGCACAAATACCACAGGACTTGCACCAGGCACGAAAAATATCAATCTCATACTGCCTGCGACCCTTCTTAACCCCCTGCCCCACCGTCTGATCATCCCTTCGCTTCTCTCCCATATCACACCACCTGTAGCAGTCGGATCCATCTACAAGACTTGCAACAAACCCGCATAAATCCGAAACCCTTGCTTCCGCATTTTAGCCAACCGACAATTCTCAACCCTAGGTCACTCCCGTTCTTAAAGATCGTGTTTTTGGATTCTGACCCGGAAATTATCTTTAAAACCCCACAAGCCTTAAAGTTGCTGACAATCTGTTACGGCAATTTTTCTCAACACGTAGTTGAGGATACCTCCGTTCCTGTAATAATCCACTTCAACATCGGTATCCAAACGAGCCACCACATAAAAGGTTTTTTCTTTGCCGTCTGAAATAGCTTTTACCATCAGCTTTTTTCTCGGTTTGATGTCGTTAACACCCAAAATGTGGTACTCTTCGGTGCCATCAAGCCCCAGGGACTCGGCAGACTGACCTTCTTCAAATTGTAAGGGTAAAATTCCCATTCCGATCAGATTGCTCCTGTGAATTCTTTCAAAAGACTGTGCTATTACTGCTTTAACACCAAGAAGTTTTGGCCCTTTAGCCGCCCAGTCTCTGGAAGAGCCGGTGCCATATTCTTTCCCACCCAGCACGATAAGAGGAACCCCTTCCCGCCTATAAGCCTCGGCAGCATCAAAAACAAACATTTTCTTTTTTTCGGGAAACTTAACCGTAAACCCGCCTGATTCTGAAACCAGTTTATTTCGAATTCGAATGTTGGAAAAAGTCCCTCTCATCATTACTTCATGATTTCCTCGCCTGGCTCCATAACTGTTGAATCTGTCTGGAGTAATGCCAAAGGATTTCAGGAACTGACCAGCAGGATAGTCTTCAGGAATAGCACCCGCAGGTGAGATATGATCGGTCGTAACGGAATCGCCAAGCCATAGCAACACCCTGGCCCCTCGAATGTCCTGCAACTCAGGTACCTCCAGTGAGAAATCATCAAAAAAGGGGGGTCGCTGTATGTAGGTGGATTTTGGATCCCAGGGGTAAGTAACGCTCTCTTCAACCGATAGATTTTTCCACAATTCGTCACCATCTACTATATGCTTATAATTTTCCTCATAAAGCTCTGATATAATATGCTGCCTGACCAGTTTATCTATCTCTGAGTCGTCAGGGAGTATGTCAGCGAGGTAAACAGGCATACCGTTTGGATCCATACCAAGTGGTTCCTGCTCAAAGTCTATATCCACTCTGCCCGCCAGCGCAAAAGCCACTACCATCACTGGGGAAGCTAAGAAATTGGACTTCACCTTCTGATGAATTCTTGCCTCAAAATTCCGGTTACCTGAAAGGACGGCAACCACGTTTAGATTATGCTTTTCGACGGCTTTTTCCACTTCCGGGTGAAGCGGCCCGGAATTTCCGATACAGGTGGTACAGCCGTAGGCCACGGCGTGAAATCCCAATGCCTCGAGATAAGGCAAAAGGCCGGAGTTATGGAGATAACTGATTACAACTCTGGAGCCTGGCGCAAAAGAAGTCTTCACATAACCTGGAACTTTCAGGCCCTTTTTTACGGCGTTCCGAGCAAGCAATGCAGCTCCAATAAGAACTTGAGGATTAGAAGTGTTAGTGCATGAGGTGATGGCAGCTATAACCACACTACCGTCGGAAATTTCAACGGTTTCCCCTCTGATATGGACCGAAACAGCTCTTTTAGGGTGATCTTTACCCAGGATTTCGGCAAACTTTTTCTTTAGCTCGGGAAGTTCAACACGATCCATAGGCCTGGAAGGCCCTGCTACCGCAATTCTGGTCGCAGAAAGATCCACCTCTATCACATCACTGTATTCCGGATTTTCTTCGCCGGTGTAATAGAGCCCCATCGCCGGAGCCACCCGTTCTGTAATCAACGCCTCACGTCTTCGACCTGTAAGATACAAAAATTCAACAACCTTCCTGTCCACCGGGAAAAAGCCCACCGTTGCACCGTATTCCGGACTCATGTTGGCAATAGTTGTTCGTGTGGGAACGGGCAAATCTTTCAGGGCTGGCCCAAAAAACTCGACGAATTTTTCAACTACTCCGTAGTCCCTTAATATCCTCGTTATCCTGAGAACGAGATCCGTGGCAGTGGTGCCCTCTGGCAGTTTACCCACCAGCCGAACGCCGATAACCTGAGGAATTGTCATGAAACAGGGCTGGCCCAACAGAACGGCTTCCGCCTCAATTCCGCCAACCCCCCACCCCAGTACGCCAATCCCGTTGACCATGGTCGTGTGCGAATCGAGTCCCACAACGCTGTCGGGAAAGCAGAGCACCCTTCCGTTTTTTCGACTATGCCAGAAAACCTTGCTAAGGTATTCGAGGTTAATTTGATGACAGATTCCGGACCCGGGCGGGATCATGCGAAAATTGTCGAAACTTTTCTGTGCCCACTTAAGGAACCTATAGCGTTCCTTGTTCCTCTCATACTCTCTAAGGGTATTATACATAAAGGCATCCGCGGTGCCGTAAAAATCCACCTGAACGGAATGGTCGGCCACTAAATCCACCGGCACCATAGGGTTCACAACTCCAGGATCTTTACCCAAACGAAGCATCGCATCACGCATAGCTGCAAGATCGGCTACAGCGGGCACACCCGTAAAATCCTGCATCAGCACCCGGGTGGGGAAAAAGGGAATCTCCACCGGTTCTTTGTATTCACCTTTCCAGTTAACAAGCTTTTCAATGTGATGCTCCTTGACAAGCTTTCCGTCCTGCCGTCGCAGAAGGTTTTCCAGCAGAATTCGTATTGAATAGGGAAGATGATTCAGGCGATCTCCACATAATCCTTTTAGATCGATAAATTCAAAGACTTCACCATCCTTCTCAATCTGCGTTCTCACATTCATACTCTCCTTGTTCCTCCTTCTTATCTCATCAACCATGGGAGTGTGATTAATCCCTCGGGCCAGTCCATTTGTAATAAGGACGAAGCAATCAACAGAAAACCGAAACCGGCAGCTCCTGCAATGAATGACAGTAGCCAACCTACTCTGGTTTCATACCGATAAAAAAGCAGGATACTCAAAGACATGGCAAGGGGATACCCTAAAATCCAGATACCCAGATAAATGGCAATTATGATGCCCAGGTATTTAGCAAAACGCATCCATACAATCGAGGAATCGGCTTCTTTGGAGACCGACACGGTCTTTCCGCCCAAGATTCTACGAAGATCCATAAAGAGGGCAATTAAAGCCACAATCAAAAGAAAACCACTTACGTAAAGAGGGAAAATCCTGGCAAGAAAGTCGTACGACAAAGCGTCCACTACCCCGTAAGTAAAGCACAGAACAAAAAAGAGTGAAAAAAACAGTCCGGCATCAAGCTTTTGCAGTTTCATGTTCTATACCGCCTCTATCTTTTGACCTTCTCTTCGGCTTAAAGCGTATGCTAAGATAAATACATATGCCGATAATCACGGCGAGTATCACCACACCAGGTCTTTTCACCCAATCCAGACCGTATCTCTGGACGGAAATAAACAGGTAGGTTTCCAGATTACGTGACAGAACATAACCAATAAGAGTGGCAGGTCTAGACCATCCATAACGCTTCATTAGCCATCCCATTATTCCCAAAACGAGCAGAGAAATGAGATCCCCCCAACTCCGGGTTGCCTGATAAGAGGCAAAGGTGATGATAAGGATCATAAACGGAGCTAGATACGAGAACGGAACAATTGTCAGTCGGGTGATAGGCTTGGAGAGAAGAATACTCAGGCCCGCTCCAAAGACATTAGCCAGAGCCAGACTCCACACGGCCGTGTAAATTAGATCCACATGCTCCGTTACCATCGCCGGTCCCGGTTGAATTCCGAGAATCAAGAGTCCGCCGAGGAACACAGCCATGGAACCGGATCCGGGAATACCGAAGAGAAAGGTGGGAATGAGGCCGCCGCCTTCTTTGGCATTGTTGGCACTTTCCGGGGCAATTACACCCCGAATATCACCTTTTCCAAAATTTTCCCTATCTCTCGTGGTCTGGATTATGTGCCCGTAAGCAATCCAGTCCACTACAGAGCCGCCCAGGCCGGGAATGAAACCGACGATAACTCCAATAATGCTACACCGGAGAACAATGAGTTTGTTTTTAAGCGTATCTTTTACACCGTCCAGCCAGCCTTTACCGAGGCTTTCCACCTCGGCAATGGAGCGTCCCTGAATAAGCAAATCAATAATTTCAGGAAATGCAAAAAGCCCCAGGCCCACAACCACCAGTGGAACACCGTCCATCAAGTAATCGATTCCGAAAGTATACCTATATTCGGCTACTGCCGGAGCGTCACCTACAGTTCCGAGCATCACACCGAATCCAGCTGCAAGTACGCCTTTAAGTGCATTATCTCCCGAGAGAACACCCACCATGGACATGCCGAGCACCGCCAGCATGAACAGCTCGGGAGAACCAAAGGCAAGCACCAGAGGGCGGGCTACCGGAATTATGATGCTCAAAACCGTGGCTCCGAATAGCCCGCCAATTAGCGAAGCAGTAAAGGCAGCACCTAGGGCCCTCGCCGCTTCACCTTTTTTAGCCAACGGATATCCGTCCATAATGGTTGCCTGAGAAGCGGAGGACCCCGGAATGCCCATCATCACAGATGGGAAGGTGTCTGAGGTTGGAATAACCGCAACCATACCAATGAGTAGAGGAAAGGCCACATCAGGCTCCATTCCGTATATTATGGGCAGCAAAATTGTCATTCCCACAATGCCGCCGAGCCCGGGAAGGATACCAACACACAGTCCCACAATTACACCAGTTATAAGCATTGCCAGATGTGTGGGCTCAAACAATCTCAAGAAGGTCTCTAGCATCAGATCCATTGGCAAATCTCCAGGAAGCGCAGGCGAGTTTTAAAACACAGCAATTATTCTAACTTCTCAGCAACGGCTCGAAGTCCTTAATCCACGGTAACACCGTACTTGTCTTTGATCCACTTGAGAACCCAGGCTTTGCTTTCCGGAGGAACATCCAGTACCGACTGAAAAGCCTTCGCCGCCTTCTCCCCGTAATACTGCTTGTAACCACCAAGGTTTTTTTCAATGACCTTCTGGAACTCGGGATCCTCTATCGTCTTCTTAGCCGCCTCCCGCCAGACTGCCACAATCTCCGCCGGAGTCTTTTCAGGCAACCACACTGCTTTCTGTACTGCAAATCCCGCCACAAAGAAGGCTTTCCAGGCTTCCCAGGCGGGGCCAGAAGGTTTTTTCCCGTGTACCATCTCGTAAACTTCGGGGAAGCAGGGAAGGTCCGGTTCAATGGGATCACGGACGATGTTACCTTCCTCATCCAGTACGCCCCAGGTCATCAAAGGAATAGCCTTTTTCATCTCCACCAGAGGTCGCACGTTTTCTATGTATGCTGTGGAAGTCTGATAATCTATGTTGACTTCTCCCTGTTCGAAAGCAACCCGGCCAGCTCCTCGACCTTTGTAGCCGAATACCGCTTTAACGTTTAGACCGAGCATGTCGAAAGCCAGCAGTGGAACCAGATCCAGAGAGGTAACACCCTGAGAAGCATACACCAACTCTTTCTTAAACCCTTTGAGATC
Organism: Thermodesulforhabdus norvegica; assembly: GCF_900114975.1. Classification (NCBI taxonomy): domain Bacteria; kingdom Pseudomonadati; phylum Thermodesulfobacteriota; class Syntrophobacteria; order Syntrophobacterales; family Thermodesulforhabdaceae; genus Thermodesulforhabdus; species Thermodesulforhabdus norvegica. Next base: position 6,044 of record NZ_FOUU01000001.1, read on the forward strand.
TGCCGCTGACTTAACACCCAGATCGGGGTTGATGTACACAACACCGCCCGTACTTGAAGCTAAGACAATATGATACTTTGAGAAATCGTACTTCACCTTACTGTTTCCAAGAAGATAGGGAAAGGTGGTGGAACCCGAAGATCCGAAGATTGTTAGCCCGTCCGGACGTGCCCGTTCGTGAAAGTAGTTCGCACCAACGATGCTTCCTCCACCGGGCATGTTCTTGATAACTATTGTCGGATTGCCGGGCAGGTACTTTTGAAGGTAAGGGGCGTAAAGGCGTGCCCACACGTCACTTCCTCCACCTACGCTGAACGGTATAATCCACTTAATCGTCTTCCCGGAGAAATCGACTTCAGCATTTGCTGAAGTAACCAGTCCAAAGGCTGTGATAAAAGCAACAACCAATGCCCAGACCTTTTTCTTACACATGCCTTCCTCCTTTTCTCATGCTAAGGTTCACCCACTTCACGCGACGCTTACCAGGTATTGATAAAATCCACCTTTTTATTGCGCCTCCGTAAAAGTAACCACAGTCTCGGCAAGCACACTGTAGTCGGGATCCGTGACCTTAAGAGTATAACTCCCGGCCCTGATGATCTTCTTTGATATGAAACGGCTGCAGTCCCACACCACTTCCCAGTTACCTTTATCATCTGCAATGGGAGTTTTGTCCAAGGCAAAACTGATGTCTGTAATCACACCATCGTCAGCCACGAAAAGTATTGCCAGCTCCTGACCGGGAGAGAATCCCGATCCCTTAAGCCGAACCTCTACTTTTTTGCCTAACTTAACCTGCGCTGGTTCGACCCAAAATTTAACGTCAGCAAAGGCCATTGACAGGGTGCACAAAAGCAAAACCAATCCCCCAATAATTGCTCGCTTCATAAGACCCTCCTCCGTGATTTTTGGAACTCCCTCCATCAACCTATGGTTTTACATCTCCCAGAAACAACCCCGGACACCCCCGTTAAGGGGCATCATATTCGACAATCACCCTGAAACAACATCTCAAAGAAAAATGGCTAGAAGCCTTTTGGGAACTCTTCAGCGTTTTTTAAAAGAGCAGCGTACCGATAGATCCCGTGAATGAATTTACTACAGGGAGTCAGGAAAAAAAGACCCGCTACCAAGCCTAAATGAACCGTCAGTAACAAACCCATGAGCACAGTACCCCTCAGCAAAAGCAAAAATATACCGCTAAAGGCAATCAGAAAAAGCAGAGCAAGCATGAACAGGTCATGGATCGTGGATTTTCGATCGGAAGGATTGCTGTCAATGCGGTATTTCAGATAGACGAGCCCCGATGTTCCAACCAAAATTGCAAAGCCTCCGACTGTTCCGAGAACCACGGGTAAGCTGAACCAGGAATAGGGACCGGCAATACCGAGAACGTGATGGTAATAAAAAGCTGCGGTAGTCGCCCCAAAACAAAGTAAGAAGCCGTAAAAAACGGCATGGTGAAGGTAGCGCCTTTTCATGGAGAACTCTTCAGCCGGGTAATTACACCCTACTCCACGGCCTCCCAAAAATTCTAGAGTCAAGGCATTTTTCAGTGCTCTTGCATGTAATGTCAGCGAGTTCCAGGCCCCGGCAGAGCCACCCATAGCCGCCCATAGGTTCCTTACACCCTTTACAATTCCAAAAATAGCCCACATTGCAAGGAGGGAGAACAATAGGATTATCAACGGATAGGGAACTACGGAATAAAATAGACCAGCCTTTGTATCAAGAGATTCAGGGGTGTTTCCCCAAATAAATCCCAACAACCCGAAAAAGGCAATAGAGGCCACAACAACAGATATCGATAAAAGTACTCCCCATTTCCCCAAAAAAAATCCGGTCCACGAAGGCCACACACAGCTTTTATAAGTGGTCATTCGCAATTGTGCCATAACTCTGGGAAAGTTCACATTAAAAGGATGAGGAGGAGCATACTGACAGGCATAATAACAATCGCGACAGTTATGACAAAGGTTGGCTAGATATATGATATCCTCACGCGAGAAGGTTCTCCTGAGTTCCATGGCCGGAAACACGGCACAAAACCCTTCGCAGTAACGGCAAGCATTACAAATGGTAAGCACCCTTTCAGCTTCTTTGTAAGGATCGGATAACATACCTGACCGCTTCCTTTCCGGCTTCTATCCCAAAAACGGTGCCTATGGTCATGCCAAACCCTGCAAGATAGCCGCGTCCAAGAATATTCCCCGCCATGATTTCTCCAGCGGCAAAAATATTGGGAAAAGGTCCGTCAGGACCAACCACGCGAGCCGAAGCGTCAACCTTAACCCCCAAGTAAGTAAAGGTAATTCCAGGCCGCAGAGGATAGGCGTAGAAAGGTGGTCTATCGATTCTTCGGGCCCAGTGACTTTTGGGCGGAGAAATACCTCGGGCCACACAATTATCCAATCGCGCAGGATCGAAATCCCTTTCTTCCACGGCAGCGTTAAACTGATCTACAGTCAATTTTAGAGCTTTGGGATCTATACCCAGCTTTTCACCCAGATTTTCAACCGTTTCTGCCGTAATCGGTGGAAACACCGAAGGCATAAAAAGATCCAGAGCTTTGGCGTCGATGATCGCGTAGGCAATCTGATCGGGTTGCTGAGCTACAAGCCTACCCCAGATGGCGTATCTCTTCGGCCAGAAATCTTCACCCTCATCATAAAAACGCTTAGCCTCCCTGTTAACCACAATGCCGAAGGTGATACAATCCAGTCTTGTGACGATACCACCGTCGAATTCGGGGGCCCGCGCATCCACCGCAACGGCATGGCACTGTGTCGGATCACCAACGGGCACGGCACCATGTTTTAGAAGTGCCTTCAGCATACGCCCTCTATTGTAAGGTGTGCCCCGAATGACAAAGCGATCTGCCGCCTCGCCCCAGTATTCCTTTATCCATTCCTTATTGGCCTGAAATCCCCCTGTGGCAACAACCAGACTTCGAGCTTCAATTGGCCGTACCAGATTATCTATCCTCACATGAAGCCGTCTGAAAAGACCATCTTCTATTTCCAAATCCACTGCTTCAGCACAGGTCAGGATTTCAACCCCCAGCTGCCGGGCCTTCCTGTAATATGCATTAACAAGAGCCTTACCACCTCCCAGAAAGAAGGCGTTTGTCCTTGATAAATGCAGAGTTCCCCGCATGGCTGGCTGAAAACGACAACCATGAGCTTCCATCCATCGGCCCAGGTCCCTCGAACGCTTTATGGTCAATCGTGCGAGTTCCTCATCGGTATGCCCACCTGTTACGGCCATCAAATCCTCAAAAAACTCCTCTTCTGAGTACGGACCAGTCAGGTAATCATTAGCACTCGCATGGACATACCGAATATTTCGTGTATGCCGACTATTGCCACCACGGCACCATCCCGGTGCACTTTCCAATAACAAAACATCCGCACCCGCTTCTCTAGCGGTCATGGCGGCACATAATGCTGCGTTGCCACCGCCTGCAACAATTACGTCATAATTTTTCGTTTCAAAAGGACGATGAGTCACTTTGTATCCTCAGATCAGGTCAGACAATCTATGAAACCAGGGCTTATCTGTGGTTGCAAAAGAAAGATAGTTTCAATTTTTGTGCCTAAAAGATGTGAAAATCCTACAATAGCAAAAAATTAAATTCTTACTTTAGGGCAGGAGTACACACAAAAGTCGCACCTACCAGGCCGCTACGGGCTTTCCTGATGCCAAAAGGGAAGTGGCCTCTTCCAGGCATTGCAAGTCTCACGACATATGTGATATTAGTGTTAATGTTATGTTTCATTCACGAAACACTTCGTTATGATAAGGTGACATGCCATGAAACAAAAGCCCCTAAAATTAGGAGTCTTTGCTTCCAGTGACTCTCTCATGAAAGCTATTCTTGATGTCAGGGAAGAATACGAGGACATAGACTTCCTGATTTCAGGGAAGAGCCTGGACGATGCCCTGGAAGAAGGGCAAAAAATGATAAGGCAGGGCGTAGAAGCTATTATAAGCCGGCGTGGAACAGCGCACTTACTGCGCCAGCACCTGAAAGTTCCGATTGTATCCTTGCCTCACTTTACTGTGGAATTGATAGCAAGTCTTCGAAAAGCCTCTGCATACGGCAGGAAGGTTCTCCTGCCTTGTTTCGGGGATGATCTGATAGACTTGGGTACATTATCCAAGCTTCTAAATATTGAAATAGTACAGGGCTATTATACAGACAAAAAGAGCCTTTTCCGATCTGTCGAATGGGGTAAACAGCAGGGATGCTCGGTGGCACTGGGCGGTAACCGTACGCGAGAAGCAGCCCAAGCGGTAGGTCTTCCCTTTGTGGAAATAGCTGTATCACACGAGGAAGTTCGAGCCGCCATTGAAAATGCCCGATCGGTAGCCATATCCAACCGTGCTTACCGCACTCTGGCTTCTCACTATCAGGGTATTCTCGATGCCGCTTCCGAGGGTATAATAGCCGTCGATGTAAAAGGGACAATTTCTGCTGCTAACCGTGTAGCTCGTAGAATATTTTCGGGGAAAATAACAGAAGGTTACTCTCTCCTCGATATCTTTCCTTCCAGGAGATTTCTCAGACCTCTGGCTGAAGGTCAGGCCATAATGGACGTTATCGAGGAAATCGAAGGTCAAAAATACCTCGTCAGCCGCATACCGATTTTCAATGACGATGAAGTCGTAGGCGGAATATATTTCTTTAAAGAAATAGGAGAAGTCCTGGAAGCCGAAAAAGCCGTACGAAGAGTTCTGGCTCGAGGTCTGGTAGCAAAGTATAACTTTTCGGACATAATATACGCAAGCTCCCTTATGAACGATGTCGTTGAAACGGCAAAACAATTCGCCATGACCGACTCAACGGTTTTACTTGTGGGCGAAACCGGCACAGGAAAAGAGCTTTTTGCACACAGTATCCATAACAGCAGTTCCAGAAAGAAGGGTCCCTTTGTCACCGTAAATTGCGCGGCACTCCCTGAAAGCCTTCTTGAAAGCGAACTTTTCGGCTACGAAGAGGGAGCATTTACGGGATCACGCAAAGGAGGTAAGGCTGGTCGATTTGAAATGGCGCACAGGGGCACGATCTTTCTTGATGAAATCGACAGCACGCCTCAACAGGTACAAATTAGACTACTGAGAATCTTACAGGAAAAAGAAGTAATAAGAATCGGTGGAGACCGCAAAATACCCATCGATGTTCGGGTAGTAGCGGCTTCGTCACGCGACTTGATGGATGTGGTAAAAAACGGGACCTTCAGAAGCGACCTTTTCTTCAGGCTTAATGTTCTGAAAATCGAGATCCCGCCACTCAGGCAAAGGCCTGAAGACATCCTGGTACTTCTGGAACATTTCATTCATGTAACGGCGAAGCAGTATGGTTTGAAGGCTGTTACACTTCCGCCACATTTATTAGATCGCCTTATGCGTTACTCATGGCCCGGCAATGTCCGCCAGCTAAGGAACTTTGCGGAAAGGCTTGTATTAACAAGCAACCTACCACTGAAAAATCAAGGTGTCGAAAAGCTGGTAAACGAGCTAATGGCCTCTGATTCAGACCGCCCCCTAACCGGCCCAGAAGCATGTTCCCCTCCCCTATCCACTCATTCGATAATAGATGCTAAAAAGAACGAAATTGAGAAAGCACTCATAAGGAACACTCTGGAACAGTGTCGCTGGAACCGTACTCTCGCCGCCCGCCAGCTTGGAATAAGCCGAACCACACTCTGGAGAAAAATAAAGCTGTTTGGAATCCAGTGCGAATAGCCACCTGGCATAATGTTTGCTCCACCTTTTTGGGCGAATTGAAAAGCTTCTGATTGATGCTCTTTTGTTCCGGCCATAATCGGTCAGTAGAGGGGTTTGGTACAAAGCCGGAGGATGACCATGCAAAGGAGAATCCCGGCCGTCATAATGAGAGGTGGAACCAGTAAAGCCGTTTTCTTCAAAGAATCTCATCTTCCTTCCGACCCTGGAATAAGAGATAAGGTGATTCTGGCTGCTTTTGGAAGCCCTGATCCTTATCGTCGGCAGGTGGACGGGCTGGGTGGTGCAGTATCTACAACCAGTAAAGTCGCTATAATCTCGGTATCATCTGATCCGGCTTATGATGTCGTATATTTATTTGGCCAGGTTAGCATAGATAGACCGCTGGTTGATTACAAAGGAAACTGTGGAAATATCTCCTCTGCTGTAGGGCCCTTCGCCGTTGATGAGGGATTGGTTCCGGTAACAGAACCCGTTACCAAAGTCCGCATTTATCAAAAAAATACAAACAAACTTATAATTGCCGAGGTTCCGGTTCATAACGGCATTTTTAACGAGGAAGGAGATTTTAGCATCCCCGGTGTACCTGGAACGGGATCGAAAATAGCCCTTCGTTTTGTAGATCCAGGTGGCTCGGTAACAGGCGCCCTTTTCCCTACCGGAAACCTGCGGGATACGGTCACCCTCGCCGGGAAAAAATTCGAGGTGACCATTATAGACGCATCCAACCCATGTGTCTTCGTAAAAGCTAAAAGCTTGGGATTAACGGGCGCAGAAAAAGAGGAAATCGAAAACAGTCGAGAGTTGAAAGACCTGATTGAGGCCATACGTGCAAATGCGGCGGTCCGACTTGGTCTTACTTCTACACCCGAGGAGGCGACAGTGTCATGTCAGGCTGTCCCGAAAATCGGCATCGTTTCAGAGCCGATTCCCTACACAACCTGGGCTAATACTCTTGTTGATCCAGAATCTGTGCACCTATGCGCAAGAATGATGTCCATGGGCACGTTGCACGCTTCGTTTCCCGTTTCCGGATCCATAAGTCTGGCGGCCGCCGCACGTATTCAAGGAACCGTAGTTAACGATTGCCTCAAACGCAACCTGCCCGAAGAGGATATCCTCATTGGCCATCCTGGGGGAATCATGCCTGTTGGAGTTTCCATCGATGTAACGCCGGGTTCGCCTCGAGTAACCGAGGCGGTCATTTACCGCACTGCCCGACGTCTGATGGAAGGCTATGTGTTCGTACCGGAAAAGTTCTTCCACGCAGGTTGACCCAAATAACCATAAAAAGGATGGAAGAGAAACACATACATTAAATGAAATATTTTACAGGAATCGAACTCAATTAACTACTTTGGAGAGGGGTGCTTTTTCCTGGTTAGACTTAAGGCCAGGGAAAGTCTTTTCAGGCATGGCCTAAGTATTAAATTACTCCGTCTCTCTGGTGTAATTTCTTTCTCGGGGGTTTCGTCATGAAACTGGATCTACCTTATGGAACAGGAAAGATTGCGGTTCACATCCCCGACGACTCCTGCATAGCCTGGCCTAAAAAAGCACCTCCACTCTTAAACCTGGAAAACGACATCCGGGAAGCCGTACATAATCCCATTGGCACACCAAGGTTAAGGGAAATTGCTCGAGGTAAGAAGGACGCCGTCATCGTAATCAACGATGCTACTCGACCAGCGCCAACCGAGCCGATGCTCACATCGATACTGGAGGAACTGAAAAGTGCGGGCATAAGCGATAAAGACGTTTCAGTTGTAATTGCTTGCGGTAACCACAGACCCGCAACACCCGATGAAATTAGAAGTATCGTAGGAAACGAGTTTGCTGAGAAGCTCAAAATATTAAACCACGTGGCCACAGATACAAAGAATATGGTACTGGTCGGTAAAACGAAGGTGGGTACGCCTGTCTGGATCAATTCCGCAGTTGCTCATGCAAGCATCAAAATCCTGACCGGACTCATAGCCCCTCATCATTCGGCGGGTTACAGTGGTGGCCGCAAGAGTCTGGTACCCGGAGTTGCTGGAATTGAAACAATCAAAGCTCATCACTCCTTTCCTATCAGGCAGTTTGAACCCATGTGCGGGAAACTTGCAGGAAATCCGTTTCACGAAGAAGCAGTACGCATAGCGAGGTTGGTGGGTATCGACTTTATAGTGAATGTGGTTCAAGACGGGTACGGTACCTATGTAGGCGTCGTAGCTGGAGACGTGGAAAAAGCCCACGAAGCGGGTATCGCCATGGGATCAAAGTACTGGAACATCGATCTGCAACACAAATTTCCGATCGTAATAGCTACTCCTGGTGGATATCCCAGGGACATAGATCTGCACCAAGCACAAAAGGCACTTTCCACCGCCGAAATGGCCGCTGTTCCCGGAAGCGTTCTAGTGCTTATTGCAGAATGTAGAGAAGGCCTTGGAAAGTGGAAAGCATCATGGTTACGGGAAGCCACACACCCCAGAGATGTTATTCGCAGATTCGAACACGAGGGTTTCACCGAAGGCCACACGTCCAAGGATTTCATGCTGGCCCGGGCTTTATGTTCCCATCAAATCATTATCTTTTCGAGTTTATCGCCCGACATAGTGCGAAATCTGTTCATGACACCTGCCAGCTCACCTCAGCAGGCAATAGACGAAGCCTTAAAATTGAAGCCTATGGGACCTGTGCTTGTCTTGCCCAAGGCCGTTAACCTCATCCCAAGGGTTAAAAAATGAAAAAAGAGATCTCCAGGGAACTGGGCAAATTTGTTAGTAAGGTCGGTCCCCAGGACCTCCCGCGTAGTGTTTTCACACAGAGCTTGTTTGGCATCACAGACGGTATTGCCGTTATGTTGGCGGGCTGCAGGCAATTCGGTTCCTCTATCGCCCAAATATTGGATGCGCTAGGCGGACGACCGGTTGCGACTGTCATCGGTCTGGGGTATCAAACCTCGGCACCTCTCGCGGCATGGTCGAACGGAATTTTATCTCATCTTCTGGACTACGACGATCTCAGCTTATCAATGGGAGGTCACCCTACGGGGCCTGTCCTTTCGGCAGCGCTGGCTGCAGCTGAAGAAATCGATGCTGACGGCAAAAGTCTTATAACGGCTTATGCCGCAGGCATTGAAGTCATGACCAAGATTGGCTCGGCTCTGTTTGACCGTTTGTACACAAGCGGATGGCACCCTACGTCCGTGCTGGGGGCTTTCGGCGCATGTGCAGCTGCCTCAAACATATGGAAGCTTACCCCTGATCAAACCGCTACTGCCTTAGCTATGGTTGCATCAGCAGCAGGTGGCATCAAAAAAAACTTTGGCACCATGACCAAGGCTCTACACGTTGGAAACGCAGCCTATAACGGGGTGCTATGTGCCATGCTGGCCAGGCGCGGCTGGACCGCGCAGCTTTCTGCTCTGGAGGGGCCAAAAGGACTATTCGACCTAATTTGCGGAAAAAGCTCTTTGGAAGATCACGAACTGATCCACCGATTAGGAAATCCGTGGGACATAGAGGAACCCGGCATATTTCTTAAAAAATATCCATGCTGTGGAAGTATTCACCCTGCCCTGGATGCGCTATTTCAAATCTCAGAGCTACCACGTCCCGGCAAGATCGAAAGGATTCATTGTAAAATTCATCCCGATAAATCTCATATACTTTCCGAAAAAACTCCTCGATCGGGGCTGGAAGCCAAGTTCAATCTTCGGTATTGCCTCGCCTCAGCAATCATCCGCACCGCTGTCTCCCTGGATCATTTTTCAGATGCTGCAGTATCAGACCCGGAAGTTCTCAGCCTGATGGAAAGGATAGAAATTATTCCGGACGAATCGGTAGGTTTATGGGGATCTGAAATCACCATTGAATGTAAGGAAGGTAGGATCGTAACAGGTGTGTGCCATAAACTGGGGGGAATTTTTGACAAAATGACACTTTTACGAAAACTTGAAGATTGTGCGACTTCCATTCTAGGGCAGGAAAAAACGGAACGACTGAAATACGCCTTACAAAACTTGGCCGACCTGCCCAGCGTGAGAGATTTAATGGAAAAAACTGTTTCATAGTTGTCCGATTGGCATTTTAGATAAGATAAGAGGCAGAGAAAATGAGCGGTATAAAATATTTATTGGTATATCTGGCCCTGGGTTCGGTGGGCGGTTACATTGGAGCGAGACTTAAAATTCCTGCGGGCGCCATGATCGGTGCAATGATCGTGGTGATCGGGTTCAAGATAGCAACAAAAGTGGATTGGGCTCTCCCCCGGGGATTTCCCTTCTTTCTACAGATCATGTTGGGTATCACCATTGGCGCATCTTTTCGGATGGAAATGATTCAAGCCCTTACGAAAGTTGCCGTGCCGGTGATTTTGTCCACGCTCATACTGGTACTGGTGGGTATGATCCTTGCCTTTATATTTGCCAGAATGGGAATACTCGACGGTGGAACAGCCTATCTTGGAACAAGCCCCGGAGCCATGAGTCCCTTGATCGTACTCGCCCTTGAAAGTGGGAAAGATCCCACTATAATCACGTGTTTTCACTTTTTCCGTGTGGTCTTTATCATACTAACCATGCCTGCGATTTATCGCTTCTTCTTTGAATGATGGAAAGAACAAAATTGCACAGAAAAGGAGGTCCCATGAAGGAGAAGGTTTGCCTCAGAAACCCTATCGTTGAAATGGATGGCGACGAAATGACAAGAATACTGTGGAAAATGGTTAAAGAAACACTTATTTTCCCGTACATTGACATATCTCTTGAATACTATGATCTTGGAATACAGCATCGTGACGAAACGGATGACAAGGTTACTCTGGATGCAGCCAAAGCTGTTGAGAAACATAAAGTTGGTGTCAAATGCGCAACCATCACACCAAATGCTGAGAGAGTCAAAGAATACAACCTCAAAAGAGAATACAAAAGCCCCAACGCAACAATTAGGGGTTACCTAGATGGAACGGTTTTCAGAACGCCAATAATGGTTGAAAAAATACCGCCTGCAGTAAGGAATTGGAAAAAACCCATCACTATTGCCCGCCACGCATACGGAGATGTTTACCGTAACGCAGAACTCCGTGTACCCGAACCCGGTACTGCCGAACTGGTTTTTAGATCACATTCAGGACGGGTGGAAACCCTTAAGATAGCTGATTTTGACGGGCCGGGAGTTATACAGGGTATTCACAATACCGATGCTTCCATTCGCAGCTTTGCACGGGCCTGTTTTATTTTCGGGCTGGACAGAAGTCTAGATGTTTGGTTTGCTACTAAAGACACGATTTCCAAAACCTACGACGCTCGATTTAAAGAAATTTTCGAAGAAGAATTTGAAACTTTTCGGGCTCGGTTTGAAGAGAAAGGTATTTCCTACTTTTACACGCTTATCGATGATGCCGTCGCTCGCATAATAAAATCCGAAGGTGGGGTCCTCTGGGCCTGCAAGAATTACGACGGTGACGTGATGAGCGATATGGTGGCATCTGCCTGTGGCAGCCTGGCCATGATGACCTCAGTACTCGTTTCACCACAGGGCTGTTTTGTATATGAAGCAGCCCATGGCACGGTACAACGCCATTATTACAGATATCTCAAAGGCGAAAAAACATCCACAAATCCCATGGCCCTTATATTTGCATGGACAGGCGCCATTCGCAAAAGAGGAGAGTTGGACGGGGTAGCCGAAGCTGTCCGCTTTGCCGATGCGCTTGAACAAGCTGCATGCCAGACCATCGAAGCCGGAATCATGACAGGAGATCTGGCGGCCATTGCCCCACCTTTTCCCGAAAAACGAAGTGTCGATTCGGAAACATTTCTCGAAGCGATAAAAGAACGACTGGACAAACACTTTTAATCCAGAAACCGTAAGCACCAGCCAAGTCTTTCAGTATATAGCAGATATGCCGTCCCGTCGTTCAGGGCGGCATATCTGCCTTTCTACGTGAAGAACGATTCCGGTATCTTCTTGAGTAAACGTTTATTGTAACAACTAAATAATAGCTTTCCTGCAATAAAATAGTACCATTCCAATATTCGCTATTGATAAATGAACTTCTTTGCTTCTGTTTCTTTTTTTCATATATAAGTGCAAAAAATTATAAAATTAAGCAGGGAGGGCTAAAGTAATGAAAAGACCTTCGAGCATAGGCTGGTTCGTTGTTGTGGTGGTTATTGCCTCTCTTCTGGTGGGTTGCAGAACACCCGCCGGTCGAACACCCGGAGAAGTCGTGGACGATGCAACCATTACAACGGCCGTAAAGGCCAAGCTTTTCAGAGATCCTTACCTCAGTGGTTTTGCCATTTCGGTAACGACTTTCAAGGGTGAAGTTACTCTTACGGGAGCGGTTGATAACCAATATCAAAAAGACAGGGCAACAGCCGTGGCCCGGTCTGTTCCCGGAGTGGTAAGGGTCCACAATCTTTTGAAAATTAAGTGATCCCTTCTCAAACGGCAGGCCCTTTGTTCGGGCCTGCCGCTTTTTTTCAGAAGCACCTGGTTACCTCAATGCCTTAAGAGCAGTATCAATCCGATTCAGCCCTTCCTCCAGCTCGTTCCAGCTCAGGGCAAAGGAGAGCCGTATGCACCTATCATTTCCAAAGGCGCTGCCGGGCACAACGGCAACATTAGCCTTATCAATGAGATATTCCGCCATCTCAACGGAGTTTCTTACTACGATTCCATCGTATTTTTTACCGTAAAAAGCCGAAACGTCCGGGAAGGCGTAAAAGGCTCCCTGAGGCTCCACACACTTCACCCCGGGGATTTGCCTTAACCTTTCCACGAGGTACTGACACCGGTTCTCAAACTCTTCGGCCATGCGGGCCACGCAGGTTTGATCGCCCCGGAGAGCCGCTATGGCAGCCCACTGAGCTATGGAACAGGGATTGCTCGTCGATTGACTCTGAACGGTTGATGCGGCGGATATGATCTCTTCAGGACCGACGGCAAAGCCTATACGCCAGCCCGTCATGGCGTAGGTCTTGCTGACGGCCTGAATTATGACGGTCCGCGGAAGCATAGTCTCGTCAACCATCGCAACGTTTACCCACTTACGGTTGTTGAAAAGAATGTGTGAGTAAATATCATCCGATAAAACCGTGACATGGGGATGCTTATTCAAAACAGCCACAAGCTCTACCAGTTCGTCTCGATCGTAGTAACATCCCGTCGGGTTGGAAGGGCTGTTAAGTATAACCAGGCGGGTCTTATCGGTGATGGCATTTTCGAGAAGTGCAGGAGTTAACTTGTAATCCTTTTCAAAATCACAATCAACGATTACGGGAACACCGTCACACAGAGCCACCATCTCGGGATAGGAAACCCAATAGGGAGCGGGGATAATTACCTCATCACCGGGATTTAAAATTGCCTGAAGTACGTTGTAGATGGCATGCTTACCACCGCAGGAAACAAGCACCGAAGAAGGAGAATAGTTCAAACCGTAAAAATCTCGAATCCAATCGCATACTGCCTGCTTCAACTCCGGGATTCCGCTCACAGGTGTGTATCTGGTCCGGTCAAAGTGAAGCGCCTGTACTGCCGCCTGCTTCACATGAGCCGGCGTATCGAAATCCGGCTCTCCCACGGCAAAGTTTACGACCCTTACACCCTCACGCCTCAGTTGTTGTGCCTTGGCGTTGATACTCAACGTTGCCGAAGGCTGAACCCTGGCAAGCCTTTTTGAAAGCTCCATAACCAGTCCTTTCCTATGCTACTGACACCACACCTGACGATGGACTCATGACCTTAAACAACGGCTCCTTCTCCTCGTCATCGTCATACACTACTCTGGCAAGATAGAGCCCGTGAGCCGGAGCAGTGGCACCCGCTTTTGTCCGATCTCTGCTTTCCAGAATGGCAGGGATATCGTCAGGGCTCTTCTTACCTCTCCCCACTTCCACAAGGGTTCCAACCATTATTCTCACCATATGGCGTAGAAAGCCGTTGGCTTCAAAGAAAAAAACCAGCTCGCCCTGCCCCAGCTCCTCAACCCGGGCACCAAAAACCGTCCTAACCGTTGACTTAACCGATGATCCTGAAGCCATAAAAGCCGCAAAGTCGTGAGTCCCGACGAAGTGAGAGATTGCCTCTTTTATGGCGGGAAGGTCCAGCGGATAGGGAACATGCCACAGATACCGCCTCATGAGGGCAGACGGCAGGGGTCTGTTCCATATCCGATAAAAGTAAGTCTTTTTTACGGCGGAAAAACGGGCGTGAAAGGAATGGTCAACTTCTTCTGCCGAGGTGACCACTATATCTTCCGGTAGAAGGCTGTTCATGCCTTTTAAAAAGTCCTCGGGATTCAGGCGGGTTTCAGCATAGAAGTTTATTACCTGCCCCAGGGCATGAACGCCGGCGTCGGTCCTGCCCGAAGCTCGAACGCTAACCCTTCTATTAAGCATTATGGCAAGCCTTGACTCGACGACCTCCTGAACGGTCAGAACCCCTTTCTGACGTTGCCATCCGTGGTAGTTACTTCCGTCGTATTCCAGAACAAGTTTGAAGTTTCTGGCGTCCTTTCGTGCCATGACAGCAATCAGGGTTGCCAGGGAACGTAGAACAAGCCGGTCGTTTCGGGTATGCCAAACATTATGTTCATGTTACACACGGCCTGACCGGAAGCTCCTCGCGTAAGATTATCGATCGCCGAAACCACAATAAGCCTCCCCGATCTACCATCGAGCTTCCAGCCTATATCGCAGAAATTAGATCCCCGTACCTGAAGGGTTGAAGGCATTTCCCCGGATCCCACCAGCCTTACAAAAGGCTCATCGGCGTACATGGTCCTGTATGCTTCATCAATCTCCCCGGCCTTAACCCCTTCTCTGGGAACGACGTAAAGAGTACTCAATATCCCCCGTGACATGGGTACAAGATGAGGGGTAAAGGTAACCCGTATCTCCTTTCCGGATATAAGTGATAGCTCCTGTTCAATTTCGGGGATATGCCTGTGAACTCCGCCCACCTTGTAAGCCTTAAAGCCCTCATTGACCTCACAGAAGTGGGTCGTAAGAGACAGACCCCTTCCGGCTCCCGTAACCCCTGATTTCGAATCGATTATGATCGAATCTTCTTCTATCAGGCGGTTTTTGAGTAGCGGGGCAAGAGCCAGGATTATGCTCGTGGGGTAACATCCTGGATTGGCGACGAGTCTTGCAGAAGCAATCTCACGGCGATAAAGCTCAGGAAGCCCGTAAACGGCGTCTTTCAAAAGGTCCGGGCTCGTGTGAGGTTCATACCACTGTTCATAAACGGCGGCATCCCTTATCCGAAAATCCGCACTCAGATCGATTACTCTGACCCCCTTTTCAACCAGCCCGGAAACGGCCTTCATCGATGCACCGTGAGGCAGGGCAGAAAAGACGACGTCAACCCCTTTTTCGAAGACGGGATCGTCGGGCAGGACATAACGAAGATCCACGAATTTTCTGAAGGCCGGATAGTGTTCAGAAACGGCAGATTCCTCCTGAGCTCTGGAAGAAACGGCGACAATCTTTACCTCCGGATGTGTTGCAAGCAACCGAATTAGCTCAAAGCCCGTATATCCGGAGCCGCCGAGAACACCGACCTTCAGCACCTTTATCCCCCGGTATTAAAAAAATGAAAAAGGCACATCTCCGTGCCCCTTTCAAACCAGCAATAACCCTTCGACCTGTGCCAAGACTAACGCTTCGAGAACTGACAAGCCCTCCGGGCACCTCGCAACCCGTACTTCTTGCGTTCCTTCACCCGGGCATCCCTGGTAAGAAGACCGGCGCTTTTAAGAACATCCCGAAACTCAGGGTTATATTCCGCAAGAGCCTTCGCTATCCCGTGTCTCAGGGCACCTGCCTGCCCCGATTTGCCACCGCCCTTAACCGTAGCATAAACATCGATTTTCCCATAAGTGCCGGTAAGCATCAAAGGCTGATAAATCAGCATCTTGCTGGTTTCACGCTCTATATATTCGTCCAGAGGCTTCTTGTTCACCGTTATTGTGCCGTTACCCGGAGAAATCCACACACGAGCCACCGCTGTTTTTCGCTTGCCCGTAGCATATACCCTTTGATCGGCCATGCGCTCTCACTCCCCTGCAATTATAATTGTACAGGCTCAGGCTGCTGAGCCTCATGAGGGTGTTCAGGGCCGGCATAGACTTTCAGCTTTTTCAGAAGCTTACGGCCCAACCTGTTCTTCGGAAGCATTCCCTTGACGGCATAATAGATAAGGCGCTCGGGATGCTCTTCTCTCATCTTTTTCGCGGTGGTGGCCTTCAGCCCGCCAATGTAACCGCTGTGACGATAGTAAATCTTTCTGTCCCACTTACGGCCTGTCAATCGAACCTTCTCGGCGTTAATAACCACAACAAAATCACCCAGATCGACATGGGGCGTAAAATCGGGAAGGTGCTTCCCTCTTAACCTTGCCGCAATCTTGCTCGCCAGTCTTCCAAGCACCTGACCTTCCGCATCCACAAGTATCCATTTACGCCTGTTCGGATCGAATTTAGCACTTTCGGTCTTCATCTTCTCAACCCCATTGATTGTAAAAATTCCCTCTTCACTCGGAATTTCTGCTTATAAGAAATCCCCCTTTCTTTGTCAACCGTGCCGTTGGGCAAGTTCGAAAAAATTTTCCGCTTTTAACAGGGCTTTTATTGAGGTAACAAATTAGGGCTGATGGTGGAAAGTTCAAAGGCAAATTACCTTAAAACCTTTGGCGAAGATATGAAAATAGTCTATCTTTCCAGGTCGGTTATTCCCTCCAGGGCTGCGAATTCGATCAACGTAATGAAGATGTGCCATGCCATGGCATCTCTGGGACATGACGTAACCCTCCTGGGTCATTTTAAAACCGACGAGATAAAAGCCTGTTCTTTCTACGGAGTTACGCCAATTTTCAGGTCTTTAAGCATTCCGTCCATCTCCGGTCATGCGACGGACGGACCTTATATTTTCGGTTCATGGATACGCGCCTTAGAACTAAAGCCGGACCTGGCTTACGGCAGATCTCTTGAAACCTGCCTCCTTACCGCTCTTTCGGGAATTCCCACCCTATTCGAAGCCCACAAATTTCCGAAAACGGTTCTCGCAAACTTCTGCGCAAGGCTTCTCTTCCGGCTTCCTGCTTTTGTAGGTCTCGTGGTTATAACCAAAAAACTGGCGGAACTTTTCGTTCGGCAGGGCTTTCTGGATCCTCCTAGAATTCTGGTTGCTCCAAGCGGTGCCTGCCATCACGAAAGCAACAACAGTTCACGCAGTAAAATCCTCGAAATGATTCCTCCGGAAGCCAGGAATTTCGACCTCCAGGTGGGTTACACGGGACACCTCTACCCGGGGAAAGGTATGGAAATTATCTCGCAACTCGCCCCTCTAGCCCCCTGGGCTTACTTCCACATCATCGGGGGACGGGATGAAGACGTAAGCTTCTGGAAAGCCAGAATTGGCCGCCTTCCGAATGTTCACTTCTACGGCTTTGTTCCACCGTCACTGGCTCCCGCATTCAGGGAAATCTTCGAAGTTGCTCTGGCACCTTACCAGAAAAAGGTTAGAAACAGCGGAACCGGAATTGATACAGGAGACAACATATCTCCCCTGAAAGTTATAGAATACATGTCGGCGGGCCTGCCTGTGATGGCATCCAATCTCGAATCCATAGGAGAGATCATCCGGCATGGAGAAACGGGTTTTCTCATCCCGCCCGACGATATAGATGCCTGGCTCAGGTGCCTCAAGCACCTAAGAGATAATCCAGAAGAACGAAAGAAGATAGGGCTCAGGGCAAGATCGGTTTTTCTGGAGTCTTACACCTGGGATGCCCGCGCCCGGAAGATACTGTCCTTCGTGCAAGCTTATCTACCGGCGGCATCCGCATCGTCCACAAGGAATTCTATTTCCGACGGATCCGGAGGTGCAAGGCCGAATTCCTCGCGGGCAATCCTTTCGAGTTCAGAATAGGCGGTAATTCGCTCCCATTCCAGCCGCAGTTTTTTCTGAACGCGCATTGCCGTTTCAATGTCTCTGGAAATCCTGGCACACTCATAACCGAGCCTTATGGTTTCCGTCCTCACCCAGACCAGCGCAATGGCCATAAAAGTTACGACAAAAATCCCAAAAATCGAAAAAAGGAGACGCTTTCGGCAGGTCATGGCCCAACCTTCCGAATTGCCCGTAATCTTCCGCTTCTCGCTCGAGGGTTTTTATAGACTTCCTCAGGCGACGGGAAAAGGGCCTTTTTCGTGAGAATCTGCACTCCCGGTTTATTCCCGCAGGTACACATCGGGGCTTCCGGCGGGCACCTGCACGGCTGAGCCCACTCTCTGAAAGCTCTTTTCACCATTCTGTCCTCAAGAGAGTGAAAGGACAGGATGCACAAGACGGCTCCCGGTGCCATAACATCGAGGATCCTGGACAGGAAGTCCCGAAGGGCTCCCAGTTCATCGTTAACGTAAATTCTTAGAGCCTGGAACACCCTCGTAGCCGGGTGAATTCTCGAACGGGACTCCCTTGCAGGAATTGCCGATTTTACGACCTTCACCAGCTCCTGCGTTCTTTCTATGGGTTTTTCTTTGCGATGTGCAACAATAGCCCTGGCTATCCTCCTCGCATAACGCTCTTCACCATATTCGGAAAAAATTCTGGCAAGCTCGTGCTCCGACAGGTTGTTTACGACATGGGCAGCCGTCAGATGATCCTCCGGGTTCATCCTCATGTCCAGAGGACCATCACTCATGAAGCTGAATCCCCGCTCCGGGTCATCCAGCTGATCAGAAGACACTCCGAGATCCAGCACCGCACCGTGTATTCTGTCCACTCCCACCCGGGAAACTATTCTGTCAACGTATCGAAAATCGGCATGTAAGAGATAGAGCCTTCCGGCACGGATGTACCGGTCAAAGCGCCTCCTGCAGTTTTCAAGGGCATAAGGATCCTTATCAACCCCTATGACAACCCCCCAGGGAGAGGTTGCCCGAAGCAAGGCGTCCGCGTACCCTCCTGCTCCAAGCGTCCCATCGAAGAAAAAGGCTTTTTGGTTATCAGGTCGCTGGGCGGTCAGCAGGAATTGCAAAACCTCATTTACCATAACCGGAATGTGTTTCGGTCGGCCTTCTATTCCTTCGCTGCCGGAGCCTTCGCTCTTTTCGCTGCAAAGGGGCTTCTGTGCTTCTCCCATATTCTTACTCTCCTCACCCGAAATCCTTCTTTACGAACCACCTGAAGGTGATAATCACCGATCACAACGACCTCCCCAACCTCGGGAAATCGGTCGAGTACGCTTATGATAAGCCCGGCCACCGTTCTCGCCATTGCTTCCGGAAGCTTCATGTCCAGATAGCGGTTCAGGTCTCTTACAAGGATGCTCCCGTCAACAACGACGGAACCGTCCGCAAGGTGAATGATCTTTCCGGCTTCGGCATCATGCTCGTCCGCTATATCGCCGACGATCTCCTCGAGAACATCTTCAAGAGTGACCAGGCCTATCACATGACCGTATTCATTAACCACAACGGTCATGTGGGAACGCTCTTTCTTGAAAAAGGCAAGCTGATCCCTGATGGTTCGAAATTCGGGAGCAAACTGAGGGGGTCGCAAAAGAGATTCCAGACTAACCGACTCCGCACCTTTTCCGTAAAAACTCAAAAGAACGTCCTTTACGTGAATGAACCCGACGACATTGTGAAAGTCGCCCTTATAAACGGGATAGCGGGAAAAGTTGGTCTTCTCTATGGTGCTCATCACTTCTTCAAGAGGGGCTTTCAGGTCGAGGCAAACCACATCTCTCCAGGGAACCATTATGTCCCCCAGGGTAATGCGATCAAGGAGGAGAACACCCAGCAACATGTCCTGTTTTTCCCTTTCGACCCCGGCTTCCTCAACGCCCGTTTCTATAAGTGCTTCCAGCTCTTCTTCGGTAAGCCCCCCACCTTCACCTTGCGGGGTCAGACCAATCGATTTTATTAAAAGCATGGAAAGAAAAGTAAGGAGTTTTACAACGGGATAGCAGAGTCGGACGAGAAGACTCATAAGGGGTGCAACGATAATGGAGATCCTGTCTGCGTGATAGGCCGCAATGGTCTTGGGCGTTATTTCTCCAAAGACCAGCAGGCCTACTGTCACCGCAAAGGTGGCATATAGAACCCCTTCATTTCCGAAAATTCGAATCGCCAGAGCGGTGGCCATGGCAGAAAGGGCAACGTTGACCAGATTGTTGCAGAGCAGAAGAGTGCTGATAAACTTCTCCGGCTCGTCGAGAAGTTCCTTCACCTTCCGTGCCCCGGGGTTCGATTTGCTCAGATACCCCATTCTGAACCTGTTTGCAGCCGTGAAAGCGGTCTCCGAACCGGAGAAGAAGGCCGATAGAGCGAAAAGCGAAAGGAAGGCCAGTCCGTAGAAGCCCAGGTTAAAAAACCCTTCTTTCATCACACCTCCGGATTAGGGAAAAAATGTTCTTGACTTCATGAATTAATTTTACGATCAATGAATAACCATTCATTGATGAAAAGCAAAGATCATGTACGGGGGGAGAGGAATAATGTTCGAGCAGAGGACGCTTTCTCGAAGAGAAAGAGAAAGGTTGATTCATCGCCAGGAAATTCTCGATGCCGCCCTTGAGCTTTTTGCTCAGAAAGGCTTTTACAATGTCACAATGAAGGAAATAGCAGAGCGTGCAGAATTTGCCGTCGGTACGCTCTACAAATTTTTCCAAAGCAAACAGCACCTTTACAAATCTCTTATCCTCGAAAGAACCATACACTTTCACAACACCCTGATCAATGTATTAGATGAAGAAATGGACGACCCACTGGAGCAGATCGAAAAGTTTATTATGACCAAGATGGGTCTCCTAGGAAAACATATTGCCATCATCAGGCTTTATTTTACTGAGATATACCGGGTAAATCCCACAATCAAGGCCGATCTGGAAGCCGAGCTTACACGGATGAGGCGGGAATTCAGAACAAAACTTTCGGCACTTATGGAACGCGCAATTAACGCAGGCCTTATCAGGAGAAGCGATCCCATGCACATGGCCATGGCTCTTGACGGCCTTATGAAGGGCTTTGTTTTCGGATATCTGGAAGAGTCCTTCGGTAAGGATCCGTCGGAAATAGATTACGAGAAGCTCGAAAAGCTCTTCGCAGAGGACTACGCAAAAACCGTTCGAGAAGTATTCTTCAAAGGCGCCCTCGCCTCAACGGCCGCATAGACGGAGTAGGATTTATGAAAGGGGCTGTGAGTTTTCTCTTCATTCTGCTTTTTCTGTACTCCTCCGGCAGTCTTGCCCAGCAGACTGCTCCTCAGGCAGTTCTGGTCGAAGGATACAGGGTTATCAGCCGGGAAGTAAACCCGCCGGAGGAATTCGTCGGACATGTGGAAGCAATACAGTGGGTGGACCTCTATGCACGGGTTGAGGGTTTCATCGAAAAGGTTAATTTCAAAGAAGGCTCCATGGTAAAGGCCGGGGATCTTCTCTACATCATAGAGCAAGCACCCTACAGGGCCAGAGTTGAAGCTGCCCAGGCCACCGTTAAGGAAGCCGAAGCAGAACTCGAAAAGGCGCGCCGCCGGCTCAACAGGCTACGCCGTGCAAGACCTGAGAGCGTAAGTGCCACCGACATTGACGATGCCGTTACGGCCGAAATGGCCGCAAGGGCCCGCCTTGAAGAAGCCAGGGCGCAACTGGAGCTGGCGCTGATCGATCTGGGATATACCGAAATCAGGGCACCAATTGACGGACGAATAGGCAAAACGAGATATACGGCAGGCAACCTCGTAAATACCTCATCGGGCCCTCTGGCCCGGATAGTTCAGGTTAATCCCATCAGAGTGGTTTATTCGGTAAGTGAGAACGATTTGCCGCTTATACAGAAGGCAATGGCGGACTCGGAATCGGGGCAAGCATCGCCTTTCCTGAAGCCTTCAATAAGACTACCCGACGGATCGATCTACGACAAAACCGGCCGCGTGGAATTCGTGGACAACGAAGTAGATCCTGCAACCGGAACGATTGCCGTCCGTGCAGTCTTTAACAACCCCGACGGTATTTTAATCCCCGGGCAATATGTGACGGTGCTGGTCAGGAAAGCGGAACCGGAGGTCTTGCCCGTGGTACCTCAATCCGCAGTTCTCATGAGCGCTGAAGGCAATTTTGTGTTCGTCGTTGACGACAAAGGAATAGCCAGGAAGCGTGGCATTACCCTCGGTCCGGTTTTAGAAACCTACTGGGCCGTTCGGTCCGGCATAAGGGAAGGTGAAACCGTTATCGTGAACGGAATACATAAGGTTCGGGACGGTCAGCCTGTTATTGTCAGAGCAAGCGGAAGTCAGGGAGCAAAGTAAAACCATGTTCTCGAAAATCTTTATCGAAAGGCCCCGGCTTGCAGCCGTTATATCGATAGTCATATTTCTTGCGGGATCGATTGCTCTATTCAACATACCCGTAGCCCAGTACCCGCAGATAACCCCACCGGAAATCACGGTGAGCGCCACCTATCCGGGTGCAAACGCGCAGGTCGTATGCGATACCGTTGCGTCTCCCATAGAAGAAGAGGTTAACGGCGTTGAGAACATGCTCTACATGTCTTCAACCTGCTCCAACGAAGGCCGCTACCAACTCAGTGTCACCTTCGCCGTGGGTTCCGATCCGGACATAGATCAGGTAAATCTTCAGAACAGGATACAGCTCGCCGAGTCAAAATTGCCTCAGGAAGTAGTGGATCAGGGGATTTCGGTTCGACGAAGAACTGCCAACATCATGGCAGCCATCAGCTTTTATTCTCCCCGGAAAAGCCGTGATAAGCTTTTTCTGAGTAATTACGTAAGCACCTATGTAGAGGATGCGCTCCTGAGAGTCCCCGGGGTAAGTGACGTTATGATTTTCGGTGAGAAAGAATACAGCATGAGAATATGGCTCAATCCCGACCGTCTAACGGCTCTCGGGCTGACCCCATCGGACGTCATAACGGCCATTCGTAACCAGAACATTCAGGCTGCCGTGGGATCTATCGGAACCGCTCCTGCACCTCAGGGTCAGCAGATACAGTTAACATTGAAGTCAAGAGGGCGCCTTGAGAAACCCGAAGAATTCGAAAACATCGTCGTACGAACAAACGAACTGGGCGGAGTCGTACGGGTCAGGGATGTGGGGCGCGTTGAACTGGCCTCGTTGTCTTACAGCCACGAATCCACGCTGAACGGCGCCCCCGTTGTGACCATAGCGGTTTATAGGTCCTCCGATGCCAATACGCTGGAGACGATGGAGGCCGTGAGAAATGAGCTAAAAAGGCTTTCGGCCGATTTTCCGGAAGACATAGATTACAGCGTCGTTCTCGATACCACCGAATACGTGTCTGCCGCCATCAAAGAAATTCGGTTTACCCTGGGGCTCACCTTTTTACTCGTTCTAATTGTGAACTTTGTATTTCTTCAAGACTGGCGGGCGACACTTATTCCGACGGTTGTAATACCCGTGTCCATCATCGGCACCTTCGCCATCCTGCTTCTTATCGGCTATAGCGCAAATACCATCTCTCTCTTTGGCCTCGTTATGGCCATCGGACTGGTTGTGGACGATTCCATAGTGGTCGTGGAAAACGTGATGCGAATAATGAGCGAAGAAAAGTTGCCGCCCAAAGAGGCCACACTTCGTTCTATGGAGCAGATTACCGGGCCCGTTATTGCAACCACCCTGGTACTTCTTGCGGTCTTCGTGCCGGTTGCATTCGTTCCGGGAATTACCGGGCAGCTTTATCGACAATTTGCGGTGACGATAAGCATCTCCGTGTGTATCTCAACACTCTGTGCATTAACCCTCAGTCCTGCAATGTGCGCATCAATCCTCGTGCCGGTGGGAGAAAGTTCCAAAAAGAAGTCAGGGTTTCAACGAATACTTGATCTTCCCTTCAGGGTCTTCAACACCTCGCTCGACAGGGCGCGTAAAGGCTACGTTGGAATCTCCGGCTGGCTGATAAGAAAAACGGCAATAAGCCTCCTTATCTACGGCCTTATCATCTTTTTTACATGGATGCTTTTCACATCGAGGCCCAGAAGCTTCATTCCCGATGAAGACCAGGGCTATTTCTTCATTAACGTACAGCTTCCGGAAGCGGCATCTCTGGAGCGCACGGTAAAAACCA
The DNA here is from genome assembly GCF_900114975.1 of Thermodesulforhabdus norvegica. Taxonomy (NCBI): domain Bacteria; kingdom Pseudomonadati; phylum Thermodesulfobacteriota; class Syntrophobacteria; order Syntrophobacterales; family Thermodesulforhabdaceae; genus Thermodesulforhabdus; species Thermodesulforhabdus norvegica. Next base: position 29,900 of record NZ_FOUU01000001.1, read on the forward strand.
TGGAAAAGGTAACCGCTCTGGTAAGGTCCATTCCCGGGGTTCGTGATGTCATCGGCGTCAGCGGCTTCAGCATTCTGAGCGGAGGAGCCGAAAATGTGGCTTTTGGTATAGCCATTCTTAAACCCTGGGACGAGCGCAAAGGACGGGAAATGCACATAGACAGCATCGTCGCCGCGGCACAAAGGAAGGTTGCCACCCTCCCCGAAGCAACCTGTTTCGTGTTCACGCCCCCACCGATAATGGGTTTGGGGCGATCCGGCGGTTTCGACTTCCGGCTTCTGGCTCTGGAAGGACAGAGCCCTCAGGAGATGCAATCCGTTGCCATGGCCCTTATGATTGCCGCCAATCAGCATCCCGCTCTGCAACGGGTATTTACCACCTACCGGGCCGACACACCCCAGCTCTTTGTTACCGTGGACAGAACAAAAGCCGAATTTCTGAATGTCCCGGTAAGCCCCATATTTTCAACACTGCAGGCCTACATGGGTTCAGCCTACGTTAATGACTTCACTCTCAGGGGACGCACCTATCAGGTGAGAGTCCAGGCCGAAGAACGCTACCGCAACGACCTTTCCGACGTATATCGGCTTTACGTTCGCAGCGACGCCGGCCAGATGATCCCTCTCAGAAGCCTCATCAAGGTCTCCACCATTACAGGGCCTCAGATAATAAGCCGCTACAATCAGTTTCCCAGCGTGAGCTTTCAGGGATCGGCTGCTCCGGGCTATTCATCGGGTCAGGCAATGGACGCAATGGAGGAGCTTGCCAGAAAGGTACTGCCCAGGGGTTACGGTTTTGAATGGTCTTCCATATCCTACCAGGAGAAGCAGGTTCGGGGACAGGTTCTTGTGATATTCCTTCTTGCAATGGTTTTCGGATACCTGTTTCTGGTGGGCCAGTATGAAAGCTGGAACATGCCCATTGCCATAATTCTTTATGTACCCATCTCCACCTTTGGAGCACTGCTGGGCCTCTGGGTTGCAGGTCTTCCCCTGAGTCTCTATGCTCAGATAGGTCTGGTTCTTCTTGTGGGCCTTTCGTCCAAGAACGCAATTCTTATCGTGGAATTTGCCAAAAACGCCCGTGAGGAAGGCAAATCGACCACAGAAGCGGCTCTTGAGGCCGCCAGAATAAGGTTTCGCCCTGTGCTAATGACCGCCTTTACCTTCATCTTCGGTGTCATACCGATGGTCGTTGCCACAGGGGCCGGCGCAGCCAGCAGGAGGGCCATAGGAACAACGGTTTTTTCGGGAATGCTGGTCTGCACAATCATCGGCATTTTCTTCATCCCGATGCTCTTTTATTGCTTCCAGACAATTCGCGAGAAAGCCCATTCGCTGTTGCGACCCGGCGAGAAACCCGTTGACGGCGCCATAGGATAGGATTGGGAGCAGATGTCGGGAGAAAAAGATCTTATAAAATTACTGAAATCCATGAATCCCGAGCCAAAATCCGAGGAATACGTTTTTATCTCTTTAAAGGGGGCTGTTTACGGGGATGCCCCGGAGCTTAAACCTACGGCAATGTTTATGGAAGATGAAGGCATGACCCTCGTAATACCTCGATCGATAGCCGACGAACTGGGAATAGCCTACGAATCCGTCTTCAGGTGCATCACTCTCAGGGTCCACTCAAGCCTTGATGCCGTGGGTTTTTCTGCTACCATTGCAGGCGCCCTTGCCAAAAGAGGAATTAGCGCAAACATCATGGCAGGTTATTTTCACGATCATATTTTCGTTCCTTCGGAACGCGCAGAAGAAGCCCTGTCGATTCTGAAAGAACTCTCCGAAACCCTGAAAGCTCAGGAAACCAGGGCCACGAATTATCCATGAAACCGCAAGTCTTTGTCGCTCTAGGAAAACACCTGAAGCATTGCCCGGTGGTAAGAACACTTGGCGTAAGGCCTGACCTCCTTTGCTACAGTGACGAGGAACTGGATCTGTTGAGGTCGGCTCAGGTCGTGCTTTTCCCCACCTGGCGTTACCTTCATATTTTCGAAGCCACCGGTCGTCCTGTCTTTCCGTCTTATTCAAGCTACCACCTTCGAAGATCACCCTATCTGCAGCACCTGCTGGCACGCCACCTCAATATTCCAAAGCTAAGGGCAAGGGCCTACGCCGGTCGTAAAAGGCTTAACATCCCCGGAGACTTCGACTACCCCTTTGCAGTCTGGCCGGTTCGTAAAAGAAGACCTCTCCCCATCGTCGTAAGAAACGAAAAAGAGCTGAAAGAAGTTTGCAAAGCCCATCACTTTATTCTGGTAGTGGAGATGCCCGACCCGGTGGAAAGAGAAGTTCAGATTGTTACGATAGGTCGTGGGGTTGCGGGATGGAAGGGTTCTCCGCCATCGTCACGAAAAGCCAAACTGCTTCAGGATGAGTCTCTGCGATACGTGACCTCTGCGGGGATTGATTACGGATCCGTAAGATGGATCAAAAGTCGTGATGGCTGGAAGTTTTCGGGGCTACTGTCCCTTCCGTTGTGTTTCGTCACTCCGGATGGATTACCCGTCTCACGTCACGATTTTTTGTGTTCCCTTCTCAGGGATATTGCAGCCGGACGGGTGCAACCTCCGTGGAAAACAAACGATCGAGCCACCTGACCGCACTTTCTCCGAAAAGCATTTCTATCAGGCGCCGCCTTTTTTCATGGTAAATCAATTCCGGCTCTTCCTCCATCTGGGCAAGAAGGCGTGCTACCTGAACTGCATCCTGGAAGTTACCCAGTTCATCGATAAGCCCGAGCTCCAGTGCCGACTCCCCGGTGAGTATCCTTCCATCTGCTATTGCGTCAACTTTCGATTCATCAAGCCCCCTGGCAACGGCAATATCCCTTACGAACTGTCTGTGAACCTGCATCAGTGATTCCCTGATAAGGTTTTCCTCGTCGGGCGTCATCGTTCTTCCGGGATTGCCTAGGTCCTTAAATTTTCCGCTTTTTATCACAACGGTCTCAAAGCCAATTTTTTCAAAAATCCGGGACAGATTAGGGAAAAAGGCAATAACCCCTATACTGCCGGTAATCGTTCCGGGGCTCGCTATGATCTTGCTTGCTCCACAGGCTACGTAATAGCCGCCAGAAGTGGCCACGGAACCCAGAGAAGCCACCACGGGTTTAGCCTCCCTCGTTCTCAAAACTTCCCGATACAGCTCCTGAGCGGCACTGACTCCACCTCCCGGGGAATCAATCCGAATTATGATGGCCCGCACTCTATCGTCTTTTCGAAAAGATGCCAGGGCATCCGTATATTCAAAACTATCCGTGATGGTTCCCCTGACAAAAATTACTCCTATACGATTGGACGACGCCAGAATTGTGGATTTGGCGATCATGTAAAGAACACCGCCGGCAATCGGCACCAGAAAGATTGCGATAACCATCCAGAAAAGGATCTTTAAAAACCTTTTCACTTTAAGCCCCCCTGGCGGCTTAAACGACGAAACCCGACCCTCAAAGGCGGAGTCGGGTTTCGATGGAGAGTCTTACCGGGCTGATTTATCAACTCTCTTCGGACTTCTTAATAACTTCGCCGAGCTTGACGGAGCCATCTTCTGCTCCTGACTTAAACTGCTCAAGGGTTTCCTTTTCTCGTTCTTCCGCAAGCCGCTTTATCGAAAGGCCGATCTTCCTTTCCTGAGAAGACACGTTAATGACCTTAGCCTCAATCCTCTGACCTATCTGAAAGGTCTTTAAGGGATCGACCTTTTCCGATTCGTCAATCTCGGATACATGAACCAGTCCTTCAATACCTTCCTCGAGCTCCACAAAAACGCCAAAATCCGTCACGTTGGATACAACGCCCGAAACAACCGAGCCCACCGGATATTTCTCATCTATGCTTTCCCAGGGATCGGGCTCCAGTTGCTTTATACCAAGAGAAAACCTTTTTTCTTCTTTATCTATGTGAAGCACTTTTGCTCTGACAACCTGCCCCTTCTGAAATACCTCCGAAGGATGGCGTATGCGCTTCGTCCAGGAAATATCCGATATATGGACTAATCCATCAATGCCTTCATCTATGCCTATAAAAATCCCGAAATCGGTAATATTCTTTACCTTGCCTTCTATAATCGTTCCCACCGGATATTTCTCGGCAACTATATCCCACGGATTGGGCATGAGCTGCTTAAGTCCCAGAGATATACGACGCCTCTCGGGATCAATGCTCAACACCACGGCTTCCACTTCGTCTCCGACGCTGAGAATCTTCGAAGGATGCCGTATTTTTTCCGTCCAGGACATCTCGGATATGTGGATAAGCCCTTCAACACCTTTCTCCAGCTCAACGAAAGCACCGTAGTCGGTAATGCTCACCACCTTGCCTTTCACCTTTGAGCCTTCGGGATATTTTTCTGCTGCCTTAGCCCACGGATCGGGGAAAAGCTGTTTCAACCCCAGAGAAACCCTTTCGTTCTCCCGGTCAAAATGGAGAATCATAACTTTTATTGGATCGCCTATCTGAAACATTTCAGAAGGATGCCCCACTCTTCCCCAGCTCATATCGGTTATGTGGAGCAAACCGTCCACACCGCCCAGATCCACGAAGACACCGTAATCGGTGATATTTTTAACGACACCCTCGAAGACTTTACCTTCTTCGATTTCTTTCAGAAGCTGAGCCCGTTTTGCTTCACGTTCCTTCTCCAGAATAGCCCGCCTCGAAAGCACAACGTTCCTTCTGCGCTTGTTGCACTTCAGTATCTTGAACTCCATCTCCTTGCCTATGAGGGCATCCAGATCTCTTACGGGGCGCAGATCAACCTGAGAACCCGGCAAGAAGGCGATGATACCTATATCTACGGAAAGACCTCCCTTGACCTTGGCAACAATTTTCCCTTTTATAACGCCGTCTTCTTCGTAAATTCTGGTGATTTCGTCCCAGACCTTTATCTTGGTGGCTTTCTCCTTGGACAGATAAACAACACCCTCTTCATCATCATGGTACTCGAGTAAAACCTCTATCTCATCGCCGACCTTCACACTAACATTGCCGTTATTGTCACGAAACTCATCTATCGAAATAATCCCTTCGGACTTATAACCTATATCAACAACGACATAATCATCGGTAACATGCACAACCTTCCCCTTAACTACTTCACCTTCCTGAAAGGTTTGAAAACTCTTTTCGTATAATTCCTCAAGCAATCGAGGATCCATTTCTGTTAGATCCTCATCCAGGGACGCATGTGCATATTGATGCTCCTCTTCACGACCTGCCTGTTGTCTCATAGCCTGCCTTTACCCCCTTACATGAGAATTTCAATGCGAACAGAATATGTTCGCTTTAAAGCCCCGTGTTTCTAATCCTGTACCAGATTGTACCATTTGACACAACAGAATTCTTAATCTCAGCCCCACGTTTTTTTACACGCGGCAGTGTATGTGAACTAGTTTAATCAGGTGGTTAACAACTTCATCTATGCTCATACCTGATGTGTCCACGATAACGGCACCGGATGCGACAGAAAGAGGTGCAAAATCCCGCGAACTGTCCGCCCTGTCTCTTCTGGTAATTTCTTCAACTACCTTCTCAAAAGAAATATCCACACCTCTTCTTTTATAATCCTCAAGCCGCCTCCTGGCTCTTTCCTCAACGCTCGCCGTCAGATAAACCTTCAGACATGCTTCGGGAAAAACCACCGTAGTCGAGTCCCGACCTTCCGCAACGACCGACACACTCCGGCCAATCTCCCTCTGAATCTCAGTCGCAAAGCTGCGAACCTGTTGCATTCTGGCAACAAAAGATGCCAGTACCGATACATGAGGCAATCGTAACTCTTCGTCAAGAAGTTTATTTCTATAGCGTATTTCAAGACGATTGTTCATCACCGAAAAATTCAGGGGCAGAGATCGCAAATAGTTTATATCAGGCTCTTCCAGCCACCGGAAACCGTCGTCTCTTTGAGCTTTAACAATCTTCCCTTCTTCGTAGAGTACCAGCCCCAGGGCTCTATAAATCGCTCCTGTGTCAAGGTACACAAACCCCAGCTTCTCTGCCAGCAATCGACAGACCGTACTCTTTCCGGCCCCGGCAGGGCCGTCCACGGCCACAACAACTCTCTTGGACATAGGCTAACCAAGCTCCGAAAGCACTTCAGACAACTTCTCGAGAAAAATCCTGTTTTCCTCCGGAAGACCAACACTTACTCTCAAGTAATAGTCCAGACCGTAGGAATCCATGGCCCTTGCAATCACTCCCTTCCTCAATAACCGCTCATACACAACCCTTGCCTTAACAGGAAGCCTTATCAGAAAGAAGTTTGTCTCACTGGGAACATAACTCAACCCAAGCTTCTCCACGCCGGAGTACAGCCCCCGTCGCTCCTCAAGAACGAGCCCGACGGTCTTTGCAAGAAAATCTTCATCATCCAGAGCCGCCAGCGCCGCAATTTGAGCCAGGTGATTTACGTTGAAAGGCTGTCTGACTCTGTTAAGTATATCGGCAACTTGCGGGGCCGACAAACTGTAGCCTATCCTCAACCCCGCAAGTCCGTAGGCCTTACTGAAGGTCCGGATTCCTACAATCCACGGACCTTCCATATCTATATAGTCGGTGCTTCTGGGACATACCCCATCTTCCACGAATTCAATGTAGGCTTCGTCAAGAACCACGATCAAGTCAGAAGGAACTTTTTCCAGAAACCTCTCCAGTTCGCCCCTGCTGATGACGGTACCTGTGGGATTGTTGGGGTTATTTATAACCACAATTCTGGTTCTTTCGTCCACCATCTCGGCCATCGCATCGAGATCAATGCGAAAATCTTTAAGGGGAACCGGTCTGGCATCAACGGCCATAATCTGGGCAACAATGCTGTAAATAAGGAAGGAGGGTTGTGGCACTAGGATGTTATCGCCATCCTCGGTAAAGCCCTTTAAAATCATTTCTATGATTTCGTTGGAGCCGTTGCCCAGAACGATGCCTTCAAAGGGCACACCCAGCTTGGAGCTTATCTTTTTTCGGAGGTAGTATCCACTTCCGTCGGGATAGCGGTTAACCTGGTCCAGAGCACTCTTCAGAGCTTCCAGGGCTCTGGGCGACGGTCCAAGAGGGTTTTCATTGCTTGCCAGCTTAACGGGTTCGGGGATACCCAGCTCACGCCTTAACTCCTCAATGGGTTTTCCCGGTGGATAAGGCACTATCTTCTTGATGTGTTCCGGAACCTTCATCTTTCAAAACAACTCCCAATTGTAAGGTATATCAACCCTGTGGAACTCGAAGTCCCAGGATAACGGATTTAAAAAACCACACCGAAAAGCCATACCGCCCGGTCAGCCTCCGAATAACGTTGCCACTTATAGATAAAAGAACAAACGAGTGCAATGCGTTTTTCCAAAAGAATCCATAAGTAGCTTCTTGCACAGACGGCGTTTTAGGGTATTCTTCTAGTGTCGAGCATGTCAAATAATTGCTGACCTGTGGAGGTCTTATGAGTCGAAAAAAACAAAGAAAATCCGGAGAAGATAAAGAGCCGGTAATGTTACCCGAAGTGACCGACGAGACACCTCTTCTCGAAGAAATGGAAACATCGGACATCGCGCCCGAAAAGATCCTGCCGGCGCGGCACGACTTTTTTGCGGGTACGGAGCCGGTAGATCCCCTCGTGCTCTATCTTCAGGAAATTCGCAAATATCCACTTCTGACCCGGGAAGAAGAAATCGAGCTGGCAAAAAGATACAAAGAAAAGGGAGACCTGGAAGCGGCCTATAAGCTTGTGACTTCCAATCTAAGATTGGTTGTAAAGATTGCCATGGAGTTCCAGAAATACTGGATGCAGAACCTCATGGACCTGATCCAGGAAGGCAACATAGGCCTGATGCAGGCGGTAAAAAAATTCGACCCTTACAGAGGATATAAATTTTCCTACTACGCCTCTTTCTGGATCAAGGCGTACATTATCAAGTTCATCATGGATAACTGGAATCTGGTAAAAATTGGCACCACCCAGGCGCAGAGAAAGCTCTTCTTCAACCTGCGCAAAGAAAAAGAACGCCTCGAGCGGCAGGGAATTGAAGCCACGCCTCAGCTTATAAGCGAGAGATTACAGGTGCGGGAGTCAGACGTCATCGAAATGGATCAGCGCCTGAGCGGCTCAGAGATGTCTCTCGACAGCCCTGTTTCCTCGGATTCCGAGGATACACACCTGATGTTCCTTCCGGACTCGTCACCTGCCATAGACGACCAGATGGCGGATGCTCAAGCCAGACAGATACTGAGAGAAAAGCTGGCTCAATTCAGAAAACACCTGAAAGACAAGGAAGCCGTCATATTCGACGAGCGGCTTATGGCCGAAGAACCCTTAACTTTACAGGAAATCGGGGATAGATTCGGTATAAGCCGTGAAAGGGTCCGCCAGATAGAACAGCGCCTTAAAAAGAAACTTAAGGCCTATCTTGAGGAGGAAATAGACGATCTGGATCTGCTTCAGGAAAGCCTTATAGACGTCTAAAGCGTTTGGAAATACCACATCAGCCGCATCAACTGATGCGGTATTTCCATCAATCCGGAGCGTTTACCATCCGCCATTGTTGTCATTCATGAAGGACGGCGGGGCGTCCCTGCAGAGAAAATTCGCCGACCTGAACCATTCGAGGCTAAGGCGGATGGCTAAAAGCCGTCCTCTTTCGTGAAGAAAACGATGATCGGCACCGTGAACGAAAACCAGCTTTTTGGGGAAGCCGATCTTCTCGTAAATGCGATATCCTTCGTCCGGAGGAACCACATTATCGGCCCTACCGTGAATAATCAGGGCTTTTGACGTTGAGCCCATTTCCGGGACGTCCCCAAGGGACATGGGACGGCCCAGAGGAACGGCAAATCGCTCCTTAACCACCTCAGCTACGGGATGCACATCAAAGGGCGCCGCCCAGGAAGCCAGAGCCTGAATCCGACGATTCTGAGCGGCATAAAGGAAGGCGAGGTATCCTCCAAGGCTCGATCCCAAAAGAAAGACGGGCAGGTCTCCCGCACTCTTCCTTACAAAGCCCATAACCCGGTCAATGCTTCTCAGCCTGTCAGGTATGAGCCCATCCAGAAGGGGCATCCTGTTTTCACCGGCTCCGGCCTGGTCAAACCTCACCGCCAGAAAACCTCTTATAGCAGCTTCATTACAGATCTGGACGAACTTGGCGGAGTCTTTGTGACTCAAAAGCCCATGAAGGCAAAGGACAATCCCTTCAGGAAAACCCCGAGGAGGCCTATGAAAAACCACAGGGATCATATCATCGACAAAGAAGCTTTCAATTACCGGGGATCGGGAATCAGGGTTTCTTCTCATCTTACATAACAAACCCGGAAATCAACGGGAAGCCGTCCCGGAATCCGGTTTTTTCTGGATTGCATAAAGTGCGACTTCTATCACCTCTTCAGACCCTTTCAGCCGTACAACCCTTTCTTTAAACCTGAACCGCTCCACGAGCTTCATAAAGAAAAGAGGGGTTTTCAGGTCCCTGTTTTTGGCCAGGAACACGGTACCGTCCGGCTTCAGTGCACTATCCAGAAAATTAACGAGCATGTCATAGGTATTCCGATCGTAAACGACTTCGGAGCCGAATATCACATCGTAGGGCATACCATCAAAAGGAAGGCTCCAGTCTATCGAAATCACCTCAAGATTATCCAGCCCGTTCAACAAAGCATTGGCGCGAGCGAAAAGCAGGGCATCGGGCTCCACGTCGCTTATGGTAACGTCGTGGCCGCACAGAGCGGCATAAACTCCCACAAATCCCAGCCCTGCACCGATTTCAAGCATCCTTCGGCCGGGGACAACGGGCTGATTGCCCAAAAAATAGGCCAGCACAAAGCTGGGTTCCCAGAGCTTGGCCCACCACGGCAGGTGTTTTAAATGATATAGAACCTCTTCGGTTGGATTATCGAAGGTCGGGATATCATCGGTTTCAACGCGTTTTATCACATACTCTTCCAGGTTTTTTATCTGAAGCAGTTTTATCTCCTTATTGCCGAAATTTACGGGGGTGACCTCCAGTTCATACTTTTCCGAAAGCTTCTCCTGTATCTCCCGAAGCGTCATGTGCATTGGATCCGGAGACATACCTTTTCAACTCCTTCTTGAAGTTATGTAAAAATTGGGCGACAAGTTGTTACGATTTGCCCGGAGCTTATATCAAACCGTCGGAGGATGCAACCATGAGCGACAAATGCCCTTTTCGTGAGGGATGCTACATTATCGAAGAAGCCTACATTGTTCCTGCCGGTAGGGTTGACCTGGGGGTTCCTCTGTACGATGCCACACTGACGGTTGAACCCGACCCAAGCGGCCGTCTCATCACCCACGGTGCGGGGCTGGTCAGCAATGTAGCCGTTATTTCGCTTCTGGAAGATTACGACAGACTGGACATAATCATGAAGATGGGTCAGGGCTTCTGCTTCCACCTTAAGAATCCGATAATCCAGGGAGGCAAGGTGTTTTCAGATAAGGTGAAATCAAGAATTCGCTTTATCCCACAAGACTCCTTTGATCAGATCGAAGACGAGATTTTCAATCGATGGGTTACATCTCTGCGCATTGTTAATGGGAAAGACGAAAACGGGAATGGTGACTTCACAGGGAGACACAGAGACCAGGATAATACTCCGCATCCCGCGTGCCTCTGTGAGAAACCGGATTCGGAGGCACAACCGTAAAAAACCAGAGTTAATCCCGCAGACGGCACTACCCGTCTTTAACGGAAAAATCGAAGGGAATAAAAAAATGGAGCGGGAGACGGGCTTCGAACCCGCGACCCTCAGCTTGGAAGGCTGATGCTCTAGCCAGCTGAGCTACTCCCGCTTACCGCTTCTTGATTAACAAAAACTGAGAAAATCTTCAACATTTTTTTACCTTCCTTCCACCTCTGATTTTGCTTTTGTCAAATCCTATTTTTTTGTATCAAATATCGAAAAACCCTGAATCGGGAGGAGCGATATGGAGCCTTATTATTCCGACCAGGCGCGTTATGTGAACATGCTGGAGGTTTTCAGGGCACGAAGTGTAATCTACCGGGACATTCAGAGGACCCTTTTGCACGAATACTCCCGGCTTTCTGAAGAGCTCGGAGCCAGGGTCTTCGTCAAGCACGAAAATCATCTACCCACCCACTCTTTCAAGGTACGGGGTGCCGTTAATTTTATGGCCAGGGCACCCAGGGAAGTGCTCGAGAACGGAATAGTCGTTGCCACTCGAGGCAATCACGGCCTGGCGGTAGCATGGGCCGCTCAGAAACGGGGGATTCTCTGCAATGTAGTGGTGCCTGAAGGAAACGATCCCGAGGTAAACGATCTGATTCGGGCCTACGGCGCCCAGCTTATAGAACACGGGGCAGATTTTTACGAAGCTCAGGACTACTGCGAAGAGCTGGCCGAAAACGCAGGATATTATTATCTCAGACAGGGTAACGAGCCTCTTCTTCTAACGGGAATTGCCACGATGGGGCTTGAAATCTTCGAGGACCTTCCCGAGGTTGACACCATAATAATGCCCATCGGAGGAGGAACGGGCTGTGCCGCACTGGGTCTCGTAATAAAGCACATAAACCCCGATGTGGAACTAATAGGAGTGCAGGCAGAAAAAATGCCGGCTTTTTACGAATCGTGGAAGAAGGGCAAGCGGGTCACGGTTCCAAGGTCCGATACCGTGGCCGCCGGTCTTGCGGCACGCAGTGTTTTTGAACTGCCCTTTACGATTCTCAGAGACACAATACGGGATGTCGTGCTGCTGAGCGAAAGGGAGCTTATGGATGGGGTTAGACTTGCGTTAAGATATACCCAGAATCTCGCCGAGGTGGCCGGAGCGGCTTCCCTGGCCTGTGCTTTTAAAATCCGCAATCGTCTGAAGGGCAAAAAGGTGGTTCTCGTAATGACGGGAAGCAACATCTCATCACAGCTCGTAGCTCGAATTCTGGCCGGTTGATTCGTTTAATCGGTGAGAACAACTTCGTCGCGCCCATCAACCTCCTCTAAAAGAACGTGGACGTGTTGTCCCGGCAGGGTTTCTACTACCTGTCCTATGTACTGTGCACATATGGGCAACTCCCGATGGCCCCTGTCGATGAGTACCGCAAGGTGAACACGCCTGGGACGGCCGAAATCAAGGAGCCCATCCAGAGCTGCCCGGATCGTTCGTCCCGTGTAAAGTACATCGTCAACGAGAATCACATCCCTGTTGTCGATGGAGACGGGGATATGGGTGCTGCGCACGACCGGATAAGAGTGGAGTCTTGTCCAGTCATCCCTGTAAAGGTTTATGTCCAGTTTGCCCACGGGAATATCCCACGATCTGGTTTCTGCAAGCCGTTGACTAATTCTCCGGGCAAGATAGACGCCACGGGTGTGTATTCCGACCAGCAGGGCAGAACCAACGGATCCAGAAAAAGCCTCTGCAATCTCCTCAGACATTCTGGATATTATCTCTGCCATTTTTCCGGCATCCATCAAACGAACTCGCCCTTCAGCCGACATCAACTCATCTCCTCTCCACGGCAAAAAATAAACAAAGGGTACCACCGGTACCGTTAAATTTTTCCATATACTTTCATTTGCCGAAAGATCAAATTACCTGAAAACCTTAATCCCTCCTCACCGGTCGAACGCTGCTTTCATTTCGAAAAGGCAATGCGCACGGCCGTTCCGGGATGCGGAGCCCTGCTCAAAACCTCCAGGTGGCCCCCCAATTCACGAACAAGCATCTTGCAGATGGGAAGCCCAAGCCCTCTGCCGTCCGGCCGCGTCGAAAAAAAGGGAGTAAATATCTTATCCCGGTACTCTTCAGGAATCCCGATCCCCTCATCTTCAACAGAAACATAGACCCTTTTATCTTTCTCATGAGTTCTTACGGTCACGACTCCTCTGCCAAGAGAGGCCCAACAGGCATTATCGACCAATTCCTTTACCAGCCTGGCAAAAGCATTCCTGCGTCCCCGAATCACCGTACTATCCGTATCTATCCTGAGATTCACCCTTGTGCCGTAGGCTTTACCAAGCCTTTCAAGATCTCCTTTCATTTCCAGAAGAGCATCTTCCAGGCTGAAGGCCTCAACGACACCGTCTAATACGGCAGGATCAAAATGAACAAGAGACTGTTTAAGGACCACCAATCTTTCATACACCTGCCTGATCCTGCTCATTAACGCTTCGTCTCGTAATTTTTCGACTAGTGCCTCCTGAAGTAGCTTCATGATAGAATCAACCTCATCCGCCACGGCAAAGGTGGCCTTGCCCAGGGTTGCCAGCTCCTGAGACTTCTGGAGAGCAACGGTTTTCGCTCTATCTCTATCGCTCACAACTCCTACAACCCAGGCAGCCGTCAGATACAGGCCAATCTGAAGGGCATTGCCTATATTAACCCCCGGTTGAGCTTTCCATGTCATATACACGTGGGGAATATAAATTGCTGTGACCAGGCCAGAGGCCACCAGTCCGAATTTAAAACCGCCCCAGAAAGCAGCAAGGAGAATAATGAGGAAGTAGAGATCACGATAGACGGTATGAAAAATCACCTTTTCGTAGGGGGTAATGTAATGAAGAAGCGACAAAACCACAATTCCAAGACCTAAAACGGCAGCCCGTAGCGGGGTAATCTCGCCGATTTTTAGAGGTTCATTCATTTTTACTGCATCCTTTTTTGCATCCGGTTTTTTCTATTGTATAAGAAAGAGAGCTTTACTTAGAATCAAAAGGGTTAAGGTTTTTGATTATAGATCATGAGAGATAATGCCCGCAAATGAAAAGGCTTAGAAGTTTTTGGAACAAATCGGTCTTTATAAAAGCCCTAAAATCGCAAAAAGGGCTTATAGCAGGTGCGGCGCTCTGCATGATCGGCCAGACGGCTCTGGTTTTGCTTCAGCCCTGGCCGATCCGTGCCATGATTGACCATATAGTAACGTACACCGACCATTCGGGTCATTACATCGACAGGTACAGCCTCACGGAGTTTGTAATCGCTTCAATCCGCGGCTTGATCGGTCAATCTCACATTCAGTTCCTCTTCAAGAACATAGGCCTTCTGGCCCTGATCTACATTGCAAATGCCCTGTTGCTTTTTCTCCAGAATATTACCCTTGCCCGAGTCGGTCAAAACATCACCCTCGATCTCCGTAAGAAGCTGTTCAATCACCTGATATGTATGCCCCATAGTTTCTTTGAAAAGTCGCAGACAGGAGATCTAACGAGTCGGATTACTCACGACACGGCAGACACACAGGCAATGCTCGAATCCGTGCTTACCGTTCTCGTTCGCAGCATCCCCACAATAATCGGGATCATAATAATTACCTTTACCATGGACCGAATTTACGCAAGCACCTTTCTTATGGTAATACCGGTCATATACATGGCAAACCTGCAGCTTTCCAGACGCACCAAAAAAGCCCTGAAAGAACAGCGCAGGGTCGAAGGAGTTCTGTCTTCTACGGTTCAGGAGGCCTTCTCATATCATAAGGCCGTAGTCTGTCTTTCCCTGGAAGACGACCTGGTTGAGGACGTTACGGAGCGGGGGCGATTGAGTGCAGAACGAGGGGTTCAGGCCGGTCGATATCAGGGGATCTTAAGCGCAACGATGGATCTGACCATGGGGATTACCTCCCTGTTCATACTTTTCGTTGGAGTCCTCAGGATAATACACGGCTGTCTCACCGTAGGACAACTAATGGTATTTCTGAGCTATCTTAATAATCTCTTCAAACCCATCCGTGAAGTGAGTAAGTTCGCCTCGCGCTGGGCAAAATCGACAGCAGCACTTGAGCGCATTGAAGAACTTTTCTCACTGACTCCTGCCAGAATGCAGGTAAATGAAGATTCAGGGGCATTCATGGCCCCGAGGTTTCGAGGATACATTCGCTTTCACAACGTTACATTCGGTTATGACCCTTCCAGGCCGGTTCTTAAAGATTTAAATATTGCCATTTCGGCAGGCGAGAAAGTTGCGCTGGTTGGTGATTCCGGAAGCGGGAAATCCACAATACTCCAGTTATTAATGCGCCTTTACGATCCAAACGAAGGGATGATCACCATCGACGGTCAGGATATCCGAAAATTCTCTCTTAACAGCCTGAGATCCCAGATGGCCGTAGTGCTTCAGGACTCGTACATTTTCAGAATGTCCATCAAAGAGAACATAGCAATTGCAAAACCCGGGGCCACCGAAGAGGAAGTCGTTGCCGCAGCACAGGCTGCCGGTGCTCACGAATTCATAATGAAGCTACCCAACCAATACGACACAATCCTGGGCGAAGGCGGAAGTGGACTTTCGGGTGGGCAAAAAAGGAGGCTTGCCATAGCACGAGCCTTTTTGAGAAACGCTCCCATTGTGCTCCTTGACGAACCCACAGTAGGCCTGGACGCATCAACGGAAAGACAGGTTATGGAAGCCCTTGCCAGACTTACCGGCAACCGCACAACCATTATGGTAACCCATCAGCTCCACACGGTCGTAGATTTTGACCGCATCATTGTGCTCTCGGCCGGGAAAGTGGTCGAATCCGGAAAACATCAGGACCTTCTTGCCCAGAAAGGTCTTTACTACAGGCTATGGCAGGCAGGTCAGAGTAAAGATAGCCATCACAGCCCTGAGGCAATGATGGCTATCGGGGCTCAAAAAGTCAGTCCATTATCTCCATAAGTTTTCCACAACAGGGAGGGACACGGTCGCCTTTCTTCAGTTCAACGTACTTGTTGCAGGTCTGGCAGTAACACCTGCAATCCCGATCCACGATAACAACCGGATACTCTTCAACCCCGGCCTCCCCTTCTATGGCGAAGCGGGCAACGTTTTTCTTCTGAGGAATGTACTCCCCCATGGGTACGAGTTTCTTATTGAAACGGACGCAATCTACCAGCAATCGCCATAAACCTTCCAGTGAATTCGTTTCAAGATCGGATTCCGGAATAAACTCTATGTAATTTTTGTAGAATTCTATCCTCATCTCACCCTCCAAAATACAGGCCTGTTATTCCTTCTTTTCAAAGGTCTTTTTTTCACCGCAACTAGGGCATTTCTGGGGTTTGCACCTACCTTCTTTTTCAAAGCCACATACACTACATCGGTACAGGGCCATGTTTTACCTCCCTACGTTTAATAATGATTCCTATTACATTTCTAAAATATGCATACCGCACATTTAGTCAAGAAATCCACACAAAAATTTCCCACGGTGAAAGGTCGCAAACTAGAAAAGACCGCGAAATCAAGAAGGCCTGCGGCGATTCCACAACTCAATGCAGCCAAAACCCTGACTGTTTTTGGCCCCCAGGCCCGCATCAAAGGCCATGCAAAACATCTCCTCCGGAAGCCTAAGCTCGTAAACCCCGCTCCAGCCTTCTATAACCGTATCCTTGTACTTAACAACATGCTTGTTCCTGTGATCAACCAAAAAGGGCCTGATACTCCCACCATCAACGTCCTTACCAAGCCACGTGCGGACCTTACGCCTTAAATTCGCCAGCACCGTGCGCTCAAAATCATCGTCCTTAGGACTGTAATAAACCACCCTCCTGCCCCCCTGCACCCGGTCAAAAGTGCTATAGGAAACGATTGGCGAAAGAGTCCTGATATAGCAAACTTCAGCGTAAGGAGGACTTTTCAGAACCTCGACCCTGTCCAGTAACACCGGGTTCTGTCCCAGAAAAAACTCCTGCCTGGTCAGCACCCCCATCACAAAGGACTCGATAAAAGCCTCATTGGGAGAACAAACGACCAGGCTGACGGGGCCTTTAAAATTTATGTACCCGTTCTTTACGATCATCGATGCTCGAGGAAGTAGCCTTGAAAAAGTAAAAAACCTCAGAGTCCTCCGACTCTGACCATCAACAAAGCCTTTATTGTGAATTATGTCGGCCATTCGGGGGTCTAAGTGATCGTATATGAAGCCCTGGAGCATATGATTGTAATGGCAGGGCAAAATCATAGAAGACCTTTTAGGATGAATATTAAGCCGTATTCTCATAGCCCATCTTCCCGTTTACCTTTCCGGTTTATGATCGTACACCAGCCCTTAATCTCAGCAAATTCGGATCAAGTCGGGATCTGTCGATCAGTTTTTTATTTTATCAATTCTATTCTTCGGTCAAACCCCTTGTCCAATTTTTTATCACCCCCTGAGATCGCAGACCAATAAGAATCTGGTCAACATGAACCTGATGAGTTAGCCTTACTAGAAAAGGGTTAAAAAGCTCCTATTGATAAGGAAGCTTAACAGGGGTTGGGGAAATGTACATGAAAAAGATAAGCTTCTGCGGCAGTATCCGTTATGTAATTCGTGATTCTTACTGGAACGGGTCGTGCTGGACGCACAGGGACCTCTTCGACCTGGGAGCAGATCCCACGCGTTTTATTCACTATGTCGGGGGTAACGGCTTCTACTTTGATGAAGTTATCGAAGATCGCCTTTCTGAACTCGGAATCAAATACACGACGGAGGAACTGGAAGAGGTCTTCTTTCCCTTTCTGGCCCCTCACATCCGTAGAATTATCCGTATGTTCGGTTCCAATGAGCCGGAGCACATAAAGAAATGGCACGATCTATCTCAGGAAGAACTGGCAAGGCACCACGAAGACCTTCACCCCTTTGACAAACGCCGTGTTCACTTCCTGAGATGCGGTCGTATCGACATGGGGAATCTGGACTGCCGTCCCTTTAAGCACTTTAACATACTTCTGGAAAAATCCAGGGATGAGCGGGAAACCCTGATTGAAGCGATGGAAGCCAGGTTGAAACCCCGGGAAATCCGCACATATGTCTATGCGGCCTTTAATCTTCAGGACTACTTCAGGGGCAGCCTTATGCGAAACCATCCCGCTGCTCTTGATCCAGAGAAAGTTGAAGAAGTATTCCTTGATGCACTCTGCAGGCTCAACGCAGATCCTTTCTTTTTCAGAGGAGTTCCCGACCACGACCCCAAATTTCTGCACCCCTACCTCCGAAGGTACGTCATTTACTTCTTCGACTACGAGTTCGGCAGATCCCCGGGGTGGGAAGATTTCATCCGGAGCATCTTTTCGTCACAGGAATGGAGGGCTTATCAGCGGTTGAGATCGCGTAAGACGACGCCTCTGCCGGAAGCGTGTAAACTGCTCGGAATTGATGATGGGAAGCTCAACAGCATGTCCGTGAAAGACGTAACCAGGATATATCGGCAACTTGCCAAGAAGGCTCACCCCGATGCGGGGGGAGATCACGAAACCTTCATAGCCATCACTCAGGCTTATGAATCCATCATGCGGTACATGGCTCTAAAAGGCCGCTAGAAAGCTGTTTTATTTGCCCTGTACATTGTGTAATATTCTATTCAAGGGCTCTCTTATGCCCCATTTATGCCCTCTCAAGGAGATACAAAGTGCACGAGCCGGAAGTTGATGTGCTTATAACCGACGGATGCGTTATATGCCTTGATGAAAACAACTCGGTCTTCAGCCCGGGTTATGTTGCAGTTCATGACGGTAAGATAGTGGGCGTCGGCCCCGGTAATCCTCCAGAAGTCTTCGGCAAGAATGCCCGGGAAATCGTGAAATCAACGGGCTGCGTCGTTTTACCCGGTCTCGTCAACGCCCACACTCATGCGGCCATGACGATCTTTCGCGGCATTGCCGATGACCTGCCTTTGATGGAGTGGCTTCAGAAGCACATATTCCCCGCAGAAAGCAAACTTACCGAAGAATGGGTTTACTGGGGCACTCTACTGGGGTGTGCCGAAATGATAGCCGGCGGCACCACCTGTTTTTGCGACATGTATCTCTTCGAAAGCGCTGTGGCAAAAGCTGCCGACGAATCGGGCATGAGGGCTCTGGTGGGAGAAGTCCTGTACGACTTCCCTTCGCCTAACTACGGTCCTCCCGAAAAAGGGATTCTGTACACGGAGAATCTGATAAAGGAATGGCAGGGTCACGGGAGAGTCCGAATTGCCGTTGAGCCTCACGCAACCTACACGTGCTCTCCCGAACTTCTCCGAAAATGTCGTGAACTGGCAAACCGGTTTGAAGCCCCTCTCGTAATTCACCTTTCGGAAACCCTCGACGAAGTTGAAAAATGCAGATCCGACTACGGCTGTACCCCTGTTGAACACCTTAACAGACTGGGGATCTTCGACAATCACACAATTGCGGCTCACTGCGTGCACCTGACCGACGAAGACATACGAATCCTCCAGGAAAAAGGAGTCTATGCCGTTCATAATCCTCAAAGCAACCTCAAGCTGGCTTCCGGTGTTTCACCGCTCCCCAAACTCATGTCTTCGAAAGTAAAGGTTGCACTGGGGACCGACGGCCCCGCCAGCAACAACGATCTGGACATGTTCGGCGAGATGGACACATGCGCCAAACTCCATAAAGCCGTTTTCAGAGATCCCACCGTTCTTCCGGCCCGAGACGTTCTTGCTCTGGCAACAATAAATGGAGCAGAGGCACTGGGCTTTCAGAGGGTCGGTCGGTTAAAAGAAGGATTTTTTGCGGATCTGATTATCCTTGACTTCCGGAAGCCTCATCTTACCCCCTGTTACGACCCGGTAAGCCACCTCGTGTATGCCGTTCGGTCATCCGATGTTAGGGATGTAATGGTAAACGGCAGATGGATATTTCGAAACGGCGAACACATCACCCTGGATGTTGAAAAAATATCCCATCATGTAAAGCGCATTGCGTCACAGATAAAGGGTTCATGAAAGATGGCAGAAGATCGAAGTATTGCAGTTGATCTGCTACTGACGAACGCGGATTTCGTGGTAACCTGCGACAAAGCTCATAGGGTCATAAAAAACGGGGCAGTCGCCGTAAAGGCAGGCAAAATCTCAGCCGTTGGCCCGTCCCATGAGATAATTGCCCAATACAGGTCTGAAGTTCAGTTAGACATGTCAGGCCACATACTGATGCCGGGGCTTGTAAACTGCCATGTCCATGCGCCGATGACACTTTTTAGAGGACTCGGAGACGACCTGCCCCTTGAAAAATGGCTTTTCAACCTGATATTTCCGGCCGAAAGCCGCTGGATGAGGTCTTCTGAAAACGTCTATCTCGGGGCTCTACTGGCCTGTAGCGAAATGCTCCTTGGAGGAACCACTACCTTTTGTGACGGATATTTCTTTGAAGAGCAGGTAGCTCTTGCCGCCGAAGCTGCGGGAATCAGAGCGGTTGTGGCTCAGGGAATCCTTGATTTTCCCACACCCGATTGCCCGAACCCCGAAAGGCGCTTCAAAAGGGCAGAAGAGTTCCTCTCCGGAGTGAATCAAACGGATATGATCTTCCCCGCTCTCTTCTGTCACGCTCCTTACACCTGTTCGCCGGAAACCATAGGCACCATTCATTCCCTGTGCAGGCATCACAACATACCCTTTCTTATGCACCTTTCGGAAACCTCAGAAGAAGTCAATTCCGTGAAGGCAAAATACGGAGTTACTCCCGGAAGGCTCCTGCAAAGCCTTGGTGTCATCGACCGGCACTGCATCTTTATCCACGGAGTCTGGCTTGACGACGACGAGCTGAAGACGATAAAGGACCGGGGAAGCCGTCTCGTTCACTGTCCGGAAAGCAACCTGAAGCTTGCCTCGGGTATTGCGAATGTTCCAAAGTGGCTGGATCTGGAAATTCCCTTCGGCATCGGAACCGACGGAGCCGCCAGCAATAACAACCTGGACATGTTTGGCGAAATGAGAACCGCCGCCCAGCTTCACAAGGGAATTTTTCTCGATCCGACTCTGTGCAATGCCGCCGAAATCCTTCACAGTGCAACCCTTAAAGGGGCCGAGGTGTTGGGCCTTGAGCCCTTAATCGGCAGCATAGAACCGGGAAAATATGCCGACATTATAGCTCTGAGTCTGAAAAGCCCACACCTGACACCCCTATACGATCCTCTGTCTCACATAGTTTATGCGGCCAAGGCATCCGATGTTCGACACGTATGGGTAGGGGGAAAGCAGGTGGTTTACGGTGGGACATTGCTGTCGGTTGATGTGCAGGATATTATAGATAGTGTTGAAAAACTGAGCAGAGAAATCCTGAAGAAATAGGAGGAGTTCGAAGGGATACATGTCCTTTAAGTATGATGTAATCGTTGTAGGGGCGGGACATGCCGGTTGTGAGGCGGCTTTGGCCTCGGCACGGCTGGGTTGCAAAACGCTGTTGCTTTCCATTTTTCTCGATACCGTTGCCCACATGCCCTGTTCGCCTTCCGTCGGAGGTATTGCAAAAGGGCATCTTGTAAGAGAAATCGATGCCCTTGGTGGATACATGGCCAGGATCACAGACCGCACGGCCATTCAGTTCAGGGTACTTAATACGAAAAAGGGGCCTGCCGTCAGAGGAACACGGACACAGAACGACAAGGTTCGCTATCGAACCCTGATGAAACACGTAATAGAGCAGACGGAGAATCTTTCTCTCAAGCAGGCCCTGGTGGAAGAACTCGTGATCGAGAACGGACATGTAAAGGGAGTGATAGACCAGATCGGAAATTTTTACGAAGGGGAAGCGGTGGTTCTTGCCACGGGCACATTTCTACACGGCCTTATACACATAGGCCCACGGCAGATCCCGGCAGGAAGGGCGGGAGAATTTCCTTCCAATCGTCTTGCCGATCAACTGGTTGAGCTGGGGTTCACTCTCGGCCGCATGAAGACCGGAACACCTGCGAGAATACACCGAAGAAGTATCGATTTCTCGGTTCTTGAAGAACAGAAAGGCGATGAGAACCCCCGTCCTTTTTCTCTTTTCACGACCCGTATAGAACTACCTCAGGTGTCCTGCTACATCGGACGCACCACCAGAGAAACTCACAAGATCGTAAGAGACAACATAATGTTCTCACCTCTTTACAACGGAACCATAACGGGAGTATCCGCGCGCTACTGTCCCTCTCTTGAAGACAAGGTAATGAAATTTCCTCATAAAGAATATCATCAGGTCATTCTTGAGCCCGAAGGTCTGGACACCGAGGAGATTTACGCCAGCGGCACGGGTAATTCCCTGCCCTTCGAAATTCAGCTAAAAATAATTCACTCCATACCAGGCCTTGAAGAGGCCGAGGTAATGAGGCCGGCTTATGCCATTGAATACGATTTCGTCCAGCCCACTCAGCTCACCCCAACCCTTGAGACGAAGCTGGTCAAGGGACTTTTTCTTGCCGGTCAGATTAACGGAACATCGGGCTATGAGGAGGCTGCGGCGCAGGGTCTGTGGGCGGGCATCAATGCGGCGCTGAAGGTTCAAAAACGTCCGCCCTTTATTCTCGACCGCTCCGAAGCATATATGGCAGTTCTGGTGGACGACCTGGTGACCAGGGGCACGAATGAACCTTATCGGATGTTCACCTCCAGAGCAGAATACCGCCTTCTTTTAAGAGAAGACAACGCAGATTTGAGACTCCTGGAAAAGGGCTATCGGTTGGGTCTTCACGACCGGGACACCTATAAAGAGCTGATTGAAAGACGCAGGGCTATAGAAGAAGAGCTGAAGAGGTTGAAGTCGACGATTATAAGGCCGTCTGAGCCTGTTAACTCACACCTGGAAAGCCGCAATTCTGCACCGATATCGGAGCCTACTTCACTCGACAAACTGCTAAAAAGGCCGGAGCTTTCCTATGACGACATAGAGTTACTATCCCCACCGCCACACCCGCTTTCGGACCGCGTAAAAGAACAGGTCGAAATCATGTGTAAATATGAAGGCTACATAAAACGGCAGGAAGCGGAGGTAAGGAAATTTAAGCATCTGGAAAAAATACTCCTTCCTGAGGATTTTCCGTACCAGGAAATACCGGGCCTTTCCAACGAAATAAAAGAAAAGCTCACGGCGATACGGCCCCGATCTCTCGGGCAGGCATCGCGCATTCCCGGCATTACACCGGCTGCCCTTTCCATACTTATGGTTTTTCTAAAGAAAAAACAGGCCGGTTCCGAACCCGGGACGGCCGTAGCCGAAGCATAAGGAGCAAAACACGATGATCACGGTAGAAGACGAAAGATACCTGGTTGACCTGTGTGAGGAAGCGGCAGAGGCAATCATGTCCTACTACAGGGGCACTTACGAAACGACCACCAAAGAAGACCGATCCCCTCTTACCGAAGCCGACAGGGCCTCTCATCGTCTCATCGTAAGTGCACTGAAAAAAAGATGGCCCGACATACCTGTGGTTTCAGAAGAAGGTTTGCTGGTTGACTTCGGAAAAAGAAAAGCCTGGAATTATTTCTGGCTTGTTGATCCTCTCGACGGTACCAAAGAATTCATCCACGGAGACGACGAGTTCACCGTTAACATTGCTTTAATAGAGGGAACTAAGCCCTTCTTCGGCATAGTTTATGTGCCTGTAACAAAAAGGGCTTACATCGGACACAGGGAAAGGGGTGCATATCTAATCCAGAACGGCTCAAAAATCCCGTTGCGTGCATCCTCGAACTGGCACAAAGAGAGGTTTAAAGTCGCCGTAAGCCGTTCTCACCTCGACAGCCACACCCGGGCATTCCTTGAACATTTTAAGGACCTCTGCGAGCCCGTGGTGAGGGGCAGTTCTTTAAAATTCTGCTCTGTTGCAGAAGGCTCGGTGGATTTTTACTTGCGCTTCGGGCCCACCTGGGAATGGGATACGGCCGCCGGACAGGCCGTTGTGGAAGCTGCGGGAGGCAGTGTCCTGACCATCCCTTCCGACAAAGACCTTACCTACAACAAGCCCGACCTGAAAAACGGCCCTTTTATAGTGCTATCCGGCAGAGAAGCCTATTTGAAAAGCCCTTTCCGGAAATGGATCGGCTCCCGGGAATTGTAGGCGCGTAAGCTCAGGAAGCCGCCCCGCCGAAAGTATCAGCCGGAGCGAAAAGGCCCTGACAACTCGAAAGGTTTGCCGGTTTTGGGTCCGGCATCACGGAAAAAGGACAAGGGTACAGCAATGAAGGCCTTTTCGTATGTTCAACCACCAAAACCACCTTCCGGCCACCAGGCCCAGAACCCATTGTCAGGACCCGGAGTAGCCCGTTCGAAAAAATCGCACTTTTATAATTCTTGACTTTTCTGATTTTTTATTTTTTTATTCGCTGCCCGCTGAAATTGTCGATAATTTTGTGTACAGGAGGCTTTTGTGAAATGCGCAAAGCGCTTTAAGATTGCGGTTTTCCCATACATCGGAGCATCGTTCCCTGGGCGATATCACCGGGTCTTGCGGATAAGCCTAAAGCACTTCTCTTAAGAAAGGAGTTAAAGAAAGATGTCTCTCAGGCAAAAGCTCTTAATAGGCGGATTTTCGTTCATTGCTGTACCGCTTGTGGTTTTGGCTCTGTTTGTGTATTTCAAAGCCAAAGCAGAATCTACGAGGGTGGGAAGGGATAATATTATGAACACCACCCGGCTTACCGCTCTGGCTGTCAAGGAAGTCATGGACGGACAACTGAACCTAGTCAAAAGTCTTTCTCTTAATCCCGTTGCAGTGAAGACTGCTCAGGGCGATTCAGAAGCTCTGACTGAAGCTTCAGCCCTCCTAGAAAAAGCTAATGCAAAACTCGGTAACATCTACGAGGTATTATTCATAACCGATAGCTCGGGAAACATAGTAGCAGACAGTGCCGGCGGCAGTTACAGAAATATCAATATATCCGATAGAGATTACCGGAAAGAAGCAATGCGGGGAGAACCCGTTATCGGCGACATGGTGGTTTCCAAAAAATCCGGGGAACCGATATTCCCCATCGCCGTTCCTCTGACAGACGATGGCGGGAAAGTTGTTGGTGTACTGGCAGGTGCATTGAAACCAGACCCCCTTATCAACCTTATAACGAGGTTCAAAGCTTCAGAGACGAGTTACACCTTTATGTTGGATCAAACCGGGACCGTAATTGCCCATCCCGATAAGAGCTTGATACTCAAAATGAATTTCAAGCAGACGGCGGGACTGGAAGAACTCGCCAGCATAATGACAAGTGGTCGGGAAGCCTTCGTGGAATATTCTTACGGGGGAGCTAAAAAAGTAGGAGCCGTCGCTCCTGTGGGTATTAACGGCTGGAGTATCGGTACGGCCGAGGATATATCCACATTTATGAAAACGGCGATCTCTATTCGCAACTCTACCGCCCTCGCCGCTCTCATTTTCTTGATACTGGGTGGAATAGTTATCTACTTCTTTGCAGCGTCTATAACCAAACCGGTTTTCCGAATTTCCGAAGGGCTGATGGCGGCGGCGGATCAAATAAATGCGGCAGCCGAAGAGGTGGCTGCGTCCACTCAGGAACTGGCAGAAGGTGCCTCCAGTCAGGCGGCCTCCCTTGAAGAATCATCTTCGGCTCTTGAGGAGCTTTCCTCCATGACCCGTCAGAATGCCGAAAATGCCGATCAAGCGGCATCCCTAATGAAGCACACGGTTCAGGCAGTGGAAACCGCCCACAACGCCATGAACCGGATTTCAACAGCGATGGACGAAATTGATAAGGCAAGTAACGAGACTCAAAAGATTATCAAGACCATAGACGAGATTGCCTTTCAGACCAATCTTCTGGCTCTTAACGCCGCTGTGGAAGCAGCCAGAGCAGGGGAAGCCGGCGCAGGGTTTGCTGTTGTGGCCGATGAAGTCCGATCCCTTGCCCTGAGATCCGCGGAGGCGGCGAAAAATACGGCCAAACTCATTGAACAGACAGTCAACAGGGTTCGAGAAGGCGTTGATGTTGTTGGGAAAGCATCTGAGGCTTTCGCTGAGGTTAAAAACGCAACGAGTAAAGTAGAAGAGCTGATAGGTGAGGTATCGGCTGCATCCAGAGAACAGGCAGAGGGAATCAACCAGCTGAACACAGCCGTTTCTGATCTGGATAAGGTGGTTCAGCAAAATGCGGCTAGGGCGGAAGAATCGGCTGCCACTTCAGAAGAGCTCAATGCTCAGGCCGCTCAGATGAGGGACTATGTGGCTCAGCTCCTTGTCGTTATAGGTGCAGGCGATTCGGTAGAAAAACTTCAAAAAGAGCAGGAAAAGAAGCTTGCAGCAGCCATGACCAGGGTTAAAAAAACGGCCGCCCCGGCTGCCAGAGCTTCCACTCCTGCTAAAAAGGCCGCTCTGAAGCGGGCGGAGACCGAAGACAAAGAGGTAAATCCGCAGGCCGTTATTCCGATGGATGAAGATTTCTAATCTGGAAACTCCGGCCGGCCGCTAATCTCCCGTTTTTGCGATCAGACCGAAGAATCTTCCGGGCTCTTCGGTCTGATCTATTTTCAACCTTCAGCATAGGCAAATTTGCATGATCATGGTGAGATCTTCTCCAACCGACTAAAAAGTGCAGCTTGTAAGCTATCAGGTTGACTTACTTTTCGTGGAGCTCGAGCAGATCGTTAAGCAGGAGCACGGTACGCTGTGCTCCTGCCGTATTCGAACACCCTAAGACCCGGAGCCCCGGTTAAAGGGCTAGGGTTTATTGCTCACCCCGAGGAAGTTGCCGAAATTCCTCCTCTGAGTGGGAAATAAGAAGGGGCTTTTGCTCGATTTTAGCTTCTCCAAGTGCTTCTCTGGTGGTCAGGCCAGAACCAGCCGAACCGACCAGTGAAACCAGATGATCAACAAGGCTTTTCATCTGGTTAGCCTGAGCGTTTAGTTCTTCACTTGCAGCTGCACTTTCCTCGGCACTTGCCGCAGTTTGCTGTACGGCTTTGTCCATTTCACCGATAGCTTTGTTAATCTGCTCTATTCCTTCGGCCTGTTCATTTGAAGCCGCACTGATTTCATCCATAAGTTGGGCTACCCTACTTATTGCTTCTGTAACCTTCGTAAAGGAATCATGGGTCGTAGTGGTCAATTGGGTACCCTGCCTGATCTTATTCACCGTTTCCTCAATCAAAGCTGCAGTATTCCTTGCTGCCTCGGCCGCCCGTAAAGCAAGCGCCCTAACCTCATCGGCCACAACGGCAAATCCGGCTCCCGCTTCACCTGCCCTGGCCGCCTCAACTGCCGCGTTTAATGCCAGCAAGTTGGTTTGAAAGGCTATTTCATCAATTGTTTTTATTATCTTGAAAGTTTCTTCACTGGTTGCCGAAATTTCATTCATATAGGATGCAAGAGTGTTCATCATATTGTTGGCTTCTTCAACAATTTTGTGAGCCTCTTTCATATAGGAATCCGCTTGTTTGGCATTGTTTGCATTCTGTTTTGTCATTGAAGACAATTCCTCAACGGAAGACGATATTTGCTCTAAAGCGGCGGCCTGCTCCGAAGCAACCTCGGCTAACGATTGACTGGACGAAGATACTTCCCGGGAAGCCGTCTCAACCTGTATAGAAGCCTCGGAAAGCTCTTCCGTAGCTTTCTTTATAGGACGGCTAATGCTGGCGGTTATAACCAGTGCCAACACAATACCCAAAATAAGAGCCACAATCAACGCCACCACCGTAACGTAACGAAGACCGACCAACTCGGAAGCCGTGAGGGACGCCTTGTCCTGAGCATTATCCATGGCATGGAGGGAATTAGTTTTGGCAAGATTCAAAATTTCTTCTCCAACCTTCACTTGCTTCGCCTGAACATCCTGCATAACACTCCAGGTATTTTCGAGGGTTTTAAAGGCATCTTCGTAAATTTTTACCGCCTTCTTAATTTCCTCTGTGAACTTGGTAACCTCCGGATCAACAGAGCCTTCGTTTATATTTTTCAAATAGTTCTTTATTTCCTCAAAATACTGTTTCGATTTTAACAGCATTTCGCGATTATTTTCAATTTGGCTCTGCAGAACGAGTATTTGCAGAAGAGAGCCGTCGGCCAGGATCTTAACGACGGCGTCCATCTGGGCTTTTAGTTTTCTTTCAGCGGTACCTTTGTCCAACATACTGTCCAGATAATCGCTCAGATACTTCAACAGCTCATTACAGGACCGGGTAAAGGTCAGTCCGGCGGATTCCATCTGTTCTCTTGCTTCATAGAGTTCTTTCCCCGCCTCAAGCGCCTTCAACGCTTCATTTTCGTAATCCTTGAGCATACCGGATACTGCATTCAGAGAAGAATTTAACTTTTCCCTATCGCTCAAACTCAATTTATTTGCAAGATTTCGACCTTCAATAATCCATGAGCTAGCCTCTTGTAAATGATGTTTTGCGTTCTTTTCGAAGGTTTTATCTGACGTTGCAATGAACAGGCGATAATTATACATGGCTTTCAAAAAACTGTTTTGCATTTCACCGAACATTTTAGCCTGAGGAACTGCGAAGCCTGAAACACTCTTTGACATTCCAACAAGAAATGAGCACTTTATGGCTACAAAGATTCCAAAAGCCAGCATAATAATCAGCATCACAAAAAAGCCAGCAACAATCTTTGTTGACAGTTTTGAATTTCTAAACATTTTGTCCTCCTATACCGGTAGGGTTAGTAGTTATTAATTGTGTTCAGTTGGCATGAAGGACAAAAGGGTCTTCCATCCCGGTATATATTGTTCCGTCAGAAGAAAAGCCCCATGACCTGCAATTTATTTTTTAAGCTTATTGAAAAAAAATCAAAAGGGTAGTGAAAGAAATTGTAAAGAAACCGGCCTTTGGAGAAGGGAAAGCAATCCTATTAAATTCTGCGCAGTCTTCTCCCTCCTTTCCCTTATTTTTCAGCTTTGCAAAAATACTAAACCCGTTATGCACGCCCGATACATAAAATATAACTGCCGTCATTTCCAAAATCCGTCTTTTCGAAGCGGTTCAGCTTCACGAACCTTTTAACCATCTGCCTAGTCATCCGCACTCAGCGAAAATCCCCCCTGCAGAAGTGAGAGACATGCACTAACGACCTGAGGGTCATAGCGTTTTCCGCTGCCTTCTCTGATCTCAGCCAGGGCGCGGTCAAGCCCCAAAGCCGGTCTGTAGGGTCTGTGATTCGTCATAGCCTCTACTACGTCCGCAACGGCTATTATTCTGGCTTCGAGGATAATTTCTTCACCCTTTAGTCCCTGGGGATAGCCCGACCCGTCCAATCTTTCATGATGCTGGAGCACGGCCTCCGCCACAGGCCATGGGAAATCAATCTCCTTCAGGAGTTCAAAGCCCAATCGGGGATGCATCTTTACGAGTTCCCACTCGGCCTGGGTAAGCCTTCCGGGTTTATTGAGGATTTCAAGGGGAACGCCCAAACCCTTGCCTATGTCGTGAAGCAAGGCGGCTGTATTCAGACCTTCGATTCGATCCCGCTCCAACCCCAATTCTTCGGCTATGGCCACGGAAAGCCGGGCAACACGCTTCTGGTGGCCCACCGTGTAAGGATCTTTGAACTCCAGCGCTCGTGAAAGGACCCTGATCGTCTGTTCAAGCAGTTTCCTGTAAACTCCAGCAAGCCGCTTTTGTTCATTAAAACGCTCTTGCTGCGGGGTTAAATCAAAGAAGAGGTCGAGCTGTGCACTACCTTTACCCCAGGGGATTTTTGCACTTCTATAAAGCAGGCTCTTTCTGTCTTTTGGTGTCTGGATTTTTAATAAAGAATCCCCCTCCATCACTTCAGGGTGAGCATCGAACATCATCCTCTGAATGCTATCAAGGGATGAGGTGTCCAGGCCGTGATCACCGATAGCTTCCATTCCTTTCGTTTCAAGGACATTATGGCCGTTGTGAAGGACAAACCCCGCCTTGCCTGTTTTCATAAACTCATCAACAAGTCCTTCCAGCTTTACCAGGTGGTTTCTGATCTCCCATTCCCGAAGAAGCCTTCTCACGAGGAACGGAAGCCGCTGAAAGCCTTCATCAGTCTTTTCAACCCAATCGTCCGCTCCCCTTTTCAGGGCTTCAAGACCCAATCGACTGAGGTTTGGGGCTGTGAGGATTACCAGAAAGGCATCTGGAGCTTTTTCTTTAAGGAGTTGAAGAAGTTCAAGATCTTCATAGTCGAAAGCATGAGGATCGAACAATATCAGCGGAAAAGATTCCTCCGCAAGGATGACTTCGAGTTCCTTCCCGGATGAAGGCCTTTTGACCGCTATACCTTCTTTGCCGAGAAGTCCCGCTACTGCGTCACAGTCAGCACTATTGTCCACAATTAGAACAGGCCTACCCCCCTGTACCATTGTACCATCCTCTCCCCCCTTTTTTGAAAAAAAAATTAAATACCGTTTAAATAAACAAATAACAAATTCATGCAGCCACCGCAATTAGAATCGCTGCTTCTTTTGATATTTTTAGTGGCAAACTCTGTAAGAAATGTTGCAAAATAAGTGGGTCTTATTCTTATGCCTCCAGTGTTGCTTCATTTGGAGGAATACATTGGGGGTAGCTGGAGAAGAATTTCCTCGTAGGAGGATGCCGTTGTGGAGGGATCTTATTTTGCTCACCTGGATTCATGGCCCCTTCCGATAGTTGTAATAGGAAAGAACAAGCTCATCAGATGGGCTAACCGTGAGGCTCTTCGGCTATTCCGGCCTCAAGGGCTCGTTGAAAAAGGTTGCCAGGGGTACCTCTGCGACCTCAATCCCTGCCCGCTTATCGACGGGAAAGAAAGCAAACACCTATCGCAGAGATGGATTGAAATCAACGAAGGAAAGGGCATCAGTTGCGTTGCTACAGCCTGGGAAGAAAGGATCTCCGGAGAAAGTCTTGTTTTTGAAGTTCTCCAGCCACTGAACCAGGCGGACATATGTCAAGGATATTTCGAAGCTCTCTTTGAGAACATGGAGGCAATGGCACTTCTTCTTGACAGCAACCTGAGGATCCTGAGGGTAAACAGGGCTTTTTCGGAACAAACAGGTTATAGTCAAGAAGAACTCCTGGGCAAGCAGGCAACAGTAATCATCCATCCTGAAGAAATTTCCGCGGTCCTTAAGCGCCATTCAATGCGGCTCAGAGGAGAACCGATACCCATTTCTCACGCGATCAGGTTTCTGACAAAGGACGGCAGGGTAAGGAGAGGGATTTCATCCGCCGTCCTCGTTCCGGAAACTCAACAAACCCTTGTCACGGTGATCGATGTTACCGAGGCGCGTGAGACAAGGGAGCTCTTAGAGAAAATCTTTCTCAGCGCCCCCATCGCCATATATATCTCCCAGGGCAGTCACTTTAAGATGGTTAACCCGGAAATGGTTCTGGCTACGGGCTACAGCGAAGTCGAGCTCTTGAAGATGCACCCCCTTGATCTCGTCCATCCCGAGGATAGGGAAAGAGTCAGCAGGGCGGCAAGGGAGATGCTTGAGGGCAGGAGATCTGAGCCTTACGAGTACAGGGCACTGAGGAAGGATGGTGCCCATTTCTGGTATCTCGGAACGGTTACTTCCATAACTTATCAGGGTGAGTTAGCAGTCCTGGGCTATAATGTTAACATTCATGGATTGAAAGAGTTGCAGAACCGACTTCAGCGTAAGAAAGCCCAGCTTGAAGCAATTATTGAGAATGCGCCACTTATTGTCCTGGGTCTTAAACCTGACGGCGAGATTGTGCTTTTTAACCGGTACTCCGAAAGATTAACCGGATTTAAGAGGGATGAAGTTTTTGGGAAAAAAGCGGTCGAATTTTTCATTCCGGAAGAGTTTAGAAATCAGGCGGAGGAGCTCCTACTGCGAATCGCCCATTTCCGCTCTGAAACTCACGAGGCGGAGATTCCCGTCTTAACCCGGAATGGACGCAGGTTTATCCACTTCTACGGGGCACTCATTACCGGGGGAGATAAATCTCCTATGATCCTCATAATCGGGGATGATGTAACCGAAAAGAAGCTATCCTATGAACAGAGGCAGATGATGCTTGAGGCTATTCCCAATCCGGCCTGGCTTATCTCAAAAGAGCGGAAAATCGTGGCGCAGAACAGAGCCGCTCGGGAGATCTTCAGGACCGAAGAAGGTCGGTACTGCTGGGAAGCAATTTGGAACCTAAGGTTCATCACCGAAGAACAGAGGCGTCATTACCTGGAAACAGGCCGCCCGCTACCCGAAACTCGATGCATCTTCTGCGAAAGTGACAAAGCTCTGGGTAAAAAAGAGAAAATCAGTAAGGAACTTGAATCGGACGGTACTATCTGGGAGACCTGGTGGATTATGGTGGCAGAAAACCTGTATGTTCACTACGCCAGTGATATAACCCGTTACAAGCGGATGCAGCAGGAACTCTACCGACTTTCCATTACCGACCCTCTTACCGGCGCTTACAACCGCAGGTACTTCGAGAAAAAGCTTGACGAAGAGATAGAAAGAGCAAAAAGGACCGGAATGACCTTCTCGGTAGTGATGTTCGATATAGACCATTTCAAGTCTATAAACGACCTTTTTGGTCATGAAGCCGGGGACATGGTTCTTCAGGTTTTAGTAAAAACGGTTAAAGACCGGATCAGGAAGACCGATCTTCTGGCCCGTTGGGGCGGAGAGGAGTTTGTGCTCCTGCTGCCGGCCACACCGGTTGACAATGCCATCGTTCTCGCCGAAGACCTGCGGCAGAGAATAGAGAGGCTCGGAGTTCATAAAGTAAGGGAGTTCACCGTCAGTTTTGGAGCTACCGAATACCGCCCCGGCGATACCCCCGACTCCATAATTTCACGGGCTGACGAGGCTCTTTATGCGGCAAAAAGAGAGGGCAGGAACAGGGTAAAAGCCGTAAGGTAAACCACCCCAGGTCAAAGATGCAGAGCTTCCTGATGGGTTGGAAAAGGCGTCTTAAAAAGTTTCTTCTGAAGGCTCTTTGATTGTAGGGCACGAGATCCGGCGTGGGGAAAGCAGCAGTTGACGGGCCTGACGGTGATCGCATCATCAACGGAGATTTGTCCGGGATCAACCTCCGGGCAAAGAACGAGCCGCAACAAGCAGCGGGATTCTGCCGGCCAAAAGGACCGGGATTGGCCTTCCATCTGCAAATAAGGATTACTCCAAGGGCATGTTCCATGGGCAATAAAGATTTAGATATTCTGGTGGGCCCACCTGGCCTCGAACCAGGGACCTACCGGTTATGAGCCGGTGGCTCTACCAACTGAGCTATGGGCCCACCGAAATCCTGATGTTATTTATATATTCCAGAAAGAGGACCTTCGTCAACGAATTTCAGACTGCGAAGCGGAAAGCTTCTCCAGGTTTTCTCTGGCAAAATCCAGAGTCGGGTCAAGGTCAAGGGCCATCCTGTACAGAAAAATTGCTTCCCTTACATGACCGAGTTCTCTCAAATTGGAAGCGATGTTTGCATAGTCAATGGCCGAACCGGGGTCAAGCTCCACGACCCTTTCAAAAGATTCTATGGACTCTTTGTGTTTCTTCAAATTATAAAGGCACACCCCCTTGAGATGATGCAGTTCTTTCATATCGGGGCTCAGGGCTTCGGCCTTATCGAGCACACTGAGAGCTTTTTTAAACTCCCCGCGCTTCCTGTAACAAGAAGCGATGTGAACCAGCACACTGGCCCTTTCATCATCAGAAGAGGCATCGTTCAAACTTACTTCGTAAAGCCTGAGGGCATCGTCGATGTTTCCGGACTCTTCAAGGGCGTAGCCCAGGAAAAAGATAAGGTCATACCTTCGACCGAATTTTTCCGTAAGTCTCTGCAGGTGAATTACGGCTTCTGCGGGCGGGAGAGACTTAACAAGGACTCTTGCCATGTGTTGAGGAAAATCCGTGCCGGTGGCCCTGTCGAGAAAATGAGCACCGGGAACGATGGTATACACGGCCGGAACCCGGAGGTCGGGATGAGTCGTATTAACTACCAGGACCTCCCACCCTTGAGTATCCGCCAGGCTCTGGACCATCTTCCGAATTTCTTCAAGAATGTTTTCGTCCGACAAATCAGGCAGGCTGCTCAAGGAAACCCGGGCCGAAACATCGGCAAGGTACGAGGCTTCTTCCAGAGAACGATACTTGGGAAAGGTGGGTTTGTAGGATGTTCGGTTTTCGAAGTCCCCTGCCAGCTGGGCGACCTCGGTGAGCGCACGGCACAGGGCCTTAGCAGGACCGGGCGTTGTGCCCACGGTAAAGACTATTTCACTCCTTTCGGGAAAGGTGGAGGGATCGTAAGCCAATACGCCTACCGACGGGATGCCCGTATCAAGACTGAAATCCCTCAGATAAAGTACAATGCCCTTGCTCTGAAATTTTTTTATCAGATCCACTGCGGCGGTGTCCTGAACCGTATCGACATCAATTAGAGGCGTCGGGATCTTACGGTAGCTTACCAGGGTTCCCACATGGCGTTCGACCACCTCAGCCAGGCTCTGAACCACCGCCTCTTCAAGAGTGTTTCCGGCGGCAGGCCCGTTGTACTCGTTTATCAAATAGAACCAGTCAAAGGGAACCCAGACATCAACCCCCTTTGTCAGGTTTGCAGCCGGTGCCCACCTCAGGGGAACATCTGCAAGAAAGCCTTCGGCCTCTTCAGGCGACGTCACATCATCGTGGATTGCCATTAAAAGATGCCTTACGGAAAGACAGTAGGGTTGAGCCTCCTTCCATGAGAATACGGGGAGGGATCGTTCACGAAAGTAGGAGAAAAAGCTAAATCTTTCGGCAAGCTCCATAAGTGCACTGGCCTGAGACTGCTCGGGAGTGGCACCCTTTCCCATCTGTTTGCGGGTCCCCGTAAGACGCGTGGCATCAGGACCGCAAAGGCTTATGTAAACCGGAATGCCCAGGCGTCCCGTGTCTATTCTGAGCGTCTTGAGCAGGATTTCCCGGCCTGACGAACGAAACCTTTCTTTGACCCACTCTATGGTCTCCGCAGGGTCTCTTACCTTATCCTGGTCATAGCTGTACTTCTTAAAAACATCCTTCAATTCAATTCCCGATTCGGGCGCCTTCATGGCTTCACACCCCCTGCCACTCTTTAATAACCCGGAGCAACTCCCGGGCAAGCCCGCCTTTCTTAAACCTTCTTGGAATTCCTTTCAACCCTCTGAGATCGGATTCGTCGGCGGGCTTCATAACGGCCAGTTCCACCAGTGCAATGTCGGGCATAACCCTGAAAGGTGCTCTATCCCAGCGTCTGGCAAGAAAATCCCGCCATCTGTAAAGCCCTTTTACGATTCTCCGTTCATCTTCGCCAAGATCCCAGAAGCCTTTTATTCTCGTATAGCCGTCAGGCGGGAAGGAGCGCTCGGGAACGGTGGATCTGGCCACGCCCCGGCTTTTTTCGTATGCCAATTCCAGCAATCCCCTTTCGGCAAGCTCGTCTTTAAGGCGTTGAGCAATGATCAGAAGATAGTGCACATCAAGGGCGGCATATTCAATGTGGGAATCCTTAAGGGGCCTGCTTCCCCAATTATACTGCTGGCCTTTTTTGTTTATCCTTATTCCCAGGTAGTCTTCTACGAGAGCTGCAAGGCTTCGCCGTTTACGGCCGAGGAGCCTGCAGGCTACGGCGGTATCAAAAAGGTTGTCAATCCTTATACCAAAATCCCGGTACAGCCCCGACACATCGTTAACCCCGTCGTGCATGATCTTTTCAATGTCAGGGGACTCAAGCAGGGGTTTCAGGGGAAGGCAATCTCCGAGTTCCAGCGGGTCGATTATATAGCTTACACGGCCATCGGAAATCTGGATCAAGCAAACCTTTTCGTAATAGGCATAAAAGCCGTTGGATTCGGTATCGAGGGCTATGGCCGGGCATCTGGCAAGATGAATCGCAAGCTGTTCAAGCTCTTCGGGTCGTGTTATAAGTGAGACAATCAGTTCATCTGAAGGAGGATGGGGCCGTGAGGCGGAAAAAGGAGAGAGGGCGGAAGCAGAAAGAAACTCCTTCTTCGGTTTCATTGCAGGACGACTCCTTTTACAAGCCCTTTGCGGACATTCAGGAACGGCTCGGTCTGGTTAATGAAAAAACAACCCGCAGATCCGGAAAAAACAAGTACAGGGAAATCATGGAAGCGGTTGAGCGTCTCCGGCAACGGGAGGCACAAGCAGCCGAAGAAAATGAGGCAGAAATCTTTGCCAGGGCAATGGAGGGCGTTGTCCCTATAGAAAAAGACGGCCCGGGGCGAATACCGGCTCCGAGACCTACCGAATCCATTCCGCATAACTTTATCCGTTCCGAACACGAAGCATACGCTCAACTCGCCGAACTGGTTTCCGGCGCTACCACCTTTGATCTATTCTATACGGATGAATACGTCGAGGGAGCAGTCCACGGACTGCCGTACCGTATTCTAAAGAAACTCCGCCGAGGGGAGTTCAGTTATCAGGATTACCTCGACCTTCATGGATATACTAGAAAGGAAGCGAAAATAAAAGTCATTTCCTTTCTCGAACGGTGTTATGCCAAGGGCATAAGATGCGTTCTCATAATCCCCGGAAGAGGACTAAACTCTCTTGAAGGAAAACCCGTCTTAAAGGAAGGACTCATCCGATGGCTCACCCACCACCCTCTTAAACAAATAGTCCTTGCCTTTTCCTCTGCCCGATCCTGCGACGGAGGGCTCGGAGCCTTTTACGTCCTGCTACGGCGTCAGAAGGGCAAGGGAACCTTCTTCGTAAACCGCTACGGCTTCTGAATTACCGGGAATAACCCGGAAGATTTATGGTGGTACAGGAAGACCCGGGCTTACAGGATTTCGTCGTAACCGAGGGCCCTTCTCCCGCCGAGGGTTTGACGAAATGGCTGGTGCGGCTGACAATTCTTTCCATCTCATCAGAGCCACACTGGTCACAGCAAAGCTCAACACGTTCATCAGAGGACTTAAACAGATATTCCCGTACCGCCCCGCATCTGCTACACTTGAATTCGTAAATGGGCATTTCCGGCCTCCTTAATTTTGAAAAGAATGCAATTGTCCTTATAAAGCGTAATCGATGCCCGTCAAGGCCTAATTGTTAACCTTTGTATAGGAGAAATCAATGAAAGTCCTTTTTATTATCACAACAAACGATGCCGAAACGGTTTATAACGCTATGAGGCTTGCTCATGTGGCGGTAAAAAAAGGAGACGAAGTAAGCGTTTTCATGTTGGGTAAAGGCGTCCTCTTTGAGCAGATCTCAAACGAGCAGTTCGACGTTATGAGCCTTATCAACAGCTTTGAAGGTGATTTTTACGTCTGAGGGGTATGTCTCAAGGCCCACGGTCTGGTGGCCTCTGCTACCTGCCCTGTCGGCTGGATGGACGACCTTTACGAGCTTGCGATGGAAGCGGATAAGGTTTTCACCTTTTAAGGAAGGGTCTTCGTCCAGATGATCACCCTCTGTTCTCCGTCAGAAGATCTTTCGTGTTTTGGGTGTTGCCCTCCTATAAGGCCTGCGGGATACGATCATCTGGCCTATGTAAGGA
Organism: Thermodesulforhabdus norvegica; assembly: GCF_900114975.1. Classification (NCBI taxonomy): domain Bacteria; kingdom Pseudomonadati; phylum Thermodesulfobacteriota; class Syntrophobacteria; order Syntrophobacterales; family Thermodesulforhabdaceae; genus Thermodesulforhabdus; species Thermodesulforhabdus norvegica. The sequence goes on from NZ_FOUU01000001.1 coordinate 67,015, forward strand.
TTCTTAAAAGGGAGTTCAGAGAAAACCGCAGGCGTTTGCCGGAAAACATTGCAAGAAGAAAACCCATCACGGGTTTCAGCTGCTGGGCTCTGGGTTATCTCGACAGTAGATTTTTAAGAATTGGCTGTATGCTCCATCCGAAGGCGAACGGAGGCGAAGACCTGCGTCACATCACGGGTTACGGTGCAAAGTGTGCAAGAGAGTCCTGCCTTCAGGCCGGGATTTTTGACCGCCTATCTCATGAGCAGAAAACCTTCTGGCTGGAGCCATCACAGGGGTTGTCCCCCTTTTTTTATTCCAGCCCGGAGGCAAATCCCCTTTTTCATCTTTTGTTCTGGCATGAGGAAGTGCTGGGACTTTTTTACGAATATGCAACTGCTCGTGGATGGAGCTGTACAGAGCTTTTATGGCACGTTCCCTTTCTCCTGGAACGCCGAATTCACCCAAGAGCGTGGCGCATGGTGGTAAAGAGGGTCATCCAGTCCGGGCTCAACTCCTTTGCGCTGGAATGTCTCCCCTGGGAAGAAATATTTTCAGGGTTCAGAAAAGAGGTGGAAAAAATCAATAACAGATTTTTCCGTTCCCTTTCCTTGAACAGAAGCCTTTATGTTCACCGGCTGGATATGCCCGGAGACTTTAAAGACTTCTTGAAATTTTTTCTTAAAAAGAATGTGATAGAGCCGGAGAATGCGGTCACCGTCCACGAGCACTTTTCAGGTGTCATTGAAGATATTATGGATCGGCTGGGCGTGAGATGATCTGACATGATGGATCTACTTCTCCTTTCTGCAGGTTGGGGAACACGACTCCGGCCTCTCACATTCTACCGACCGAAAGCCCTTATTCCCGTAAGGGGAAAGCCCTGCCTTGAGACCTGTTACGACGCCTTAAACGAGGTCTTCACCATAGGATCTATCTGGGTTAACACCCATGCACTTTCACCCTGGTTTTTCAGGTTTTTTGAGAAATCTCCTTTCAGAAACTGGCGGCTACTCTACGAACCGGAAATCCTGGGATCCGGCGGAACCGTAATGCACTGTATGAACTCATCAAAGGCCCGATGGCTCATGGTTGTAAACTCCGACACTTTTCTTCCTTCGCAGAAGATCGAATGGCTTTCCGGTCTTGAACCCGAACCGGGAGCCGTCGTTATCGTGGTATCTTCAAAATCCGGTCTGAACAATGTGGTCGTCAACAACGAAGGCCGGGTTATCCGGTTCAGATCGAAAGAACTGACCTCCAGAGAGCAAGATCTCGGCTACCGGCTTGTGGCTTTTGCAGGAATACACCTGCTGGACAAGAAGGCGGCCGAAAGCATTAGCTGGTGCGGCGACTATGCGGACATTATAAATCTTTATGCTCCGTTGCTAAAACAAGGGAGAATACGTGCCGTTGAGTGTCCGCCTTCTGCATGGCATGACATAGGCAATATACGGAGATACTTTGACGCACACACTTCAGAAGGTGCCCGCTCTTTCTGGGCGGGTTCCCAGGTTGTAATAGAACCCGGATGTTCCGTGGAAAAGGTGATACTCTGGGACGGGGTCGTTGTAAGAACTGGAAGCAGGCTGAGATCGTGTATAGTAACGGACGGGGTTGAGGTATCGGGAGTTTTTGAAAGTGCGGTCATCACTCCTTCGGCAGTCATTCCGATTGGACGTGGAGAGTTTTGCCGGTATCTTCCCTGACTTTCCGGCTCCAGAGCGTATCATCCCCCTACCCGGGGACGGCTCGGAAAGACAATTCTTTCGTCTCCACGGCCCCGAAGGTTCAGCCGTTTTAATAGTACATCCTCCGGAGACAGAAACCGTAAAGCGGGAAAACAGGGCTTTTTCCGCCTTTGGTCGCTACCTGAAAAGCCTCGGTATATCCGTGCCGGGAATCCTTGCGGAAAATCACTCTCTGGGATTCTTCATCGTAGAAGATGCAGGAAATGTACACATTCAGGATCTAGTGAAAAGAGAAGCCCGGGATAAACGGAGGACCCTGTACGGAAAAATTCTCCGTCTGCTCCTTGACTTCCATATCAAAGCCCCCGAAGCCTTTGACCCTGCTTACTGTCTTGACGGTCAATACTACGATCCCCCTTTCGTCCTGGAAAAAGAACTGGAATACTTCAGAAAAGCCTTTCTAAACGATTTTCTATCTTTGAATGTGAGATGGAAAGACCTGGCGGATGATTTTTCTTATCTCGCCGAGAAATCCGGAATATTAACAGGCAACACGGTTATACACCGCGATTTTCAGAGCCGAAATCTCATGGCAAAGCAAGGGAAGATCTACCTGCTGGATTTTCAGGGGATGCGCTACGGGCCTCCCGAGTACGACATAGCATCCCTTTTTCTCGACCCCTACGTCCCGGTGGGAAGAAGCGAAAGGCTTTCCTGGATAGCCTTTTACGCATCCCGTAACCCTGCTTTTTCGACGGCACGATTTCACGCCGTAACACTCTGCCGCAATTTGCAAATTCTCGCCGCTTTTGCTTTTCTCACAAGGCAAAAAAAGAAAATAAGGTTTGCCGCTTATATTCCGGAGGCCTGGAGGGCCTTGAAGGGAAACTCTTTTTTGAAAAATTGCCCCAAATTGAGGAAGCTTCGGAGTTTACTTGACATTGTTTCTCCTGCACTTGAAAAAGTCATGGACAGCACGGCGATAACCTGTTATAGGCGCAATTTACACGGGAAGTGTGCGCAAAACGGCAAGAGGAGGGTTGTTTAATGACGTCGAAGACTACCCGTACCCGTCAAAAAAGAAAAAATAAAGACCACCCTAATAAAGTAAACCTTAAGAAAAACCAGAAGAGAATCCTTAAAAATCTGGAAGTTCTGGAGAAGGCGGTATCCGAGCAGGGTTAATCAAACCGGGGCCTCAGAGCCCCGATTTGCTTTAAGAAATCGACCGGTCGGTCTCTCATGATATCGAGTAAGTGTTGCTCTAACCCGCCCAGAGGGTTTAAAGCACCTCGAAGATGTCCATTATATAGAGCCTTTCTGAAGCTTGTCCATGAAAACCGGAAGCTCCGGGATCTTTCCATGCTGGATCCTCTGACGGGCCTGTACAACATGAGAAGTTTCTTCAGGGCACTGGAATCGGAAATGCACAGAACACGGAGAAGTCGTGTGCCCACAAGCCTGATCATGCTGGATCTTGATCACTTCAAGCAAATAAACGATACCTACGGGCACATAGCAGGAGACTATGTGTTAAAAAGCGTAGCCGACACGCTGCGCAACGGTGTTCGGGCCGGAGACCTGCCCTGCCGTTATGGAGGAGAAGAATTCGCCGTGGTACTACCGGGCACATCCCTCAGTCAGGCCGTAGGTGTCGCAAAAAGGCTCAAAGAGGCCATTGAAAAGCTGAAATGCTTCTATGCCGGAAAAGAGATCCCCGTTACGGCAAGCTTCGGGGTTGCAACTTACAGGGGAACGACGCCTCCGGAAGTAACTCCCTTTGTGGATCGGGCAGATAAATGCCTTATGGAAGCCAAGCAAAACGGTCGAAACAGAATAGTCTGGGAAGCAGAAGAACCCAAAATCGAAGTTTCTCCCCAGGAAAAGGAACTGCTGAAAATCTTTGCCAATTCATGATACCCCCGAATAACCGTTCCAGCGGACGCGACAGGACCACAACAAAACTGCTCCCATCAAAAAGAAAAAAAGCACACTTAAAATGGAAACCTCCATGGAACGGGTTGCATCAAAAACCATACCGAAAACGAAAGGCCCCAGAAGAGAAGAAAACCTTCCGCCCATGGCATAGAAGCCGAAAAACTCACCGGATCGGTTATCCTTTATGAATTTCGTGAAGGCGGAGCGGCTTAAAGCCTGACTGCCTCCCAGAACCAGACCGCTTAACCCCGCAAGTATCCAGAACTCCAGGCTACGGCGGATCCATACCGCATAGGTTACAATAAGACACCACACAGCCAGATTGCCCAGAAGAATTCTCAAAGTCCCGAACTTGTCCGCAAGAAAGCCGAATAACAGGGCTCCCGGAAAGGCAACAAACTGGGTGACGAGAAGCGCTCCCATAAGCTCCTTCTGGGTTATTCCCAGCCGGTAGGAACCGTAGATTGCTGCCATACTTATTACCGTCTGTATCCCGTTGTTGTAGAAGAAAAAAGCAGTAAGAAAGAGAAGGGCTCCCGGAGTTTCTTTTATTCTCTTAAGGCTGCTCAGGAATCCGTCGCAGGATGGCTCTGAAACCGAATGTTTCGTTAAGCCCTCTATGGCCGAAGCCGGCAACCAGACCATAGCCGGAAGAGAAAAGAGAAGCCACCAGATGCCTACAGAGGCAAGACACAATCTAATAATGAAAAAATCGTTGTGTTCAATCCTTATTCCCGGTAATCCAAGGATAAAAAACTGGAAGGCCAGCAGAAGTCCTCCCCCGACGTAGCCCCAGGCGTAACCCTGAGACGACAAGATGTCGTGCTTGTTTTCGGGAGCAATTATTGGAAGGTAGCTGTTGTACATTACATCGGCAAAAAGAAAGCTCAGGTGTCCTATGAGAAAACAGACCAGAGCATACCAGACCCAACCCGGATAGGCAAAAAGCATCATGGCCGTAGCACCGGCACCGGAAAGAACAAAAAGTATGAAAAGGGGTTTTCTGAGTCCGTATGTATCCGCCACCTTTCCGGCCAGAGGGGCAAAGAGGGCGGCGATAAGCACCGAGATGGATACCCCGTAAGCCCACAGGGAGGGCCCGGGAACACAATGGGCAAGAAGGCAGAGACCTCTATCGGGGACGACGGATTGCGAGAAATATACGGGGAAAAGGGCCGTCAGTATAACGGTTGCGAAGGCAGAATTGGCCCCATCGTAAAGACACCATGCCCTGCACACCCTCTCACGGGGAACCGCCCACTTCAGAAAAATCAACCAACTCCACCGTTCCGTTTCGGAGGTTCTACAAAAGGCTTTATGTCCAGAACCGGGGTTCCATCGTACATATCAATTCCACGAACCTTTATGACATTGCCGTCAAGCCCGATAACATCGAGCACAGAAAGGCCAATAGCGTTGGGTCTGATAGGCGAACAAATGCTGAATACACCCATGGGACGATCTTTGTGAGGAGGTTTTTGAATCAAAAATTCGTCACTAAAAGGCGGGCTTTTGTGAAAATAAAAAAGGACGACTATTTTATCCCCTGTGGATATATCGGAAAGCCCTTTTGAATAAGCGGGATCAATAACAATTTCGCCTTCCAGATCCGATACGGTCCAGTGCCTGGGTACCTTATCGGCCTGTACACGCACAAAACCAATGGGGAAAAACAGTATCTCCTTTTTACCGAATTCGCTCATTCTTCTATCACTCTCAGACAATCCTGAGGAAATCTATAAGTACCTTTCTCATCAAGAGTAACTTCTATAAGGGCATCGGGATCATTTTTACTCGTATCCGGGTCGGTCACAATCCCGTGCAATCCTATAAACTCGTCCATGTATTCTTCCCAGCTCTCATCATCGGATCGTTTGTAGATTTCAACCTTTTGGCCCTTACGGAAACCGGCCATGGTTTCCCCCTTTGCAACGGTTTAATTCCCTGCAGTGACCGTGTAAAGCTTCCGTATACTTTTCGCTCCAAAAGAATTGTCAGTCAAGGATGAACCATTAAGGCAAAAAGGGATGCCGTCGCCCGGAATAATGACCACGGCATCCCGTACATGGAAGATCAGGCCGGCGGAATCTGAGAATCGTCATGGGATCTGGCAAATCTTTTTCTGGCGCAATCAATGCATATCCTCATATCACCCGTTACTGGTACTTCTGCTCTCAGCCTTTGCATGACAAAGTCGTGATACCTCTCGGGTCCCAGGGGTTTACCACATTCGGTACAGTATTCGAGTTTCAAGCGATTCAGTTCGGTTCCGCACAGGTAGAGTATCCGTTCTCCGTCCTTTTCCTCCATGACCATTGCTTCGTTGGGACAATTGGCGGCACAGGCACCACAAAGAATGCACTTTTCCCGCACCTGCCTGAAATCGGTCGCAACGGGATGGTCAAAGTCGAAGTGCCCCAGAGGTAACGCATCCACCTTCATAAGATCTCTGCAGACCTCGACACAACGACCACAGCGACGGCAGATGTCGCACCTTAAACACCGGTATCCTTCGGCTCTGGCATCGTCCTCATCGTAGCCCAATTCCACCTGCTGAAAAGTAATGCGGCGTCGATCGCAGTTCAGCAGAGGCATTTGAGGCCTGTGAAGTCTCATCTTTTGAGACGCCGTTGTTTTCAGACATTCCAGACGCCGTCTTCTCACGGGAACCGGCGGTCTTTTGGGTTGGGGCAGTCCCTGAAGATACCTGTCGATGGCATCGGCTGCCTTCTTACCTGCTCCGATTGCTTCGATCACGGTTGCCGGTCCGGTAACGACGTCACCGGCGGCGAAGACCCCCTCAATGGAGGTCTCCATTGTCACCGTATTAACCCGTATGGTTTCTCTTCGGGTCCAGTCGAGCCCTTTCAGCTCAATCAGGCCCTCTTTTTCCACCTTCTGGCCGATGGCGGTTATAACGGCATCAACCTCTATGATGTGTTCACTCCCGGGAACCGGCACAGGCCTACGACGGCCCTGATCGTCAGGGGGGCCAAGCTGTGTTCTCACACACTTGAGGCCCGTAACCTTTCCGTTACTACCGACAACCTCAACGGGCACGGTCAGGAATACAAAATCAACTCCTTCTTCTTCGGCCTGAAGGACTTCCTCTTCGCTTGCCGGCATCTCCACACGAGAACGACGGTAAACTATGGTGACCTTCTCACAGCCAAGTCTTATACAGGTACGGGCGGCATCAATTGCAACGTTTCCACCGCCTATTATGGCAACCCTCCGGCCCGGTTTGAGCCTTTCTCCGAGAGCAACACGCCTCAGGAAATCGACGGCACTCACGACCTGTGGATAATCGTCCTCACCGGGTACATTCATCCTGAAGGAGCCGTGTGCACCGATGGCGATGAGTATGGCCTCGTATCCCTCCTGGTTTAATTGCTCTATGGTCACATCTCTTCCCAGCCGCGTATTCAGCCTCAATTCAACGCCCAGAGCCAGGATTGCATCGACTTCACGATCTATCACTTCCCGGGGCAGTCTGAATCTGGGTATTCCCACCATCATCATACCGCCTGCAACGGGCAGGGCATCGATGACGGTAACCCCGTAACCTTTTAAGGCCAGAAAGTACGCGGCCGTAAGCCCTGCCGGGCCGGCACCGATTATACAGACCTTCTTGCCCTTGTCCGGAGCCTTCACGGGGTTTCTGTAACCTCCCCGCGACATAACCCGTTCCGAAGCAAAGGCCTTCAGATTCCTTATCGCTATGGGTTCATCGATTCTTCCCCGAACGCAGACGAATTCACAGGGATGGGTACAAACAAGGCCGCAAACCCAGGGAAAGGGGTTATCCTCCCTGATGATCTCAACGGCCTCGTCGTCTTTACCCATAGCTATGAGCGTCACGTAGCTTGGAATATCCAGCCCGGCAGGGCAGGCCATCTGGCAGGGAGACGGAGCAAGCACAACGCAATCTCCGCTGGGGCAGTTCCTCGTAGCAACATGACTGTGGAATACTTCTTCACCGGCAATCAGGTCGTTGAGAATATCCCGGGCGGTTTTAACAGAACTTTCACTCTCACCCTCTGATATTATCTTTTCCGCAAGATTTTTCACGGCATCAACATGACCTTCACCTGCCCTGCCCCAGGAAATATCATCAACCAGGTTCAGCATTTCTTCTGCAAAGTACCGGGACCTCGGCTGGTCGAATTTTCCGTTCACCAGCGCATCCCACAACTTTTGCCTTAATGAGGCAACCTCACAGGAAAGTTTCTTTTCCGCAGCCATACCGTATCCTCATGATCACTCAAAGACCGCCATCTGTTTAGCCGTTCTCTGCCGCTGAATCGAAGGAACCTCACCGGCCTTACCGAAATAGAGACACTTTGTCGTGCAGACCGTTACGCAGGCCGGTTTCAACCCCTTATCCAGCCGATCCATACAGTAGTCACATTTAACAACCTTCTTCGTTTCGGGGTTCCACTGAGGAGCTCCCCAGGGACAGGCCTGCATGCAGGCCTTGCAGCCCACACATAACTCGGAATCAACATAGACTATGCCGTCGTGGCGCTTCTGCATGGCGCCGGTTGGGCAAACGGCCACACACCAGGGTTTTTCGCAGTGATAACAGGGAATGAACTTGAAAAAAGCCCTGGGCAAAGTTCCAACGAACCTGGGTCCAACGGCTACGACTTCACATATCTTCGGTCCAACGGGTAGTTGCTTGTTGCTCTTGCAGGCAACCTCACAGGCATGACAGTTAATGCACCTCTTAGAATCCTGCATAAGATAATACTGGCTCATCGATTATCCTCCCCCCGGCTTTAAGCTTTCCTGTAAGCGCGACGTACTGTAACGATGGTTTCATCCAGAGCAGGGCTTCCCCCTACCATATCTGACTTGTTTTCCTGAAGAAGGGCATCGGATATACCTTTTCCGTAAGAGCGCTCGGCAAACCTCGCAGTATGCCCAAAACCGTGAAGCATGAACACGGCTTCGGGATGGATCAGATCGGTCACGTAAGCCTTAACGCAGCCATCTCCACAGGGCGACGACACTTCCACAAGATCCCCATTTTTAATCCCCAGCCTTTCGGCTTCTCTGGTGTTAATCCACAGGACGTTTTCGGGTACGAGTTCGTTGAGATAGGGGTTGTTCTGGGTAGATACGTGAGTATGGACGGCACAGCGCCCGACCATGAGTCTGTATCGGCCCTCCGGCGGGGGCAAAACAGGCTCATAGGGAGGGAAAGAAGGAAATCCGGCATTTTCCAGAAGAGACGAAACAAACTCTATTTTCTTCGAAGGCGTCTTCAGTTTAAGACCATTTTCACGATCCCAGAAAATCTGGGAATCAGTGTAAGAAACAAAGCCTTTTTCTTCAAAATCTTCCAGAGTGAATCCCGTCCCTTCCAGCTGCCATCTCACGAGGTCTTCCATGGTTTCGTATGGAAAGAAACGGCCGTGACCGAGACGGGTCGCAATTTCCTTTACTATTATCGAATAAGGCCTGGTATCGTATCTGGGCGGTACGGCCTGTCGCCGCAGGAACATTTGAGGTTTCAGGCCGTTGGCCTGCTGGACGCAATCGGTTCTTTCCAGAAAGGTGGATTCCGGAAGAACGATGTCGGAGTACCAGGCTATGTCGCTCCACCTCACGTCAACCGTTACTATAAGATCCAGCTTCTCCAGCGCCCTTTCCATGAGCTTTCGATCGGGGATGGAGTGAAGGGGCTCAAATCGATTCACTATGAAAGCTTTTATGGGGTAGGGATCCTCGTTGAGTATGGCATAAGGCAGCATCTGAGGCACGCCGTGGTTGGGGTCTGGAAGAGGAAGGCTTTCAGTACCAACCTTGTCAAAGCGTACCTCTTCCACCCTGGGAAGCCCCTCCTGTTCGGTAAGCTTTCTGGCCGGTTTCCCTCCGACTTCTCCCGGACCCTTCTTGAAAAAGAGACCACCTTTCGCCTCAATGTTACCCATGAGAACATTCAGTATTAAGATGGAACGACGAAGGTATATCTCGTTGGTATGGCTTGCCCCTCTGTAACCGTAATGGAATACCACAGAAGGTTTATCTTTGCTGACCTCCCTCGCCAGCTCAACAATCCTATCCGCAGGAATTCCCGTTTCACGCTCTGCCCATTCGGGCGTATAAGGCTGAACAAACTCTTCCAGTTTTCCCAGACCGTGAACCCATTTATCGACGAACTTCACATCATAAAGGCGTTCCTTAAGGATGACATGAATGAGAGCATAATTCAGGGCCAGGTCCGTGCCCGGTCGGATCATAAAATAACGATGGGCCTTGGTGGCCGTAACCGTTACGCGTGGGTCTATGTAGGTAATCCTGGCTCCCTTCTCCAGTGCCTCCATCAGGAAATTAATGGGCTTGACTTCAAGGGATTCAAAGAAATTGCGCCCGTAAAAGACAATGTGTTTTACATTTTTGTAATCAATTCCCATCTGAGCATCGGTATAGCCGAAAAGAGACCTGCAGGCCGTGTTGACCGATCCCTTGCACAGGGCATCGTGGGTAAAGTGATTGGGACTTCCAATGCATCTTAAGAAGGTCTTGGAAACATGGGTGGCGAGATTGGTGCGCTCACCCAGCACGACACTCCGTCCGCCGTATTTTTCTATTATTTCTCCAAGTTTCTTCGCCACAAGATCGAAGGCTTCGTCCCAGGAAACCCTTTTCCACTGCCCCGATCCTCTGGGCCCCGTACGAACCATCGGCCCCTGAAGCCTCTGAGTATCGTTCAGAAGGGCAATCGCTGCCGCACCTTTGGCACAAAGGCTACCTTCAATTCCGGGAACATGAGGATTTCCCTCAATCCACTTAACCTGCCCGTTTTCCACCTCTACCTTGATCGGACACCTGACGGTGCACATAAAACACAGACTGTAAACGGTTTTACTCATAGACTCTCTCCTTCCTCCATTGTGCTGTTTTTAGCCCACAGACCAGAAGTTCACAGACTATTCGCACTGGGGCTTTTTATCTCAAAATTAAAACACCAGGGCAAATCAGCAGAACAGGTCGGAAGCAATTTTCGTTCCGTAATTGCCGATCTGTGAAAGAACCGTCCCTGCTCATCCCCATCTTGATCAGAAAGCAAAACAATTTTGCAGTGCAAAATTTATTTGCACCTGAATGGTGATCAGGCGCTTTCAGGCTATCAAGGTCAGGGATTTTTATATTGGCGGTTTCTGAAGAACTGACGGTCTCCAGAACCATGGCATCTTCTTTGCTTGAGGAAATAACCGCTGTGCGCACAGCGGGATTATTGGTACGAAAATCTGATCGTAAGGAGGTAGGTTAGTAATGAGGAGCAGGTTCAAACCCATTGTCTTTGCATTTCTGGTTTTGTGTCTTCTGGGATGGATCGGTATGATCCACAGCAGTATGGCTCAGGATCAGGTGGGACCGATCTCGGGCATTTCCGGAAAGCTTGCAGAGATCATTTCAAGCACTCCCAGGTGTGCCGGTGAAGTAACCAAGGGCTGTATAAATCCCGAGGCGCCAAGAGGCTATCTCGGTATCCCCGGCGCACCTAAGCCGTCCTATTTAATAGGTCTTCTGTGGGCCATCTGGGTGGGATGGATATTCTCAACCGTTGGCGCTTTCGGGGGAATCATGGCCGGAGTTGGTCACATCACCATCTTCGGGCTGGCCAACTACGCCCGCTCCTTTAAGGCAACCAACCCACCACTGAACAAATTTCTCACCGATTCAATCCGTGTCTCCAATCAGTTTCTTGTCGGCTTAAGCGCCCTCGTTTCAACGATAAACTATGCGAAGATGAAACGCCTTATAGCCCCGCTGGGAATTGCGATGGGAGTGGGCTCGGTCGTCGGCAGCACCCTTGTGCCGATTCTGACGGCAGGGAAAATCAGCCTGAAGGCATATCTCGGATACTTCGGTCTCGCCGTATTCCTTGTGGCCGGTTTTATGTTTTACAGCACCACCGAAAGAGCCCGAGCCAAGCGCAAAGCGGCATCGGAAGCAGCCAAGCGCTTCGAAGAAGCGGTTAAGCAGAAAGGCGACACTTCCGCGCTTGGTGTCAGGATACAGTGTTTCACTCCCGCTACCTGTGAATTCACCTTCAGCGGCGTTGAGTTCAAATTCAATCCCTTTATGGCCGCCCTTGGCGGATTTTTCATCGCCGCAATGGCATCTTTCCTTGGAATAGGTGGAGGATTTCTCCTGGTCCCGTTCATGACAGACATACTCAAGCTTCCCATGTTTATCGTTGCGGGGACATCGGCTCTTATAGTTCTGATCGGCATGGTGGTGAGCATCTTCAACTATATGGTCATCAAAGGCGTTATGGTCTGGTGGCCTCTGATAGCCGTTGAGCTAATCGGTATTTTTGTAGGATCCATGATCGGTCCTCGTACCCAGAAATACATTCCTGACGTGTGGCTGAAACGCCTCTTTGTGCTGCTGGCAATTTATGTGGGCATCCGCTACACATCAAAAGGATTTCTGGGCTACAGCATCGTACCGCCCTATTAATAAGAGCATAGAGGAGGATGGGCCTTTCCATCCTCCCCTTCAGGAGGGAATAAACACAATGCATGCCCTTTACATGTGGCTGGATTCTTACCTGATTGAGCTCTACAGAATCATTGATGACCCGATCTACGCTTTCTTTCTGGGAACCTTTCTACTTGCAGCTCTGGCGGTTTTTATAGGTCAATTCTCCATATCGCTGGCCTTCCTGGCAAATCGACGATACATGGAAAGGCTGGGAGAAGAACTCACCAGATGGAATAACCTTTCTCTGGAAGCTCTCGCTATGGGAGACCGCAAGGCCTACGAAGGCGCCAATAATCAGGCAAACGAAGCTTTCGGAAAGCTATTTTTCCTGTCGGTGGCGCATTCCGCCGCATCCCTGTGGCCTGCGCCTTTCTTCCTGGGATGGATGCAGATAAGGTTTTCCGGGATCGAATTTCCCCTCCCCTTTTCGCTACCCTTTGTGGGATCAACCGTGGGCTTTGCCTTCTTTTTCATCGCCTTCTTTGCCATATGCCACATAACCTTCGGAAAGCTCCAGCCCCACTTGCCCTACTTCGGAAGGATATATGCACTCCTCAAGGTTTATGACAGGGAGAAAAAACGCAGGAAAGACATTTCCAGGAAGGCTTCAGAAGAAGCAGGTGGAGAACGGATCCCCCACCCGCTTTCTCAATAAGCCTTCTACGATGTTTCGAGATCGAAGGGCCAGGCTACAATTCCACCTTCGATAAACCAGACCCTTTCAAATCCGGCAGCATTAAGGATTCGCTGGGCTTCATAGCCTCTCATGCTTACCTTGCAGAAGGCCAGAATGTCCCTGTCTCTGGGCAGCTCCGAGATTCTTTCTCTAAGAGCCCCCAGGGGTATGTGAACAACCCGATCGTCGGGTATCCTTACTTCCGAAAACTCCTGCGGCGTTCTCACATCCAGAAGCAGGAGATCCTTCTTCTCATCCATCCACCGCTTTGCTTCAAGGGGGTTTAATCCTTTAGCAAAACCGTTCAACTTATTAAGAAGCACATGGGCTGCCGTTATGATGGGATCCAGAGGAGGCGAATAGGGGGGAGCATAGGCAAGATCAAGATAAGCCAGCTTGTCCAGCGTGGCATCGAGGGACAGAGCCGTTGCCACCACATCTATTCTGCGGGCAACATCTCCGGGACCCACAATCTGAACCCCGACAATCTTACGATAACGCTTTGAGGCGGTAAGTTTTATCACGAGAGGTTTGGCTCCCATGTAATGGGGCTTATCCGGCCCAGCCCAGATGACCGATTCCACATCGTAGTTCATGTCGGTAGCGTTTTTCTCCGTAAGTCCCGTACGCCCCGCCGTATAGTCAAAAACCTTACAGATACTGGTACAGGCCACACCGGGAAAAGGAGTGGGAAGTCCGGCTATGTGGTTTGCGATAATTCGGCCGTGCTTGTTTGCAGTGGAACCCAGGGGAATGTAAAGGTATTCTCCGGTTATCGGAGAAACATACTGGTTCAGGGCACAATCTCCACCCGCATAGATGTCAGGATCGTTCGTCTGACAATAGGCATTCACAAGAATTCCGCCTCTGGGATGGCACGCCAGATTTGCCGCTCTGGCCAGTTCATCGTTAGGCCTCACGCCGGTCGCAACAACAACAAGATCGGCGGGAATCTCTCGCTTCTCCGTCTTCACAGACTCGACAGAGTCTTTCCCACCAATCTCAAGCACTTTTTCCCCGGTATAGACACGAACCCCCTTGCTCCTTACATGCTTTTCAACCAGAAGCGCCAGTTCCAGATCAAGAAACTGGGGAAAGATCTGATCGAACATTTCCACAACAGAAACCTCCAGCCCGATCGAGGCGAGAGCCTCTGCCATCTCGATGCCGATATATCCGGCACCAACGACGACGGCCTTCTTTGAGCTCGAGTTCAGCGCTGCATCACGAATTTTTCTGGCATCCTCCGGGGTCCTGACGAAAAAGACATTTTTGAGATCGATTCCCTTCACGGGCGGTTTTATGGGAGATGCACCCGTAGCCAGAACGAGACGGTCGTAAGGTATTTCATCTTCTTTCCCGTCGTTGAGGTCCCTTACTCTTACAACCTTACGCTCCCTGTCGATAGAAAAGACTTCCTTACGGGTGAGAACCCTTACGCCCTTGGCTTTTTCAAAAAAGGCGGCAGTGCGCCTGACACCGACGGGGGTTTCCGTAAGCATTTCCACTTCAGGGAACAGCCCTTCCACATAGTAAGGAATTCCGCAGGCACCGTAGGAAATGTGATCTCCCCTTTCCAGAACCGTGATCTCGGCATCGGGTAAAAGCCTCCTTAGCCTGCAGGCTACTTTTGGCCCACAGGCGACGGCCCCGACAATTACAACCTTCAACGGCCCATTACCACCCATAATGACCTCCTCCTGATCTCGAATAACGACCGCTTTACCGATACAGAACATGTCACCAGATGGTTAACACAGGCCTTGAGATTTTGCAAAAGTAATGTTAAATGATGTTACCATAACGGGTGCAGGTACGGTTGCTCAAAGAGTTTTCTCTCAAAAGGAGCGTACCATCATGAGAACAGAATTACCGGAGCTCCTGGCAATCGATTCTCACTGCCATGCCGACATCATGAACTCCCTGGTGCCAGAATTTTTTGACACTTACCACAGAATGCGGGTTGGAGGGATAAGCTGGTCTTACGTCGAGGGTATTAAATCTTATCGTCACTATCCTGAATACTGGAATCGGCTTAAGGAACTCTGCCAGAGACTCCGGCAACAGGGTCTGTTTTTTTATTACCTCGTGGGCATTCACCCCCGCTGTATCCCTCCGGACCTCGACGGAACCTCTGGCCTTCCCCGGGAAGTCACCGAATCGATGCTTGAACACCTTTCGTCGCCCCTCTGCCTCGGCATCGGAGAAATAGGCATCGATACGGGTTCAGAAAGAGAGGAGCGCATCTTCCGGCTACAACTTGAATGGGCAGAAGAACAGGTGGTTCCCGGAAAGCGTGTAGGGATACACACTCCCAGGCAGAATAAGAAGGATATAACAAGGCGGATTCTCGATATCTTATCCTACTACGAACCCCTTCATCCCTTTACGGTCATAGACCACGTAACCCCCGAAACCTTCCCTTACGTGCACGAACAGGGTCTGGTTGCCGGACTGACTCTGCAGGAAGGCAAGTGTTCCAAGAAGGACCTGATAACGATGCTTGAGCGGCACGGAGACGCCCTCAAAGGGTTAATGCTTAACAGCGACGGTGCCAGGTCTATTTCGAAACCCTTCTTTGATTTTATTTGCGATAGATCATTCCCCGACGAAGAGCTGAAAAAAGGGCTTTTACGGGATCACTGTTTAAATTTCTTCGCAATAAGAGACCGTTGACTGTTAACCACAGAGAAGGAGGAAGGAGGCAATGAAAAAAGTGGCAATTCTTAGCTGCGGGCAATACATGGACAGCGGTTACGGTTGTCCGGGTGAATGGCGCTGTTACAAGGCGGCCGCTCTTGGAGAAGGCAAATTCGACGAGCCTTCTCAGGTTGTCTTCTGGATTGCCTGTGAATGTCCCGGCAAAACCGTTATTCCCAATACCAAGATGGCCATGAAGCTTTCCGAGATGAAACCCGAGGCAATCTACATGAGCACCTGCATGGTTGGGTCCTTTCCGGGATGTCCTCATTACAAGCCCGAAGAAATGGCCCAAAAGCTTCAGGACACTTTCGGTATACCTGTGATTATGGGAACCCATGAATATACCTAGAAACCCGGAACGCCCCCGTTAGGGTCAACCGGCGGGGGCTCCTGTCAAATCCAGCCCGGATTTCAGCAAGTCCTCAATAAGCCTTCACGAAAAGCCTCTGTTGTATAATTAAACACCTTTTGTGACAATTTTCTCTTGAATATTCAAACACTTACAGTTGACTAGACGCACCGAGATGAGTAATTTCCCTGCAACGGCTATCTCAAGCTCAGGAGGGGATGTATCATGAACTGGGAATCTCTCTATGATTTTCTTTTGTCCCGGGGTACCTGGATTGCTTTCGGTGTATGCATTGTCGGGCTGTGTTTCCGATGTATTTATCTCTACGCCCTGAGTCTGGATCGGGACAGGGTTTTTTACAATCACTTCTCGGTCTCGTGGGCTCTCAAATCCATCTTTGCCTGGCTTGTTCCTTTGGGAAGCCGGGGCTGGCGACAGCAGCCTTTGTTTTCCCTTGCCTTCTTTTTCTTTCATCTGACCTTTATCCTGGTTCCTTTATTCCTGAATGCCCATAACATACTGTGGGAAAATGCTTGGGGAGTAAGCCTGCCATCGCTTAACGATACAGTTGCAGACTGGTTAACGGTGGTCTTTATCGTGTCGGCCCTTGTGCTTCTGGGGCGGAGGATTCTAAGGCCTGAGGTCAGGTTTCTTACCACCTGGTGGGACTATACCTTACTGCTCCTGTGTTCTCTTCCCTTTATAACCGGTTTTATGGCCTACCATCGCATAGGACCTTATGGGCCCGTAATGGTTTTGCATCTCCTTTCTGCCGAGGTATTGCTTGCAATCATTCCTTTCACGAAGCTCGCCCATGTAGTCCTGTACTTTTTTACACGGGCCTTTATCGGGGCTGAAATGGGCGCACGCCGTGGAGCACGCTGCTGGTAAAACAACCGCCTTCGGAGGGATCTCATGACGGGAGAAGGAATTCGAATTAATCCTTCTGTAATCAAAGAAATACTCGACCAGAACAACGGAGCAAGGATAAGGACATGGCTCAGCATATGCTCCCGCTGCGGGCTCTGTGCTGAATCATGTTTTTTCTATCTGGCCAACAATAAAGACCTTCGCTTCTCGCCGGCCTATAAATTCCACAGAACCCTTGGAACTCTTTACAAAAAGAAAGGCAAGGTGGACGAAAAATTTCTGCAGGAGTGTCTGGATATTGCCTGGGGTGAATGTACCACTTGCAAGAGATGCTCCATGTATTGCCCCTTCGGTATAGACATTGCCTCGATGATTTCTCTGGTGCGAACCATCTGCTACAGCCAGGGGTTTGTTCCGGAAGGGCTCGCAAGGACTTTGCCCAATTACCGTCAATTCGGGAATCAGATGGCCGTAACGGCGGAAGACCTCGTGGAAACCTGTGAATGGATGGCCGAAGAGGCCCGTGATGAGATAAAGGGCGTGGAGATTCCCATAGACCTTGCCGGTGCCCGGTACATGTACACCATAAATCCCAGAGAGGTTATGTTTTATCCTCAGGACCTCGCCATGGCGGCTCAGATTTTCAGGGTCGCCGGAGAAAGCTGGACCATTCCAACCTCAGGGTGGGACTGTACAAATCTGGCGATGTATGCGGGGGATAAAAAACTGGCCGGTGAGGTCGTTGAGGCCATGTACAAAAAGGCCCGGGAACTCGGGGTGGAGGCCATACTCATAACCGAGTGTGGCCATGCCTTCAGATCCGCCGCCTTTGAAGGACCTTACCTTGCCGGCTACCGAAACGGAAAGCCCCCCGTTCCCGTAAAGCACTCCGTCGAGCTTTTTTACGAATACCTCAGAGACGGAAAAATCAAGATAGATCCTGCAAAGAAAATAGATGTCCCTATCACCTATCAGGATCCCTGCAATGTCAGCAGAAACGGGGGCCTCTGGGAACAGGGACGGGAAATCATGCGCTACATTGCCGAGGACTTTCGAGACATGTCCCCTAACAGGGATCACAATCACTGCTGTGGTGGAGGTGGTGGTTTTATTCCCATGGGAGGCCCATTTCGTAAGAGGCGCATGATTTCGGGAAGGGTAAAGGCAGAACAAATCAGAGCAACAGGGGCAAAGATTGTAGTTACGCCCTGCCATAATTGCTACGACCAGATAAACGACCTGAACAAAGAATACAATCTTGGCGTAAGGGTCGTATCCCTTAAAGAGCTTATTGTTGAAACAATGTTCGTACCGGAGGAATTAAGGCCCGACGAGCAACAACGGGAAGAATCATCATCAGATGAGGTATAAGCAATGAATTGCCCGGTTTGCGGAGAAGAAGTCAGGCGCGAAAAAAGTTATTGTGAAAGATGTGCTTTTGTATATCGCCCCGTCCCCGGCGAAGGTGAAGCGTCTTACAGTAAACGCCTTGCACTGCACAAAGAAATGTGGGCTCATATCGAAAAATGCCCTCACACATCAGGCCCCCTCCCGGGGGAACACAAAATTCTGTTTTGCACAGACCTTTACGCAAGTTCCGATTTTGCCTTTAAGGCCGCCGTTGATCTGGCCCGGGAGTGCAACGGAGAACTCATCGTTTTCCATGTGCTAGAATCCCGGCATCGCTACTCCGGACATGTGATCACGGCCGATGGGGAAACCTGGCCTTCCAGTGAAGTCTTTGAAAGACTCAAAAAAAGCCTGCACCAATACTACTCGGCTAAAATGGAGCCGGGAACTCCTGTGAAGATGCGCATTGAGGCCAAAGGCGGAATACCCTGGGTGGAAATCGTAAGGTTTGCCCGAAGGGAAAAGACAGACATGATAGTTATGGGGCCCTATTCGATAAAGGACCCTTCACAGAACGGGTTCAACCTCGAGAGGCCTCATCTGGGAGAGACCGCAAGTAAGGTGAGCCTCAGGGCTCATTGCCCGGTAGCCATCGTAACATCGCCGGACCAGAGGCTGAGCCTCGAGGAGACGACGAAGAAACAGGGATAAAACTTGTGATGCTGTCGGACTTACGGAGGATGAAGATCCTATGGGTGTTCAAAGACTTGTCGTGATAACCATCTCGGCAATCATGCTCATGACCCCGAGCGCGGCTCTTAAGGCGCAGGACGAGCAAATGCAACTAAAACATGACGCCCTGGCACCTCACAGGCGTTCTGTCGTAACCTTTCCCCACGCCCTGCATGAGGAAAAAATCGACTGCATCAGATGCCACCATGATTTCAACGAATACGGTGTCAATGTTGGCAGTGAGGGCGAGGCCTGCGGCTCCTGCCATGGGAATAAAGCGGGATTGCCCGGCCTCAGAGAAGCCTTTCACGGACAGTGCATTGAATGCCACAGGAAACTTTTGAGAAAAAAACTGCCCACCGGTCCCGTGCTATGTGCCGACTGCCACAGAGGCCAGGTTGGTGCGGAAGGCCATTAGGTTCACTTTACCTGCAGGATTCTACCTGCATGGACAACACCGTGGCACCGGCAGGCGGTTGCTATTATAAGAGCCCGGCCTGCCGGAAGTTTCTTTGCCCATTCTTCAAGCAGGCGAAGATGTTTGGCGGGATAGCCCCCAATACCTGGTGCAAGCTGAAAACTACGGACAACTGCACCGGCCCACCCGGTCGGGATGGAATCGGCAATCAGAGAAAACAGGTCAGGTTTCCTGGGTTCCTTTGTGTAAGTACATATACCGTCGGGTTCGGAGCAGTGGTCAGGGCACAGGAAGGTTGCATTGCTGGCAAAGATACAGTCGGCATCGTGGTGGAATGGGTTGGGTAATCTTCTGGATAGTTCCTCCGGCACGGGACAGGGCCCTATTCGAAAACCCGAGAGGGCGAGAACCCTGCTGAGCCACAGGTAGGCCAGATGGATCGGCACGGCGGGGATAATCCACGCTCCTTCATCCGGAGGATTTTCAACAAGATAGTCAATCCCATCCCCTGCAAATCCGGTAAAGTTTACTTTTTCCCTTCTTGCAAGATCGATAGCTTCTTTCCGGGCATCCACGACCGTAAAAGAAAGGCTCGGATGCTTCTTGAAAAGCCTTTTCAGGGCTTTTCTGCCAAATTGACCCGCCCCGATCAGAACGACACCAGAAGCACCTTCCAGAGAATCGATATTTTCTTGTTCCCACAATCGAAGAATGGTATCCATTAAAGGCTCCTATCTCCGAGAAAAACTTCACCACACGGTGGAGGACCTTCCCATGAGTAATTTTTTTACCCTTTATGAAAAAATTGCAGAAGAAAGAATTCGAGAAGCCATGGAACGGGGCGAGTTTGACAACCTGCCCGGCAAAGGCAAACCAATTGTTCTTGAAAACGACGGCCACATCGCACCCGAACTCCGGATAGCTTACAAGATTTTAAAAAACGCAGGATGTCTTCCTCCTGAAATGGAGATCAAAAAGGAAATTCAGACCACCGAGGAACTTCTTTCGGGGATAAAGGACACCCAGGAAAAGTATCGTCAGATAAAAAAGTTAAACTATCTGATAATGAAGCTGAACACGATGCGCAGGGTTTCACCGCTTCTCGAGATGGGTCAGTATTATTACGAGAAAGTACTCGATCGAGTTGCACCACCTCGTAAAGAAGGACATGAAAACCGGGACAGTTGAAATTCTTACTTATCTCTCCCACAAAGGAAGTTCTGAAGCCGGTTTGTGCAAAGGACAGGAGATCGAAGGCTCAGTTCCCCTGATGAAGAAATCCCATCTTGTGGAAGGACAATAAGGAGTTGCCGCAGCACCCGATGCTTCGCATATTTCCACTCCGACCACGCCATTAGGAGGATAAAAGGGCTGGGGGTTCAAAAAAGGACTGATTTCTTTCATAAAGTGGGCCCATATCTTCATGGCACCTGAAGCCCCGCTCAGTCCCGTGGGTTTATTGTCATCATATCCTATCCATGCAAGAACCACCAGATCCGTAGTGTATCCAACAAACCAGGAATCCCTGTAATCACTCGTGGTTCCCGTTTTGCCGGCGCAGGGGAAATCTATCCCCATGGCCTTCAATCCCCGGGCAGTTCCCCTCTGCACGACACCTTCAAGAATGCTGGTGATCAAGAAAGCTTCTTCGGGAGAAATGACCTCACTCCATTCAACATGTTTTCTCTGCTGACGGTTACCTTCCGAATCAAAAACTTCCTTTATGGAAACAAGAAAAGGCCGATCCCCTTCGTTGGCAAAGGCGGTATAAGCTGCAGCAAGCTCAAGAGGCGTGACCTCAAAAGCTCCGAGAGCAAGAGACGGATATGCTTCGATAGAGCTTTTAAAACCAAACCTCCTTAGCATGTCAATTACCCTGTCAAGACCAACGGTCATGGCCAGGCGAACTGTCGGCACGTTTAGGGACTGTTCCAGGGCATCTCGAAGCATCACTCGACCTCTAAAACGCCGGTCGTAGTTTTGAGGACTCCAGACCCGACCTCCCACACTTAGGGACAGAGGCTCATCTTCGAGCCAGCTGGCAGCTGTCCACCCTTCGTGAAGGGCCGTAACATAAACAAAGGGTTTTATGGCCGAACCCGGCTGTCGTTTTGCATAAAGAACCCGGTTGTAGGTGCTGGTTGCATAATCACGCCCACCGACCAGAGCCCTTATGGCTCCCGTTTTGGGCTGTACGGCCACCAGAACCGCCTGCAAAGTTCTCTGATCTTCCCCTGCTCTCTTTCTTTTCTCCAGGTCCTGAAGTACCTTCCGAACGGAAAACTCGGCCTGGACCTCCATTTCCGGTAGCAGACTCGTGTAGATCACGAGCCCTTCTTTTTCCAGCACTTTAGGCGGATAAAGCTCTTTCAGTTGCTCCATCACGGTGTCAACGAAATAGGGAGCCCGCTTTACAGGCTGATGGATGCGAAAAGCCGAGACGGGTTCTGCTGATGCCTTTCTGAACTCTTCTTCGGAGATCATGCCCAGCTCGAACATAATCTGCAAAACCGTGTTACGCCTCAGGCGAGCCCTTTCGGGATGTTCGTGAGGGTTGTAATAATTGGGAGCCTTGATCATGCCGGCAAGCGTTGCCGCTTCGGCAAGGGTGAGATCCTCAACGTTTCGGCCGAAGTAATATCGAGCAGCTTCTCCCATGCCGTGGATGGCCACCCCTCCGCGCTGTCCCATATAAATCTCATTAAGGTACATCTCCAGAATTTGATCTTTGGTAAACTTGGTTTCAATTATGACGGCAATTAGTGCTTCAAGGAGCTTTCTTTTTATGGTCCTTTCGGGTTCAAGAAAGTAGTTTTTGACAAGCTGTTGAGTGATGGTCGAGCCTCCCTGAACTATCCTTCCCGCCTTGATGTCCACCCAGAGAGCTCTGAGAATGCCGACCAGGTCCACACCCCCGTGGCTGTAGAACCGGCGATCTTCAACGGCAATTACCGCATTCTTCAGGTAATCGGGCACAGAGGAAAGGCTCACGAGAATTCGGCACTCCCTCTCCGAACCGTACAATCTGGCAAGCTCGACCGGTTCCAGTTCGTAGTAAACATACGGTTTTCCATCGTTAGACCTTATCTCCTCGAGCGTGCCCTTTGAAAAACTGAAAACCACCTTTCCACCCGGAAGCTCCTTTCCGGGAAAGCTGAATTCCCGAAACCAGACCTCCACTCTGTTTCTGCCGACGATGTATTCTCCCGGTGCCCTGAAGGTCCTACCCGCCGGCCTGTAAAGTCTCATTTCAAGCATCTTCACCAGCATATCCGGATCCAGCTTCTGACCCTGATAAAGGATTAGCGAGTCGGAGAATACGTAAGATGGTATGCTCCACAGGCGGCCGGCAAACCTTTCCTCAACCTTCCATCCGAAATACACATAGAGTCCGACAGAAGCCAGCACCATAGCCAGTAATAGGCAGAGCAGAATCTTAAAAATCGATCTTACTGAAGCCATTTTGCTCCGTTACTTTCTCTCCAGTAAAGCAACACATTCTATATGCGGAGTATGAGGAAACATGTCAAAAGGATAAACTTCCAGGAGTCTGTATGAATCGGCAAGCATCGACAGGTCCCGTGCGAGGGTTGCAGGATTGCAGGATACCGCAACCAGTCTTCGCGCTTTTACGTCTTTTAGCCCCCTGATAACCTTCGGATTCATACCCGCCCTCGGGGGATCGGTAATGATCACATCGGGAACATCCGTACTCAATTCCCTGATAACTTCCTTGATATCACCGGCATGGAAGGTGCAGTTTTCAATGCCGTTCAGTTCCACGTTGACGTAAGCATCGGCCACCGCTTCTTCAACCAGTTCAACCCCCACCACCCTTCGGGCATGAGGTGCAACGAATATTGAAATGGAGCCGGTCCCGCAATAGAGATCCCAGACGGTCTCACCACCGGTCAGGCCCGCACACTCGAGGACCTTGCCGTAAAGTATCTCGGCTCCCCGTGGGTTCGTCTGGAAAAATGAATTGGGAGAAATTCTGAACCTGAAATTTCCCAGTCTCTCTTCAATATAGCCCTGTCCAAAAAGAACGATGGACGACTCACCAAAGGCTACCTGAGAAAGGCTATCGTTCGTCGAGTGCACAAAGGTTGTCACCATTCCGGTCTTTTCCAGCATCTGCCCCAGGGCCTCGATCGTACCGGCAGCTTCATCGTTAGTCGTGGTTATCAGATGTATCAGGCGCTGGTCTGTGTTCTTTCCCTCTCTAATAACCAGGAAACGCCAAAATCCTTCCTTCCTGTTAATGTCGTAAGCAGGAAGTCCGCTCCCCCTGCAAAATTCTCTAACGGTTTTAAGAAGATCCACGGCCTGTGGCGATTCCAGGTAACACTCTTCAACGTTAAAAACCCTGTCAAAGTGCCCTTTCACATGAAGACCAAGCCCGCAGTCCCTCTTAAGTTCAACTTCTTTAGCTATTTCATCGGGTCTGAACCACCGTCTGGCAGAAAAGGCAAATTCCATCTTGTTTCTGTAATACAGGGTTTCCGGCGAAGGCGTTATGGGCCTAACCGTCGATGCGTCAAGATTTCCAAGATGTTCAAGTGTCTCTCTTACGAGACGTTCTTTCCATTCAAGCTGTCTGTCGTAGTTAACACGCTGCCAATAACAACCGCCGCAATAAGAAGCATGGAAGCAAAAAGGCGGGGATTCGTCCGGAGACGGTTCGATTACTTCCAGTATCCTGGCCTCGGAGTAGCTCTTCTTCTTTCTCGTTACCTTCACCCTCACGGTGGCCCCCGGGATGCCACCGTCAACAAAGAGCACCTCTCCGTTTACCCTGGAAAGGCCTTTCCCCCCTAACGCAAATTTCTCGATTTTTACAATCAGCTCTTTTCCAGCCTTAATGGCCATATCTTTCGGGACGATTCACAACTAGCGGGTTTCCACGAGCTCTCTTATAGCACCGGCAATCTTGCTCAGCTCACCCAGCCGTTCCCTGGCCTTTTCAAGGTAAGGTAAAGCGGCCGGGTTTTGATGCTTACCCAGTGCCTGAGCCACCCAGTTAACGACATAAGGATTTTCATGCTCCGTCAGTTCCACCAGTATGGAAAAGCTCTCGTCACAGACGATATTTCCGAGAACCAGTATCAGGCCAACCTTAAGTTCGTCAAAGGCCTTGTGAGATTCTATCACCTGCCTGATGATCGGAACAGATCTCTCTCCAGCTTCCTCCAGATGCTTGAGGCACATCTGGGCAAAAAAGGGAAATCTGAACATTGATAGTTCGGCAAGGAGGCGCAAAGACCTTTCGGTTCCCGGAGCGGCAATTACTTCGGGCACAAAGAGGCTTGCCCAGGAAAAGTAGTAGGCCAGCGGCAAAACGTAAGGATAAGCATCTTCCCCGTAGCTTTTTATCTGCTCTATTACCGAATCAAGGGCTTCTCGCCTTACCCGATAACCTTCCTGGTCTCGCTGAGGAAATCTTTTAACGTCGTTGGCGGTCATAAGCTCCGCACTCAGCCGTTTCAACACGGGATGGTTGCCTTCGGGAAACTCCTTTGAGTAACTGCCGGCCCTTTGAGCAATCCAGAATTTTTCCAGCCACGTTGAGGGCGAGTAAAAATGAACCACCGTGTCATCCCGGTCTCGCTTGTGCTGGCCGTGCTCCTGATAGTAATCCCTTTCTTCCAGAGCCACCTGCCAGCGCTTTCTGGCAATGACGAGCGCATCATCGTAACGCTGCCGAACCATAAACACGGTCATCAATATGTCGTGAAGGCGGTCGTCTTCCGGAAACTCGGTCAGGAGTTTTGTCGCCAACCTTTCGGCCTTTCCAAAGTCCATAGAGAGAAGCAGGTCAAAACCCCGCTGCACTTCTTTTTCAAGAAACTTCTTCTTTCTTGCTTTTTCTTCCTGTTTCAACCAGCGGTCCCTGGGGAGTGTCTTTCTGATTTCCTCGTGTAAAGGCATACAACACTTCTTATACTTCTTTCCCGAGCCACAGGGACAGGGATCGTTTCGAGATATCTTCTCGCCAGGAAGACTTTCCATAGCGGCGGCACGCCGGGCAAGATGCTGATATTCGCCGATCCGTCTCTCCAGTTCTTTTCTGCCGATCCCATATCGCAGACACACATTTTCCGCAGTTTCACCTTTCAAATAGGCATAAACAGGAGCAAAACGATCGGAAGCATTAACCGACATCCTAGAATCCTCCATGAAATCTCTTCTCCTTTCTCAAAATTCTTCCGGAGAGCCTATATGACCATGCTTTTTCCTTTGTGTCAAAAGGAAGGACTTATTAAATTTAAAGGCGAAGACTAAGCTTTCTCCGGAGTGGAAAATCGATGGATCCTATAACCCACGGCGTAAGCGGGCTTATTGGAGCAAAGTTTTTGAAGCTAAAATTTACCATTCCCGCCCGTTACGGATGGCTATTTTTTGTTGGAGCACTTTTACCGGACATAGATAACATCGCCGGTTTTTTTGGAAGAGAAGCATATATAGTTCATCACCGGGGATTCACTCACTCTCTTTTCTTTGCCCTTTTTTTTCCTGCCCTTGTCGCTTTGCTATTAAGGCTCCTGTCATCAAAATGGAATGTCCTTACCACCTGGATAACCCTAACGACGGCAATGTTTATTCACATCTTTCTGGATGTTATCACGTCTTACGGGACGCAGATTTTTCTACCCTTCTCAAGGCATCGCTTTGCCCTGGACTGGGTATTCATTGTAGATCCCCTGTTCACGGGCATTTTGATAATACTCCTATCACTGTCACGCTGGAAGCAGTCCGCAACGACCGTAGCCCTGCTGACCCTGTTCTGCTACCCGATGATTTGCGGGGCTATGGGCCTTGTTGCAGAACGCAAAATCAGCTCAATACTGCCACCGGCCTTAAACCATCGCGTGATCCCCGAGCTCGGCACCCCTTTTTACTGGAAGGTAATTGCGATAAATCCAGGCTCATACAAAATGGCGAGGTTTTTCCTCCCGGGAATGAAAATTGAGGGGCCGGAATACGAATTCGCAAGGGCAAACTTCTTAAAAACGGCAGAAAAGGATGCATCCATTCCCAGGACCCTCAGGGTTTATGATTGGTTTGCTATATTTCCTTTTCAAACTTCTGCAACCAATCCCCATAAAAATCTCATATTAGGGGATCTCAGATTTGTAAGCACCTGGCGTGTCCCGGAAAAGGTTCAGGATATTCCCTTTTCGCTGGTTGTTTCCCTGGACGATAGCGGAAAGATAAAAGAAGCTTATTTTATCGAATAAAAAAGGCCCCTTCGGGCCTTTCTTTTTCCTCGCAGGCTTTCATATATGATACACCGCTATAGACTGTTAACGTCGATATTTCTTATGAACCGCTTTACATCTTCCATCCACTGCTCAAGCCAGGCTTCTCTGTCTATTGACCGATCCTTTCCTTTTTTCTCTTCTTCCGGCGCAACACCGGTCACATTTTCCCCGGCGGGAGCTTCTGAAGCAGTATATACATCCCTGCCGTTCGATTCAAAGCTTATATTCTTCACCCAATCAAATCTTTCTCTCATCTCAAAAACCTCCTGACCAGTCCATTATTCCTTTTTGACTAAAAGGTAAGCAGATATGCGGGTTTGTAAATCCTCAGAAAAGGCAATGAAGGGGCTTTCTGGGGGATCAAAAAAGAAATGGCGGGGTCGACCGGATTTGAACCGGCGGCCTCCGGCGTGACAGGCCGGCGTTATAACCTGGCTTAACTACGACCCCGCTCTGGTGGGCGGAACAGGACTCGAACCTGTGACCCCCGGCTTGTAAGGCCGATGCTCTCCCAACTGAGCTATCCGCCCTTCCTTCCTCCGGGCAAGCCGGGGTTGGACCCGAAGGCGACTTTCCATGTAATGGAAAAGACGGACTCTGTCAAGTAATTTTCATATCAAAAACTAATCAACAACCAGTTCTCGGCCGAGCAACACAAGGCCCACAACGGCCGGGATAAAAAAGTAAAGCAATCGATAAATCATTACCGCAGCAAGGCTTTTTTCATAATCAAGACCCATCAAATAAAAAACCCCGACCATAGATCCCTCGTAAATCCCAAGACCACCGGGAATTAACGAAATCAGCGATACCAGAAGCCCTGTGCAAAAACCAACGATAAGAAGCTCGGGGCTCACATTGTAGTGTACTGCCAGAAAGGACAAATAAAGACATCCGAACATCAAGACCCAGTCGGCCAGGGCGTAGGCAGCAGTGCGGGCAAGTCCTCCCGTTGATTTCGTAAGAAACAACATTGACTCATGAAAACACCGAAAAGCTCCGTCCAACCTTGAAAAAAATCCTTTTATCCTGCCGGGGCCGGGTACAACCTCGGCAATCTTTTTCAACAAGAGCCAGCACAACTCTCTCACCCGATTGCTTACGACGACGGCAGTACACAGAAAACCGAAAAAAAGAGCACAGCAAACGATAAAAAACACGGGAATTGCAATTCCCCCCGTAAAGATTTTTAACCTTACCGTAAAAAAACACCCGGCTACGACGATGAAAACGGCTATCGTGTTGGTAAAAAAGCCGTGTATTACGGAAATGGACAGGGTCTCTCCCGCCGGGATCTTCTTTTTAGAAAGGAGATATACCTTTACGGTCAGTCCGCTTATACCGCCAACAGACATAACATAATTTACCACCGTCGAAACGAAGGCTATCAGGTATGCGCTGGCTCTGGTTAGATTCCTCCGGGTTGCCTTTATCAGGGTTTTCATTATTTCTCCGATGCAGATGTAACTTCCAACAGAGCAGGCAAAGGCGCCGGAAAACCATAAAGGATCAGCCTCTTTCAAATAGCCGACAACTTCACCAACGTGGGCCTTCTTAACCACCCATCCAAGTACCAATAAACCCGCGAAAACGGTTACCCAGAACCGCCTCTTCAGGTAAAAGAACTTCACGATTTTTCGTTCCCCAAAAAAGCCCTCCCTTCTTCCCGATAACCCATCCCAACCAGAGGCCTTATCGGACAGGTTTCAAGGGCTCTCTTGATTTCTTCCACATCCTTTTTTGTGCGAAAAACCCATTGAGAAGGCTCGGTAAAACAATAAACGGCAAACTCACACTCACGGCATTCGGCTTTGCTAGAGATGTCCATCACTCTTTCCCGTCGTCTTTAAGTTTTTTGAGATATTCGTCCCATTCAAGGGGCAGAAGGTATTTCTTTTTGGCGTTACATTCTTTACAGGCGGGGACGATGTTTCCTCTGGTTGATCGACCACCCCGTATTATGGGAACAATATGGTCCATTGTGAGTTCCGAAGGAGGAAAAGATCTGCCACAGTAATGACAAATCCCCTGAGAAATCTTTCTCTGCCACCACCTGCTTTTTTTTAAGGCCTTAGCTTTTTCTCTTTCCCGGTTGACGAACTCCGGAGAAACCTCGACGACAAAAAAGTACTTCTCCATATCCTACATGCCCAGCATTCCCTTTTTGAGCTCCTCCGAGGCCGGCTCTTCCCCAAACCATATTGCCCAGAGAGCCTTCATAAAATCACTCCCGGGAATCACGCCTTTAGACCTGCCTTTAACGATAACCTCAGTTCCCCGATTCGGAACATAAACCACTCGTACTTCTTCACCCTTCACCACGGGTTCGTCAAAAAAGCTCACGAACCTATCGATCCGTTCTTTCAAGTCACCCCCGTAAGATTCAGCAGTTTTTTTGAAACCTTCAACCCAGCCTTCACGCCACTTTTCCGCATCAACCTTCTTGTAAACAACCTTCAAAACCACTGCCTTCGGAACATCCATCTCAATTACCGCCCGGCTATCTCCAGTCTTCTGAGGCAGATAAAGCCCACCGTAATAAACCTCCACAAAAAACTTTTTGCGTATTCCCACTCCGTTAAGGACACAATCGGTATCCCCAATGGTTAACCTGTCTTCAAAGATCACCCCTTTGAATTCCAAGGCATACCCATAAAAGGATACAAGGGAAAAGAACAGCGCAGTGAATAATATAATTCCCCTCCTGCTCATAAACCTACCCCTCCGTTCTGTTAAGGCTTTCCATCATTTTCCACTTTTCCAGAGTCTGCCTTGCAAGTCTTAAGGTCGCCCCATCTATCATTTTACCATCAACGGAACATGTTCCCCGCCCTTCTTCCCGGGCTTTTTCGTATTCTCTCACAATCTTCAGGCTTCTTTCAACGTCTTCAGGGGATGGGGCAAAGAGTTCGTTGATTATCGATAATTGATCAGGATGGATAGCCCATTTTCCGTCGTAGCCCAATCCACGGGAGATGAGGCAGGAGCGCCTTAAACCTTCGATATCTTTGAAGTCTCCATAGGGGGCATCAACGGCCATAAGACCCGCAGCCTTGGCCGCCATAACCAGCCGACTCATCGGGAAATGCCACCTGTGACCCGGATAAAAATCCTCCGCTTCCCCATGGCCGCTCACACCTACCGCCGGAGCTCCCACCGAGGACGTATAGTCGGCTATGCCGAAAACCAGGGTTTCGAGTCGCCGGGAACTCACAGCAATATCTTCCACAAGTATCATCCCTTTAGCGGTTTCCACCGATGCCTCAAGACCTATCCGACCGGAAGGAAAACCGCAGTTCAGCTCAATCTGACCGATGAAATAATCTACCGCCTTCACCTCACAGGGATCCTCAACCTTGGGAATCACTACGGTGTGCAATACCCGTCCGCATTTCTCCACTATGTCAACGATGTCACGGTACGCCCAGGGAGAGTCCATGGGATTTATGCGCACCGATAGAGTAGGAGCCCTCCAGGTTCCGTTCTGCAATGCCGATATAACCAGCTTTCGGGCTTCATCTTTCTGATCGACCGGTACGCTATCCTCCAGGTCGAGCATAACCACATCGGCGGGAAGCCTTCGGGATTTTTCAATCATTTTTTCACGATTTCCCGGAACAGACAAAATAGATCTGCGCAACCGACAGGGGCGCTCCACGGCCATAACGTTCTCCTCGCAGAAAGCACTCAAAAGCGGTAAGGGAGAGACACCAGGAATGCCTCTCCCGCAAACTCAACAGTTTATCAGGCTTTCAGGCGTTCTTTTATGGCAGCCTGAGCGGCAGCGAGCCTTGCAACGGGAACACGGTAAGGCGAACAGCTTACGTAGTCCAGACCTATCTGATGGCAGAATTCAACAGAGGTG
Organism: Thermodesulforhabdus norvegica; assembly: GCF_900114975.1. Taxonomy (NCBI): domain Bacteria; kingdom Pseudomonadati; phylum Thermodesulfobacteriota; class Syntrophobacteria; order Syntrophobacterales; family Thermodesulforhabdaceae; genus Thermodesulforhabdus; species Thermodesulforhabdus norvegica. The sequence continues at coordinate 97,350 of NZ_FOUU01000001.1, forward strand.
GGTTCTCCACCGTGTTCTCCACAGATGCCTATCTTGAGATCCGCACGGGTCGATCTGCCCTTTTCAACCCCGATCTTCATCAACTGTCCCACTCCGTCCCGGTCTATTCTTTCAAAGGGATCGTATTCCCAGATTTCCTTCTCCAGATAATGATGCAGGAACTTCCCGGCATCATCACGGCTTATGCCGTAAACCGTCTGAGTAAGGTCGTTCGTTCCAAAGGAGAAGAACTCGGCTTCTTTAGCTATCTCATCGGCAGTAATAGCCCCTCTCGGAACCTCGATCATCGTCCCGACAGAATAGACCACGTGAACTCCCTGCTCCTGAAAAACCTGGCAGGCCACTTCGTCAATTACCTTCTTCTGATTTTCCAGCTCTTTTACATGCCCCACCAGAGGGATCATAATTTCCGGCTTTACCGGAATACCTTCTTTCTGAACTTCGCAGGCGGCTTCGAATATGGCCCGAACCTGCATGGCCGTTATTTCCGGATAGACTATCCCCAACCTGCACCCACGATGGCCCAGCATTGGGTTCGCTTCATGAAGAGCCTCTATCTTTGCCCAGAGTTTCTCGAAGGGAACGCCCATGGAGCTGGCGAGTTCTGCTGCCGTTTTTTCATCAGCAGGCAGAAACTCGTGTAGAGGCGGGTCCAGAGTTCGGATCGTCACGGGAAGACCCTTCATAACCCTGAAAATTCCCTTAAAGTCTTCCTTCTGCATGGGCAGAAGTTTCGCCAGAGCCTTTTCCCGTCCCTCCTGGTCATCGGCCAGTATCATTTCACGAACTGTGTCAATGCGCCTTCCCTCGAAAAACATGTGTTCGGTTCGGCATAATCCGATACCTTCCGCTCCAAAGGCAATGGCCACAGAGGCCTGATCGGGCTTATCGGCGTTGGTTCTGACACCCAGCCTGCGATAACGGTCCGCCCACTCCATCAGTTTTGCATAATTCCTGTACACGATTGATTCTTCCGGCTTAAGAGATTTATCCACCACCACCCGCACGATTTCAGAAGGCTGAGTGGGAATCTTGCCCTCGAAGACCTCTCCGGTCGTGCCGTCAAGGGAAATCCAGTCACCCTCACGAACGATCCTGCCGTTAACGGTAAACTGCCGTTTTTTGTAATCTATTTCCAGAGCTCCACAGCCGACAACGCAAACCTTACCCATCTGCCTGGCAACGAGGGCGGCGTGAGAGGTCATACCACCACGGCTTGTAAGAATACCCTGAGCCGCATGCATACCCCGAATATCCTCAGGGGAAGTCTCCATCCTGACGAGTATTACCTGTTCGCCTCGCGATGCCCATTCTTCTGCATCGGGAGCATTGAAAACCACCCTTCCGGTTGCTGCACCCGGTCCCGCATTCAATCCCTTTGCGAGGAAAGCCCCGTCAGCCAGTGCCTTTTCTTTGCTCTTCAGGTCAAAGGTCGGCCTCAGAAGCTGAGTTAACTGCTGAGGCTCAACCCTCATTACGGCTTCTTCCTCGGTCAATATTCCCTCTTCAACCATCTCAACGGCTATCCTCAGAGCCGCAAAAGCCGTTCGCTTGCCCGATCTGGTCTGAAGCATCCAGAGCTTCCCACGTTCGATTGTAAACTCGACATCCTGCATATCCCGGTAATGACGATCCAGAAGTTTTCTAATCCTCTCGAGTTCCTCATAGACCTCAGGCATGGCTTCTTCAAGAGAAACAGAATCGGGATCGGTTTTCTGGGCTTTGTTTATGGGCTGAGGAGTTCGGATCCCTGCAACAACATCTTCACCCTGAGCATTAATAAGATATTCACCATAAAGAACGTTTTCCCCAGTGGCAGGGTTTCTCGTGAAGGCCACCCCTGTTGCAGAATCAGGCCCCATGTTTCCAAAAACCATAGCCTGAACGTTTACGGCCGTCCCCATATCATCGGGTATATCGTTGAGCTCCCGGTACGCAATGGCTCGAGGATTATTCCAGGATTTAAAAACGGCGCCTATTGCCCCCCATAACTGCTCTTCCGGATCGTCGGGAAAATCGATACCAAGCCGATCCTTTATCAGTTTCTTATAAAGAGTCACCAGCTCCTTCAGGCTTTCCGGATCCAGCTCATTATCGTAAGTTATGCCCTTTCGATGCTTCAGTTCCTCCAGAACCTGCTCAAATGGGTCCACATCATCCTTACCAACCGGCTTCAACCCGAGTACCACATCACCGTACATGGCTACAAAGCGCCTGTAACAATCGTAGGCAAATCTTTCGTCCCCCGTCTTTTCCGCAAGTCCTCGAACAGTTTCATCGTTAAGCCCCAGATTCAAGACCGTATCCATCATACCCGGCATGCTTATGGGAGCACCCGATCTGACCGAAACAAGGAGCGGATTGGAAGGATCACCGAATTTCTTGCCCATGATCTCTTCAACCCGCTTCAGGGCATCGTTTACCTGCTCCTTCAGCTCGGGAGGGTAGGTTTCCCCATGCTCGTAGAAATACTTGCACACCTCCGTTGTGATGGTAAAGCCGGGCGGTACGGGAATACCCAGATTTGCCATCTCGGCAAGATTCGCTCCTTTTCCTCCAAGGAGCATCTTCATTTTTGCATTGCCTTCGGTCTTATCCCCTCCAAAGAAGTAAACATACTTCTGCGCCATGGTGCCCACTCCCTGATGTTTCAAGCTGTAAACAGAATAGATTCAGCGGCACAAAACCCAAGTAACGAGGTTATATTATTGAAGAACGGGAAAAACACAAGAATTTAAGATTCATCGACTTCAAAAGCAAAAAGAGGCCACCTTCTCGGCAGCCTCTTCTTTTTGCTGATTTGAAAAAAATTTTATAAATAACCGGAGTTTTACAGCTCCAGCCAGGAATCAGAATAAAGGGTATGGCCGAGAATTACCCGAGCCGTCTTTACATAATCTCGCTCTTCCTTAGTAAGAGAATCCATATCGATGGGTTCGCCGTCTTCAACTTTGTGGACCAGAGCTTCCAGCTCGGGACGTTCGCCTCGAGCAATTGCATGAAGCTCTTTGTCAAAACAGTCAACTATGGCGGATTGCATATTCCACCGCTTCCAGATGATCAGCATAACCCTGTTAAGTATCGGTCTGAGGTGCTCCGGAGCCCCGTTGGATACGTTGGACAGACCTATTGTCGAACTGCAACCGGGAGCAATATCGGGAAACATCTTCATAAAGGCCAGAGCACTCATTATCTGATTTTGCTGCACGTTTACCGGTGTCTGAATGGGATCAACGTAGATCCTTTCAGGAGGAATCCCCATCTCCGTTGCCCGATATACTATCTCCGCACAGAGTGCACCTCGCTCGTTCTCATCCCTAGGCATCCCCTCAGGTCCCCAGAGAAGAGCAACAAACTCGGCGTCATATTCCTTAGCCAGAGGCAAAAGCGCATCCATCCTCTCAGGTCGCACCATTATTGAGTTGATCATAGCGCGACCCTTTTTATGAGCCTTGAGCCCCGCTTCAATGGCCTTTATGTTAGAAGTGTCAAGGGCACACGGCAGATCGACGACCTCATGAATAACCGGAACAAGCCAGCTCATAAGCTCTTCGCCATATTTGCCGGCCGGACCTATATTGAGGTCTATATAGTCCATTCCCGCTTCAGCCTGCTGGATGGCAAGCTCCTGTATCGTCTTCTTGTCCCTTTCCTTAAGGGCCTTTCCGTACTTCTTGCTGACAATATTAAGATTTTCTCCGATAAGCTTCATAGGACACTGCCTCCTTAAAAATTTACGTCAATTTTTCGAAAACCGTCCTTAATGCTAATTAAAAGCTTTCCACCGGGGAGGAACCCCGATGGAATTAAAAATTTATTACTCAGGCTTGAAAACCTTGAGGAACTTGGGAATCTGGCTGGCTTCTCTGGGACCTACCACAACGTTCCAACCGCCGAGCTCTTCTTCAAGTTCACCGCTGATGGCCGCCGCATATCCGGGAATCACTATGCTTTTATGCTTGATCTTATCACCGATCCCGCACTTCTTAACAAACATTCCCACGTCTTCACCGCTGAATTTACCGGCCGCCCATGCCGTCATAACGGAAAGACCCTCGGTATCCTTGACAAGCAACCAGGCAGGCTGACGGCAGGCTTCAATCTCACCGGACACGATGAAGTAGGTAAGTGAGAAGTTGCAGGTAACCAGAACGGGAGAATTTTCGTCGGGGTTGTTTATCGGATAGATGCCGGGTTCCGTCGTCATCGGACGCTGCGGGTCGGTAAAGATGTTAAGCCTCTGCAGCAACAGCGGATAGACAGAGTGAGGCTGCAAATCACTCAATATAACAATTCCACCGTATTTAGCGATAAAGGTTGCGGCAACCAGGGTTTCTTCCTCTAGAGATGAAGCCATTTCATTGGCAAAAACTATGGTCGGAAAGCCAAGAGGACGAAAACGATCAACCAGAGCCGCACGACGAATCATAACGTTGTGGGTGAACTGCGTCTTCAGATCTCTGGCGCCCGTATCAATGACGACATCCTTTATTTCCATCTTGAGCAAATTCTGAGTGATCTTTATTACGGTATCCAGCTGACCGTCCCCGCGAGCAACAACGGGACAACCGTACTTTTTCGCAAGAGGCGCCATCTTGGGCCCGTTTTTCATGGTAACCGCATAAATAAGGGGCTTTCTGTCCTTGGCAACCTCCAGAGCAGCCTCCATAACCTGCGGATTCGGCGACATGAGAATCAGACTGGCATCGGTCATCCCCATGATTTTTTCTACAAAAGCCTTAAAGTTTGCCGGATCATTGCTTTTGTCGAGGAGCGCAAAAAGCTCGGGGCGCATCATCACGCCCACGCGCTCAAACTGCAGGGCTTTGAACCTCTCAATCTTACCCTGAATGGATGCGTCATCCTCATCACTGGTAATAAGGCAACCTATGCCCGTGGGATTGTTGAAGGTCTTTTCATGGCGGAACTGCACCAGCTCACCACCCACTTCGATGGCATAATCGCCGGTTCCAATGTTAACCGTCCGTATAGGCGGTGCGGATTGTTCAGCCAGTATCTTCTTGGTCTCCTCGGATACATAAGGACACTGATCCAGCTCGGCCTTACCCGATGCCAGGTTCATGGCAAAAGCAAGACAGGTAGGCGCACCACACTCGCCACAGTTTGTCTTGGGCAGAAGCTTAAAAATTTCAATTCCCGTCATTCCCATAACCGAATCTCCTCCTCACCGTTTCCCATCACAGATAACAGGTGTGGGGGAATCCCCCCCACACCGACTTATTTCACAAAGAACTACCAGCCTTCACCTTCACCTTCTTCGCTTCCCCACTCGGCTTCGCCTTCTTCTTCACCCCATTCGGCTTCACCGGCCGCTGCCTCTTCGGCGGCAGGAGCAGCCTCTTCGGCAGCCACGGCAGCCTCAGGCATAGCCTCTCCGAGAATGGGAGGCATCGACAGAGCAGGATGCCCTACTTCTTTCAGGAAGGGAAGAATTTCCTCTTCCGTCACACCCTGTTCTTCAGTTGCAATCATATCGATGAAGTTGGGGATACCTATCTCTTCGCCTCGCTTGATGAGCCGCTCCCTGATCTCCTCTTTGAGCATCTTGGGCATCCACACCAATCTCTTGATTCCACCGTCACCGGCAATGAACTTCCTCTGGGTGATGTTGTACTTGCTGTGACCCACGAAGCCGGGCGTGACCTGACCGCCGCCGATGGTACCCGCCAGGGTCGTGAACTTCATACCGCAAGGTGTCATGCCCGTGTACTCACGGTTCACGGTCATGACGCCGTTACAAAGCGGCAATACCGCTGCAATACATTCACAACACCCACAGGTTGTCATGGGGTCGTGGACAACGCTGTAGAAATTGTAGCTCTTGATCGCTCCTCTCGAAGCCTTTTCAACGAACTCATTTACACCCTTAAAGTTGCCCAAAACGGGATCGAGCACTTCACCTTTGGGAACGGGCTGGTTGGGACCTGTGGGGTTTATTTCGTATGAAGCTTTGCAGTCAAGCCAGTTATAGGCACCACAAAGACCGGTACGTTCGGGGCTTACCACGCAGACATGGGTCGGGGCAAAGGACTGGCAAAGCGTGCAGGAGTAGAATATTTCCGTTGTCTCGTCGGTCATTCCCTCAATGCGCTCGTCACGAATCTTGTACCTCTGCTGAGCCTCTTTGAGAAGCTCTCGAACCTTATCTTCTTCCGTATAAAGGGTTACCTGACATTTATCGAAAATAGCCCCGAAGTCCTGGTGGAACTTAGCGTGAATGATCTTCCCAATGTGCTCAAGGGTGAATCCTTTTTCCACAGCAGACTTGCTGATACGATACCAGGCAATGTCCCTCTGGCCTATGTGCATCACACCCTGAGCATAGTTCACAAGGTGATGGATCTGTCGCTCAAGAATCGGCTCGTAGTCCTCCTGCATCTTTCTTCCGGCAACCTCGACCACCACTCCAAGAGGCAAAACCGAACCCGGTTCAACATCCTTAATGTCGGGACCAATAACGGTCACCTTTCCGTCTTCCACGGCGTCCATATCCGCTATCTTGACCAGCTCAAAGCAGGGAGTCTTGCCACCACCGCACTCGAGATAAACATCGTCTTTACGTACACGCTCACCCTCAAAGGCCGGACCATAAGCAACAGGAACGGGAACTTCGGTCACCGTAACCTTAAGACCTCTCACCTCGATAGATCTGGAAACAATCTGATCATGAGGAACATTGGCCACAACGTGCTCGTAAGTGCAAACACCGTGGACCAGAATTTCCGGGATATCCGTATCGGCTATCGTCGGGAATCCCCAGTTAATGGCCCCGGCAGCATTGGCCGCCCACTCAGCATTTACATCGCCCAGGGCATTTACGAAGGCAAAGATACGATCCTTGTTGTACTTAAGGATTCTACGGTAGTCACCGGGTTCAATACCTCCAAAGGCCATAGCCGCACGATTTGCAAAACCGAGAGCAAAAACGGCAGCAGAGATATCCGGACCGAAGGGCACTAGCCGGGTGGACCAGCCAATCTGGACCCCTGCCTGAATCAACTGTTCCGTAAAGGTGGTGCCGTACTGATTGGCGCACATAAAAACGTAAAGATTCTTCTTCTGATATTCCTCGGCAATCATCTTGGCCGTCTCGGGATCGGGGGCAGCTCCAACAATCGCCGCAAAACCCGGCGCCGTACCGTCAACGAACTCAACGCCGCGCTTTCTCATGATGATGTCATCTGCAGCACCAAGCCAGATTTTGCCGTTTTCGATGTCGGGATCCTCATGGGGATAGTAAAAGTCGGGATCTTCCACATAACGAATTGCTTCAACAACTTCTTCGGCAAAGAGAGCCGCCATACCGGCATCAAGGATATTTCCAAGGTACGGTGTGAAAATACGCTTGCTCAGGTGAGGCGGCATGAGTTCCCAGCAGCGTTTGAAAACAAACTCGGCATCACCGAGCTTTTCCACCTTATGACCCAGAATTGAATAAATTATGGGCAGGTAATAGGCCGTGTTCGGGAACCCAATGGGTTCATTGGGTCCGAACTTGTCCATAGCCTGCTTCCACTTACCTTCGGCCTTTTCGACTATATTGTAAGCTCCCTGTATTACGGCAAATGCTACTAACCTCGACATAGCTTACCCCTTTTCTTAAGGATATTTTCGATACACTCCGTGTATCCAGAATCTTCCAAACCATAAAACCCCAACCTCCATTGGTTGGGATACAGGGGGTTCCGCATCAAAGCAGAACCCCCGGATAATTACACAACATCGAGAGCACGACGATCCGCCATATCGAAGAGCTTTCTTTCTCTTGGGCCCATGATGCCGAGGGCCTCACGCTTCTTATCGATATGGGCGATCATCTTGTGGGCCATTTCAATGGGATCCGTTGCAAATCCCCATTTGCCAAGACCCATCTCTTCAAGCTCTTCAAAAAGATGCTTGTGGAACTTCGTACCCTCTATGGTCGGGAAGGTTACACCGAATACGGTGTAAACGCCCGAAGCCACAAAATACTGCCCAATGCATATGGCCTTTTCACTCATGTACTCAGGAGCCGCACCGGCAACGGGAAGATCTGCAATGCTTTCCCCAAGACCGCCAATCCTGACCATTTCGGCACAGGCAATAAGAATTCTGCTGTTATCAACACAGGAGCCCAGTCCCAGAACAGGTGGCATACCCACGGCTTCACAAACCTCTGCAAGACCATCCCCTGCAAGCACTGCCGCATCGGGCTTCATAAGACCCGCTTTGGCCAGAGCAATCTGGGAGCACCCGGTCTGAACGACAAGCACGTTGTTCTTGATAAGCTCTTTTACCAGCTCAACATGGACCCAGTCCTGACGCACTCTCGGGTTCGTACAACCAACAACACCCGCAACACCCCTTATCTTACCGTTTATAATATTTTCGTTCAGCGGCTTATAAGAAGCCCGGAAGGTACCTCCGAGCATGTAATTGATGTATTCGTGGGAAAAACCATGCACTCCGAAGTCCCGCCGGGGAGGAATCACTATCCTGTCGGGTCTCCCGTTCTTAAAGCGCTCAATCGCCATCTCAACTATTTTATCCGTGCACTTACGGGGCTCTCTTTCATGAAACTCGATGTGCTCAACGCCCTCAATCTTGCACCTGGGATTGGTCGTAAACAGACGGGTTCCATAGCACTTGGCTACGGTCGAAAGTCCCTGCTTGATACACTGAACGTCCACGGCCATCGCATCAACAGCGCCGGTAACCAGAACAGCTTCGGTACTCATAAAGTTTCCAGCATGAGGAATACCATGACGGCTAAGCGCCTCAGCACCAGAACAACACATACCCAGGAGCTGAATCCCCTTTGCTCCAGCTTCCTTGGCCTTTTCAATCAATTTGGGATCATTAACCGAATCTATCATAGACTCAAAAAGATTGGGTTCGTGGCCGTGCACGATTATGTTTACATGGTCTTCCTTGAGGTTACCCATATTGACGGCCGCAACCAGAGGCTTGGGAGTTCCGAAAAGGATGTCGGAAATCTCCGTCGCAACCATAGAACCGCCCCAGCCGTCGGCAAGAGCCGTTCTGGAGCATTGCAATACGATATTCCTGTAATCCTGATCCACACCCATGTGACTGCGGTGCATGAGTTCCATAATTTCTCTCATGGCACCCCGGGGAACGATCCCGAGCTTCCTCCAGGTCTCAAGAGTCTTGGGAGGTACGCGCTTGGCAAAGGGAATTTCACCCTCAACCTGTGTGTAAGTTTTCTCCAGCTCATGATAAAGTTCTTTAGCAATTTCGAGAGTTTCCTTACCCTCAACCTCTATACCCACACTCTTTGCAACTTCTCTGAGCTTAACCTCATCCTTAATTTTGTAATCTTTAATCTTACCGTTCACGACATCCCGAAAGACATCCAGCATCGTCATACCGTGGTCGGTGTGAGCCGCAGCACCGGAGGCAACCATTCTCGCAAAGTTACGGGCGGCAATTGTGTCAATCGTGGCACCGCAAACACCAACGCGAGAATAGGGATCCTTGGGGTTCAGACGACAGGGTCCCATGGCGCAGTGCTTACAGCAGGCAGATTCCATACCGATCGGGCACGGCTTCATCTCGGCCGCCCGGAAGAAGGCGTTATCCACTCCTTCTGCCGCCGCCTTCTGGAGCATCATAAGGGTGGATTCACAGGTGGTAAATTCCTTCAAATTGTACTCTTTTTTCTTTTCTTTCTTTTCAACCTCAGCCATACCTTCACCTCTTCTACCCCTTCCTGGGGTCTTTTTAATGCAAATTCATCAAAACTAAGCCATCATCTTTTCTATGTAATCCTTTACCAACTTAACCGTATCGGGATGCCTCAAGATGACTATGTCAGATCCCGCCAGCAGGTAACTCACAGCAGTTACCGCTTCCATCAATACGGCTCTCGTCTTGGCATCCCCGAGTTCAGGGGCTTCCTCTGTGGTCTGATTGGCTTCCTTTGTTTTCCAAACTTCTATTGACAGATTGTTCACAATAGGATTGGCGAGTTTGTCGTCACCCTGAGCAAGCGCAGCCTGAGTAATTCGCTCCATGACCGAATAGGTGTATTCAAGCCCGTAGCCAAGGGCACCGGTGGTGGGGTCGATGAGAATCTTATCGTCCTTCACTCCGAGGTTGCCCAGCAGGACGTTGAGCTGCTTTGCCAGGTTAACGTCGATGGGCGTGGAAGCAACCACCACATGATTGTATCCCATACAGGCAGCACCGATCTGCTTATGGTCTCCTTCTTCCACAGGAGCGAGCGCCAGGTTCTTCCCGGAACACTGCTCGGCAACAAGCCTCATAACCTCTATGTCCTTCTCGTGATTCGCTACACCCCACACGATAACCGGAACATCCACAGCATCCACCACCTTCTTCACGACAGCGGCAACTTCTGCAGCAGGTTTGTTGTCGGCATTGGGGTCTGCACTTCTCGTCTGAAGAGCAATGATCTCTGCCCCGTATTTCTCCACGCACTTCTTTGCCCACGCAACGGGGTCATCCAGTACGTCCTTAAAGGGCTCTTTTGCCGTCTCAGGCCACTCATCGCCGGGATTCTTGTCCCAGACCTCCATTGCTACCCTGGGCGGATTCGGCATCTCACCCTCAAAGGTGTAAAAGGGGAAACAGGATCTGCCACCCACCGTAACAGCCTTATCGCCCACACCAAGCGTAACCTGCCGAACGGCTCCGGTATACTTTTGTTTTGTCGGTTCAAACGCCAAGGTAGTACCTCCTTTCTTCTATACAAGTTGACTTTCCACCCTTGCAGATTTCAGTCAAAAAAAATGCCCGAGCCCCCGGCTCAGGCCAATAACGCTCCCTTCCTCGCTTCGCCTTTACTTTCCGGGTTTTAATTTGAATCATACACCTCATTTCTCAACTCAATCCACTATGGCAGAAACTAAAAGAAGCTCCTTTCCGGATTCGTGCACCAGGTTACAATTGACCTGCATCTTCAGGTTACATTTGTTTACGGAATCAGCCATAAAGTGTCAAGTCTTATTCTTGTGAATTTAGCATCATACTGACGGTCATTCCAGAAAGTGATGTATAAGTCAGAAACCGCTGGGAATAATTCTGTATTTTCTGGCTTCTTCGGGAGTGCGAATTACAGGATCGTGCTTTTTTTCACGATGTATCCGCCTTACAACCAGTTCATCCCCTTCCCACACCAGCTCCACAGTATAATAAGGAGTAGACAGGGCAGACTGCTCAAGAGGCAACCTGAAACGCATAACCCGCTCTATAAGGCTCTTACTCCATCTGTCCGGAAAATAATCATAAGGCCGGAATCTGAAAGATCCGTTCATTATCATCTCACGAACAACCACGTGACGAGGCGGAGCAACAACGGCCTTTCTGAGTCTCTTTTCAACAAGATTCTTAAGCCTCTGAGATCGCTCGTCCGATACAATCTGAGTCGGATAGATATCTCCGTCGGGATCCTTCCCAAAGTTTCTGCGGACACTCAACAAACCCAGCTTATCCCTGAAAATCTTTCTGGCATCCCAAAAATCCAGATCGGTAAACACATGCAAAGGATAGCCTCTTCTTGAGGGATGGGCATAAATAATCCTCGCCATCTTCACTCCTCAGCGGCATCCACAGCCGCAACCACACTCACCATCATCCTCAATATACCCCACGTGGGAAAGGCCATAGCGATCGATAAGGTTGTTTATCTCTTCACCGTAAACGTAGTGAACAATGTACTGCTCAATCGCCTCGATTTTATCCACGCAGGGCTTCACCACTTCCTCAAGAAGAGAATAACTCTTAGAAACGCACAGGGTATCCAGCTTGTCGCCCTTTTCAGAACTCATAACACAAAAAGGAAACCACGCACCATGAGAACCCTTAAGAAAAGCAACGTAATAGGTCTTCCAGGGTTCATTCTCCCTGCGAAAATCTTCAACGCTCATAAGTTTCATCCTTTAAGTCCTCCCACGAGGGCCGTAACCTTTCATGCAAGTTACTAATAACCTTTGCGATTACGAAAGGCAACGAAAAGCAGACAGAATCAATAGAGTTTGACTTCTCATAATGGATTGGAGTAAAGAGAACACGCTCCGAAATAAACGGCAAAATGGGAGGAGGGTTATGGCCAGACATAAAAAAATCGAGCGGAGGCGAGAAATCGAGCGCAGGAGACGACGCAGAAGAAAACGGCTTAAACTGAGAGCTCGCGGGCTTCTACAGGCGCAAACAGAATCCACGGCGCAGCAAACCGAACCGGTGATTACCGATACGGAAGCTTCCACCCAGGAAGCCGAAGCATAGTCCAAACAAAAAGGTTAAATGTTATGGGAATCCAATCAGGGGCTGCAACGATAACCTTTTTCCATGTACCCGATCCCATTACGGAGGATTTCTGGAATTACATCGATGAAAACCTCAAAGCCGGGATCTTCAGCCCCTGTGGTGAAGAAGACGTCCGAACATCCGGTTTCGTCTCCTGGAGCGATCTTTTCTCAATTGATCTGGATCATGGAGGTTATCGAAAAGGCGAATACATAGTCTTTCAGTTTCGCATCGACGAGAAAAAAATCCCATCGATGCTCCTAAAACAGCATTTAAAGGAAGAAAAGCTACGTTTTACAAAGGAGCGAGGACGGCCCCCCACTCGATCAGAACAGAAAATTTTGAAGGAAGCCGTTGAAAAAAAATTAATAAAGCTCACTTTTCCGATTCCACGGGGTTGTGAAGTCGTCTGGAACCCTTTAAGTCGTGAACTGATGCTGGGCACAGCTTCTTCAGGGGTCATAGAAGCCTTTCTGGCTCATTTTGAAAGGTATCTCAAGCTGTTCCCTGTACCTCAATATCACTTAAAGTGGGCACTCACAATGGACGATGTCCCTGCTCAGGTGAAGGACTCCATAACCAAGCTTGTCAACCCTTCGTCCCCCACCGCTCTTAAAGAAGGTATGTTTCTGGGGTACGAGTTTCTTACCTGGCTGTGGTTTCGAACAGAAGCGTACACCAACGATGTAAAAGTTGACGATTCACGCCACGGAAGCATTTACCTGGGAGATCGAATAACTCTGGGAGTGCCTCTCGAAGGCACGGAAAAGGTTACCTGTACATCTAAAAAGCATCATCTCGATGAAGCTCGCGTGGCCCTGGCATCGGGGAAAAGACCTGCAGAAGCACAGTGGTTTATGCAGGTAGCCGACAGAGAATACACCTTTACGCTGGATGCATCTCTTTGGAGCATTAAGTCCCTCAAGTTCTACATTAATACTCCCCCTGAAGGCAACGATCCCGACGGTATCTTTTTTAACAGGATATTTTGTATTGAAGAGGTTCGGGCTTTCTTGAGAAAGCTTTACGGGGAATTTCTCAATTTTAGATTTACAAGTTCCTGGCAGGATGATGTTTTGCCTGAACTTAACCGATGGATTATGAATTTCAGAAGGGGTAAGCCAATCTCCGAACTCAAAAATGTTGACAACTAGTTAAACGGAATCAACCGTTCGGTTCCTCTTAATAAGTTCTTTAACACGCGAAGGCCCTCCCAGGAACTTTTCCAAAAGCAATAAAATCTGCGTCGTGCTTCTCCACCGTTTTTGAGGTTTCACTTCCAGACATTTCATAACGATCTCGACAAGTTCATCGGGTATCTCAGGCCGCCATACTTGAGGCGGCATGACCTTCTGGTCACAATGAAGAATTTCATGTTCTTCAACCGATTCAGCCTGGAAAGGCACAGCGCCGGTGAGCAATTCGTAAAACAAAACACCGAAAAGATAAACGTCCGTTACAACCTGCGGCCTCTTGTCACTCCATAAATAAGTCCGAAATTGTTCGGGTGCCCTGTAGGGAAGAAAAGCTATCGGTAGGTTTCTGGGGCGTGTATGTGTAGGACACCTAGATTGTAGTAATTTCCATAATCCACCGTAAGCCAGATAAACCCTGCCGTTACCGTTAAGAAAAACCCGAGATGGACGCAGATCAAGGTGATAGATTTTCCTTTTCACTCCATCGGCCCCAACATGGAGATGTAGATAACCCAGCCCTTCGAGTATCTGATAGGCAACAAGGCAGGCCTTCTCCATAGACATAATGCCCTGCTCGTTAACGTATTCGGCAAGGCTTTTCTCATAATGCTTTCTTATTAAAAAAGGTATGCCGTTAACCTCGGCCAGATCGTAGGGTATATCCAGAAAATCACAGGACATCATGCGGCATGTGTAAGCCCACTCCGCAATGTCCACAAAGGCAACGCATCTGTTCCAGGGCTGAACAAGCGTACAGGCGGCAAAAGTCTCCCCGCTTTCCTGACAGTACGCTTCAAACACCGCATGAGTGCGCCCGACGTATAAGAGGTCTTTTAGCACATAAGTGTAGGTATTATCCGAAAGAGGTTTTCCGTCTCGGCCTACCCAGGATTTCGCCACGTTTCCGATGAAATCCGTAAAAGATTCGAACTGTTCTGCGAGGTCGGGAGCCGTTAATTCGTAATCAATAGCTTCAACCTTCTGCATTCCCGAAGAAACACGGGCCAAGGTAGCGGCCCTTTTTCGATGGACTTTCTTTTGTTGACATCTGGTTATCTTGTCCAGAATGCGCTCTTTGTCCGACGAACTCAGCCCCGGTGTTGAATATACAATTTCGTAGAAGCTTATAGCCTTATCGATGTCGCCTTTCTTTGCGGCACAATCACCACAGAGCTCGTAGCACTGCTCAACGGAGTAACCCGTTGCCGCTATCTCCTGCAAAACCTTGATTGCCTCATCCCATTCCTGAATTTCTATCAGGGTCCTGGCGTAGGCCATTTTTTGTTCCGGGTCGAATTCCACAGTTTCATTCGTGATACTGCTCTCCGCTTCAATCCGTTCTTCCTCATCTGCTGGTTTCTCGGCTCTAACGCCTGAAACACTTTTTATCGCCTGAAAATAGTACTCTTTCTCATCCTCCGAGAGATTACCTTCCTGAACCTCCCTGATTAAATCTTCTGCAAGTTGATCAACGATCTCCAAAAGGCCCTGTTGGGCATACAACCGAAGTTCTTCGATTTTTCGATCCAGTAGTTCCCTGGCGCTCTCCATATCGATACTCTATTACAGAAATTTCTTAAAAAGCTTATCGCTTAATACCGGAACACCTCTTCTGCCGCCTGCATTGGCGTATCCGGCAATATCAGTTTCCTCCGGGTGCACTTCCAGCCTTTCCACATCCAGAGCCTCCTTTGACAGCACGGCATCGACAAAAATGATAAAATTTCCGTAGTCAAAAGAGAGAAGGATTGCATCCCCACCTACTGCCTGCAGGGTGTTACCGAGGTCGAGAGGTTTCCCAACGTCCACAGGACGAAAGCGCAACCTTTTAAGCTCCTGAGTACTCAAATCACCCCACTTTCCAATAAGATAAGTCTTTATGTTTCTCAGGAAGGGCTTAAAATCTTTCAGAGTTGCATAGCCTCTGGAAAGAATCGTTTCCATCTTCTTGCGAGACGCATGAGCTATTCTCACCACCGCCTGCGCTGGCAAGAAATAATAAAGCCCCATTATCTGAGTGAGAAATACTTTTTTGTACTCCTCCGGAATTTCGTCGCCTTCGTAAACAACGGGGCCCGCCTTCTTTTCAGGATGCTCGGAAGGAAGTTGCCCGGACAAACCGTGCTCTTCCTGAAAAGCCGCTTTTTCCTGTTGTCCCCCGGCAAAACCCTGACTTAAAACCACCGAAAGCTCATCTTCAAACCTACTAAGCTTTTCCAGATGAAACCTGTAACTTTTTTCGAGCCTGGACAAATAGTCGTTAAGCGCCCTTAAAGAAGGTTTTTTCGCAAGTTTCGTACAAAGACGCTGAAGATTACCGGTTGTCTTCTCTATTCCTGCACGAATGCCCGACAAGGATTCCATTATAGGCTGAATATCCGGAGGAATTGAAACCTCTCTGCTATAAACGGCTTCTTCAACGGGAACTTCCGGTTTAACCACTTCAATCGTTTTCTCTACAATTGCCTCTTTTTGCTCAACAACAGCAGGTTTTTCAAGAGCCGGGGGTGTAACTTCAGACATAAGGTCCTGGAAGTTCTTTTCCAGTGCGTCTATCGATTTAACGATTTCAGGGGTTATGGCTTCCCGTTTGACCGTTTTGGACAGCCCCTGGATAGCATCCTTGAGAAGCTCCATGCTTTTTAAGTTGACAAACCTTTCTCCCTGATAAAACAACTCTATAAGCTGGCTTAGAATTTTTGAAATTCGAAGAGCATGGTCGTTAAGTTTAACCGCCTTTTCGATATCGGCTATAGAAGATTCAAGCTTTTCAAGATTGGCATGGGAAAATTCCCACTCCAGGGCCAGATAGGCTATGTGCATTTTTTCTATCAATTCATTAAGGTCAACTTCGTCTTCCTGTCGTTCCGGAGGTTCTAGACCTATCTCCTTTTCCGCATCACCAGGAACACTTTCCTCATCTTCCCTGAGATGCACGTCTCCGTCCTGATCCACAGGCCTGAGCAAGGTCTCTATTCGTTCATCCAGCGCTCTGACAAACTCATCGAATTCGTCGGGCTCTGCTCCTGAAGTTTGATCTTCTTCATTATTGTTTTCTTCTTCAAAGGCGATGTCCTTTACATGTTTTTCTTCAGATGACATGGCTCCTATCCTCAAAGCTCTGGTTATTTTAAAAGCTTTGCAGCTACACTTTTTACGGTTCTTTTTGTTATCTCCCTGAGGGTTTCAAAGACGCCGAAACCCTTTATGGCGCTGGCGGGGAATTGAGGTGCTTTGAGGTCATTGTTTAAATCCGCTTCCATTTCTTCAATAGAGAGCAAAGGTATTCCACTGCCCTCCAGATCTCTTTTATTATATTGCAGAACCAGCGGAATTGTGTGAATGTCCAGGTTGTAGGACTTGAGATTTTCTTCGAGATCCTTGAGGCTTTCTATGTTTTTGTTTTTCTGCACACGTAGCGAGTCGGCAATGAAGGCCACACCGTCCACACCTCTTAGAACCAGTCTTCTTGTGGCATGGTACATGGTCTGGCCCGGCACGGTGTAAAGCTGAATACGAATATTCAAATCCCTGATTTTACCTATGCTTACGGGTAAGAAATCAAAAAACAGAGTACGATCACCTTTGGTGTCTATGGTGACCATTTTGCCTGCGACATGCTTGCTCATGGCCTTGTAGATGTAGAGCAAATTGGCCGTTTTGCCTCCCCTTGCAGGCCCGTAATAAACTATCTTGACCTGAACCTCTTTTCTCGCCAGATCAATAATAGCCACCTATAATCTCCGTCTCAGTTTGCTTCTAGTATGGAAAGTACCTGATTGGCAATTTTTTCTATTTTCAGTCTGATCAACCCCAGAGCCACATTCTTATCGAAAAGCACCACAAGAATATAATCGTCACCAATCTTGGAAAAATGAATATTATGTTTCTCACCCTTATGGAACAGGAGGGTAAAATCCTGCTCCCCTACCAATCTGGCAATCTCGGCAGTGGCACCAAAGTTCGCCGCCGACAATGCGGCGAGAGGAAGAACGGTTTCGGGATCAAACATCCCCTTTTCCACAATCAGGGCACCCGACGTATCAACCAAAAAGACATGAGTCGCTCCATTGGCAATAAGCTCATCTTCTATCAATCTGGTAAGTTGTTCCTGTTTATCAGGGGTTAGCACCAGATCCATTGTAGCGCTCCTATTCCCAGTTGGTTACATCGGCATTTTCCCCTTCACCCCCTTCTTGTCCGTCGGCTCCGAGAGAGTAAAGATCGTAATCTCCATGCTCGCCGGGACATCTGTACACATAGTCTCTTCCCCAGGGATCTTCGGGGATGTCCTTGGGCAGGTAAGGCCCGTTCCATGTTTCATAGCCCGGATTTTTCCTGAGCGCTTCAAGGCCCTCTTCCGTCGAAGGATACTTTCCCACATCAAGTCTGTATGCATCCAGAGCGGATTCGAAAAGGGAGATCTGCATCTTGGCGGTTTTCTGCTTGGAGGTCCCTATTTTCTGAAAGAGCTTGGGTCCTACCAATGACGCCAGCAATCCGAGAATAATCATTACGATGAGCAACTCAATAAGGGTAAAACCCCGTTCCGATTGCTTAAACAAAAAGCTCTCACTTCTCATAACTGATCCACCACTCCAGAAAAGAGGCTTAAGTTTCTCAATTACCGGCAATTGTTTTTTCCAGCTTTTAACAATGTGGAACCTTTTCGTCAAGCAAAGCTTAATTAAGATATTATCCATAAAGCGGTTGCAGGTCCCGGGTTACTGTGCTAGATATATCCGGCTTTTGGCGTGAAGTAACAAAACTGCACACCCTCGCTTCTTTGGTGCCCATTTTACAAGGTGCTCGCGAGGGTGGAAGTTCAAACCAAAGAAGGAGGTTTACATGGCGGTTGTTACGATGAAAGAGCTTCTTGAAGCGGGTGTCCACTTCGGTCACCAAACGCGCCGGTGGAACCCCAAGATGAAACCCTACATCTTCGGTTCCAGAAACGGTATTTACATCATAGATCTTCAAAAAACGGTAAGGCTTTTTCAGGAAGCCTACAATTTCGTGGTGGAGGCTACCGCTTCGGGAGAAACCGTTTTATTCGTCGGAACAAAGCCTCAAGCCCAGGACATCATTCGCGAAGAAGCCACCCGCTGCGGTATGTATTACGTTAACCGACGATGGCTGGGCGGCATGCTTACAAATTTTAAAACCATCATGAAGCGTGTGGAAAGACTAAAAGAACTGGATGCAATGTTCGAAGACGGAAGCATTTCCAAATTTCCCAAGAAAGAAGTTTTGAAGCTTGCAAGGGAGCGAGAAAAGCTGGAGGCAAATCTTGGTGGTATTAAAGAAATGAAGCATCTTCCGGGGGTTGTTTATGTAGTGGACACCCCCAAAGAAAAGATTGCCGTGGCGGAGGCAAACAAGCTGGGAATACCCGTTGTGGCAATAATAGATACCAACAGTGACCCTGATGTAATTGACTATCCCATTCCCGGAAATGATGACGCCATCAGGGCCATTAAGCTTATCACATCGAGGATTGCCGATGCATGTATCGAAGGACGCAGACGCTATGAAGAATCTCTGCAGGCCGAAAGTGACAAGGAACTCGAAGTCGAGCTCACCCCGGGCGAAAGCCTGAAAGAAGAAGGTGGGCCGGAGGTAGAAATCGTCAATCCCGTAGCAGATGAGGCGGATGTAGAGGACGAAGAATAACCAACATAATGTCAGGAGGGATAACCTTGGCTGTCTCAATGGAAATGATAAAGGAATTGAGGGCGAAGACCAACGCAGGAATGATGGACTGCAAGAGGGCTCTGGAGGCCACGAATGGCGATATGGAAAAGGCCATCGATTACTTGAGGCAAAAAGGCCTTGCGACGGCCATGAAGCGGGCCGGCAAGGAGGCAAAAGAAGGCCTGGTACAGGCATACGTTCACGGCGGCGGAAGGATAGGAGTTCTTGTGGAGATCAACTGCGAAACCGACTTTGCCGCCAGAAGTGATGCATTCCAGGAATTTGCGAAAAACATTGCAATGCAGATTGCCGCAACGAACCCTCTGGGTGTGGAAAAGGAAGACATCCCGCAGGAAATCGTAGAGCGAGAAAGGGCAATCTACGAGGCTCAGGCGAGGGAAACTGGTAAACCCGAAAATGTGATTCAGAAAATCGTGGAAGGAAAAATGAGGAAGTTTTTTGAAGAGGCGGCTCTTATGGAGCAGCCCTTTATACGGGATCCCGACAAGACAATCCGTGATTATCTCAACGAGCTGGTAGCTCAGATAGGTGAAAAAGTGGTCATAAGACGGTTTACCAGGTATCAGCTAGGAGAAGAATAAGCTATGGCGAAGGCGTCCGGAGGGCCGGTTTTTAAACGCGTGCTCTTAAAACTCAGCGGCGAAGCCCTTATGGGAAACCTGAGCTACGGTATTGACCCTCAAACCATTGACCGCATGGCGGCCGAAATTGCCTCTGTCCACAAGCTCGGCGTCGAGATTGCCATTGTAATAGGCGGAGGAAATATATTCCGGGGAGTACAGGGCGCAGCTCAGGGAATGGAAAGGGCAACTGCTGATTACATGGGTATGCTTGCAACGGTCATGAATGCTCTGGCCCTCCAGCAGGCGCTGGAAAAACACGACGTGGCAACGAGGGTACAATCGGCAATAACGATGCGGGAGGTTGCAGAACCTTTTATAAGGCGCCGGGCTGTGCGCCATCTCGAAAAGGGGCGCATCGTTATCTTTGCAGCGGGCACAGGTCTGCCCTTCTTTACGACAGATACTGCCGCCGCGCTCAGATGCATCGAAATAGGTGCAGAAGCACTGCTGAAGGGGACAAAAGTGGACGGCGTTTACAGCAGTGATCCTGAAAAAGACCCCGGAGCAACCAGATATGCGCGACTGAGTTACACGGAAGTACTTGCAAAGAATCTAAAAGTCATGGATGCGACGGCCATCTCCCTTGCGCGAGACCAAAAAATTAAAATAATTGTGTTTAACGTTCGCGTTCCGGGGAATATTGAAAGGGTTATCAGAGGTGAACCCGTGGGCACAATCGTTGAGGAGGTGGGGCATGCTGAATGAAATATATGAAGACGCGAGATCTCGAATGGAAAAGACCCTGAAAAACCTGGAAGGCGAGTACAAAAGGCTCAGGACCGGTCGCGCCTCTCCTGCTCTTGTTGAATCCATCAAGGTTGACTATTACGGAACGGCCACACCTCTCAATCAACTGGCAACGATAACCATACCGGAACCCAGAACCATAATGATCCAGCCCTGGGATCAGAATGTCGTCTCCGAAGTGGAAAAGGCCATTCTCAAATCAGATCTTGGCTTAACTCCCAACAGCGACGGCAAAATCATCCGCATAAATGTTCCTCCTCTTACCGAAGAACGAAGGCAGGAATTGGTAAAACTCGTTAAAAAAATGGCAGAAGAAGCCAAGGTCGCTATAAGGAACATAAGAAGAGATGCCAACGAAATGATAAAAGATCTCAAAAAGGAAAAGCAGATTTCCGAAGACGAGCAATTCAGAGCTCAGGAAAAAGTTCAGAAAATAACCGATGAGTATGTAGAAAAGGTGGAGAAACTTCTGGAAAAGAAAGAAAAAGAAATTCTGGAGGTGTAATTATTTATTCCGGAAGTATTCCCCGACCGCAAAGCCTGGAAAACCTGCCCAGGCACGTTGCCATCATAATGGACGGCAACGGGCGGTGGGCAAAAAAACGTTTTAGAAACAGGGTTTACGGGCATGAAGCCGGTATAGATTCCGTCAAGGCAGTAATAAAGTGCTGCCTTGAGTGGGGTATTCCTTACCTTACGCTGTATGCCTTTTCCAAGGAAAACTGGAAAAGGCCGTCATCGGAAATCCAGGCTTTGTGGCAACTGATGAAAAGGTTTCTTCACGCCGAACTGCCGGTACTTGTTGAGCACGGGGTGAGAGTGGTTCACATCGGGGATCGCGAAGGTCTCCCGGAGGACATATGCAGGCTTCTTGATGAAGCCGTGGAAAAAACCGCTTGTGGTAGTTCTCTGTATCTCCAGGTTGCTTTAAACTACGGAGGACGGCAGGAGATTGTAAGAGCCGTCAGGTTAATTGCCGAAAAGGTCAAATCCGGTGTTCTCGACCCTTCCGCCATTTCGGTCGAGACAATCAATACACATCTTTTTACCGGTGAAGTACCCGATCCGGATCTGCTGATAAGGACCAGCGGAGAGTTTCGGGTGAGTAACTTTCTTCTATGGCAAATTGCCTATACCGAAATATACATTACCGACGTGCTGTGGCCGGACTTCAGGGAAAGAGAGTTCTTAAAGGCCGTTGAGGATTATCAGAGGCGAGAACGGCGCTTCGGCATGACCAGCGAGCAGGTCGAGGCCCGGGAAATAGCACACTTAAGCTAGCCACTATGAACTACGACAGCAACCTCATAAAACGTTGGTCCACGGGGCTTCTAATAGCCTTACCGATTGTTCTGCTGATTTTCTCGGGCTCTACCTATCTTTTTTACGTGGCCGTCTCAATAGCCGCCCTCATTGGTTGCCACGAATATCTCACAATTATCTCCTATGCGCAGCGGGATCGGGTTAAAACCTTGATTTTTTCGGCGCCGGTCATGATATTTCCCACTGCCGCTTTCCTCGGTGGAGAAAGGGGGTTACACTGCGCGCTATGCCTGGGCCTTTTTGCAATATTTTGCTGGTGCCTTTTTACGGATCCTTTAAGCAGGGAAAGACGAAATCAGGCCGTGGATCTTTTACTGGCCTGGATTTATACGGGCTATCTTCTTGCCTTTGTCCTGCTTTTTGAAACAAACGGAATCCCCTATCGAAGCTTAATCTTTTACGTGCTGGCAACGGTGGTAGCCAACGATGTGGGAGCTTTTTTTTGCGGCAGGAAATTCGGAAAGCGACTTCTCTTTCCTTCTGTAAGCCCGAAGAAAACCTTAGAGGGAGCCGTTGGCGGGACCGTTGCTTCTTTGTCCGTCGGAACAATAGTGGCGGTAGTTCTCATTCCGGATTTCGGTCTTTTAGAAGCCCTGGTTACTTCAGCAGTGGTAAGTATCACCGCTCCTTTAGGAGACCTAATTGAATCCATGATAAAGCGACAACATGGAGTGAAGGATTCGGGTGTAATTTTGCCCGGTCACGGTGGTCTTCTGGACAGACTGGATAGTTTGCTCTTTTCTTTTCCCTCTGTGTGGATTTTATGGCAGTTCTGGAGCAAAATTTCATGATGGGAAACACAGCAAAAAAGAACCTGGTCATACTGGGATCAACCGGTTCCATAGGCAGATCGACGCTCGACATCGTTTCCAGGTTCCCCGATCGCTTTAAAGTGCTCGCTCTTGCCGCAGGGAAAAATGTAGAGCTTTTGGCCGAACAGATTCGTATGTTCAGGCCGCAATATGCCGTTATCAAAGACGAAAAAGACATTCCCAGGTTAGCCAGGCTACTGGATTCGGAAGCTTTACAGGTAAAATTGCTTTCAGGCACCGATGGATACAGGCACATTGCCGCTCTTCCGGAAGCAGACCTTCTGGTTTCGGCTATCGTGGGCGCTGCGGGGCTTCTTCCTACCTACGATGCCGTAAGAGCCGGAAAAACGATAGCACTGGCCAACAAAGAGACTCTAGTTATAGCGGGAAAGATAATAACTTCAGAAGCCAGAAAGTCAGGAGCATCCATTTTACCCGTGGACAGTGAGCACAACGCAGTCTTTCAGGCTCTTCAGGGGCATAGAAAAGACGACGTGAAGCGAATTATTCTTACCGCCTCGGGAGGCCCTTTCTACAACTGGCCTCGTGATAAAATCGAAAAAGCATCACCGGATCAGGCCCTTAAGCACCCTAACTGGTCTATGGGAGCCAAGATAACTATAGATTCCGCCACTCTTATGAACAAGGGCCTTGAAATAATAGAAGCTCACTGGCTTTTTGAAATGCCACTGGAACGGATAGCCGTTGTTATTCATCCGGAAAGCATTATTCACTCAATGGTTGAATACATAGACGGATCGGTAATCGCCCAGATGGCAATCCCCGACATGCGAATACCCATAGCTTATGCCTTATCGTTTCCCGCCCGTTTAAAAATAGACCTGCCCATTTTGGACTTAATAGAGCTTTCCAGGCTCTCTTTCCTTCCACCGGACGAAGAAAGATTTCCCTGTCTCAGGCTGGCACGAGAGGCCTGTGCCAGAGGAGGCACATACCCTGCGGTACTGAATGCGGCCAATGAAGTGGCCGTTCAGGCATTTCTGGAAAAAAGGATCGGCTTTTATGATATTCCCGAGGTCATACAAAAAACCCTGGAAAAACATGGCGGAGAAGCTTTAGAATCTCTCGAACAGGTCCTTGAAACAGATAAATGGGCAAGGGAGGTCTCGGCTTCGATCATAGCTGAAAAAAGGAGATGATTTCTGTCTGATGAGCACCGTATTTTACGCAGCCATAGTACTGGGTATTTTAATCTTCGTGCACGAATTGGGTCATTTTGCTGTGGCAAAATGGTCAGGCGTGGTAGTGGAAAAATTCTCCATAGGCTTTGGACCGGCCCTGTTGTCGCGCAGGAAGGGAGAGACAGAATACTGCATAGCCGCCGTTCCTTTTGGAGGCTATGTGAAAATGCTGGGAGAAGATTCCCTGGAAGACATCCCGCCGGAGTTTCATGACCGTACCTTTTTGTCTCAGCCTTTGTACAAGCGGTTTCTCATAGTAGCGGCCGGCCCATTAATGAATCTTTTGCTGGCAATCCTGTTGTTCTTCATCGTTTTTGCCCTTGCAGGAGTAACCCGTTTAATGCCCGAAGTGGGCGAGATCCAGCCTGGATCCCCTGCAGAAGCCGCCGGGCTAAAAAAGGGTGATCTCATAGTAAGAATAAACGAAACCCCGGTATCGTCGTGGGAAGAGCTCGCAGATTCCATTTCAAAGTGGAAGCCCGGCAATGAACCGTTGAAAATCGTGGTTTTGAGGAGTGGCGAATATCTGGAGTTCCGGGTCACTCCTACGTTCAGGGAAATAAAAAATCTCTTTGGCGAGCCCGTGACCAGGCCCGTCATCGGTATTACGGCATCGGGAAAGGTTGAACTCAAAAAGGTCGGTATATTAAAAGCAGCGATTCAAAGTATCGTCCAGACAATTGTCGTTTGCAAACTGTTCTTCGTAACGGTTGTAAAGCTAATCCAGCGCATAATACCTTTTGAGACCCTTGGAGGCCCTATATTAATCGCACAGATGGCCGGTCAGCAGGCGCAAGAAGGCTTCTTCCCTTTTATCGCCTTCATGGCACTTATAAGCGTGAACCTGGCGGTTATAAACCTTCTTCCCTTTCCCGCACTTGACGGCGGGCACCTGCTCCTGTTCACCATCGAAGCAATAACAGGACGCAGGTTTCATCAAAAGGCTCTTGAGTGGATACAGAAGATAGGCCTGGCTTTTCTCATTATTCTCATGATAGCCGTCTTTTATAACGATCTGGTGAGAATATTTCCGTCGCTACCGGACCTGGTGAGAAACAGATGAAGATCCTGGCAGCAGATACTTCAACGATGACGGGCTCACTGGCCCTGGTAGAATTCAACGGTAACGACGATGGAACTGTCCTCTTTGAAGAGAGCATCACGTCTCAGGTAACTCACAGTCGCCGTCTTCTGGCCCATATTGATTATCTGTTAAAAGAGATTGGCCTTTCAATATCGGATGTTGACGGCTTTGTAGTTGGGACGGGCCCGGGAAGCTTCACCGGTATCCGCATAGGAGTAACGACATTTAAGAGCCTTGCCTGGGGGTTAAGAAAACCCGTGAAGGGCATTCCCTCCCTTGATGCCCTTGCCCGTCAGTTCTCATTTTTCAGAGGGCTTATATGCCCTGTGGTTGACGCCCGTAAAAAGGAATTTTACTGGGCCCTTTACGAAGGAAGCGGTCAGGGGACGGTTTCAAGAACCACCGAGTACTCTGTAACATCGGCGGATCTTCTGATCACCGCGATTGACGATTTTGAAGGCGAAATTGTTCTCTGCGGGAACGGGTGCTCTGTGATCGGCGAATACTTAACGGCAGAACTCGGTGGACGCGTTTATAAAGCTCCACCGGAATTCAATATAATCCGTGCCGTTCATCTCGCAGCGGCGGCGTTACCGGATTTCATCAATAATTCAACAGACGATCCCGTAACGCTAACGCCCTGTTACGTAAGGCCTTCCGAAGCGGAACTGGCAAATCCAGACATTAAGATACCTCAATCAAAATGAAAGGAAGTTCGGCTATATCGGTCAAAAAGCTCAGAACTGCCCGACTGCTGGGGGTATTTAAAAGGCCAAACCTTCGGGTAACGATCGCCCACAATTTTTTCCCGATTTCCTTCCTGATGAAAGGCATTGTTTATCTGGCGTCGCAGGGCGTAATGTTAAAAAGA
Source organism: Thermodesulforhabdus norvegica (assembly GCF_900114975.1). Taxonomy (NCBI): domain Bacteria; kingdom Pseudomonadati; phylum Thermodesulfobacteriota; class Syntrophobacteria; order Syntrophobacterales; family Thermodesulforhabdaceae; genus Thermodesulforhabdus; species Thermodesulforhabdus norvegica. The sequence continues at coordinate 123,214 of NZ_FOUU01000001.1, forward strand.
GGGAAGAGGGCAGTCAAAAGGGTAGAATTTATACTTGTGGAGCGGACCAATCTCTTCAGGGAAATGACAGCTATCGGGGAGAACACGCTGTCATTTACGGACTCCTTCGATGGAGAAGATAACGATTACTGTATCAGGTGCGGTAAATGTTGCTTTTTTATCGCCGGTTACCCGGATTTTCCCGACAATTGGCCCTTTCCCAACGATTGGAAGCTGTGGTTTTCCGAGGGATGCGGGTACGGTCAGGTATTCTGCCCTTTTCTTTTTGAAGAAAACCCGGCGGGGAAAGCACGCTGTGCCGTTTACCCTTATCGTCCTGTAGTTTGCAGGCGTTTCGGCAGCGAAGAGTGTGAATACCTGCTTGAAGGAAGTGCCTCGGAGGAAAATAAAAACCGACCTGTGCTAATACAGAGATTTACAACATTAATGCGAAGAAACAACGCCGGTTTAACATTGCCTTCCAGGTTCCGCAGGAATTAGGAAGCTACCGTGATTGTTATGAAATGTTTTTTCAGAAACCACAGCTTTTCAATTGAAGGTACTTCAATCGGAGGTTTTGAGGGAACAGACTACCGAATAAGGTACAGGCGGGGAATTTTACCCGTGCTCATTATGGCACCTCACGGGGGGCTAATTGAACCCGGAACTTCAGAGCTTGCCGATGCAACGGCAGGCGAAGATTTCTGGTTTTACGCCTTTGAAGGGATCAGAGCAGCAGAAAACTATTCCAGGCTTCATATTCCCAGCACACTTTTTAACGAACCCCGGTGGCTGACCGTATCCCGTAAAGTTTATACAACCATCGCCATTCACGGAATTCGCGGAAGTGAATTTGACCCAATAGTCGTTGGAGGCCGTGACCTTGAGCTGTCACAAAAGATTGTACTTCTTCTTAAAGATTCCGGGTTTAACGCCATTAGATGTCATTGTGGTCCTATCGGTGGAATGAGTAAAAGGAACGTCGTTAATAGAAATCTCACCGGTTCCGGAGTTCAACTGGAAATACCGCGGGGACTTAGAGACTCCTTTTTGAGGCCGAATGATATAATGTTAAAATTGGCAGGCCTGGTTAGAACGGCCATATTCGGCCGGTTTAGATCAAAAACGATAAAAGAGACGGAGGTACCCTCTTGAAAAACATAGATTTTGTGGGCCTGTGGTGTCTTATTTGTGCCTTCGTGCTTTTCTGTAGCACGCCCGTAGTAGGTCGTGCCGAGGAAAGTTCGGTCATTGTTGAAAAAAATCTCTTTTCTCCTGACCGAAAGCCGCCTGAACAATCCACAACGTCGGAAATCAACACCTCCGAGCCCTTTGAAAACGAAGATCTACAACTTTATGGAATAATCATATACGAAACGCCCCGGGGTCTTGAGAAAAAAGCCATCCTGAGTGTGAACAAAAAATTCCTGCCTCCTGACATCGAAGACAGGTATCTATTCGTTAAAGAAGGCGAATCAATCGGACCTTTTAAGGTGGTCAGTATAGAAAAGAACAAAATATCCGTGGAATACTCTGAAAAATCCTATGTCATCTCTCTTTATTCTCCGGCAAAAAAGAACACTTCACCGCCACCGCCAATTCCTGCGCCCCTGCAACCGCACCCGTCTGAAAAAGAAAAATCGGAGCCCGCCAGAGAGGGAAGGATTTCTTTTGAAGAATTCAAGCGACTGAGCCCTGAAGAAAAAGAAAAGCTGATCGAAAGAATGAAGCAAGCATTTGTTGAGCGAATGGAAAAGATGTCAGAGAAGGAATCAAAAAATGAAAAGTGATCAGGTCGTAGAAGCAGGGGCCCGCATATGGGTCGGTTTTCAAGGCACCAGCTTTAACGGGGAACTCAAGGAGTTGATTGATGAATACCGAATATCGGGATTCGTTCTATTCCGCAGGAACATAGAATCTTCAGGGCAACTCAAGGAACTTACATCATCAATAAGGAAATACGTCAGGAGCAAGCTGGACAGGGAACCTAACATAGCCGTGGATCAGGAGGGAGGCTCCGTAAGACGGCTCTTTTTCGTTGAAACACCCTCGGCAGAAGAACTGGGGAAAGGTAGTGATGCGGACTTATCGTCGGCAGTTTACAAAACGGCCGTCTCTTTGAGGTCTCACGGAATCAATGTCAATCTTGCACCGGTGCTGGACGTGGCAACCCCGAAAACCCCCGAATTTCTCAGGAGTCGCTGTTTCGGTTCCGACCCTGCACTTGTAGCAAGAATCGGATCATTGTGGATAGAGCTACATCAAAAGCACGGCATCCGCTGCGTTGCCAAGCATTATCCCGGACTGGGTCGGGCGACTCTGGATCCTCATAAAGAAGAACTTTCCATTTACTGGCTGACTCCTCAACAGATGTGGCAGGATCTCCAGCCCTTTTCGGCCGCCGTAAGCTCCCGGGTATGGGGCATTATGGTATCTCACGCTTCTTATCCCCTCTGGAACAGCACCCCCAGGGCCAAACCCGCCTTTATGTCGGACCTTGCATGCCGGGAATGGCTCAGAAAAAGATTGTCCTTTCAGGGAATCGTGTTTTCCGATGACCTTGATATGGGTGCAGTAAAGGGTAAGTTTACCGCCGAAGAAATTGCCTGGAATGCGACCATGGCGGGAGTTGATTGTTTCCTGGTCTGCAATGATATAAATCATGCAATAGAAATACATTCTGCATTGGTCGAACTTGCAGATAGGGATAAGCTGTTCTGTAAACATCATTCATACTCGGCCTACAGGCTATTAGACCAACATAGACAGCTTTTATGAACCCTGCAGCCTTGACCAGATCTTGAATAATTTGAAATAATAGCAGTGATGATCAATTCCCGGTTAGAGAATTAAGGAGAAATTCATGAAGACAGGATCGATATATTGTAATTATGAAGATGCCTTCAAATCCTACGACAATTTTAGACAGCCTATCGGCCTTAAAGAAGTGTTCCAGATTCTTGATATGGTCCCGGTGAAAAATGATCAGGCGGTTATCCTTGAAGGAGGATTCGGTACAGGGGCATACACCCAGTACCTTGCAAAATCGTCATTCTTCGTTATAGGTCTTGAGGCATCTGAGACCGGAGTTATACAAGCAAGAAAGCGCCTGAAAGCATTTAGTAATGTCCACCTAGGGCGAGGCAACATACTGGCTTTACCTCTGAAAGACTCCACCGTAGATGTCTATTTTGTCAGTCAAGTCATTCACCATCTCGACGATAGTCCGGAATTTCCCAACCTGGACATTTTCCTGAAGGAAGCCCGTAGAGTCCTGAAGAAAGGTGGTTTTTTGATAATTCATACCTGTGATCCCGCTCAGCTTGATCCTCACAGGGGATCTTACTGGCATTATGAGTTCATACCGATTGCTGCAAGAAAGCTTCAGCAGAAGTACATTCCCGTTGAAAAATTGCGTATCAGGCTAGAAAGGCTGGGGTTCAGCAATGTGGAGGTGAGAAAGTCTTCAGGGCAAATATTCGGAGATAAGTACTACAGAGACCCCACGATTTTTTTCTCAGATGATTTCTGGGCTTCTGATTCCGTCTTCAGCCTGGTAAGCAGTGCGGAAAAAGCAAATTCCTGTAAAGCGTTGAGAACCGCTATTGAGGAAGGTTCAATTCACAAAATTATGGAGAAACACAGAGCCTGGGCTTTGGAGATAGGAGAGACGTTGATACTATCTGCCAGAAGGGATTAAGCCACTTTTGTCACAAACCACATTCAGCGGAAGGAAGGGCGAGGCTGTCGGCAATCGGGCATAACTCCATAAACCACTGTTCTCTGGGTCGCCCTTCTTCCCAATCCATCTCGGAGACGGCAACTTCCAGTGGCACAGCACTGACCTCCTTTCCTTTCAATCCCAGCACCACTGCTTCCGCCTCATTTCGGGAGAGATTTTTTTGCATTATGAGACCCGCCCGTGCTCCAAAACGAGACGCCAGGATACGATCAAAAGCCGTGGGCACACCACCTCTCTGTACATGGCCCAGCACCGCAGTGCGTACTCCGAACATTCCCTTCCCTTCTTCTTCAAAAATACGTCTTATGAAATCCGTTGTATAATGCACCGAGGCCGATTCATTTCTCAGAAAGATCAGCATCTTTTTCCCGCATGCAAAGCTTTCTCGAATCATCCTCACGTCGGATATGAGTTCTTCGAGAGAAATGCCCTTTTCCGGAAGATATGCCTTTTCCGCTCCCGAAGCCATCGCGCTCATGAGTGCAAGAAACCCACAGCGGCGGCCCATAACTTCAACTATAAAGGTCCGCCTGTTAGCGCCCGCAGTGTTTCGTATTTTGTCAACGGCATCGATGATAACATTAAGTGCCGTGTCCGCCCCGATGCTGAATTCCGTTCCCGGCAGGTTATTGTCTATGCTTGCCGGAATCAGGACAACGGGTATGTTGAATTCGTCGAAACGCTCTCTTAACTGCACCATTCTGTAAATCTTCCGGTACGTACCCCAACCCCCTATGGCGATCAGGCCACATATATTCCGCCGATTAAAGACCTCTGCAATCCTCCCGTAGTCATCGTCCTTCAAATCAACCCGGGCGGTACCTATTTCAGAACTCGGCCGGTTAACCCAATGAACCAGCTGATGCCAGTCAAGAGTTTCTATTGAATCCTCAAGGAGCCCCAAAAAGGTGTTTCTGGCAGCGACAACCCTTATACCGTGATTTATGAGATACCTCCCGGCAATACTCACGGCCGCATTCATGCCCGGAGCATCTGCTCCACCCGTAAGGATCAACACCGATCGGTCATCAACACATTCCTTTGCGGGGGTTATTCGGGTAAGCATTTTTACGAGGTCGAGGGCATTACGAAAGCTGGTTCCCCTGAGTTCCAGAGCTTTCTGATAATTGCCCTTTTCCAGCTCTTCCACAACGGCTTTGCTTTTTTGAACCACCTCTTCCAGATGAGTGAAGACTATTCGGTTTTCCCTGAGCCCCACCATGTGGCAGTGTCTGGCTTCGGGATTTTCCGCCAGAAAATCAACAGCGGCTACCCCCAAACGTGTAGCCAATATGCGGTCAAAAGCGGTGGGGGCTCCTCCACGCTGCACATGCCCGAGTACGGTAAGCCTCGTGTTTATGTTTAATCGTTTACTTATCAAATCACACACTTCCTTTGACTGTATCGGCAGGCCGTCGGCATGGCGTGCACCTTCCGCAACGACCACCATCTGATGCGGACGACCGGCCTCACGAGCCTTGGCAATCGCTTCGATCATCTTGTTGTGCCACCTCATGTCCAGTTCTTCTTCGGGAATCAATACCCATGAGGCGCCGCCTGCGAGCCCCGCCATCAGAGCAAGATAGCCGCAGTGTCTTCCCATGGTTTCCACCACGAAGGTGCGCTGGTGAGAGGCGGCCGTGGAGCTGAGGTCATCCATGGCTCTTACAATATGATTAAGGGCGGTGTCCGCACCAATCGACATGTCTGTACCGTAAAGGTCGTTGTCTATTGAGCCCGGAAGACCCACCACGTGCAGCACTGAGTCACCATCTCCCCCCAGTTCCCTCACATGATCGGCCCATTCGTTAGCCAGCACATAAGCCCCCGTAAGCGAACCGTCTCCTCCGATGACCACCAGAGCATTTATGCCGTGTTCTAACAGGTGTTTTACGGCCTCCCGACGCCCTTCATACCTTTTGAAATCTTCGGAACGAGCGGTGCCCAGGAAGGTTCCACCTTTGTTAATTATCCCACCCACGTCGTGCCATCCAAGAGGCCTGATTTCTCCGTCAACCATGCCCTGGTAGCCGTTCCAGACGCCAAAAACCGAAAATCCCTTAACAAGGCTCCTTCTCACCACCGCCCTTACGGCCGCATTCATCCCGGGGGCATCTCCACCGCTGGTGAGCACCGCTATTCTCATTTATACCCTCCCCCTTTTCTTTCCCCTATCACAGCGTATGTTTCGATAAGTGCAGTAAATTCTTCCACGGCCTTCTCATCACCGGGACGAAACCTTAACCTAACGGTGACTTCAGAACCCTTTTCGCCAATATGCGGATACAGTCCCACGGACAGCGCAGGATGTTTTTCCACAAACCTTTCTACATCGGCGGCGATTACACCCTCACTCAGAGGCAGATGCCACTCCCTTACAAGCCACCTTTCGCCGGGTCTTTTGACAAGTCTATCCAGAACCCAAATGAACATGGGTCTGAGCATTTCAGGAAAGCCGGGAAAGGCATACACTTCGTCAACGTAAAACCCCGGGGCGCCGATCTCGTTCGGAATAAGCATCGAACCTTGAGGAAGCCAGGCCATGCGTTGCCTTTGCTCCGAAAAATTACGGCCGTAGCGCTTCTGCAGAATCTTAAAGCACTCTTCATGACAGATCAACGGCCGACCGAGCCCCAGGGCAATCCCCTGCCTCGTGCGATCGTCATGAGTTCCTCCTATACCACCGCTTACGAAGACAGGACCGTATCCCTTATCCTTGAGCACATTAATCCAGAGGGCTATAGAATTTTCGTCGTCAGGGAGGGTTAAGGCCAGGCCGGCGGGAAGCCCCTTTTCCTTCAAAATTGAAAGCATCCATGTCCTGTTGTCATCGGAACGTTCCCCGTATATCAACTCATTACCGACTGTAACAACGGCCGACTTCATCTGCTGTCCTCAACCCTTTCAACGGTAATTCTCCTGCGCTCGTCGTCCACGATTTCAAACCGAACATCCCATCGGCAATGCGGAAGATAACCCCCTATCTTTTCGGGCCATTCAATCACAGACACTCCCGCACCGTAAAGGATCTCTCTCAAAGGGAGCGTTTCCAGGTCGTCCTCGGAAGCAACCCGGTACAGATCTATATGGTACAGCTTAAGAGGCCCTTCATATTCGTTGATCAAAGTAAAGGTAGGGCTCGTTATGGGAATGTCCTCGGGGATGCCAATTCCTCTGGCAACCCCTCTCGTAAAGGTTGTCTTTCCCGCTCCCAGGCTTCCCCACAGAGCCAGGACATCACCGGGGCGGAGCATTTTCCCTATGCTTCGACCTAAATCGACGGTTTCTTCAGAGGAGCAGGTCAAACGGATAAGTCGTTCCATTACCCTGCCATGCCTCCAGTTCGGCTATTATCCTTGGGATCCAATCAAGAAGATCTGTTGCAGCCAGTCCCCGGGTTCCCCACAGCTTTTCCCTGACAACCCTGTCAGCCGCCGCCCCGTGAACGTAAACCCCCGTACAGGCCGCTTCAAAGGGATCCATACCCTGAGCCAGAAAAGCCGAAATAAGCCCCGTCAGTATGTCGCCCATGCCTCCGGAAGCCATAGCGGGATTGCCTGAGGTATTGACCGCCGCCCTGCCGTCCGGAGAGGCCACCACGGTGCGAAAACCCTTAAGAACCACAATTACCCCGTACTCCCTGCTGAACGTTTGGGCTACGCCAAGACGATCGGCCTGAATCTCCGGAACGGTCATACCCGTAAGGCGTGCCATTTCTCCGGGATGAGGCGTAAGAATCACAGGGGCACGGGCATCCCTGAGAACCTCAACATTCTCGGAAATTGCCGTAAGTCCGTCGGCATCGATCACCATTGGGCAATCAACGGCGGGGATAAGCTTTCTTACGAGATACTGAGGTTCGGGTTCAAGAGACAGCCCTGGGCCCAGGGCAAAACATTGCTTACTGGAAACAAAAGAAATTATTTTCTCTTCAGCACTCAGCGAAACGGTCTGGGTCAACGTTTCGTCAAGAGGCAGGGTCATGGGTTCGGTAATCTTTTCTTCCAGGATTGGATTCAGACTCTTCGGAACCATGAGGGTAACCAGACCCGCTCCGCCTCTTACCGCTCCCATTGCGGCCATGGCGGCGGCACCGGTTTTTCCGGGCGATCCCGCAAGGATTGCAACATGACCTGCATTTCCCTTGTGAGTGATAAGATTACGCTTCTGGAGCCATCTCCCCACAAGGCTTTCAACAAGCAGATACCTGCGAAGCCCCCTGGACTCAATAACGGATGGAGGAAAGCCGATGTCTAAAACCTTGAGTCTTCCCGTATTTTCGGCGCCAGGCCATTGCACATGCCCGATCTTGGGCAGGCCAAAGGTCGCCGTGGCCGTTGCCCTAACGGCAACCCCCATTATCCTCCCGCTCGATCCGTCCACACCGGATGGAATATCAACGGCCAGTACCGGAACCCCCATTGAGTTGATCGTCTCGATGGCTTTTCTGTAAATCCCCGTCACCTCGCGGCTCAGACCGGTACCGAAAATGGCATCCACCACCACGTTACATTCACGAAGAACATCCCAGGCATCGGATTTGCCTTCCGAGTCCAGTATATAGACCGGTACATAAAGTTTCTGAAGAATCTCAAAGTTGGTAAGGGCATCTCCGACCAGGACTTCGGGATGAGTCAAGAGTATAACCCTGACATCGGCCCCTGCACTATAACAAAGTCGGGCTATAACGAAACCGTCTCCTGCGTTGTTTCCTCTTCCGCAAACAACGGCTATCTTCCTGGAAAGAAAATCCGGCAGAATTTCACAGAAAAAAGAGAAAGCGCCACGACCGGCATTTTCCATAAGAACGACACCGGGAATTCCGAGTTCTCTTATGGTTATCCTGTCAATTTCTGCCATTTCGGAGGGCGTTACCAGATACATCCTTCCACCTCACTCGTCGAAACCTTCCATTACCACACAGGCCACAGCATATTCACCTTCGTCACTGAGGGAGAGATGCCATCTGTAAACACCTCGATCGTGACAAAATTTCCGTAGCTCAGGAGAAGTAACTATATAGGGTCTTCCGAGTTCGTCGGTTCTCACCTCGACAGACCGCCAGCGAACAGGGGTTCTTATACCCGTTCCCAGAGCCTTTGAAAAAGCCTCCTTTGCGGCAAATCTCAGGGCATAATAGCGATAAGGCACGGCTTTCTTTGAGGCTTCGGAATTTTCGTAATCCGTAAATACACGGCCCGTAAAGCGCCGTCCCCAACGGCAGACCATATCCGCAATGCGGTCAACCTTAACCATGTCTATGCCTATACCCCTGATTGCCATCAGGATCCCTCAATAAGCCTGATCATGTCACGCACGGCCTGTTCCATCCCCACGAGGACGGCTCTGGCGACAACTGCATGTCCTATGCTGAGCTCTTCGATTTCCTTTATCTTTTTTACCTCCAGGACGTTGCTGTAATCCAGTCCGTGACCTGCATGTACCTTAAGTCCAAGGCTCCGGGCATATCTGGCCGCCTTTTCCAGAGCTTCAAAAGCGGCTTTTTTATCCTGCGGGTCGACCGCTTCGGCAAAAATACCCGTGTGTAATTCCACAACGTCGCTTCCCACCCTGTGAGCCGCTTCAACCTGCGCAATGTCGGGGTCGATAAAAAGGCTCACCTCAATCCCACCACCATGAAGCCTTTCCACAACACTTCGTACTCTCTCTTCCTGCGACACCACGTCCAGCCCACCCTCGGTGGTCAATTCCTCTCTTTTTTCGGGAACCAGCGTACATCGATCGGGCTTAATCCTGAGAGCAATGCTTATCATCTCTTCGGTCATCGCCATTTCCAGATTAAGATGGGTCTTGACCACCTGACGAAGAATCTCGACATCCCTGTCCTGAATGTGCCGTCTGTCTTCTCTAAGGTGCACCACTATTCCCTGAGCTCCCCCCAGTTCCGCCAGAATTGCCGCAGCGACGGGATCGGGATATTTTGCCTTTCTGGCCTGTCTTACCGTCGCTACGTGATCAACATTTATTGCCAGCTTCATCTCAGCCCTCCCGATCGTCTTCGTACCAGCTTTCAGTAAGGTACCAGTTCAGGTTTTCGGGCATATGCCCGAACAATCTCAGGATTTCCAGAGCCCTTTCATCCATTTCCCGGGCATTGTCCCGGGTATCATGGTCGTAGCCCAGGAGATGGAGAACACCGTGAGTGAGCAACACATCCAGAACGGTTTCAAGTGGAACATTATAGCGTTCAGACATCTCCATTGCCATCTCTATCGATATGACAACATCTCCCAGAATACGGGGAATACCTTCATGCTCCGGGTCTCCATTGCCCATGGGAAAGGACAAAACATCCGTGGGCTCATCAACACTCCTGTAGGTTTTGTTAAGGTGGGCAATCTCCCGATTGTCAGTAAGCAGGATACTCAGCTCCACATCATGACAGCCCAAGGCGCTTAAGATCAACTCCGCCCGCCGATGCAGGAACTTCAGGTCGATCGGATGGCGCTGGTTGTTGCTGATTAGAATCTCTGCCATTTCCGGTTTCCCTAGCTCTGGTTGACGGTTCCTGAGCAGGATATTCTATACGCCTGTGGTGGATTGTGGAAAGGATCTGATGGAAATGCTTTGCAATTTGATGAAGGTCTCTCAGGGTCAGCTCGCACTCATCAAGCTGCCCGTCAACAAAGGCCTGATTTATAATTTTATTCACCATACCTTTAACCCTGGCAGGCGTGGGATTGGGTAAAGAACGGCATGCCGCCTCCGCCATGTCGGCAAGCATTACCAGACCTGCCTCTTTGGTCTGAGGTTTCGGGCCGGGATATCGAAAGTCCTCCTCTTTGACGGGTGGTAACTCCGTTCCCTTCTTCTGCTCCTGAGCCTTCTCCCGAGCCTCCACGGCTTTCTGGTAGAAGTAAGAGATGAGGCTTGTTCCATGATGCTGAGCTATAATTTCGATTATCTCCTTCCCGAGCTTGTACTTTCGGGCCAGCTCCACTCCGTCTTTAACGTGAGACATCAGTATCAGGCTACTCATTGACGGGGCCAGCTTATCGTGACGATTCTCACAACCAAACTGATTCTCTATGAAATAGAGCGGTTTCTTTATCTTGCCCACATCGTGAAAATAAGCGGCAACCTTGGCCAGAAGGGCGTTGGCGCCTATTGACCTTGCTGCCACCTCCACCATGTTTCCCACTATTATGCTGTGCTGATAGGTTCCAGGAGCGTGAACGAGCAATTCCTGAAGCAACGGGTGATCGAGGGTTGCCAGCTCCATAAGCCTGGTGTCTGTCGTATAACCGAAGAGGTATTCCGCAACGGGTATAAGACCGGAAGCAAGAATCCCCGAAAGTATCCCTCCGAAAACCGCCGCCAGAAAGCAGAGGGCCATCTCCGACGCAACGGAAGACCCATCGACAATCAAAACACACAGCACCAGCAAGCCCTGGAAAACACCGGTCCACAATCCAACCCGTATCGGTTTAATTCTATCGTGATAGGGATAGAGTAAATGAACGGCAAAAAGTGCTCCTAAAGTGTAATAAACCAGAACCTCAACGTTTCGCCCGATTATAAAGCTCATGAAGATGGATGAGACAAAAGAGAAAACCCACGCAACGGAAACGTTAAAGAAGGTCACGACGATCATGGGAAGGGCGACGGAAGGAAACAGCAAAGTCAACAGACCCAGTTCGTCGGAAGAAACGATCATCGACGGCACATCGGCCAGATGAATCTGAAACCAGTTAATGCAGTAGATGGCCCCAACCTCGATGCAGAGGGCCGATGAGAGGAAGACCGCATCTTTTTTCTGTAGTTTCTTACGGAACAGGTGCTTTGCACCTATTTGATAGGGTACGGAAAGTGTGGCACCGGTAAGAATCAGGAAACCCAGAAAAATTGCAAGCCCTCTGAGCCAGCTCTCCTGATTTCCCCTGAAAGCCCCTGTGACAAAAAGAAGGCTCAAGAAGGTAACAGTACAGAGACCGATAAAGACAACGATTCCCTCATTGGAACCCAACCGTTCTGAAAAGACCTTACCCTTTTTTATCTTTTTTGCAGAAAGATTTTCCTTTTCCTTCATACAGACCTTCGCCGCTTTTCGGCCTGTTCATAAGCATGAATAATGTCCTGAACGAGCTTGTGACGCACCACATCCTGGCGGGTAAAATATACGAAACATATTCCCTCAATATCTTTAAGAATTTCCATAGCCTCCACCAATCCGGAAGGTTTGTCATCGGGCAGGTCAATCTGCGTAACATCTCCCGTTATAACGGCTTTAGATCCCACGCCAAGTCTCGTCAGAAACATTTTCATCTGATCCCGGGTTGTGTTCTGAGCCTCATCAAGAATGACGAAGGCTTCATTAAGTGTTCGACCTCTCATGAAGGCCAGCGGTGCGATCTCTATTACACCCCGCTGGATCAACTTGGCGGCCCGGTCAAAGTCCATCATATCGTGGAGTGCATCGTAAAGAGGCCTCAGATAGGGATTGACCTTTTCTACGAGGTCACCGGGCAAAAAGCCGAGCTTTTCTCCCGCTTCAACGGCGGGCCTTACAAGTATGATACGCCGGACAAGCCTGTCAGTAAGTGCCGCGACCGCCATGGCCATCGCCAGATAGGTTTTTCCCGTTCCAGCCGGCCCTATGCCGAAAACAATGTCGTATTTTCGGATGGCATCAATGTACTCCTTTTGTTTCTCACTTTTCGGGGTAACCACTTTCTTGCTGGAAGTGACGAAAACCCTGTCGAAAAAGATATCCTTGAGGTTTGCATGGATGTTGTCGCTCAAGATTCTCGAAGCGTAAACGATGTCGCTGGCATAAAGGGGATATCCGCATTTTATGAGATCCACGAGTTCGTCAAAGAGCCTGAGCGATACTTCAACCTGCGGTTCCGATCCCTCCATCAGGAGCTGATTCCCTCTCAGGTAGAGCTTCACGCCTATCTGCTTTTCTATGAGCTTCAGATTCGTATTCCGCTCTCCTGCCAACTGTTGAATCAGTTCGGCATCATCAAAGGTTCTGAATTCACGCCTTACGGCACAGGCAACACGGGTCACGTCTTTCTAAACCTCCAATCCGAAGGCTTTGATTATTTTCACACATTGCATTCAAAAATAATTTATTCCTCCGTAAAATCAAGTAAACTTAAACCGCTTCTCGGATCCCGTCGGCGCAAAGCCGAAAGGCCTTCCAGCTCAATTATAACAACTTCCCCCACCAGCCACACCAAAACCCCGGCTCTGGAACACCCAACGGAAGCATTTCCCTCTCTTCCTGCAGCCATGTGGAGATGTACAGTCGGAGAACCCGTCTCATCCCGGAAAACGGTTCCCAGGCCCACCATTTCCGTTATTCCCGACATTTCGTGGACCAGAGGGACTATCCGATCCGAAACGCTTTCATCGGGACCAACGACAAGCCTGCTCCCCCTATCGGCTCCGCCGAGAAGGAAAACGACTCCGTTTCGAATACCCTGCTCCTTTGCAAAGTCCTCAAGAATGTCGGGAAGCTTTTCGCCTTCCTCAAGTCTTAAAACGAAAACCCGTCCTATCCGTCCCTGTGCGTATTTCATAGTACCACCTGCCTCATAGACCCAGCCATTCCTTAAGGGTCATAGGAGTTTTGAAGATTTTATCTTCGGCGTAGTTCTCAAACCACCTATGGCCGGTAACATCAACACCTTCCTGAAAAACCGCCACCGGCCTATCGGCAGAAACGGCAATAACAATAACACCCGGATGCTGCGCGGTAAACCTCATGGCCGAATTGTACCTTGCACCCCTCGATCTATCCTCGCCGGGAACGGCAAACCCGTCCAGAAGACACGAAAAACCGTGAAGGCGAAGGTCTCTTCCTATGTGAACGGCCCCATCGAGCTTGGATAATGCACAGGCAAGCTTAAGGTTTTCAGGATCAGATAGGTCTAAAGGTTTATCAAGTCGCTGTCCGGATATCGGTATGGGCGCTTCGTTCAGATCCACGACAATCGCACAACCGTGCTTTTCTTCAACGGAGCGACGCACAATCGTCAGGCATATCCTGAAGATTTCATCGCGTACATCCTCTTCAAGATCGGCCTCAAGAAGGAGCTCCTCCAGCTCCACCAGATGAGGTTGTCTGTTCGTGGCATAAAATTTTCCTTCAGAGAAACTGCAAACGGGGTTTTCCCCAATATGCACGAATCCGTAAGTTTTCTTAAATTCGGCAACAACCGAAGGGAGTTTACCGTCACAGCGCCCTATCCCTATGATGGAGGTTCCGTCGGATATCAGTGCCAGTTCCGGATTATCCCTCACGGCCGTAAGAAGCTTTCTGACGTGTTTCAGATTCTTAAGCAAAGGTCGATCCGCAGAAGGAAATTTTACGGCCAGAGGCAGAGCCTCACAAATTTTCGGCTCCACAACGGCCAGGCGTCCTTCGGGCAAAGATCCCTCTTCCGGAAGCTTGGAAAGGCCCAGAATAACGTCCAGAACGGACGTTACATGATAGGGCATATCCCAGCCGATGAGCAAATTCAGTTCATCGAGGATGTAATCCCTGACGGCGTACTTTGCGTACTCCCTTAACACGTAACGCGAGCTCGCCGTGTAAAAGGCATCTTCGGTAACGAAATCATGAGAAAGCATACAGACCGCATGTTCAAGCCATCTTTCTACGGGTCCTCGGGAGCAGAGGTCGGGATGATGATCAACGAACCACATCTGATAGAATATGGCGCCGGTCCTACCACCGTAAGAAATAACACCGCTAAGCCCGATGTCCTTTTCGGGAACCATCTCGCCGAAAAAGCGCATCTCTTCAAGGCTCAGTTCACACTCCCTCCACTTCTCCGAATCAACATAGAGCTCCTTAAGCCGGGGTTCATGCCCGTCAAGCAGTCTGAAAGGATCCCAGATACGGAGCGGATCCTCCGGATGCTCTGCGTAAATCAGTGCGGCACGGGTTGGACCGCAGAAATCGGAAAGCCCTTCCATAAGGCCTTCCAGTACGTTCACTATTCTGAGTTTCTTGCTTGCATAGTTCATCTTTCCACAGGCCTCAATAAACCTCTCAACAAAACTCCTGCTTTTCCTAACAACAGATGAAAATCTTCGAGGATCAGGTACAGGCAGGGAACCAGGATAAGAGTGACCACCGTGGCGAAAATTATCCCAAAGCCGAGGCTTATGGCCATGGGGATAAGCACCTTTGCCTGTACACTCCTTTCAAAAATAATGGGTACGAGACCGACAAAGGTTGTAAGGGACGTTAATATCACAGGTCTGAACCTCACCATAACTGCCTCTAAAGCCGCACTACTGATGGTTGAGTTCGGTTTCAACCTGTTGATCCTCTCCACCAGCACGAGCGAATCGTTAACCACCACGCCCGATAGCCCTACAATTCCGAAAAGGCTTATTATACTGACATCATACCCCAGGAATATGTGACCAAGAAGTGCGCCGACGATTCCAAAGGGTATGGCCGTTATGACGATCAGGGGCTGTGTAAAGGATCTGAAGGGAATTGCCAGGAGTGTATAGATCCCGATAAGGGCCACACCGAATCCCTTGAAAACATCTCTCAGGGATTCTCGTTCCTCCCTTGCCTCACCTTCAAAGGAATATCTTATCCCCGAATAAGCTCCCAGGATTTTCGGCAACACCCTCTTCGCAAGATCACTTCTTATCTCCTTGGCATTGGCCACGGCAGTATTAACGTCCGCCGTTACCTTAACAACCCTCTGCTTTGCTTCATGTTCAATGTAGGTATATCCCCTGCTTATTCTGGCCTGAGCAACATCTTTGAACTGCACCCATCCCCCGGCGGGAGTTCTGATGAAAAGGTTTTCGAGATTATCAGGGGTTCTTCGTTCCTCTTCCGGAAGACGCACAAGAACCTTCACTTCGTCGCTTTCTCGCTGAAAGCGGAGAGCCTCTGCTCCGTAAAAGGCATGCCTTACCTGACCCGCCAGGTCCTGAAGCGTAAGCCCGAGAGATCTTCCCCAGGGCAGAAGATCGAACTTTATTTCGGGCTTTCCGGCAACCATGCTGTCGCCTATGTCATACACACCGGAGTACTCGGAAAGAGCTTTTTTCAGCATTTCGGCTGCTTTTCTCAGCATTTCTTCGTCATCACCATAGAAATTCACCTGAATGGGCTTACCGGGGCTGAAAAGCGCACTCTGAAAGGTTATTTCTTCTATACCCGGCAGACCTGCGCATTTTTCACGCCATTTGTTCATAACGGCCGTACTGGAAACGTCCCTTTCCTGAGCCGGTAGTAACTCCACAAAGATCTGCGCCAGATGGCTACCGCTGACAAACTGCCCCGATAGATCCTCCGTGCTCATCTGGACGCCTATCAGAGTTGATACACTTTTTACCAGAAGTTCCCTGTCCTTCGACGGAGTTCCCTCAATTTCTTCAACTGCCGCCGCCAGACGCTTTTCCACTTCGTTGACGACCTCTCTCGTCCTTTCTTCCGAGGCTCCCGTGGGAAGCCGCAAAGAACAAATTATCCAGTCACCTTCAACATTCGGGAAAAAGGTATAACCGATCCATCCTGCCTTCCATATCCCCAGTGAAAGAATAATCGATGCCCCAAAAAAAGCGACCACAAGGTAGCGATACCTGAAACAACGGCTCATGAAACGGCTGTAAGGCCCCGATACGAACAGGGCCAGAAGCCTGTCCGCCATTTTGGGGCGGTCAACCCCTGCAAGAGAGCTGCTCCTGGAAAGATGGGACGGAAGAACGAATATCGCTTCCAGGAGCGACCCGGCAAGAACCAGGATCACCACGAGGGGAATGTTTCTCATAATCTTACCCATCATACCACTTCCGCCGAGCAGAGGAGCGAAGGCCACCATAGTAGTAAGCACCGAAAATATTACCGGAATACCCACATCAACCGTTCCGCTGACCGCCGCATCAACGGGATTCAGACCCTCTCTTGACTTCCGGAAAATGTTTTCGCCCACAACAATGGCATCGTCCACAACAATACCCAGAACCATAATGAAAGCAAAAAGCGATACCATGTTAACGGAGACGTCCACAAAGGGAAGCACTGCAAAGGCCGCCAGAAAAGAGACGGGAATGCCTGCAGAAACCCACAAAGAAAGCCTGAAGTCCAGAAATATTCCGAGGAGAAACACGACAAGAACAAACCCCATAGCTAAATTCTTTACAAGCAACCTTATACGGTCTTTAAGCACCAGAGACATGTCGGCAAAATAGCCAACATCCACACCGGCCGGAAGCCTCTTCTTCAAAAGGGGCAGGAACTCTTTCACCTCCCGGGCTACCGTGAGGGCATTCTGTTCCGATACCCGGTACACCACTATTAACATTGCGGGCTTACCGTTGTAGCGGACGGACATGCCGATGTTTTCAAAACCCTCACGGGCCCTTCCGATATCCCTTATCCTGACCCTCGAACCGTCAGGCATGCTGATAATCACCAGGTCATTGTAAAACCTTGCGGTTTCCACCCGACCCGTTGCTCTGAACAGAACCTCACCCTCAAGGTTGGTAACCTTCCCCGCCGGAAGGTTCAGGCTCAACCGTCTCACAACGGAGGCAACGTCCTGGAGGGTAAGGTCCAGACTCCGTAAATTTTCTTCGGGGATTTCTATGTGAATTTCACTCTCTCTTGCGCCGAATATTTCAGCAAGGGAGACGTGAGGGAGCCTTATAATCTCGTCTTTTACAATCTGAGCGGCCCTTTTTAAAACCCGCTCACTCACATCTCCGTAAACAACCAGGTCTATAACCTCCATTCTCACCACATTTTCTCGAATAATCGGCGTCTCCGCCTCTTCCGGGAAGGTCGTAATCTGGCCGACCTCCGTTTTGACATCATCCAGCACTTCCTGAACATCCCGATCTTCGGTAAACTCAACGGTCACAACCCCCACTCCCTCTGCCGCAATGGAGGTCACCTTCCTTACACCTTCAAGGCCGACAACCCTTTCCTCTATTTTGTCTATGATGGCTTCTTCAACCTCATCAGGAGATGCATTGGGATAATTGACGATGACCGACACCTGATCGAGCGATGCTTCGGGAAAAACCTCGACCTTCATGGTATAAAGCTGCAGAAGTCCGGCAACCACCACGAACACTTTCAACATGGTTGCCGCCACATGGTTTTCAACAAACCAGCGTATGATGGACTTCACATTCTCTCCCTATTCCCGACCCGCAATGCTTACGGGCATATTCTCGGTTGCCAGAGGCAGATCGGAAATAACCACATCCTCGCCACCTTTAAGCCCCGAAACAACGTAGGCCCGCCCCTTCCACCTGTGGGCCACCTTTACGGGACGGGATTTCATAACGCCACCTTCAACAACCCATACGATCTCGCCACCCTTATCGTCGAGCCTTATTGCCGAAACTGGCAGTATACCGGCTTTCACCACCGAACCGTGGATGCCCACATTAACAAAAGTTCCCACGGCAAGAGGCGGAATAGTGTCATAGGCACGGTCAACCCTCACGATAACGGGATAGAGTCGTGTGGCTTCATCCACCTGCCCCCGCCACCTGACCACCCTGCCCTGCCACCGGCGTTCGACACCTCCGACAAGAGCAACCACCTCCGCATCACTGCCCCTTTCATCGACAGGACACGTCAAACCCGGTACCTTCAACCACTTTAAGTCGTCCCTTCCTATCGGGACCGTTATTTCGACACTCCCCGTATAAAAGACCCTCGCCAGCCTCTGACCCACCGTAACATACTGACCCACGTCCACGTACTTCTCGCTTATAACGCAGGGAAAAGGCGTCTTTATGGACGTTCTCTGTAAATCCAGCATGGATCTTTCAAGCTGAGCCTTTGCGGACTCCAGCTTAGCTTTTGCGGCCTGAACCTGAGGTATCCTTGCCACGAGCCTTGGAACGGGTAACCTGTTCCGACTCCTGAGCCACTCCTTCCTGGCGATTTCGGCCTGTGCCTCCTCAAGCTCAAGATTTGCCCGTGCCTCCGCCAGGGCGGCACGAGCCTGAATTACCCCCAGCTGGTAGTCCACCTCTTCGATCTTGATAACCTCCTCGCCCTCCTTAAACCTCCCTCCCGATACAAACCTTTCGGAAACCCGGATAATCTTACCGGACACCTGTGAAACGAGATCTGCACTCCTGAAGCTTTCCACCACCCCGCTGTTCCAGATCACAATGGGCCCCCGGTAGGGTTCGACCTTCGTTACGCGTACAGCCGTCGGAGGTCTTTGCTCACTCACCGTTGGCACGGGCTTTTTGAACCCTTCAAGCCACTTCATCACCACCAGAGACACAAAAACGACGAAAGCGGCCAATCCGACTTGCAGAAGGGCTTTCTTATTCACCGTCTTTCTCCGACCTTTTCCCTTTCTTCAATAAGACGCTCTCTGAGCAGACTGTAGCGCTTTTGAAGCTTGGTGTTCTTCAGGGCCAGTGCCAGAGCTCTGTAAGTTCCGATCATGACCACCAGTTTTTTCCCTCGCGTCACGGCCGTGTATACGAGATTTCTCTGAAGTAGCACATAGTGATGTGTCACAACGGGAAAGATGACAGCAGGGTATTCACTTCCCTGAGCCTTGTGAATGCTTATGGCATATGCAAGGGATAGTTCATCAAGTTCCGTCACATCGTACTCAATCACCCGCCCTTCGAAATCGACAAAAACCTTCTGGTACTCAAAATCAACCTTCACTATACGTCCCAGATCCCCGTTAAAAACGTCCTTCTCGTAGTTATTTCTTATCTGCATGACTTTATCGCCGGGACGAAACCTCATACCCCCGCGCTCGATCTGAATCGAACCCGGGTTAAAAACATCCTGAAGTATTCGATTAAGAGCATAAGTCCCAAGGGGTCCCCGATTCATGGGAGTCAGGATTTGTACATCCTTTATCGGATCCAGTCCAAATCTTGCGGGAATACGTTCGGCACAAAGCTTGATCATTGTCCTGATAACATCCTCCGGATCCTCACGAACTATGAAGTAGAAATCCGACAGCCTGTCTTTCCTTCCATCATGCTTCAGCGGAAACTTACCCTCCCGAATCCTGTGAGAATTGATGATGATGGCACTTTTTCTGGCCTGACGGTAAATCGTGTTCAGCCTTATGACGCGAAAAACGCCCGATTCGATCAGGTCTCTTAAAACGTCCCCGGGTCCAACAGAGGGGAGCTGATCGGCATCGCCTACGAACACGAGGGAGGCTCCGTCCGGTACGGCCTTGAGGAAATGATAAAGCAGCACCAGATCCAGCATGGATGTCTCATCTATAACAAAAACGTCACCTTTCAGAGGGTTCCTTTCATTACGAGAAAACCCTCCGTCACGGGGTGAATATTCCAGAAGCCTGTGAATGGTGGAAGCTCTCTGGCCTGTGGATTCTTCAAGGCGCTTTGCAGCACGACCCGTAGGCGCCGCAAGCACAATGCGCTCATTCAACACCCTGGAGGCTTCAACCAGGGCTTTCACCAGCGTGGTTTTTCCCGTTCCCGGTCCTCCGGTTATGAGGGTTACTCCCGACGAAAGCGCCGTAGAAAGAGCCTCCTTCTGTCGGTCGTCCAGAGCAAAAGGCAATTTATTCTGAACGTACTCAATAATCGGACCAATCGGGGGAAGCGGCCTTGGCATCGCTGCTATTCTGGCAAGCCTCTGAGCCGCACCCACCTCACACCTGTGAAAACCCGGCAGATATACGAAATTATCCCCTCCGGACCGATTATCACGAAGGACCAGATTGGCCCGTTCCAGCTCTTCAAGTCCCAGGAGAAGGGTAGCCCGAGAGATACCCAGTTTGTCGGAAACGACGTCCAGCAAAAGATGTTCTGGATAACATACATGCCCGTCGGATCCCACTTCATGAAGCATGTACAAAATTGCTCCTTTTGCCCTTATTAGGGAATCGGGAGGGATACCCAGGGCCATGGCAATCTTATCGGCCGATATAAAACCTATTCCGTGAACGTCTATGGCAACGCGGTAGGGATCGCTTTTAAGGACGTTAAGAGACTCTTTCCCGTAACAGCGGAAGATTCTATGGGCATAACTTCCGGGCAACCCGTGATTTTGCATAAACTGCATGAGCTCGCGTATGTCCTTCTGTTCATCCCAGGCTTTTTTTATGCACTCGAGCCTCACCGGGCCGATGCCATCGACTTCACGAAGCCGATCAGGATCCTTTTCCATAACGTCAAAGGTCTTCTCACCGAATTTTGCAACAATCCGATCGGCCAGAACCGGGCCAATTCCCCTTATCATTCCGGAACCCAGATAGCGCCTCATGGCCTCCAGAGAGGAAGGAAGAAGAGACCTGTAAGACTTTGCTTTAAATTGGCGGCCGTATTTTTCGTGTATTGCCCACTGCCCTGTTAACTCAAGGAACTCACCAGGCGACACATCAAAAAAATACCCTGTAGCCGTGACGGGATCCGACACACCCGGTACACGAAGACGAATTACGCCGTAACCGTCCTCGTCACTCACAAAAGTTACCCGTTCGACCTCTCCTCGAATGACTTCCACAACAACCTATCCTCAGACGGCTTCATCTCCCAGCCCCGACGTCTTTAGCATAAGTTCTAGAGACATAACATTCTTTTCTCTTTTGACACAATTGGCAATCGTATCTAATATTTTGAATGGGCTGAACGAATAAATCGCACATTCCGAGGTGCAACTTATGTCTCTTTACATCAAGACGGATGACTACCGAAAATACGGGGTCACCAAGAGTTCTGACCTGCGAAAAATAAAATCCATCGTCCAGAGAGAGCTTAACATCTATCCTCTTTACGTCTCCTTTGTAAACGGTAAGGAATTCATCCGGGTGGATTTCCTCAGGCCTCGAGGTCGCAGGAATCGTCACGGAAGGCATGGAAGAAATTCATCCCACAGACGCAGAAAAAACTTCGGTAGCTGATAATATCAGGCCTTTGGGTCGGAATGCCTGAGGAGGGTATTTCGATCCCGGAAGGGTTGCAGCACAGTAAAATCCGGCCTTCCTTCAGAACTGCCTGCAACCCTTCCAAAAAAGGTGACCGTTAAGCCTGTTGAGAGAGGGCGGATTTATGCACCCTGATGACGAAAAATTCCTGAAGATGGCGAAAGAAATAGTCGTCAAATTCATAGAACTGGGGCGGATCTCCCCGTCCAACTTTGAAACCCACTTTCACGAAATCTTCTGGGCCATAAAAAAGACCGCCATGTCAACTCAGGGGGTTGATGTAGAAAAGATTTTAAAGGAAGATCAATCCGGGTGAGAAGAGGCTTCCGCCCCTTCTCTTCAACTTTCCGCTTTAAGAAGCTGCGGCCACAACTCTGTCTATGTAATCGAATATGTCCTGAACGGTGCGAATGTTTTCGGCATCTTCATCGGGTATTTCTATGTCGAACTCTTCCTCCAGCGCCATAACGAGCTCCACAACATCAAGCGAATCCGCTCCAAGATCGTCCACTACATGAGCCTCGGGTTTCACGTCTTCTTTTTCTACCCCCAGCTTTTCCACGATGAGGTCGACAACCCGCTGTTTAATGGCCTCCTTATCCATCTCCTACCTCCTGCTTAAATCTGTTTTTCCAGTTTCTCCCGTTCCTTCTCGGTTATAACCCCGTAAAGCAGAATCTCCGAAGCGACGGGCAGGTCGTCCAGAAGAGAATAATCACAACCGTGGTCAAGCCATTTCTGCACAATACCGTGTAAAAACCCCATAAAGCCGTAGAAGGTTGTTTCAAAGTGCAGAGGTTTGAAAATCCCCGATCGTGTGGCTTCAAAGATTTTCTTCTTGAGGGGATATAGCCTTCTGAGGGCACGCTTTATGTAAATGCCGTGCTCCTCTGCCTTCCATTCTCGTAAAATCAGCCGGTACAACCCCCGGTAATGCTCAAAAAACCTCAGATAAACCTGAAAGCATCTGTAAATCGTGTCAACGACGTCAAGTTCCGGAGAATTAATGATTTGCTGTATTTCATCGTCCAGCCCTTTGAGGCGCACTTCTAAAAGGGCATGATACAGTTCATCCTTACTCTTAAAGTACCTGTAAAGGGTCCCCTTACCCACCCCGGCAACCTGAGCGATTTCTTCCATCGTGGCTTCGTGATAGCCTCTCTTTGAAAACACTGAAAGAGCCGCATCGAGAATCCTTTCGACAACGGGCTGTAATGACCGGTGCCCCGATCCTTCTCCCTCGACATTCAGATATTCGCGAAATTCCAGAAGTAGTCCCAGGCCCTGAATCAGAGGAGAACAGACCTCTCGATTCCGACACAGCCCTTCCACAAGGGCTTTCAGCATCCCCGGGTCTATAAGGGTTACCTTCTTAAAAAGAGCTTTCAGAAAGGGAGCATGCTGGTGCTCGGGCATTTCTCTAAGAAACTTCGCAGAGGTTCTTACCCACTCAGCCCTGGGCTTCTGGAGGACGGAGTCAACATGGTCCATAGGGATCGGATTACCGGAAGCCTGATTGCCGGGCTCGGAAGGCAAGATTTCCGTCACAGGTCTCCCTCGGTTGCCGTCGTTGTGGTACTGACCGGTCAGTCTTATCCATCATCTAATCCTTCCCGTCAAGAAGATTTTTCCGAAAACATCCATTTTTTCAAAGATCACCCCCAAAAGACCTTGACTTACCTGAAATCAATAAACTATGTTCTCAAACTGCTTGAGTATCATCCGGCGGGATCTATACACCAAAGCCAAATAAAAACGGGGAATGGGGAGCAAAATGAAAAACGGTTCAAACATAAGAACTTTCGCATTGGTAGCCCACACAGGCGCAGGAAAAACCTCCCTTGCAGAAGCCTTGCTCTACACCGCAGGAGTTACTACAAGGCTCAATAAGGTCGATCAGGGAAATTCCCTGCTGGACTACGAACCCGAGGAAATCAAAAGAAAGATCACCATTTCCACATCCTTCTGCACCTTTGAATGGAATAAACACATCTTTAATCTTATAGACACTCCCGGCGATTTTAACTTCATCGGCGACATGCAGATGGCCCTGCACGGTGCCGACGGGGTCATCGTGGTCGTGGATGCCGTAGATGGAATCAAGGTCCAGACCGAAAAAGCCTGGGAGCTGGCAGACGCCCTTGAGCATCCTCGTTTTATCTTCATAAGCAAAATCGACAGAGAACGTGCCGATTTCCAGAAAACCGTCGATGAAATAGTCGCCAACTTCGGAGACGTCTGCGTCCCCCTTATCGTTCCTGTCGGGGCCGGAGAAGACTTCAAAGGCGTGGTAAACGTCCTTGAACAAAAGGCTTACATGTACGGCGATGACGAGTCGGGAAAGTTTGAGGTAACCGAACCACCTGCGGATCTGGCAGATCTGGTTGAACAGTACCGTGAACAGATTATGGAAAGAGTTGCCGAATCAGACGACGAATTGCTGGAAAAATACCTGGAAGGAGAGGCCCTGACGCCGGAAGAAATTGAAGGGGGCATCAAAAAAGCGATAATCTCTCAGAAGCTCATACCAATAGCCTGTGGTTCCGGAGTCGCAAATAAGGGCATAGCGCAGCTTTTGAACCTTATTGAAAAGTACTTCCCCTCTCCCGTGGAACGAGGCCCAAGGAAGGCAACGGATCCGGCGGGGAATGAGGTTGAGCGTGCACCCTCCGAAGAAGAACCCTTCAGCGCTCTCGTGATCAAGACCCTGAGCGATCCCTATGCCGGGCGGCTTACGATCATGCGCGTATTTTCAGGGAAGCTCGTGCCGGATTCCACCGTGTATAATTCATCCAAGCAGACCAGGGAAAGATTCGGAAACATTTTGACCCTTCAGGGTAAAACCCAGAAACCCGTTCAGGAAGCACTGCCGGGCTCCATAGTGGCCGTAGCAAAGCTTAAGGACACCGCAACGGGGGATACCCTTTGTGATGAGAAAAACCCCGTGATTTTCAAAACTCTGCCTCTTCCACCCGTGGTTTATTCTCTTGCCATAGAACCCAAAACCAGAGGCGACGAAGAAAAAATCTTTTCGTCCTTAGCACGGCTTATGGAAGAAGACGTGGCCCTCAAGCTGGAGCGGAATGACGAAACGAAAGAGATGGTTATCTCGGGAATGGGAGAAATCCACATAGAGGCAACGGTAGAAAAACTTCAGAGGAAGTACGGAGTGGAAGTAAATCTCCGTCTGCCCAAAGTGCCCTATAAAGAAACCATCAAAGGCAAAGCAAGGGTTCAGGGTAAGTACAAGAAGCAGACAGGAGGACGGGGACAATACGGAGACTGCTGGATTGAGATGGAGCCGTTGCCAAGAGGCGAAGGCTTTCAGTTCGTCGATAAGATAGTTGGAGGCGTGATACCAAAGCAGTTCATCCCTGCCGTGGAAAAAGGTATTGTTGAAGCGGCTCAGGAGGGAGTGCTGGCCGGATATCCTATGATAGATTTCAAGGTGGACCTCGTGGACGGGTCCTATCATTCCGTTGACTCTTCGGAACTGGCTTTTAAGATCGCCGGATCCATGGCCTTTAAGAAGGCCGCCATGGAGGCAAAGCCGACTCTGCTGGAACCCATAATGTACATGGAAATAGTCGTTCCCGACGATTGCATGGGGGATGTCATAGGCGATCTGAACGGCCGGAGAGGCAAAGTGCTCGGTATGGAAAGCAAAGGGAAGAAGCAAATTATAAAGGCCCATGTTCCCCTTGCAGAGGTCCAGAGGTATGCTGCCGATCTTCGCTCCATGACGGCAGGACGCGGAATGTTCACCATGAGATTCGACCATTACGAAGAGGTTCCCGCTCATCTTCAGGAAAAAATAATAGAGCAGGCCAAGGCCGAAGCTGAAAAAGAAGGTCGTTAGTGTGGCACGGGGAGCGGCAAAAATACGCTCCCCCTTCACCCGAAATTCGGATTACGTCGATGATAAAGGCGGCCATTATCACCGTCAGTGATCGGTGCTCACGGGGTCAGAGAGAAGACCTGACGGGGGAAGCCCTCAGGGTCTTGCTGGAAGAAGACGGATTTCACGTTGCCGAAAAGGTCATAGTTCCCGATGAAAGAGATGAAATCGTACGAAAATTAATAGAGTTCTCGGATGTTAAGGGTTACGAGCTTATAGTTACCAACGGCGGCACCGGGGTAAGCCCTCGAGATGTTACGCCCGATGCGACGAGAGAAGTAATAGAAAGGGAAGTTCCCGGCATGGCCGAAGCCATGAGAATGGAAAGCTTCAGGATAACCCCTCATGCTCTGATTTCCCGAGCCGTCGTGGGCATAAGAAAGCAGAGCCTGATCGTAAACCTTCCCGGAAGCCCAAAAGGCGCAAAGGAAAATTATCAGGTCATTCGTAAGGCCATCCCTCACGCCCTGGAAAAAATTCGGGGGAGCACTGAAGAATGCGCTCCCCCGGGTTCGTAAGAAAAAGTGACGAATTATTCCGCGGGTTCTTCGGGCTTCTCGGTCTGCTCCTGCGCGGCTTCTGAAGACTCCAGTTTCTTTTTCCGGGCTTCAAACTTCTCTCTAATTTCTCGCTTCTTCTCTTCAAAAGCCCTCTCAATCTCCTCAATGAT
The DNA here is from genome assembly GCF_900114975.1 of Thermodesulforhabdus norvegica. NCBI lineage: Bacteria > Pseudomonadati > Thermodesulfobacteriota > Syntrophobacteria > Syntrophobacterales > Thermodesulforhabdaceae > Thermodesulforhabdus > Thermodesulforhabdus norvegica. Next base: position 149,409 of record NZ_FOUU01000001.1, read on the forward strand.
CTGATTGAACTGTGCTATGTCGGCTTCCGCCAGTTTCATCTTTTCCAGCTTTTCTTTTACGGAAGGAGCATTCTGCCAATCGGTTACGCCCTCTTTAATAAGACGATAGATCTCAAGGCCAAACTCGCTAAAAACTTTCTCCGCCTTCCGAGCGGCAAGCTTCTGACGAAGCTTCTGTTGCTGTTTCTTCAAGAGCTTCATCTTCCACTGAAGAGCGGTTTCACCATATTGTTGAGCGGTAAGAGCTGCCTTCTGTCCCATCACCTTAACTTTTTCAAAAAGATCCGCCATAATCCCTACCTCCCTTTTCTGCTAAGGCCCTTTTTAAACTCTCAAGTTTACCCTGCATCCTCTCAACGTGACTTCCCGGCCAGTAAACCTTCCCGCAGGTGGGACACCGAAAAAACTCTTCCGTCGTTTCCCACACGTACTCAGGAACCATTCCGGTTACGGACCGGCGATCCACCTGCTCGAGAACGGCGTTGCAGCGGCCGCATCTGGAAAACCATTCGTCGTCATCCGGAAGGGCAAAATCCAGCACTTCGGCAAGCTCCACTATCTGATCGTCAAGATCGTTTGCAGAAATTACTATAACTCCCTTCATCCCCTGCCACCTGCGATTCCGCGTCACAAAAACACGACCTTCCGATACGAGCCGTCTGACTTCATGGGGATACCTGACATAGACATAGAGCGTATCAAATCCCATAAAACGGAGCCATTTAGCCATCTTTCCGAGCATGGCATCAACCGCAAACCTCGGTACTTCGCAAAGCATGGCCAAAAGCTTCGCCTTCCTTATCCGTCCGGGACGCTAATAAAAACCTTCTCAAAGGGCAAGGTTGCAATAAATACCACCCTGTCCGAAAGACCGGCTACAGGCGAAACACCTTAACGTCCCCGGGAAAAGATAACTTGTATACTTCCGTCTCTACACTCCGCAATTCAACCGTTTCAACATCCAGCCTGACAGATCCCTCTTCCGTGCTTATCAATATATGCTGTGGATAGGTTCCCGAATCGGAGAATCTAAAAGGCGGATCGTATTCTACGATCACCTTCTTCTGCTCTCCGATTATTAATCTTCTAATCTCGTAGCCACTCCGCCTTTCGCCCATGTCGGGACCGCATCCTGAAATAAGTTCCCGAATTTTTTGAGGCGGAAATTCAACACCCAGAAGATACTTCGTCAGCTGGCTGCCATCCTTAGACAGATAGACTTCCTTCCTGGACGGTAGCCACACAAGATTATCCCTTTTCTCATCGAAAATCCCCACGGCCACCGTACCGCCCCATCCTGAAACCACATCAACCCTGATTCTTTCCGGAGCACTCCATATTACCAGCGTAAAGGCCCTTTCGGAACCTTCGACCACAACCCGGCCCTGAAGGCGACAGAAATACTGCTCCCAGAGAGCACAGCGATCGGCCGTTGCCACCCCGGATTTTTTCAGCTTTCCACCGAGATGCACGAACCCCGGCGTACAGGAAGAAAGGCACAGGATCAAGGAAATCAATCCCGTCAGATAAAGTGCAAAGGCTGCGAAGGAGCACAACCTCCGGCTTTTCGAGAAAATTTCCCTCCCAGATATGCAAACATCCTCGAGTTTCATCGATCAATCCGGTCTTCCAAAACGGGCCTTAATCTGTTTAATCTTTTTTTCGATTTCGGCCTTTTTTTCATGCCCCAGCTCAATAGCCCGCTCGTAAAACCGAAGGGCCTTCTTCAGGCTTCCCAGCGCTCTGTATATATCCCCGGCATGGTCGGTTATTACGGGATCCTCGGGAACTCTTTCAAGTGCCTTATCGATGTAGATCCGGGCTTTATCGTACTTCCCCATCCGGTAGTACACCCAGGCCATACTGTCCAGAATGTAGCCGTCGTCGGGTTGCTGTTCCAGAGCTCGCCTTATAAGCTTTTCTGCTTCATCCAGGCGGATACCCTGGTCCGCGTAAGTATATCCGATATAATTCAGCGCTTCGGCATTATTGGGGTCCTTTTCGAGAATCTTCTCCATCACCTTAATTGCATCGTTCTTCCTACCCTGCTTATCCAGCACAATACCCTTACGATAAAGCAGATCAACGTCTCCGGGAAACTTATCAAGGCCCTCGTCAAGGATAGCAATGGCCTCCTCCAGCCTGCCCTGCTCCTCACGAAACATGGCCATATAGAGGAAAAACTCGGGATGCCCACCTTCGGGCACAGCCGCCGCCTTTCTCAAAACATCAACGGCCGTATCGTATTCCCCTTTGCGGGAAAAGATAACCGCAAGCCTTATCTGAGCAATCTTCCACAAACTGCTGGAAGGCTGAATAAGCCGATAGTTTACTATGGCCTGTTCAAAATCCCCCTGTTCTTCGTAGGTGGTGGCAAGGTAGAAAAGAGCCTGATCGTACTCCGGCTCCTTCTGTAAAACGGCTCTGAAATCTTTTATTGCTTCCTCATAGCTGCGCTTTTTTAGATGTATAATTCCGATTTTAAGCCTGTTCTCCAGATCTCCCGACTTTTCCAGCATGCTCAGCCGTTCAAAGATCTCCAGCGCCTCATCCAGCCGGCCGGTCCTCATAAAAAAGTTACCCAGCCGCTCAAGAGCCAGCGGGTTATCGGGATCGTAAGATAAAATGCGCCTGTAAGCCTCCACGGCTTTATCTTTCTTGCCCGTGTTCTCATAAAGATAGGAAAGGTCAAGGAGAGCCTCGGTAAGATAAGGATCAATCTCCAGGGCCTTCAGATACATCTTTTCGGCAAATTCGTACAACCTCATCTCCAGCAGGACCCTGGCTTTATAGTAGTAGGCAAGGGGGTTGTCAGGAAGAATCTCCGTGAGAAGGTCCAGCCTTTTAATGGCTTCATCGTACATTCCCACCTGAGCGTAAAGCGTCCCAAGAAGCAAACACACATCGGCATCTTCAGGATTGATGGCAAAGGCCCTCTCAAACACATCAATGGCCTGCTTCCACCGCCCTGCTCCGGCGTAAAGTCGCCCGACAAAGACCAGAACTTCAGGATCGCCCGGGGCACGGTTCAGCAGTTTTTCGGCATAACCCAACGCCTCTTCTATGCGACCCTGCCGAACCAGTAAGGTTGATAATTCCCTCAGAATTTCAATCGATCCCGGCCGCAGGCTGAGGACCTCTTTATAAACCTCTATAGCCTCATCAAACCGTTCTTCGTGAAGCAACAACTGAGCTTTCAGATACTTGAAGTAGAGGGGGGAATTTTTCAATTCCGGCTCCACCGCTTCGTATTTAAGATTCGGCGGGTTATGAAAGGTTGCACAGGAAACCATAAGGCTCAGCGCTATAATCATCACAAATTTTTTCATGGATAGTACGTGAACCTCCGTAAGTAGCACCTTAAATATTCAAAACTAAAGGATCGGTGTAGTAGTGCATATCACAGCCTATTCCGGAAAGTCAATTTAAGCCGAAGGAAGCCGGAAGGGCATAAATCATGACGGAATTTCAAAAAATCAGGGCTGCGGGAAAAAAGCGAAACCGTCACTCTTCTTTGACCTTACCGAAGACGAATTTCCCAAGGAGCTCTTCAATATCCAGGGGAGGCTGAGTGTCCACTATTTCGCCTCCCGGAGGAATGTAAGAGTCAAGTCCTCCAGGAGATATGGCAATGTACTTGTCCCCGATAATGCCCATGGTTTTTATGCTTGCTATTACATCTTCTTCGAGTCTGACATCCTTCTTCACACGAAGCTTAACCAGAGCCTGTCCCTGATCGAGCACAATGTCTTCCACATAACCGACTTCAACGCCCGCAATGGTGACCGGAGCTTTTTTCTTTAATCCGGCCACATTACTGAAACGGGCGTATACGGTATAATAATCTTTCAGGTTCCACAAAGAAACCTCTCCGAGCCTGAAAGAAACGTATCCCGTTGCAAGCAAACCGATGAGCAGGAATAAGCCAACGGCAAACTCGAGACGGCGGCTTACATGTTCCATTTTAAGGACTCCTTCGTCACTAAAGCATAATGGACGTAATCACATAGTCCGCAACAAGCACAGATACGGAAGAAGCCACAACCGCATCGGTCGTTGCTTTGCTTACATCTTCCGGCCCCATGGAGCCCGTATCCACCCCCGCATAAAACCCCTTGTATGTACAGATCCATATAGTTATTATCGCAAATACAAAAGCCTTTACATAGCCCATGGAGACATCGGACCAGTCAACGCTTTTGTATATCCCGTCCCAATAAGCGCCTGGGTTTGCACCGAGAAGCAAAACCCCTACCCCATAACCGCCTATGATACCGATTAGGTCGAAAATCGAGGTTAGCAGGGGAAAGCAGATAAGGCCGGCGATAAATCTGGGAGTAATCATGTAAGAATGAGGATCTATGGCCATACAACGCAGAGCATCTATCTGCTCTTCAATCCTCATTATCCCTATTTCCGCGCATATTGCCGATCCCGCACGGCCGGTTATCATAAGCGCCGTGAGAACAGGCCCCAGTTCCCGGATCAGGCTGAGAGCTACGGCCGCCCCAAGAAGACCCTCGGAACCGAATTTGGAAAGAGTGTAATACCCCTGAAGTCCCAGCACCATGCCCGAAAAGGCACCGGTAAAGCATATCACAAAAAGGGATTTGTGGCCGATGAAGTGGATGTGCTTGATCACAGCAAGGAACTTTCCCGGGGGTCGAAAGAGCCCGGCAACAGAGGACAGCAGGAAAATCCCCAGACGACCCAAACCGAATATCTGTCCAAGACCCCATCGCCCGAGAGAATAAATCAAGGTAATTCCGTAATTCATCGTCGCCTCACCGCGCACAGCCTTTCAAGATAAGCTTCCACGTCCTCTCCCGCCTCTTCGGCTCTTCGTTCCAGAAACTGCCTCACCCTTGGATTATCGTTTCTTCTTATTTCATCGGGGGTTCCCGATGCAAGGATGCGTCCACGATCCATTACCATCATTCTGTCGGCTATCCTGAAAGCGCTTTCGAGCTCATGGGTAACCACGATAACGGTCATTCCCAGGGCAGCCTTAAGAGAAAGCAGGAGTTCGTCAAGCCCCGCAGCAGTAATTGGATCAAGCCCTGATGAGGGCTCGTCAACAAAAAGAAACTCAGGGTCCATCGCCAGAGCCCTTGCAAGTCCGGCTCTCTTGCGCATCCCTCCGCTCAACTGAGACGGCATAAATCCCGACAGTCCCGACAGGCCCACCATGTGCAGTTTCATCTCAACCATGATGTCAATGATTTCGCCGGGAAGACCGGTATGAACCCGTAGAGGCGTGGCCACATTTTCGCCTACCGTAAGAGAGTTAAAAAGAGCCCCGTTCTGAAACAGAACCCCGATACGCTTGTGATAGTTATTCCACTCCGAACTACCCCATCTTCCGACGTCTTCTCCGTCAATCCATATACACCCCGACGGCGTTTCCTTAAGGCCGATTAGATGGCGGAAAAGAGTCGTTTTACCGGAACCGCTTATGCCCATTATGACGAAAATCTCATGTCTGGGTATAAGGGCCGACACATCGTAGAGTACCTGTCTCGTGCCGTAGAAGCTGTTAAGTCCTTTCACCTCTATTGCAATATCACCGGTCATAAGACGATTACTCCGTCAGCCCTCACCAGTCCGGTTCTCCAGCAGAAGATTTTCAAGACGGGCCAGTTTTATCACTCTCACGGCATGTTCGGAAGGGTTTTTCAACTTGAAGGAAATCCCTCTCTTTTTAGCCTCTCTGCAAAGCGCAACAAAAAGTGCCACTCCCGCCGTATCCACCGTGGACACATTGAAAAGGTTCAGCTCGACGCCGGCTATTGCCCGGGAATTCAACTCTTTTTTAAGCCTTCGATATATCCGCGGAACTTCATACCTCGTAAGCCTTCCCCTGATTTCGATGGAAAGAGTTCCCGATGATGAAACTCTCATGTCAATAAGATCTCCGGACAAACCATTCTGCATAAGCCCACCCTTATTTAATTCAGGGAATTTCAAAGTTATGTAGTTACCTCTATAGCTTTGAGGCCCTTTGCTTGTAAAGTGCTCATCTTACCCCGATAAGGACACGGCAGGGAAAACCCTGTTCCGGTATGATGAAAAGCCGTAGAGGCCATAGAACCTATGAGTCCTTCAGCACATTAGTCGTGCAGCTCATGCTGTGTCTGAAAGGATCAGAACAGGAAAGCTACAGACGGGAAGATTCTTTCAAAGGGGTAAGCGGGGAAATCGACACGGTCAGGATACCTTTCCTTCAATTGCGTATCCTTTTAGAAAATGAAATTATTCCTCCCAATCCTTATCGGATGGGTTACCTCAGAGCAAGGGTAGGGGCACATAGATATTCCGACGGAAGTATGGCAGTTTTCCATGGTCCACGGAAATCGGCCAAATGCAATGAACAATTAATGTGTTGCTAACAATTAAAGGACAAAAAGCTTGACACACTGGCCCTGAGTCGCATAATGGCTAGTACGTACTATGTAACTTAACCCACTACGGAATAAGAAAAATGACCAAGAAAGAGATTCAGGCTCAAAATACCCGCATGAGCATCATCAAAAGCGCCGTCTGGCATTTCGCAAGATTCGGCTACCATAAAACCACGGTTTCCGAAATAGCCCGCATGGCAGGAGTCACAACGGGAGCACTCTTTCACCACTTCACAACCAAGGAAGATCTGCTCTATGCCGTAATCGAGTGGCTCTCCAAAGGCATCAAAGCCTACGCCGATCAGTTGAATCGGGTAAAGCACCCTTCCAGCAAAACCATCTCAGACATCATAGACCTCATGTGTTCTCACTTCAACCGCTACCCCGAGGCCACCATATGCTTTGCCACTCTGGCAACGGAATTCTCGGGATCCCACCACCCGGCGGAAAAGGTCATCAAGGAAGTATACGAAATCTTTGTGGAAGCCATGTCACGGGTCCTCGAACACCACCCCCGCGTTTCAAATCCCAGAGCAGCCTCAATAGCCTTTATCGGAGCAGTACAGGGAATTGCAGTCCAGGGGTTAATGCGAGAAGATGAAACGGACATAAACACACTGGCTCATGGTTTTTTGTCAATGCTAAGCCTTTGGTAGGAGGATAAAATGGAAATTAAAAGGGTTTGTGTACTCGGCGCAGGAATCATGGGATCGGGAATAGCCCAGGTTATCGCCGAAGCCGGCTTCGAAGTTAAAATAAGGGACATCGAAAGTGCCTTCGTAGAAAAAGGCCTGTCAACGATAAAGAAAAACCTGGAACGAGCGGTGGCGAAGGGCAAGCTGGATGCAGCTTCGGCTGACTCAATATTGGGCAAAATAAAGGGCACAACTGACATCAAGGAAGCCGTTGAGGGAGCAGATCTGGTCATAGAGGCAATCGTCGAAGTAATGGAGCTCAAAAAACAGGTCTTCAAAGAAATAGACGAACTCTGCCCCGAATCCGTCATCTTTGCATCCAACACATCCGGTCTTTCCATAACGGAGATGGCTTCCGTCACCCGAAGACCCGACCGCTTTATCGGCATGCACTTTTTCAATCCCGTACCCGTCATGAAACTCGTGGAACTCATAAGAGGATTTGCCACTTCTGACGACACCTTCAACATTGCCCGATCCTTCGTGGAAAAAATAGGAAAAACCCCCGTTGAAGTTAAGGAAGCTCCGGGCTTCGTCGTCAATAGAATCCTCTGCCCCATGATAAACGAAGCCATATTCGTTTATTCCGAAGGCCTGGCTTCCGCAGAGGACATCGACAGGGCGATGATGCTTGGAGCAAATCACCCCATCGGGCCCCTTGCCCTTGCCGACATGGTCGGGCTGGACACATTACTTCACGTTCTTGAAGGTCTTCACAAAGAGCTGGGTGAAGATAAATACAGGCCCGCACCGCTTCTGAGGAAAATGGTAAGAGCCGGATACCTTGGCCGTAAAACGGGGAAAGGTTTTTACGACTATACCAATAAATATGAGGGGAGGTAACGATATGCCTCATCAGTACGAACTTACGGAAGAACAGAAGATGCTTCGAGACATGGTGCGGCGTCTGGCCAAAGAGCAGGTAGCTCCAGGGGCCGCACGCCGGGATGAAACAGGAGAGTTCGACTGGGACATGGTGAACCTTCTCAGGGAAAACGGGCTCTACGGCGTAGATTTCCCGGTAGAATACGGCGGCTCCGGAGCCGGGATGCTTGCCATGGCCATTGTCGTCGAAGAGCTCTCCAAGGTCGATGCGGCCTGCGGCCTTCTCATAGCAGATCACGAACTCGGATCCCTTCCCATACTGCTCGCAGCTAACGAAGAACAGAAAAAGAAATACCTTCCCAAGCTTGCTACCGGAGAATTCCTTGCGGCCTTTGCACTTACAGAGCCGGCCGCCGGATCCGACGTTGCGGGCCTCAGGTGCCGGGCAGTAAAAGACGGAAATGAATGGGTGCTGAACGGCACAAAGACCTTTATCACAAACGGCGGAGTGGCGGACGTAATAACCGTTTATGCCATAACCGATCCGCAGGGCCCTTCTCACAAAAATGCCGGCGTTTTCATCGTCGAAAAGGATTTTCCCGGTTTTTCCGTCGGAAAAAAAGAAAACAAAATGGGCATCAGATGGTCTGACACTGTGGAGCTTATTTTTGAAGACTGCCGAGTACCGGCTGAAAACCTTCTCGGCTCCGGAACCGACGGCTTCCACATCATGATGAAAACTCTGGACTTCTCGCGACTCGGCGTTGCCGCTCAGGCCCTGGGGATTGCGGCAGGTGCATTTGAATACGCAACGGCCTACGCTAAAGAAAGAATTGCCTTTGGAAAACCCATAATAGAACACCAGGGAATAGGTTTTAAGCTCGCCGATATGGCCATGAAGGTTGAGGCAGCAAGACAGCTGCTCTACAAGGCCTGTTCCATGTACGACCATCTCCCCAAGGACATGAGCCGCCTCAGCCCCGAACTCATAAGGATGAGTGCCATGGCGAAGTGCTTCTGCGCCGATGTCGCCATGGAGGTAACTACCGAGGCAGTGCAGGTATTGGGCGGTTATGGATACATAAAAGAATACCCGGTAGAGCGGATGATGAGAGATGCGAAGATTACCCAGATTTACGAAGGAACCAATGAGATTCAACGCCTCATTATATCGAGGACTTTATAACGCTCGGAGCAGGGTCAGGAAGGGGTAAGGGAAAGCGATTGAACCATATGCCGGTACCCGCCCGCACCGAGGGGGATGGTTCGGGCGGGAAAGGACTGGCAACATTTCAGCACGGAGGGTAGTCGTGGCGAGAGATGATGACATAGTACTGGTGGGAGGTGTTCGTACGGCCATCGGGCGATTTGGAGGAACTCTGAAAGACGTCAGAGCATCTCAACTGGCCGCCCACGTAATGAAGGCCGTTGTTGATCGCACCGGGATTGACCCGGGTATGCTCGATGACATAATTGCCGGAGATTGCTTGCAGAACGCCGACGAGGCCAACACGGCCCGTACGGCAGCCCTTCTTGCCGGGTTTCCCGTTCATGTACCGGCATACACCATACAGAGGCAGTGCTCCTCATCCATGCAGGCCGTAGCCTCGGCAGCTCAGGCAATAAAGGCAGGGGATGCGGAACTGATTATGGTTGTCGGGGTGGAATCCATGAGTTCCGCACCTTACTACTTGTCAAAGGCAAGATGGGGAATGCGGCTCCAGCATCAGGAATGTACGGACGCCCTGTGGGAAGCTCTCCACTCTGGAAGCCGGCTTCTGGGCCGCCCCATGATTATGGGAGAAACTGCTGAGAACCTTGCGGAGAAATACAACATCTCCAGACGGGAACAGGACGAAGTTGCTTTGGCCAGTCATCAAAAGGCCGAAGCGGCCATAAAGGCCGGAAAGTTCAAAGACGAGATAGTGCCCATAGAGGTAAAAGGACCCAAGGGACAGGTAATCGTGTTCGATCAGGACGAACATCCCCGCTTTGGGCTTACCCTTGAAGATCTCGCAAAACTTCCTCCGGTCTTCAAAAAAAACGGCACGGTTACTGCCGGAAATTCTTCAGGCATAAATGATGGAGCCGCAGCCGCCCTGATTACAACCCGTAGAAAGGCCCGCGAACTGGGCCTTGAACCCCTGGTAAGGATTGTTGCAACGGCCGTGGCGGGCGTGGAGCCGGAATTTATGGGCTATGGTCCCGTTCCCGCTACCCAGAAGGTGTTAAAAAAAGCCGGAATGACGCTGAAAAACGTAGAGCTTATAGAGCTCAACGAGGCCTTTGCCGCTCAATACATAGCCTGCGAACGAGGCCTTGGAATCGATCGGTCCATAACGAACGTAAATGGAAGCGGAATAAGCCTTGGACACCCCGTGGGCTGTACAGGCCTGAGAATCATAATATCTCTCGCCTATGAGATGAAGCGCCGCGATCTCAACGTGGGTCTTGCAACACTCTGTGTCGGCGGCGGGATGGGCATGGCTACAATCGTTGCCCGAGATTAAATAAATTCTTCGGGCGATGCTTTCGTTGACACGGAGGCATCGTCCGTGATATTGAGCACCCAGGTACTTTAATGCCCCCGTAGCTCAGGAGGATAGAGCACGAGATTCCTAATCTCGGTGCCGCAGGTTCGAATCCTGCCGGGGGCACCAGTTTACAGCATAGCACAAACCAGCACACTCCAGCAAAGCAAGCAAAATCAGGGCTTCAGGGCACACGAAAAAGGCAATAACGACCAACGGCGTCCATTGAAACCCAGCTCCCCTGACGGTATTTTGACCGTATGGGGTTAATTACGGCTGCGTGGCCGTAACAGATACCGTCAAACCATGGGTAAGTTGTTATGATCACAAGGGATATACACCTGCGAAACGCAAAACCCAGGGGCACGTCCTATAAGATCCGTGACGGTAGCGGTTTGGGGCTTTACCGTCTCATCTATGAGGTGAAACAAAAAATACGGGTGGAAAAGCTCACCGTGATTTCGGAAAACCATCGCTAAATCCGGAAAAGCCCCTTCCCCTACGGACACACTTGACTAAACAAGAATAAAAGCCTCATAAATCTGCCAGATAACTATTCAGGTCGATATCTTCAATATCTGTAAACAGGTTTTGCAAAAAAGCCTTCTTGTAATCGGGTAGTTCGGTCCCACGCCTCATTACAATCGCAATACGGTCCGGGTCAAAAAGCCAATCAAGGGGGATAAACTCCAGTTTTCTGTATTTGAACGGCAATAAATGTGGTATCACTGTGGCAAAAGAAATCCCCAGGCCATTTTCGACATATAGAGCGCTGAGTTCAACATTCGACGATTCCATCACAACATGACAGCACACTTTTTCTCGGGCAAATAGTTGATCCAGCCGTTTCCTGTGCGGATGACCTCTAAGCGGAAGTATCAATGGATACTGAACAATGTCCGAAAGGTTTAGCTCTTTCAATCCGGCTAGAGGGTGTCCAATCGGCGTAAGCAACATGAATCGAACAACATGCCACGGTATGACCACGAGGTTTTGAGAAACTCTGGATTCCAGTATTATTCCAAAATCAACCTCGCCGTTATTTACAAGCTGCAATACTTCGCTTTGTGTTCGGTCCAGGATGATCAGTTCGATACCGGGATATTGAGACAGATATTTTCTGAAATAGGGAGGTAAAACATTATAGAGCGTCGTATAGGGTGCCGCAATTGCGAGCCTACCCTGTGGATTATCCTTTATATTCTCAAGTTCACCCACCACAGCATCGTACATACTCAATACCTGTTTGCAAAACCTGAAAAACAGCTCGCCGGCTCTCGTGAGTTTTATGCTTTTCTTGCCAATTCGTTCAACGAGAGTGCATCCTAGCTCTTCCTCCAGTGCCTTTATCTGCTGGCTGATGGCAGACTGCGTTCTGTACGTTTTATCCGCCGCCTTTGTAAAGCTGCCACACCTAACCAGCTCGTAGAACGCTACAATTTGTTGCCATTCCATTTTTTCCACTCTCATGTCGCCTAACAAAGAAATATCAAAAATTCTAAACAATCATCGGTAACGTTAAATGTCCGCATGGATGAACATAAACCTTATTCTTTGACTCACGATTAAATACCATAGCAGGCAGAACAATCATCTTATCTATAAGCTACACCTTTATAACAACAACATTCATACCCCTTCTTAAATTACACAGGTCGGCCAGGTTCGCAGCGTACCCGCCCAGAGAAAAATAACCCCTGCTATTTATATATGAGATAACATCTCCGATACCGCCTGCATCGGCAAACGTCCGTGTCAGGTAAACATTAAAACTCAATATATCTCCTATAACAACTGTAAGTCGTGAACCATAATTAATTCCCATAGACTTCAGATCGTTGAAAGATATATTAGTCCACACATTTCCATAAGGATAATCAATTCTAATTATCTTGCCTCTTATCTCATTGTGCGCTATTTTCTCCGGCAGAGACAGTTTTATTCTTGCTAGCTTATCTTCTGTTATTGGAGGGCCAACTTTGGACAGAGGCACCCCCTGTGATACCACTTTTTTGGCAATGCAGGCTGCCCGTATTGCAACCATTTCTCTGCTGAAAAAAGTAGGTTCAGGATTTTCGGGAATGAACTCAGTTGAAATTATTTCATACGCTTCAATATACCCGTATCTTTCGAGTACAAAGGTCAACAAGCCATTATTCGGTGCCACATAAATGTAACCTCCCTCCAAAGTACGCTCCATACCCCCTCCCGGTCCTTCCCACTTCTCAAGTGATCCACCCGGCACGGCTTTTTTTATTCGGACAGCTATGGATCTAGCCTCTGTGCCGGTAGCAGGATATGTGGTAACGGCAAATATAGTTCGGCCTTCCGGAAAAAATCTGGGCAAATCAAGAGCCAACCACGCTCCCTCCTCGATATCAAAGGGGGTCATCGTGTGGCATATGTCCACGATATAAACTTCCGGGCATATGCTAATCATCAACCCTTTACAGAGCGCAACCGAATCGTCTTTTAAGCCCAGATCACTTGCAAACCCTATGATGGGTCCGATATCCATATTAATCTCCTTTTTGCTACTTTAGCTGGCTGACATTTTTATCGTTCATAGTAAAGACCAGGTTTGGGTTTAACTCGTACACGGGTCCTTTATGGTAAGAAAACCTTGTCAAATCACTGAATTTCGGACTGATTATACCGAAGCTTTTGAAAATACTAATGAGAAAGTCCGCTGTGTATGGCATTTTATTATTGTCACAGGCAGAAACCACATCCATTGCCGTTACATGTCGCTTTAACCTTGCAAGCTCCTTAATCACCGTTATGATCTTATTGGAAGCATCTACAAGTCCCTGATCTTTAAAAAGATAATTCAGTGCGGCGTACCCATCCCATACGCCTCTCGACATAGCAATTAAAACCATGCACCTAATCACTTCGGGCATTTCATAGTAGGGAGCAATGAGGCCCTGAAGTAACCGATCCTCCCATGCAGAGTTTTTAGTAGCCATCATCGGAAGCAGAAGCCGCCATTCATAAGCCGTTAACAAAACTTCGTGATAGGCAACACCTGCCGTTGTCTTTATAAGATCACTAGAAACGATATTTACGGATTCAAAAAGCATTAAAACCGAAGACAGCAGGGGCAGAACGTCATTGTCGGAAAGAAACTCGGACAGTGCCCTTTCAAGGTTTCGCCGATGCCGGGCCTTTCTTAAGTAGTTTTTGCTCCATTTTCGCGGCGAATTTATCCGGGTAAATGATAAACCTTTCGTGTATGCCCTCCGAAATCGTATCAACTTCATCGAAAGCCTCGATCTGAAAGGTTAATTTCCGACCCTCAACCTTCAATAGCTTTACATTTATAGTGACGGTCATCCCTGGGGGTGTCGCCGCACTGTGTGTCAAATTGAAACCAATTCCAACTGTTTGCTCCTTAGGCCAGTCAAGATAAGGGTTTACAGCCTTAATACATGCCCACTCTATTATTCCTATCATGAACCCACTCGCAAGGACTCGAGGCATTGCCTGAAATTCGGAAGACTCAGGAAGCAGATATGGAACCGTCCTATCTTCCGGAACAGTATATGTAAACCGATATTCCAAATCACGATTTAAATCACGCATCTCGCTTCCTCCTCTTGAATTTAAATAGTGTCTTGTTTAATAGCTTAATTAGTGTTTTGTTTAATATGTATATCTTGTCGGTTATGGTGAGGCCAATTAATTTTTCTAATGCAGCTCATGAGAAACACTAATAAATGTGCTTCTAGCAGGAAGTTTATTTACAGGTACCTGAATTGCTGGCTGTTTGCACATGACCTGGGATAAGGTATCCTGACAGAGTAGCTTCCCGGACCTGCTGGACTCAACATGGGGTTCCCTGAAAGCAGGATTCATTTTTCAATAAGATTAACCTGCTCCCCTCTGCTGATCTTCCTTCTCCTGCAAGCCTCCGATACATTATCCAGAATCTCAGCCAATTCCAAAATGCTTATATGTTTGGTTAACTTTGTCCCAAGTTTTCCATAAATGATAATTTTACCATCTAACTGCCTGTAATTGCTAGCACAAATGTGTAATGGTACACAAAAAACAATAAGATTCCTTTTATTTTCATGAATTGATAAGAATGCTGCAAAGCCAAGGTTTCTACTAAGGTATTGAAATCACAAGCTTTCTGTAGATCATATGGCATTACACTATATCTATAATGATTTCCATCAGTTATGTCATTTTGTGGAAAACTTGAGTTTGTGGCTGCGTTCATCTCAAAGATCTCCTCACAGGCCTTTCATTTAAACCTCCCTGACATACTGTGGATTGTTCGGGAAGAAGCTTAAGAGTACAGCCCTGAAGGCTAACAATCACTACAAGCTGACCTGTCCTTCCTGTCCTAATGCTTCCCGAGCAGGAAAGCCAATTGGCACCTTAACAACTATTTCAATCATGGCGCAGACACATCCAGGACAGGCAAACTGACCGCATCCCCGGACTTTTTGCCACCCCGTCCCGCGCTCTGGATCCTTGTGGTTCGGGTCTGATTTTGCGGCACAGGTCGGCACAAAATTCGAGCGATTAACGGGTGTGGAAGTAAGTTTCCGGTTTACGGCATTGCTGATCACCCGTGCCCTGGAGTATCCTTACTTGCCGGTTATCTTTCACTTTGGTTCATCCGGCTATGAGCACTTCTGACTGTGCAGATGGTAGAGGCGGAGGCGAAAATAGTGCATGTTCCTGAAGCCATAGGCCCGACGTTTCAGCGTTTTGATTTTGATGATACATCCTTCTACCGGGCCGTTGGTGATGCGGTGATGGAAGTAATTGAGCAAGCCCGTTTTGTAGGCGGCCAAGGTCTTTGCATCCTTCACCAGATGGTTGGATGCCGGAAGCCATCGTATCGCGTATCGCGACACCGAGTTTCCAAGAATTTTGCGGCACTGAATTCGTCGCTCTTTTCCCGGAATACCCTTAGCTGTTCCTTCATGCTATGAATGACGTAGAGCGGCTGGTTGACTTCCAACGATTACTCAAGTCCGGCCCGGCTGTTGTCGTCAAGGTATTCGTAATTGCGAAGCAGCAGGAAGCGGCTCCCTTTGAGAGTTTTTTTGTCAAAAACATCCAGTTCCCGCCGGTAATCACTTCAAAACTCATCGACGGTCTGATTCGTCATAGCCATCACATGGTAGCAATTGAAAATCCCGGCAATGTCCGGAAGGACTTCACGAACGGCCCAGATGCAGGCACCGTTCATGTCCATAGCGATTGCCCTCAGCTTCTTGGCCTTTCTTTTCAAGGTATGCAGGAAAGGGCTGATGGCTTGCCTGCTCTTGCCCTCAACGGCATGGAGGATCCGCCCGTTCGTCAGGTCAACGAAAATGGTCATGCAGTGGTCTCCCTTCTTGATGCTGAACTCGTCGATACCGATGTAATTGACTCTGTCGAGAGGAATCGTCCGGTTGAGTCTCTCGAGTTTGGTTCGATGGATGTTTTGATCCACTCCCAGCCAACGTAAAAGTGGTCGGCAACCGAGCGAATTGTGCCGAAGCAGAGCATGTCCAGCACCGCCGCACCGGTGTTTGCCGTCGACAAAGGGGAGTCTGGACCAGCGCAACGCGCCGCATTGCAGGCACCCCATGCGGTGATACTGGATGGCCAAATAACAACGTTTACGCCCCATAGGGCCCATCAGCAGACGCCGTGTTTTGCTTCCCCTGAAGACCGCTTCCCGGTGACCACATTCCGGGCATCTGTGCAGACTGTGATTCAGCCGAGCCCTGAAGACGACTGTAGAACCAGCGCATTCCGTCGCTTCATAAGTGATTCCCATCAGTCCGAAAGCGTGTTACAGAAAATAGATGTGGACATGGTCAGGACTTCCTTTGGCTGTGAGAGCGGTGTTGATCAGCCAAGATCCTGCCGTATCCATTTTTCGTTGACAACTGCCGGGCATCGATTTCCCGGATGAACGGGCCTTTGCACTTGATCATTCCCAACAAGTTTGCTAGATAAAGATAGCTTGGATGCGCCCGTAGCTCAGCTGGATAGAGTGCCGGACTACGAATCCGTAGGTCGCAGGTTCGAATCCTGCCGGGCGCACCAGTAATTTCAATAACTTATCCGGGTTTCACGGAGAGACGAAATTGGCGGTGCGTCCATAGGGCGCCGCAATGGAAGGTTTCTTTTAAACGGCTCTTTTCGCAGAGATGGGAAAGAAGGGCAGGTTTCATCATTCTGATTTTTGCTTTTTGCCATATCGTTCTGGTCATCTGTTATTGGTCCTGCCTTTATAGATTTCGGTTATATAAGCCAATTCTCGCTTCTCGGATACGCCACATGTCAGGGTGTGTAACCAGACAGATGCCTTTGTTGGGTTTGTTTCTGGGCTCTGGATTTCTTCGGTGACTATCTTTAAGAACCGTTGTTCTCCATCATCACAATGGTACATGAGGGCATTTTACACCGAGTACCGTCACGGCAACGGGTTGCCGATCGCCAAGGTGACCCATGTGAATAACATCCGGGCTTATAAGCTCTTAACTTAACAGGGGTTTCCGAGTGGGCATGGATTTTAAACAAATGGTGGAGATGACGGGATTCGAACCCGTGACCTCAGCCTTGCGAAGGCTGCGCTCTCCCACCTGAGCTACATCCCCACTTTTAGCAAATTCCTATACAATTACGCGACCGATGTCAAACTGTTCCTTTTGCGGGCAGCAGATGCGTGGTATTTACTCAGGGGAAGGAAAATTAAAGAACGAGCGATTGAGATGAAAACATCGGAAATTCTGTTCACTCTAACCAGAACCCTCTGGAGCCCGAAAAAGCTTTTAAAGAGCAGTGTACTGCGCAACACGATCGTTCTTCTTGGAGGCGATGCTTCTGCCCGAATCATTTCACTCGTTGCTTTGACCATCACGGTGAGAAGTCTGGGAACGGCGTCATTTGGCGTGCTTGTTCTCGCCGAAACCTACGCGAAACTTTTGGATCGCATCTTCACCTTTCAGTCCTGGGCCGCATTGATACGATTCGGCTCTATGGCGCTGGGCGAAGGAAAGCCCGATGAGTTCAGAGGATATATCCGTCTTGGATACACTCTTGATTGTCTTTCTGCGATAACAGGCGCCGCCGTGGCCTATTTTGTTGCTCCAGCCGTTGGAGGTCTTATGGGATGGAGCGATGAAATTGTAATAGCCTGCAGGCTATATTCATTTCTAATTCTGTTTAATGCAACGGGAACGTCCACCGGTATCCTCAGACTCACCGATAACTTTTCAATGCTTGCGGTGCAAAGGTTTACGTACAGCCTTATCAGGATTGCAGGGGTAATGACGGTCACACTCTATCACGGTGGTCTGATAAGCTTTCTGCTGGCCTGGCTTCTTTCAGAGTGTGCCGGCTATATTTTTTTAAACCTCTGCGCTCAGTACGTGATAAGCAAAAATGGCTGGGGATCCTGGTGGTCATCTACCTCAAGACTTCCCAAAAAACCCTTCATAACCTTTGCAATCTGGACCAATGTAACGTCTACTATAGACATACCGGTAAAATTTCTGGATGTTTTTTTCGTTTCCTACTTCGTCTCCGTAGATGCGACGGGAATTTACAAGATCTTTCAGCAGGTCAGCCACGTGCTCAAAAAGCCGACGGAACCTCTGATCCAAGTCCTCTACCCCCATTTCAGCAACATGAATGTCCATTCCCGCCCTCGTCATTTGTTAAGATCGGCATTAAAGGCTGTGCTGGCTCTGGCGCTCGTGGCCTTTGCAACAGCGACGGTGCTTTCCGCATCTTCTCCAATATGGCTTCCCCAAATCTTCGGGCCTGTTTTCAGGAAATACGTTTTAGAATTTACAATTTTTATGCTTGTTCAAGCTTACGCTGTTGCCGTCACTCCACTTTCTCCCCTGATTGTGGCCCGTGGCCTTGTAAGAGAAAATTTTCTAATTCAGGCCGCCGCCAATACAGCTTTTCTTCTGTGTATTTGGATTCTTGGATCCAAATTCGGTTTTGTAGGGGTGATTTCTGCAATAGGGGTTCATGCCTTTATTTCATCATCTCTAAGACTACTCATGATAAATAAAAACTTTAACTCCGGAGATCGGGCAGTATAATGATTTAAATGCTAACTATTCTCCGAAACAGAGGGACTTTCGCGAAAGAACCCTGAGGAACTGGTGGAAAGAAGGGGAAAACCATGGAAAAGTTGAAAAATAACGGATGTTCAAGAAGAATGGTATTAAAATCAGCAGTTACGGGCTTTGCGCTTTTTATAGCGAAAACCACGGGATTTTACCGCCTTAATGCCCAGGCAAGCCGTATCGGTGCAGCACATCAACCTTTTCTCATCGAAGGAATCAGCACCCGGGATGATGCCTCATCTCATCATCTTCTTGTAAAAAAGGTTTTCGAAGCCGCAGGGGGCATCAACAGATTTATTCCACCCGGAAGCACCGTGGCAATAAAGCCGAACATATCGTGGGCACGCCGTCCTGAGTATGCCGCAACAACCAATCCGGAGGTTTTGCGCTCTCTTGTCGAACTCTGCATCGACGCCGGAGCAAAAAAGGTCGTAATTGCCGACAACACAATCCACGACGCAAACCGATGCTTTTCTTTGACCGGCGTATCCGCCGTGGCCAAATACACCGGAGCAGAGCTGATATATCCTCGTCCCGGTATTATCCGGGAAGCCGAAATATCCGGAGTCCGGATAAAGGCCTGGCCGGTCCTCACCCCCTTTCTCGAAGCCGACGTAATAATCAATGTTCCCGTACTGAAGCACCACTCCCTCACGGGGATTACCGGGGCTATGAAAAACTGGATTGGAGCGGTAGGGGGTAGCAGATGGGTTCTTCATCAGGACATCCATCAGAGCATAGTCGACCTGGCCGGCTTTTTTAGACCGGCCGTGACCCTTGTTGACGCCACAAGGATACTAACCCGTAACGGGCCGTCAGGAGGGGACCTCAAAGCCGTAACCCGGTTAAACAGGGTGATCTTGAGCAACGATCAGGTAGCTGCCGACGCCAGAGCAGCTGTATTGTTCGGCCGAATCCCCGGTGAAATTCATTACATCAGGCTGGCGGCGGAAGAGGGGCTCGGCACGATGCAGATTCCCGATGATATGATTAAGACGGTGACTTTATGAAGCCTGCGCACTGGATCTGGCTGAGAAGGGTAAGTCAGGGGATCTTTTTCGTTCTTTTCCTGTGGTTTCTGCTCATTAACGCAGAGCGGGTCGGTTATGACGTGATCGAGGAAGGAACCGAGAGCCTTTCAGCGCCATCGGCGGGGCCAATTCGCTTCTTTTTTCTGGTGAATCCACTTACGGCTTTGTCCCTTCTTCTCGGGGGGAACCTACCCGGTAAGGGTTTTTTGTGGTCTCTTCTCGTCGTGGCCCTGACGTTAGTGGCAGGACGGTTCTTCTGCGGATTCTTTTGTCCTCTGGGAACGGTACATCATGTAGCGTCTCAGGGTGTAATGAGCCAGGTTAGGGCCCTTCGTTACCGGCGAATCAAGTATGCCGTGCTGTTGGCTTTGATAATATCCTCTGTTGCAGGTCTGAACATGGCCGGCGTTATTGATCCCATTTCTCTGATCTATCGATCTTTTGCCCTGCTCATTCTTCCGGCGTTATTTCTGGGATTACAGAAAATCTCGGAGTTCATGGGCGGTCTGGGCATAAATTTCTTTTACGAAATCTCAGGTCACATGGAAGCGTGGGCAATGGAACTTTCCGGATGGAAACTCAGATTTTATCAGGTCAGCTGGCTAACGGGTCTGCTGTTTATAGGCATCGTCGCTTTAAACCGGGTTTATCCGCGATTCTGGTGCCGCATCTTGTGTCCTCTGGGGGCGTTATTTGCACTGCTCGTCCGGTTTTCCCTGCTAACAATAAAAAGACGGGAAAAAAGATGTACCCACTGTGGGATCTGCATGAAATATTGTCCCGGTAATGCAGATCCCGAACCGGGCGTTGACTGGCGAAAAAGTGAATGTTTACTCTGCCTGAGGTGTATGTCCAAATGTCCTGAAGGGGTTATTTCATTTTCTTTCGCAAGCAAGCAAGGTCACGAAGGTGATACCGGTATTACAAGGCGTGTTTTTCTAACGGGTGCGATAGCAGGGCTGTCGTTACCTCTTATGGAACGCGTAAAGGGTCGGGGCGTGGTGATTCCACGGGATAGGCTCATTCGGCCCCCGGGTTCTCTTCCTGAAGAGGAATTCCTGAAGACCTGCTACAGGTGTGGGATCTGTATGAAAAGATGTCCGACGAACGCCATCCAGCCTGCACTTGGTGAGGCCGGTGTTGCGGGCTTGTGGACTCCCGTGCTCGTCATGGCCTTCGGGTATTGTGAACATACCTGCACGGCCTGCGGTGCCCTCTGTCCCACCGGGGCCATTCGGCCGCTTACGGTTGAAGAAAAAATCGGAAAGCCCATAAGGATTGGATCGGCCTACATCGACAGAAGCCTTTGTTTGCCCTGGTCGCAAAACATTCCATGCATTGTCTGTGAAGAACACTGCCCCACGTCTCCCAAGGCAATCTACTTTGAAACGAAAAGACTGAAACGGAAAGACGGGAGCGTTGTGGATCTCCAGCTTCCCTGCGTTGATCTTGCAAGATGCACGGGTTGTGGAATCTGTGAAAACAAATGCCCGGTAAAATCGAAACCGGCGATCAGGATTACTTCCAGCGGGGAAAGTCGATCAGGGATACCGTTGCTACTGCGTTAAGGGGGGAAGAGGAAGGAAGCCTGCATTCTTTCCCCTTCCCTCTTAGCCCTTCATGACTCCTGCAGGTCTAAGGCGGGCTACTTTTTTCGCTATCCCTGCATTGTGAACCACTTCAACAACGTCGCTTACATCCTTGTACGCTTCGGGCATTTCCTCTTTAATCGTCGCCTTACTGGCACCTTTAACGTAGATCCCACGGTCGGCAAGTTCCTGGGCAATTGAACGCCCCCTGGCGGCTTTGATTGCCTGATTTCGGCTCAAGAGCCGTCCGGCGCCGTGGCAGGTGCTCCCAAAGGTTTCTTCCATTGCCCGTTCCGTTCCCACCAGCACATAACTATAACGACCCATATCACCGGGAATAAGGACGGGCTGGCCCACATGTCGATAGGCTTCGGGGACTTCAGGTCTACCGGGCCCGAAACATCGGGTAGCACCCTTTCGATGAACGCATACTTTTACCTTCTTCCCCTGATATTCATGGGTTTCTATCTTGGCAATGTTATGAGCAATATCGTAAAGCAGGCGGATCTGCAGACGCTCTGCCGACTCTCTGAAGAATTGTTCAAAGGTTTCTCTAACCCAGTGAGAAATCATCTGGCGGTTGGCAAAAGCAAAATTGGCCGCAGCCCCCATGGCTCCTAAATAGGCTTTTCCTTCCGGAGAACTGATGGGAGCACAGCAAAGTTGCCGGTCAGGCAGGTCGATACCGTACTTCTGGCTGGTTTTGACAAGCAGGGAAATAAAATCATCGCAGACCTGGTGACCGAGACCACGGGATCCCGTGTGCACAAACACCGTCAATTGTCCCGGAAAAAGACCAAAGGCCTTCGCGGCTTCCTCGTCAAATATTTCTTCCACAAAACCTATTTCTATGAAATGGTTTCCCGATCCAAGCGTGCCAAGCTGATCTTTGCCCCGCTCAAGAGCCTTCTGAGAAACCTGATCCGGGTCAGCCCAGGAAATACACCCACCCTCTTCTATACGATCCAGGTCGCTCTCCGTTCCAAAACCGTTCCTGACCGCCCAACGGGCTCCTTCGGCCAGAACTTTTTTCAATTCCTTCTGAGAAAGAGAAAAATCCTTCCTCGAAGAGCCGACGCCCGAAGGAACGTTCCTGAAAAGGCTTTCAACGAGAGCCTTGATGTCTTCATCGGTAAGATCCTCTCGGCTGATCCCGGTTGTCATCAGCCTTACACCGCAATTTATATCGTATCCCACACCTCCCGGTGAAACCACACCTTCCTCCAGATCAAAGGCGGCCACTCCGCCGATCGGGAAACCGTAACCCCAGTGTATGTCCGGCATAGCCATGGAATAGCCGACGATACCTGGAAGAGTTGCAACATTGGCAACCTGTTGCAAGCTCTGATCCTGCCTGATAGCCTCCATCATCTCATCGGAGGCATAAACCATTCCGTCGGTCCTCATGGGACCCTGACGGGGAATCTTCCAGCGCCAGCGATCGACCCTTTCAACCTTAACCTTACCCACTTCCATGGACATCCTCCAGGCCCTGTGACCTTTCCGTATCGTCCTTTACGGTATCTTTATAATAACGCTCGAGTAGCTTAAAAAAAAGCACATGCATCTCATCAAAATGCTCCGCCAGAAGCCGAAAGTTTTCGAACAGGTCACTACCGGAGTCCCCCAACGACAGTTGTCGTAACACTTTGCTCTGGGCTTCCCTGTAGGAGTCCACAATCCTTTCCCCGCTTATGCGCATAAAATTCCACAGGTCAAAGGGCCTCAGATTCCTGGTCTTTTCATCAACCACGGAGAGCTTCTTATGATAGGATTCTGCAAGACTTCTTATAAACTCCACATCTCTGTCGTTCCACTGCATAGGTTTTATCTCCTTTCTGTCAGTTTTTGTCGGTATATCGCCCGAAAATCCTTTGACCTCTTAGCCCCCGCAAGATACTACATTCTTTACAACTTCTAAAAAATACCTTAACTTCGCCTGTCAATTATTCCGGCATTGTGCCGTTACGGAGGATCGATCAAATGCGAAGCAGGGTTCTCACCATTCAAGTGGGGGAAAACTTGAAGATTCCAATCTCGGGGCTAAATCCGAACCTGGAACGAAGGCTCTTTGAAAGGCTTGTTATGCCCAATCCCGAGTATGAACAGCGGCATCAAAGCGGAATGTGGATAGGAAACATTCCTCCGACAATCTCCTGCATACGGCGCTTAAAAAGAACATATGCTCTGCCACGTGGGTTCCTGCCGGAGCTCATCTCTCTTTGCAACTCCTTCAGACAGGCCTACAAGATTGTCGATTCACGAAAGGTTTTTAGTCCAATTTTTGTCGATTTCCACGGTTATCTTAAGGAGTACCAGCAGGATGCGGCAGAGGCAATTCTGGAGAAGGATTTCGCAACAATTGTCGGAGGGTACAAAAGCGGTAAAACCGTCATTGCCCTTTATACGGTTGCAGAAAGAAAGCAGCCCACGCTTGTGATAATCCCGAAGCTGGAACTGCTGGATGGCTGGATACGCAAGATCGGCATGTTTCTTCAGATCCCCGAACATGAAATCGGTCGTTTTATTCAGGGCCAGAAAAAACTGGGAAGTCGAATTACGATAGCACACTCCAGTGAGGTATTGAGACACTGGAGGGAACTTCAGGGACACTTCGGTTACGTAATTTTTGACGATGCCAACAGATGCCCTCACAGGGTACTTTCCCAGATCATGTGGCGATTTGACTCCAAATACACTCTGGGGCTCTGTCATGAACTCGATCCCAACGACAGGCTTACTCAGATTATAACACTGTACCTGGGCGAGGTCGTCTACAGGATTGATCCGGAAAATGCCCGGGAAGGAAGAGGTATTATTCGAGCTCATGTGGTCGCAAAGACCACCGAATTTACCTATCCCTACACATCCAGAATGGATTATCTTCCGATGCTTCAAAAACTCATGGAAGACGAAGCGAGAAATCGTCAGATCGCATCGGATGTTCTGGCCGAAGTACTTCAGGGCATTCGCCCCGTCGCATTAATCACAGGCGGTCCGCTTCAGGAAGAAGCACTCTACAACATGCTCCTGGAAAAGCCGATTAGAGTTTCCAAGATAATCATGCCCTACGACGATATTACCAGAGAAGCTTCTTATGACGGGGTTTCACCCGCATCCAGTACGGAGCTCAAGATCGATCCCGACGCCGACGTTTATCTTTTGACGTCGCAGACTCTGATAAGATGCTATGCCGCCCTCAATGTGAGATCTCTTTTCCTTGCGGTGCCTCTATATTTTCATGTCGAACTGGCTAAAGCCATATCCCATCTGGCTCAAGAGTGTGAGAAATCCGGTTACGGGCGCTTAAGAATTTACGACTACGTAGATTCTGCCATAGCCCTTTTGTTCAATTACTTCAGAATGAGGTCCTATAATTACGGCGTTCCTCCGGAGACGCTACTTGCTAAAGTGGCAGGCTCTGTGCAAAGGTAGCAGAGAGATTGATAGAGGGAGCATCTAAAAATGTTAAATTCAAAGGGGGAGAGTGGATATGCCTTTGCGCCTTGCCGTAGGAATCGGGGTCGTTCTGGTGTTCCTGGGTTGTTCGGCGGTAGGACCCGACTATCCGGGCATAAGACCAAGAAGCCCCGAACAGTGGCGGGCCGACACGGAGGGCAAGGTAAAACAGGTTCAGGAGATGGATGAGGCGTTACTGGAAGAATGGTGGCAAATATTTGATGACCCCGTTCTGTCACGTCTGGAATCGGAGGCGATCAGAGGAAACCTGACGATCAAAGAGGCGGTGGCAAGGATAAAACAGGCCAGAGCACTCCTGGGTGTTGAGCGGGCCGGTTTTTATCCCAAGGCAGATGCCTCAGGCAGTTACTCAAGACAAAGGACGAGTTCGGCTCTGGGAGAAACCGACTCATTTAATATCGCCATCGATTCTGCATGGGAGATCGACATTTTTGGCGGCACCAGGCGGGCTGTAGAGGCGGCCGTTGCCGAACTGGAAGCCGAAGAGGCCGGTCTTGAGGATGCCCTTGTGAGCCTTACGGCCGAAATCGCTCTTAGATATATTGAGTTGAGAACATACGAAAATCGGCTTCGCGTTGCCAGGGACAACATGAAGATTCAGGAAGAAACCTATGAGTTAAACAAATCACGTTACGAAGCGGGTCTTGTTGATGAGTTAACCGTACAGCAGGCGCTTTACAATCTCGAGCAGACCAGATCAACCATCCCCCTGCTCCAGTCCAGCATCGAAAAGACCCGAAACGGGCTTGCGGTGTTACTGGGCAAAGAGCCCGGAGAGATCGACAGGATCCTCTCATCAGAGGGTCAAATACCGGCCCCGCCTGTTGAGGTTGCCGTAGGCATTCCGGCGGAAGTTTTGCGGCGTCGTCCGGACATAAGGCAAGCAGAACGGCGCGTTGCAGCAGAAACGGCCAAAATAGGGGTTGCGAAGGCGGAATTATATCCGAAGCTCAGGCTGATCGGAACAATCGGCCTGGAGTCTCTTAAAGCCGGGGATTTATTTCAGTGGGCAAGCCGTTTCTGGCAAATCGGCCCGGGTGTAACCTGGAGAATCTTCGATGCCGGGGAAATCCGTCAGAGCATAAAAGCCCAGACGGCCGCACAGGAGCAGGCAATCATTCAATACGAAGCAACGGTTCTTGCGGCGCTTGAAGAGGTTGAGAACGCCCTCGTGGATTTTGCCAAAGAACAGCGTCGTAGGGAGGCGTTGATAAAGGCCGTCGAGGCGGCCAGACGCGCCGAAAGGCTTGCTCAGGACAGGTATAACGCCGGACTTGTGGATTTTGTCACCGTCCTGGACGCTCAGAGAACGCTCAGGTCTCTGGAGGATGAACTGGTACAGAGTACGGGCAACGTGTCAGCCTATCTTGTAAAGCT
The DNA here is from genome assembly GCF_900114975.1 of Thermodesulforhabdus norvegica. Lineage (NCBI taxonomy): Bacteria > Pseudomonadati > Thermodesulfobacteriota > Syntrophobacteria > Syntrophobacterales > Thermodesulforhabdaceae > Thermodesulforhabdus > Thermodesulforhabdus norvegica. The sequence goes on from NZ_FOUU01000001.1 coordinate 175,437, forward strand.
CTACAAAGCTCTTGGAGGTGGTTGGAGCCCGAAGCATGTGGAGTCTTTAATAGGGGAAAATAAGGAAAACAATTCGGTTTCTGAGAAGGCGGGGGGGCATAAGTCGTGAACGGAAACGGCTCTGCCTTCCTGGCACTCCTTCTTGCCATGATACTCTGGGGAAGCTCCTTTGTCGCCATGAAAATCGCCGTTCTCGCTTACCCGCCTTTTGTTGTCGTTTTCGGCAGGCTTCTTGTGGCTTCGGCCTTTTTCTATCTGATCCTATCAAGAATAAAACCCAGGCGTCTGCCCCGGGAACACCTTAAGCTTATGCTGCTCATGAGCGCCTTCGAGCCCTGTCTGTATTTCATTTGCGAAAGCTATGCCCTGAAGTACACATCGGCCAGCCTCGCATCTCTCATTGTTTCTACCATGCCCCTGATGGTCGGAATAGCCGCCGCCTTCTTTCTGGGTGAACATATCTCCCTTTTAACAATTGCCGGTTTTATTACGGCAATCTCCGGTGTGGTCGTTCTTACATTAGCAGGCAACCCTGACCTTCACAGTCCCAATCCCATTCTGGGAAACACGCTGGAGTTTCTGGCCATGATAATGGGAACGGGCTACACACTCATCGTGCGCCTTCTGAGTCGTGACTATCACCCTTTTTTCATGGCGGCAGTGCAATCCTTTGCGGGTTCTCTGTTTTTTCTACCACTTGCCCTGTGGCAGGCACATACCCACGAACTACGGTGGGACCCTTACGCTACAGGGGCCGTTGTCTTTCTGGGAATAATGGTTAGTGTTATTGCCTACGGTTGTTATAATTATGGAGTTGCAAAAACTTCTGCGGCAAGAGCCGCCGCTTTCATAAACCTTATACCTGTCGTCTCGGTCGTTATGGGATGGGCTTTGCTGGGAGAAACCCTTAATTCGACTCAGATTTTCGGTGCCCTGCTGGTTATTGCCGGAATTATGATGAGCCAGGGTTGTCGTGAAGAAAGGCCCGAAAGAGCCGTCGGCATTTCGGTAATAGACGAAACCTCCGATTAGAAAACCATGTCCAAAAGAAGGAATATTCAAAAGACCGAGAATACCTCTACGAAGGAGGCAGGAAAGTCAGTTATCAATCCTCGATTAAGTGATACTTCCTGGTTTCCCTTAAGCAGTTCAAACCATCCGCCGGAAATACCCGAAAGTGCCGGAATTTATATCTTCCGTGACGCTACAGGCAGGGTGCTTTACGTGGGCAAGGCACGGAACCTGAGAAAAAGAGTATCGTCATACTGGAACCGGCCTGTTTCCCCAAAAACGGCGGCCATGATGGCCAAGGCTAAATTCCTAGAATTCATTGCAACTGCCGATGAGTACGATGCGTTAATTATGGAATCTCAATTTATCAAGAAGTTCCGGCCGCCCTACAATGTAGTACTCCGGGACGATAAAAATTATCCTTCACTCCGGATTGATCCGTCAGAAGACTTCCCTAGACTGGAGGTGGTGCGAAGGGTAAAAAGAGACGGAGCCTTGTATTTCGGCCCCTATACATCTGCGTCCACCCTCAAAGAAGCCATCAGGACGCTCAGAAAAGCCTTTCCGCTTCGAATCTGCCGCAGCGGGAAGCCCCCGATCAGAAGCAGACCCTGTCTGAACCACGACATGGGCCTTTGCAGTGGACCCTGCTGCGGACTGATCGCCAGAGAGGCTTACAGGAGCATAGTAAATGAATTGATACAGTTTCTCACCGGCAAAGCCGACCGGGTAAGGCTGGAGCTTGAGCTGAGAATGAAGGAGGCGGCGGAGCAACTGGACTTTGAAAGGGCGGCTCTTTACAGAGACCGCCTTAAGGCTGTTGAAGCAATCACGCAGAAGCAATACGTTGTGGGAAGAAGTACAGTCGATTTAGATGTATTGGGCATCTGGAACGAAGATGCAAGTTTTCATGTGACTGTGGTTTTCGTCAGACAGGGAATCATTACCGGCCAGAAAAATCTGGACATCAGTAATGCTCAGGGAACGACGGAAGAAATTATCGGATCTTTTATCCGTCAGTACTACACGGGAACTTCCTTCATTCCTGACGAAATCATCGTGCCCGTGAATCTTGACGACAGAGATTCCCTTGAGTCCTTTTTAGGCAACCTGCGGGGTAAAAAGGTTAACATCGGTCGGGCTGTTAAGGGCTACCGGAAAGAGCTTCTTGAGCTTGCACAAAAAAACGCCAGAGAGCATGCCCTGGCAAAGTTAAAAACCCTCGAGCACCGGCAGAGCGCTCTCAGTAAGCTTACGGAACTTTTTGGGCTTTCGAAGTTACCGCGTCTTATTGCCTGCGTTGATATATCAACACTGTTCGGACGACATACGGTGGGCGGGATCGTGGTATTTCGGGACGGTCTTCCCGACCCGTCACTCTACAGGGCCTATGATCTGGACAACACGAGCCTGCAGGGAGATCCCGCCATGATGGCGTACACTTTAAAACGTTTTCGTGAAGAAGAACCCCTGATATTCGGCTCTCTCGATTTGCTGGTCCTGGACGGAGGCAAAGGACAATTGAGTGCTGTTCTGGACCTGATAAAAACCTTCCCGGAAGCTTCACCACCGGTTATTGCCCTTGCGAAGGAAAAAACCGGGGATTCCAGAAACGAAAGGCTCCTGCTGGAAAAGGTTTACGTACCGGGCCTGAGCGAACCTATATCACTTGAAAAAGAACCCGAAGTGCTCAGACTGCTTCAGCTTCTTCGCGACGAAGCTCATAAATTTGCCTTGACCAATTATCGAAAAAAGCATCGATCCTTTCTTACCCACTCCGTCCTCGACTCCATACCCGGAATCGGCCCGAAACGTAAAGCCCTGCTTCTCCGTCATTTCGGAGATGTCAATTTAATCCGTGATGCGGAGCTTGATGACCTTCTGACCGTTCCGGGCCTACCGACTTCATTGGCCAGGAGGATTTATGATTTCTTTCATTCCTTGAGCCGATAAACTCAGCCAAATATTTTAGGAGAAAGGCTATGGTTTGGGGAAAAACGCTGAACCTGTTGACCGTTGCGATCATGGCCTTAGTTATTACCCTCATAAACGCCGTTAGGCTATCTGCCCAGGATGGTACCATGCCCAACACGCGGCCTCAACTCGTGGAAGCTTTGATGTGTGAAGGAGTCAAAGACTATGCCTGTGTGGGGCCATCGATAGTTTTTTCCGTCGAGAAGCGAGAAGTTTTTTGTTATACTCGATTTGAAAATGTTTCAGGGGCTCTTACCGTATATCATCGATGGCGACATAGAGACGAATTGAGTACGCAGATCAGGCTCAGGGTCAGAAAGACTAACCCGGTTGCCTACAGCTCCATACAGCTCAGGGAAGCCGACAAGGGACCCTGGCAGGTTGAGGTAGTGGGAGAAGACGGTTTCGTTTACGAAGTATTGCGTTTTAGCATCACGGATTGAATTCATGCTTTCAGGCATTATCAGATGGCAGGACATACTGGACATACTGATAAATAGCTACATCCTTTTCAGGATATACATACTCTTTCACGAAACAAATGCTTTCCGGGTAATCATAGGCATTGCCATTTTATGGATTGCCCAGAAGGTCGCCGTAGGGCTTGGCTTAATCATAACCAGTTGGGTCCTTCAGGCGATAATAGCGGTTGCTGCAATTATAATAATCGTCGTATTCCGTAACGAGTTACGAACGGTTCTTCAGGTGCATAACCTGAGAACCTTTCTGTGGGGAAGCCCTCTGAGGGTTCAGGAAACACCTTCGGAGATAATCGCCAGAGCGGCTATTCAGATGGGCAAGAAAAGGATCGGTGCTCTCATGGTTTTCCCCGGAAGGGAAGACATTACCGAACTGGTGCACGGTGGAATTCCCTGGAACGGTAAGGTATCTCAGGAAATGCTTCTGAGCATATTCTGGCCGGATAACCCCGTACACGATGGCGCTGCCATAATTGAGGGTGACACAGTGAAAGAAGTAGGGGTGCTCCTGCCTCTTTCCCAGCGCTCCGATCTTCCCACATTCTACGGAACGAGACACAGAGCTGCACTGGGACTCTCAGAAAGAAGTGACGCCTTGGTAGTAGTGGTATCGGAAGAAAGAGGCCGCGTGTCGGTAGCCAAAAAAGGAAACATACAGGCCGTGCCAGACGTAGAAACGTTGAAACAGGAACTGGATCAACAGGCAAAGCCCGGAAAGCCCGTCGAAACCCGGAAAGAAAGGACCAGAGAGCGTTTGAAATCGATCATCGCCGCAGTGGTCTCCCTGGCCGTCATTACATCGATATGGTTTGGCTTTACCCGAAGTCGCGACGTTATAATGGCCGTTGATGTGCCTATTGAGTTTACCGGTCGCCCTGCCGATCTGGAAATCCTGGATGCCAGACCATCTCAGGTCCGCCTGCATGTCAGCGGTGCCAGTGCACTTATGAGATCACTTAAGCCACAACAGATATCCGTCCAGGTCAGCCTTGCTAAAGCGACGGAAGGCGTTAATGCACTTCCCATAACGCAGGAGAATGTTTACCTTCCGCCGGGAATAACCCTGAGCCGCATTGAGCCGCATTTTGTAGAGGTCGTACTGGACAGGATTATAACCAAAAAGGTGGATGTTCAGATAGACTGGGTAGGTCATCTGGATAGTTCCCTGACCATGCTTTCGGCAAGGGTGATGCCGAAAACGGTCACAATAGTTGGGGGGAAAAGCATCCTGAACTCTATAGACACCGTTTATACTGCTCCCGTTCGCCTGGATGACATCAAAGAGTCCGGAACCATTACGGTTCCTCTGGTTCTTGCACCGGCATCACTAAAGCTTGCACCGGGCTCACCAGAGCGTGTTAAAATTGAATATACCGTGATACCCAGGCCTTCGGTAAAAGAAACCGAGGCAACTCAGAACTCGGGTAATAACGACGCCCTGCAGGGAGTTGAAGCAAGATGATACGAGAAAGAGCGGTCGTCGAAAAAATATTCGGCGAACGAGCCGTAATAAGAGTAAAAAGGACTGAAGCCTGCGCAGGCTGTGTAGCCCGTGGGATGTGTCATGCCCTGGGAACACAAACCGAGGACATGGAGGTTGAAGCTATAAACGAAGCGGGAGCTTCCCCCGGCGACGTTGTAATGGTTTCAGTTCCTTCAGGGACTCTTATGAAAAGCACAATGGTCGTCTATATCATTCCCATAGCCTCCCTGATAATAGGTCTTTTCTCAGGAATAAAGCTGGCATCGGCCTTTGAGCTAAAGAATCCATCTCTCTGGGGATTTGCAGGATCGCTCGGAATGATGGCTTTGGCTTTTCTGTTTGCGCGATGGTTTGATAGAAGAGCTTCGAAAAGCACGGAATTCGTGCCCCGTATCGTGGAGGTGGTAGAGCGGTGTAAGGAGAGAAATCCGTCCCGGGATCAGAAATAATGAAATACCCTGTGGAAAGAAATCCTTTTGGATTTACTCTTTCAAGCTCCTCCTCAAAGGGGTCTCCGGAAGATAAAGAACTCGAGAACCCTTCCGCTTACCTCTCCTCCTTAAATCCTTATAAAAAGACTCCTCTCATCCGCAACGGTTCCGTTGTTTTAATCAAGTCGGCCATTCTGAGTCGCATACCCGGACTGGTTCATGCTTTCTTTACACGGCATGGTGGGGTAAGTCCTCCTCCTTTTGACTCCCTCAATGTGGTTCAATCGGTAGGAGACAGCCGCGAAAACGTCGAAAAAAACATCTCAAGGATTGCCGGTTTTCTGGGTGTCAGGAAGATCTTCTGGTGCAACCAGACCCACGGAGCGAGCGTTGTTTGTTTAAAGTCCGGATACGACTTCAGGCCGGTAGAAGCCGACGCCATAGTAACGGACCTTCAGGACATTGGTCTCATGATCAAGACCGCGGACTGCCAGGCCGTCCTCATCGGCGATCCCACCAGGAAGGTCATCGCTGCCGTTCACTGCGGATGGCGAGGTAGCGTCGCAAACATTTTGGGGCGCGTTGTAAAGATCATGCAGGAAGCCTATCATTGCGAACCCTCAGATCTGGTCGCATCAATCGGTCCCTCTCTTGGTCCCTGCTGTGCCGAGTTTGTTAACTACAAAAGCGAACTACCGGAGTATTTCTGGTCCTTTCGTGTCGCCCCAAATTACTTTGATTTCTGGGCCATAAGCCGTAAACAGTTGATGGATGCCGGTCTGGTCCCTGAACACATTGAAATTACGGGCTGGTGTACAAAATGCCATCCGGAACTGTTCTTTTCTTATCGACGCAGGAAGCGAAGTGGCAGGATGGCCTCTGTCATAGGCCTTAAGGAATAAGGAGGCTCAACGGCATGAAGAAACACATGGAAGACGCAATAATTCTTGAGAACGTGAGGCTTAACCCCACAACCTGTAGAATGATTCTTCAGGCTCCGGCCGTTGCGCGGGAAGCCCGCCCGGGACAATTTGTTATGGTCAGGGTTGACTCTTCCTTCGATCCCTTCCTCAGGCGGCCTTTTTCATTCTTCAGGATAGATCGCAATGAAGGCATAATAGAGCTCGTTTACCGTATTGTTGGCAAGGGTACGAAAATAATGAGCACCAAACAAAAAGGCGAAACCGTGAATATTGTTGGACCGATGGGTAACGGATTTCGTCCACCTCCTGAAGATGCCGCCAGTGTTTGGTTCGTAGCCGGCGGGATTGGCATGGCCGCCCTCGTGGCCTGCATGGAAGACATCAGATTAAGGAGGCCCAGAAGCCGTCGGGTACTTTTTTACGGAGCAAAAACGCACTCTGAGTTCATCCCGAAGATATACTTCTCTTCCCTGTGCCACGAAGTGCATTATTCCACCGATGACGGATCGGCAGGGTTCTGCGGAACCGTGCTGGATTGTATGAAATCGGTCACAGGTGCTAACTCCTTGCCCTCTTATCTTTACGCCTGTGGCCCTCCTTCGATGCTCAAACACACGGCAAATTGGGTCATTGAAAACAAGATTCCTGCCCAGTTCTGTCTTGAATCGGTTATGGGCTGCGGTATGGGAGCATGTCTGGGTTGTGCTCTGCCGGGACAGGTAGATTACGGACACGGCAAGACCCGATTCGTCCACGTCTGTTTTGAAGGCCCCGTATTTTATCCTGAACAGATAAGGTGGGAAGAGCTATGAAAAAAAGCGTAGATCTCTCCGTGACAGTCGGCCCAATCAGGCTTCAAAATCCCGTCATGGTTGCATCGGGCACTTTCGGTTACGGTCGTGAATTCGCCGACTTCGTGCCCCTGGAAAAACTCGGCGCCGTCATAGTTAAAGGAATTTCCCTGACGCCCAGACCCGGTAACCCACCACCACGAATCGTCGAAACTACCGCAGGACTTATCAACAGCATAGGCCTGGAAAACGTCGGTGTGGAAGTTTTTCTAAAGGAAAAACTGCCTTATCTTCAAAAACGCTCTGTTCCGGTTATCGTCAACATCTTCGGAGAAAGGGTGGAAGAGTATCGTGAACTGGCAGAGATATTGGACAATCAGGAGGGCATAATTGCCCTGGAAGTAAACATAAGCTGTCCCAACGTCTCGGCAGGAGGTCTTCACTTCGGAGCCGATCCCGAATCCGCAGCGAAGGTGATCGAGACCGTAAAGGAGAACACCTCTCTTCCCGTCATGGTCAAGCTCTCACCTCAGGTAACTTCAATTGCCCTGATAGCCAGGGCCGTTGAAGAAGCAGGAGCAGACATCATTTCGTGCATAAACACGATCCCGGCAATGGCCGTAGACATTTACACAAGGAAGCCCCGGCTGGGAAACGTAGTGGGAGGGCTCTCGGGACCTGCCATAAAACCCATTGCCCTCAGGTGCGTTTTCGAAGTGGTCAGAGCCGTTAAGATACCGGTCGTCGGGGTCGGGGGCATAGCAACTCCGGAAGATGCTCTGGAGTTCTTGCTGGTTGGAGCCCGAGCCGTACAGGTGGGTTCCGTAAATTTTACCAATCCCCGGGCATCACTGGAGATAATAGAGGGCATCGCCCGATTCCTTTCGGAAAATAACTTCGCAACCATAGAAGAATACATAGGAACGCTTCAACTGTCAGAAGGAGATCCGACGATCCAGACGGTTCGATAGTGAACCATACTGATAACCTTGGTGCTTACACGACCCATGAAAAACTCTTTAAACCGGGAAAGACCACGCCGACCGACCACCACCGTTCCGAAGTTCTGGTGGCGTGCGTAGTCCACTATGGCAAGAGATCGGCTCGATACTCCGCAAACGACCTTCGTGGTAACTATGTTTGAAGGAATACCGGCAGATTCAAGAACGGCCCGAGCCCTGTCGAAAACAGCCCCGATTTTGTCCTTAAGCTCTCTGATTTCATCAATCATCTTGTCGGTGGGAACATGGGTTTCAACGGGTGCGAAAGCCCGGGCAACCCTGGTTCTTTCAGGAGCAATGCCGCGAATTGCATGGAAGAGACAAATAGACCCGGGAGAGAACCCATAAGAAAAAGCCTGAGCAACATGTTCTACGGCTCTCATGGCCCCCTCTGAAAGATCAACGCCTACAAGTAATCTGTCCGCATTGTCACTACGACCTACGACCCAGAGAGGTACATTTGAAAGTAGTCCTAAGAGCCTCTGCGTAACGGTACCGATGACCTGGTCGGAAATGTTGCTTAAACCCCGACGGCCAACAACCACGGCGCAGTGTGACCCGTCACGAGCCAGCGCCGCCAGATCACGCTCCACTCCACCCGTATGCTCCTTGACCTGTATCCTGATGCAGACGCGTTCTGGTGGAAAGCCCTTTTCCACAAGATAGCTTCTGGATCTTTCCATAAACTCATCAATGTTTTTTCTAACTCTAGCCTGCCACGCAGAAAAAGCCGCGGTTCTTGCACGCCCCAGGGGATTTATCTCAAAGTCCCAGAAGCCTTCAGGCACGGGATCCCATATGTGGGTTAGATGTATATTCCAGCTATCGGGATGCAAAAGCATGGCTACATAACGAACGGCCTCAAAAGAAGCCTCCGACCCATCAAGGGCTACAAGGAGGTTTGCACACTTACTCATGGGACCTCCTTTTTTATCAAGGTTACCATAATTTGTTTAACATATAACAAAAATGCCTATCCAAGACTAATGAAATGAACAGGTGCAAATAAAGAATCGATTCAGGCGGTAGCGTTTCGCTAACCGAGGGCCTAGGTTAATCATGTCCGGTTAAGATGAGAAAAAAGAGGCTTTCTTTCCGGTGGAAATTGTTAACCCTTTAAGAAAAATTAGAGAATTTCCGTGAATTGAAATGAAACGCAAAATGCGGGCGGAAAAGCTTGCCCGGCTCCGGGAAAACCATTGCTAAATTCAGGGAAACTTCTCCCCTTACCGATAATCCGACCAGACTCTACATGGAGGAGACTTGACGATGCCGAATTTTCGAGGCACCTTTGAAAACCACATTCCCGTAACCAACCACTTAACTGACGGAGGAAACCAATGAGCAGGAAAGCTTTGTCCGCGTTTCTTATGTTATGTTTTCTTGTTGGCTTTTTTTCGGTGGCCGACGCACGAGAAACAATTAAATTGGGTGTTGTTACAAAGCCGGGCTCGGCACAGAATATCTGTGCCGAGAAGTTCAAAGAACTTCTGGAAAGCAGATCCGACAAATACGAAGTCAAGATTTATCACAGTGCATCTTTGGGTACGGAAACGGAAATTCTTCAACAGATTCAGCTTGGAACGGTGCAAATGGGGATCATTACTTCGGGACCCTTTGACGTATTTCTCCCGGAGGCACGTGTTATAGATTATCCCTTTTTGTTTTCCAGCTACGAAGAGGTCGATAGGGTACTTGACGGTGAACCGGGACGGTTGCTCCTAAAGCGCCTTGAGAGGGTCGGCTTTAAGGGTCTATCCTTCTCGGAAAACGGCTTCCGTCATCTCACGAATAACAAAAGACCCGTCCATAGCGTGGACGACGTTAAAGGACTAAAGATTCGAGTTATGGAGTCCGTACTTCATAAGGAACTGTGGCGGCTTCTGGGAGCCAATCCAACCCCTATGGGTTGGCCGATTTATACCGAACTCCAGCAGGGAACCATAGACGCTCAGGAAAACCCTCTATGGGTGATATGGACTTACAAGCTCTATGAAGTGCAGAAGTACCTGACCCTCACCCATCATGTCTATTCGGCCCACATTGATATAGCCAATCTCAAGTGGTTCAACGGCCTTCCGCCGGAAGACCAGAAACTCATAGAAGAATGCATGATCGAAGCCGCCCACTATCAGAGGAGATGGAATCGACAAAATGAAGCTACCTTTTTGAAAAACCTCAAAGAAGCAGGAATGATTGTGGATGAGCATCCCGATCTTGAGTCCTTCAGAGCCAGGGTCAAGGGTATAAGGGAACTGGATATCTTCAGGGCAAAAGAGGTACAGGAACTTTTGCCCCTATTTCTGAGGGCAGTCGGTCGGGAGTAAATGGAGTATAAGTCGCCGGTAAAGTTTATCTGCCGGTTGAGCGACCGGGTGAATTTTGTGGTGGAATTGTGTCTTTGCCTTTTGGGTATGTCCATGGCTATTGTGATGGGAGCACAGGTGTTCTGCCGGTATGTGCTCAATCATTCTATCTTCTGGTCCGAGGAGTTCGGAAGAATAACCCTGGTGTGGTTGACCTTTCTCGGAGCAACCTCGGCATTCAAGCGTCGCATGCACGTAGGAATAGAATTCTTCGTTAGAAATCTCCCCAAGGGGATTAAAAGAGTTGTGGACTGGCTTGTCTGGACGGGTTGTGTAGTGTTTTCATCGGTGCTGATCTATTTCGGTCTGCGCTTTACTTCTTTTGTGTCGGCTCAGAAAACGGCAGCCCTTGGTATAACAATGGCGATACCTTACGCGATAATCCCGACAAGCGGATTAATTCTGTTGATTCACTCCCTGGCTAGTCTCTTCAGGGGAGTTTCGGAAGACTGACTGCAATTATGACGGCAATTCTCTTCATCAGCCTTTTCTTTTTCTTCCTTTCCGGTGTACCAATTGCCTTCTCAATCGCCCTTTCTTCCCTCGTCGCCTTCGTATTTCACGGTGATCTTCCCCCGGTTATGATAATCCAGAGGCTCTACGCAGGGGTTGATTCCTTTCCCCTTCTGGCCGTACCGCTTTTTATGCTCGCAGGATTTCTGATGGAATCGGGTGGTATCTCCAGAAGGGTTATAGAATTCGCCGAAGCGCTGGTGGGGTGGCTACCGGGAGGGCTAACTGCCGTTACAATAGTGGCTGCCATGTTCTTTGCCGGTATATCCGGTTCTGCCGCCGCCGATGCCGCCGCCGTTGGCAGTATCATGATACCGGCCATGGTAAGTCGGGGCTATGACCCCCGGCTGGCAGGAGCCGTCATGGCTTCAGGTGGTTCTCTTGGTGTGGTGATACCTCCGAGCATTCCCATGATCATATTCGGATTCCTTACGGGGGCCTCGGTGGGAAAGCTCTTCGTTGCCGGCATAATCCCCGGGCTGATGATCGGCATTAGCCTTATGACCCTTTCCGTGCTGATCTCCTGGAAGGAAGGTATAAGGGAAACCATACCCTTTTCATGGAGGCGCCTGGTCGTAACATTCTGGGAAGCTAAATGGGCTCTGGGGGCTCCTGTAGTGATACTGGGCGGTATACTCGGCGGAGTATTTACGGCAACAGAAGCCGCCGCCGTCGCAACCTTTTATGCACTAATAGTGGGTCTCTTCATACACAAGGAATTAAGATGGAAAGACTTACCATCACTCGTAATAAGAGGATGCCTTACGGCCAGCACAATTCTTTTCATAATCGCAACGGCTTCGGTCTTTAGCTGGCTTATGGCCATAGAAGACATCCCGGCCCGTATTGCCTCCGGTATACTCTCCATAACCCGGGACCGGACTCTTTTGCTACTCATGATAAACGCTCTCCTCTTAGCCGCCGGGACCTTCGTTGAAACGACTGCCGCACTTATTTTGCTCGTCCCGGTCATCACTCCCCTGCTACCCAGCCTCAATATGGACATCATTCAGCTTGGAGTAGTGGTAGTGGTCAACCTTGCCATAGGCATGCTCACACCACCCCTGGGAATTTGTCTTCTTGTGTCCTGCAGTATCGCAAACATACGCCTGGACGAAATCATCCGCCGGATAGGTCTTTTTCTGATGGTACTGATCTTGAATTTGATCCTGATAACCTACTGGGAACCCCTGACATTATGGCTACCATCAATGATGGACTGAATGCCTACTCCTTTTCTTCTTCAGAATCCCCTACCCTCCTGAGGCACTCTTCTATGCACACCCTGCATTCATCCGGATTTATGCCGTTATTGCAGAATTTTTCAAAAGAATCGAACCACTCATAACCCGCACGAGGGCAACGCTCAAGAAATTCAATGAATTTGACGAGCCGTGCCATTGCATCCGGATTTATTGCGTGTTCTATGCGGCAGGCATTGGTTTCCGATTGCCTGGGCGAAAGTTTTAAAACAGTACGGAAAAACTTTCTTAGTACCTCATGGCGCCTTATGATATCTTTTGCTACCTCCAGCCCCTCTTCGGTGAGAGTAACAAGACTGTAAGGCTGATAATTGATCAGTCCCCGGGCAGAAAGCTCACGCAACGCCCCGGTTACAGAGGCAGGCTGAACCTTCATTCTGTCGGCAATGTCCTTTGCACGGGCAGCCTTGTCTCTCTTTTGAAGATGGTAAATTACTTCCAGGTAGTCCTCCAGGCTGGCAGAAAGTGGCTTCTTAACCCTGGGCATGATAGGTTTTCTCCCGATTAACAAATTCCATCATTCAAGCTATCCTTATTAGGCCTTGCAAAAAAGGTCAATCCACAATTACCACCTTTGTTTGACACCGCCTGGCGTTTCTATTAAATGGAAACCATGAAAGGTTCAACCGGAATGGTACAACAGGGGTCTGGATATGGAAGGTTTGTACGAAGTTAAGATTCAGGCAGGTTTTGCTGCGGCTCATCAGTTAAGAAATTTCCGCGGTAAGTGCGAAAATCTTCACGGGCATAACTGGAAGGTGGAGGTGGTAGTCCGGGGGACCAGGCTGGATGAGTGCGGTATCCTCGTAGATTTCGGTGAACTCAAAAAAGCAACGAATGAACTTCTGGAAGAACTCGATCATAAGTTGCTAAACGACCATCCCTGCTTCCGGGACGTTAATCCTTCTTCGGAGCACATAGCCCGTTTTATCTTCCAGCGTTTAAGCCAGAAGTTTAACGGTAAGTATCGATGGGTACATTGTGTAAGCACCTGGGAATCGGACAACGCATGTGCAACATACTACGGAATAAGGAGCGCTGGTGATGAATAAAAAAGTTTTCTTTGCAATTCTGCTTTCTTTTTTAACCATTACGGGAGGAATTGTTTACGCCCTTCAGCGTCATACACTCCTTCCGCCCGAGGAACAAGGGCGCATGCTGGAAAGAATTGAAACGATGCACGGTGCGGATGAGGCACAAAAAGGACACGCAGGAGACTCCGCAACCATGCACCAGGAGACGGGCCAGGAGACGGTTAAGCCACGGGGACAGGCTCTCCGGCGACCCGGGCTTCCGGAAGCCACGGTGCCGCCTATTGAGGGGCGAGGACGTGAGGTAACGGAAGGACACAGGCTTAAAACCTTCACCCCCACGGTTCCTGCTCCACCCCGTGTACCCGAAACTCATGTAACCGAGGAAGTTAGAAAGCCTGAAGGGGCTATTACCGAAAAAAGGGAAACTCCTGCCGAGGTGGAAATTCCGGCACACGAAGAGGAAGAAGAACATGTGGTTCTTCCTGAAATCTCACCTATTCCCGGGGTAACCTTTGTGGAAACCATGATTCGACTTATGGAACACGAACTGGACGGGAGATTCCTGGGCTGGAGACCGAATGATCTCATAATAGGCCGATTTACCGACAACATCAACAATTTCCAGCTCGGCGTGCTTGAAGCCATGAGGTTTACAACCTTAAGGCTCAAAGACAGCCTGACAAGAATGGGCGAAGCGGACGCCTACGATCGGGATCTTGAAGATGCGTTAAACCTCTTTATGAACAAAGCAACCCAATTTTGGTTTCCATCTGCCGAAAGTCAGTACAAAGAAGCGGTAGAACATCTCAAGAAGTTTCTCAGGAAGCTTCATACCGGTGAGCGTCGTTTTTACTATCGGACCGACAACCTGCTTGCCCTCGTTGTCTCTTACAGCGACCTTCTGGGCAATGTAAACCGTACTCTCATAATGGATCGCCATGCCGACGGAAGACCGGTAAGCTGGTTCGAAACCGATGACTACTTCTATTACGCAAAGGGCGTGGCCCATGTTATGTACGAAATACTGAAAGTAGTAAGGGTGGGATTTTACGAACAGCTCGTAACAATCGACGCCGTGGAAATCATGGACGAAATTCTCCACGAATTACACAGGGCGGAACAGATGGATCCATGGATTATCCTGGACGCAGATCTTGACGGCCTTTTTGCCAACCACAGGGCAAATCTTAACGCACCGCTCAGCGAGGCGGCGCACCTGATGACGATTATGAGCAGGTTTTAAAAACAGGTTCGTCCCGGGAGGTTACCAATGCATCACTACGAAACAATAATTGTTGAAAAGCAACCCAACAAGGTCACCACCGTTACACTGAACCGGCCTGAAAAGCTGAACACCTTTAATCTCACTCTGGCGAAAGAGCTTAACGAGATTCTCTGGACCCTTAACGATGATGCCGAAACGAGGGTTATTGTGATTAAAGGAGCAGGCAAGGCTTTCTGTGCGGGAATTGATGTGAGCGATTTCTTCGGCAAATCGACCACGGAATACAGAGAATGGATAGACTGGATGGAAAAGCCCCTTGTGACCATAAGTCGCATAGCCAAACCGGTGATTGCCCAGGTGCACGGGGTGGCTGCAGCTAACGGATGCGGCCTTGTCGCCGCCTGTGATCTTGCAATAGCCAGCGACGACGCACGTATGGGACTCACGGCAATAAATGTAGGTCTGAATTGTGTAGGGCCGGTGGTTGCCGTAAGGCGATCTCTCGGAAGAAAACGGGCGCTGGAAATGCTTCTTTTTGGAGAACTCATATCCTCAAAAGATGCCCTCGATATGGGTCTGATAAACAGAGTTGTCCCCAGAGAATCTCTGGACGAAGAAACTCAACAATGGGCAGCACGACTCGCAGAAAAAAGCCCACTTGCAGTTTATGTTGCCAAGACCGGATTCTACACGGCGGAGGACATGGACTACTACAGGGCCTTCGACTACATGAACGAGATATTCGCCAGGCTTTGCTCCACAGAAGACGCTCAGGAAGGTGTGAGGGCCTTTCTGGAAAAGAGAAAACCCGAGTGGAAGGAACGATAGCGCAGAGAACTCCCAGCTCTGTCGTCTCACATCTACTGAAGGCGGGCTACTCAATGAAGTATGTGATTCTGGGTACTGCAGGTCACATCGATCACGGTAAAACATCTCTCATTAGAGCCCTTACCGGCATTGACACCGATCGTCTTAAGGAAGAAAAGGAAAGAGGCATAACCATCGAATTGGGCTTTGCCCACTTTAACCTCCCAAACGGTATTAAGGTTGGCATAGTTGATGTTCCCGGGCACGAGAAGTTCGTCCACCACATGGTATCCGGGGCGACCGGCATGGACATGGTCGCCCTTTTGGTTGCGGCTGATGAAGGGGTTATGCCGCAAACCAGAGAACATCTGGATATCTGCCGCCTGCTGAATATAAGCCGTGGACTCGTAGTGCTTACCAAGATCGATCTTGTCGATGATCCAGACTGGCTGGAACTGGTAAAGGAAGACATCCGTGAAGCGGTGAAAGGAACCTTTCTTGAAGGTTCACCAATAGTCCCCGTTTCTGCAAAAACGGGGGAAGGATTACAGAAACTGGTCAAGGTTATTTCCGACATTGCCGTTAGCGTTCCCGAACGACCGTCATCGGGGCCTTTCAGGCTTCCCGTTGATAGAGTCTTCACAATGAAGGGATTTGGAACCGTGGTAACGGGAACAAGCAATACGGGAAGGCTGCACGTCGGCGACCCTTTGATGGTTTATCCGTCCAGGAGGCTCACCAGGGCTCGAAGCCTTCAGTCCCACGGTGAGCCTGTAGAGGAAGTGGGACCGGGAATGCGGACGGCCATCAACCTGCAGGGTCTCGAGAAATCGGAAGTACGGCGAGGCGACGTCGTTGCACCGCCGGACGCTCTGATCCCGACTAACCTCGTTGACGTGGAGCTTTTACTTCTTCCTTCGGCACCCAGGAAACTCAAGCATGGCGACAGAGTTCGCTTTCACACGGGTACGGTAGAAATAATTGCAACGGTGGCTCTACTGGGAACTGATCAGGTTAAACCGGGAGACTCCGCTTATGCCCAGCTAATTCTGGAGGAACCAACGGCCGTGCTGGCCGGAGACAGATTTATCGTTCGTTCTTACTCTCCGGTTATAACCATCGGAGGCGGTTCCATACTGAACCCGTTACCCAAAAAGCACAAACGGAAAGCCAGGTTAAGAGCGGCGGCTGAATTGCAATCTCTTGCATCGAGCACGCCTTCCGGGCGGATTCTGTGGCACATAAGATCATCGGATTATAAAGGCCTTACATACCGGGAACTTGGAGTCCGAACTGCCTGTTTCGGCGAAAGGCTACACTCTCTTATAGACCGGTTGGAAAAAGAGGGTGCAATCAAGATAATCGATAGAGAAAAGGGCCTTTTTATCGCTTCCGAAAATATATCTTCGGCAAAGAATATATGCCTTGAAAAGATCAGGGAATATCACGCCCGTCATCCGCTCAAGTCCGGCATTCCCAGAGAACTCCTTTATGCCGAGGTAAGTAGGGCATTACACCTTTCCACCGGTGTTTTTGCCTTCATAGTCGATGAGCTGGTGAACTCAGGGGATGTAATATTGGAAAACGACTTGGTCAGATTGAGAGGGCATTCTGCTGTGCTCACTCCTGAGCAGGAGAAAATCAGAGCGGCGATTGAAACCACTTACCTTGAAGCAGGGCTTCAACCGCCTTACTTTCGGGACATAGCAGACAAAATTCCCGGGACTCCGGAAGAAAAAAATGCCGTTTGTGAATGGATGATAAACGAAGGGGTGCTGATACGTGTAAAAGATGAGCTCATTTTCCACAGATTGGCAGTGGAGAACCTGAAAAACCAGCTTATATCATTTTTGAAGGATCGAGGTAAAATCTCAACGGGTGAATTTAAAGAACTTGCGGGAACAAGCAGAAAATACGCCATACCGCTTCTAGAGTACTTCGACCGTACAAAGGTAACCCTGAGAATTGGGGACGAACGCCAGCTTAGAAAAAACAGCACTTAGGAAAAATATGCTGCCCTTGACTGCGGCAGTTTTTAAAGTTGATCTGATACCGCTATACATGATATCTAAAAGCAAAGTGCTGATCTGACGGGTGATAACTCAGGTTAAAAGACAGGGGCTAAAGAGATGCTAAAACATCTGGTTTTTCTGAAGTTTCGTGATAATATTTCCGAATCTGATATAGAAAAGCTTGAAAGTATGCTTGATCGTCTGCCTTCTGTTATTCCCGAAATAAAGGGATACCTTTTCGGGCGAGATGTTGTTAAATCGGAACGATCTTATGATTTTGCCCTGGATTCTGATTTTGAAGATCTCGATGCGCTGAAGCGCTATCAGCAACATCCGGAACACCTGAAGGTTCTTGAACACGTAAAATCTATTTGTGAAAGCATATTGGCCGTGGATTTTTATTACGAGGGTTAACCAGGAAAAGGAGTGGAAGGCTATGTTCGGGAATAAGAGATTTCTGTCGATCTTTATGTTAGTTTCTTTGGCCTTCTTGAGCATTCCTGCTGTAAGCGGTGCTGTCAGTGTTTCTCCAGAGGAGATTACATTAACCGTGGAGGTTCCACCGGGCAGTGAGCCGGAAGAATTTTCGTACACCATAAGTGTTAGTGGAACGACCGATGAGACACAATACAGTGCCTCCGCCGACCAGGGCTGGATGTCTATTGATGAGCCTTCGGGTGACATTCCGGGAAGTTTTACCCTTACCATTACGGTCTCCCCAAACCTGCTTCCCGATGACGGCACGGTTACGGGTACGGTGACGGTTGCAAGTAACACTGGGTCAACTGATACTGTAACGGTCACATTGACGGTCATACACATAATTCAGGACAAACTGACGGTTAATCCTTCTGATATTACGCTTCGCATTACAAGAGCCAATCTTTCGCCTCAAACCTTCATTGCAGAAATAACAAACGCAAATTATGAACGTAATGATTTTAAATGGAGCGCCGAAACCGTATCATCCTGGCTCAGTGTGTCACCTAGCACCGGTGAAGGTGCATCAAGTGTTGTGGTAACCGTCGATCCCATATCGCTCGAAGCCGGTGAGTATGAAGGAACTATTACCTTCAGAAGCAATCTTCCCGTTTCAAATGTGGAAGATGCAGAAGCTACACTTACAGTGACGGTAATCGTGGAAGCTCCTAACGAGTTAACCGTGTTTCCTTCTTATCTATTCTGGAGTGTTGAAGTAGGAGAAGACGGAGCTCTGGCAGACTTTACCTCTCAGACGCTTCACGTGTATGCCGGTGCAACGGGGTTCTCAATAAGTTACGACGTACCATGGATTGAGGTTTCATCTGAGCAGGGATTGGCTACGGAACAGGCTGAAGGCGTTTTCCAGGTGACACCCGTTGCCTCAATCTTACAGACTTACGGCGTGGGCCGCTATGAAGGCGTAATTAAGATAGTTGATCGCGGAACGGCCTTTTATAGAGAAGTTCCGATCATAGTGGAAATTCGAAATCCCGGAGATCCTGTATCTCTGCCTGTGGATCAGCCCATGTTCGAACAAATCATACCCGGTTATGTGCTCGTCAAGGCGACCGATGCTCACTGGTTTCACGCTTACTTACACGTTTACGATGTGGATTACTACGCCACCGCACAGGAATGCGAAAATGCCCTCGGTACCTGGATAGATCCGTTTTCGGGCGCTACCGTCAATCTGGATAGTTCGGTAGCCTTACCGTATTGCAGTGAAAACGAGAAAGTGTATGTATTGATCTCCGTGCCTAACCTGCATCCGACGACGATTTTTGCCTACGTGCCCAATGGCACGGATCCCTTTGTCAAGGTTTACGAGAATGGCGATTATGTGGCAGAGTTTGATCCATATTACAGCATGGGACCGATTCCCGAAGCCTATTTTGGACCAATAAGGCTTAGCGGCCTTGGTCAACAATTGAGAATCAGTGTACGAGTTGGTAAAAGTGTCCAGAGTGCTGTGGAAATCCAGCAAATCCTCGTACAGATAAGCACCCTTGAAGGAACCTGGCGGGTGACTGAAGAATATAGAGGTGAAGTCTATACCTATGAGCCGAGCAGGTTATTGACTTTCACATTCGATAATTCGACCCAAACTTATTCGGGATCCTGGGCGGGCACACCCGTAAGCGTTGTTATGGGCGACACGGAGGGAGCAACCTTCCTTTATAAGTTTTACTTTGTTGAAAATGGCATCCAATATGAGTATGAGGTAACCTCCCTATCGTCATCGCAGATGGAAGGTCGCTGGAGATTTTCATATGATGGATCTTCGTCCCAGTGGGAAAGCTTCTCCGCAAGCCGATATTCGAATAACTTGTACGCACTACAATAATTGACAAGCACAAAGCAAAAAGGCCGGGATAGTTAGTAAAACCCGGCCTTTTTGTTTCTTAAATAAACTCCTTCAGCGCCGCTCAATCGTAAAATCCCGGTTAACATCGAGTATTAAATTCCGTAGCATATCCCAGGCTTTTTCTTCTTTAAGCCTTTCCAGATCCGATTCATTCCGTAACTCCTCATCGGAAGGACCCGCTCGATATACTCTATGAGCTTCATTTCCCGCAAAGGTCTCTTCCAGACCATCATGGGCCGGAGTACTACTTCGAGGTACCAGTAGAAAAGCCGAAATAAAAAACGTTATCAGATATAGTCTCCCCTTACCCATTTTATACCTTCTGTGTAAGCAACTATCCTCATCTCTTCCAGCAGCTTTTTCCCTTCCCCTGAAATATTTTCAGCATCTACATTCGCTAGAATGTCAGAAAGCTCCTGAATTAAATCGCCGATTGACCTTAAATCTCCTCGCTCCACTGCCGATGCAAACTTTTCCAGAACAAACTCAGACCTATCGGCAAAGCTCAAATTGGCTTCAAGCCCATTGACATACATGGCAGAAATAGCCTCTGATAAGGATGACAAGGGAGTAACTTCCACACTTTTATCGCCTTCTACAACCCGGGATTCTCCTTCAGCTTCACGGAGATACCCGGCAAAAGCATCGTCCGAAACCCTTTTATTAGCCGCTCCTTCAACTTCCGGGCTCTCCATAACCCGGCTTTTTATTTCATCAACTTTCATATTTTCCCTCCATCCAAAAGTGTGCAATAGACTTAAATGCAATCATCTTGCCATTCCGGAAGGTAGCTCGATACGAGCAGTCGTAAATCCGTCTTTGCCGAAAAGCTTAATATTGCAACCGTCGGCCTTCAAAATTTCTTTAACACAGTACAATCCCATTCCGGGAAAGCCGTAACCTACCGTCTGCCTTATCCCTTCAGGCCAGGCGCTGACACCCGGCTCGAATAGGTCCTCAGGAGCAATGTCTTCAGGAAGACCACAACCTGTATCGGTCACTTCCAGGCATGTTATTTCATTCTCGGCATAGGCCTTTATTATCAAATTTCTACTTTCAACGACCTGAAGAGCGGTTAAGCTGTTTCGAAGTAACTCGCAAATTGCAGGAACGGTAAAAGCTCCGTTAATTTGAACAGTCCCGACAGCAGGATCAATCTGGACTTCCAGTCTAACATTGTGCTTGCAAAAAAGATCGCACATGAGGACTCGTTCCAGAATTCTTAATGCATCGCCAACAATAACCGGTTCTTCAGCAGTACCCATTCGCTCAAGGGTTCTCATATCCTTGACCATTTCGGAAAGAGCTCTGGCCTGATTCTTTGCAGTATCTATACGCTCCATGACCTTTTCGGTCTCAGATTGCTCTTTCAGATCCTGCTCGACAAACTCCAGAGCAAAGCCCAGTACCTGCAGGGGAGAATTAATATTGTGGATAAATCCCGGTACCAGATGACCCAAAAAAGCCTGAAAATACCTTTTCATAAGAGCATGGGGATCGATCATTACGATTTTTCCCCTTCCCTTCTTTTACGTTGCTGTATCTCGGCCTGAAAAATCATTCGCATAAGTGTCTGTTGATCTTCGGCATATATGTCTTCAAAGCAAACACCAATGCTATAAGAGGCTTCTTTCGATCGATCTGACGACATCTTTTGCCAGCATACTTTTCCTATGGCCAGAATGGGGGGCATATCACCTACAATAGAAAGAATACACAACTCTAAAAAGGTGTTCACTTCCAGAGGAACAGGACTGATAAAAGAAATCCCGCCACCACCGATATTGGTAACCTCGGATTCGAACTGAAATATCTTTTCCCCGGTGCCCCTACCAAGCCAGTGAAGGAGGTAGTCTATCTTGGTTTCCAGCCGATCCAGCCTTTCAAAAAGGATCTCTAATTCTGATTGCAACTCCGAATCTTCCGGTAAAAGCGGCTTGCTGTGATGGTGTCTGCGAGGCAGGAAATATCTTCCCTCCGTTTTTGGCAGAATGTTGTATTTAACGATAAGACCCGGTATGTGTATGCGAAAGAATTCACGTTCCTTTTCACCTTTCATTATCCTCCTCCCGAGAGCCTAACAGGTCCAGAATTGCATCAACTACATCGGGATCAAATTGTGTGCCTTTATTGCCTCTAAATTCGCTTATTATCCGCTCCCGGGAGAGAGCTTTCCTGTAAGGACGGTCTGTAGACATTGCATCGTAGGCATCGGCAACACAAATAATTCTGGCAACAAGCGGGATATCGGTTCCACCAATACCGTCAGGATATCCTTTTCCATCCCATCTTTCGTGATGATGCCGGATGATGGACCTTTCCTCGTCACTGAGACCCAGTTCCTTTACTATCGTTTCACCTATGACCGGATGTTGCTTGATCAAATCGTATTCTTCTACACTGAGTTTACCCGGTTTGTTGAGTATAGCATCAGGTATTCCTATTTTACCGATATCGTGGAGGTATCCAACCGTCCTGAGAGCTTCTACATCGGTTCTCTTACAGCCCATATATTGGGCAATTTTTACAGCCCACCGGGTAACACGTTCCGAGTGCTTACCCGTATATACGTCCCTGGCTTCAAGAGCGTTGACGAGAGATCTCAATATGGCGTAAAAATTGGCCATCAGGCTTTCATAAAGCGCAAGATTCTCCAGGGTAAGACCCGCCTTTTTAAGCAAAAAGTCCAGTATCCGGGCCGACATCTTCTGAACAGGTCGCACTCCACCGTGAAAATAAGCTGTCAGATAGGCAAAAAGTTCACCCCGAATTTTTAACTGCCATATTTTGCAGGAATCCACGGGCAAAGCCCTTAGGATAACCTCCTCATGAAACCAACCAGAAACATGCCCGCTCATGCCCTGACAGGCTCTTTGAACTGCCCCGGAAGCATTTAACCCTACCCCACCAATTCCATCAACACTCCTTATCAATGCCGGCAAAAAATTCTCTCCCTTTCCCCGGTTTTTTTCGGCAACCAGCACAAGGTCTCCCCCCGAGGGCTGTCCTGCCGGAAGAGAAATATAAAGTCCCACGGAATCAGCTCCCGTCAGCTCCAGAGCCCAGCTCAATATGGCATCGTAAAGAGCCTCACTGGAAGTAACCTCGTCGAGATGTCTTGACACAGAAAACAGGATTCTTTGCTCTTCTATTCGCCTCTCAAGCTCCCTATTTACCCTTTCAAGCTCCAGCCTGGTTTCATGTTCAAGCTTAAGAGCAAGATTTTCCAGGAGAATTTGCCGTTCACGAAAAGCCCGTTCAAAAGAAACCATAACGTCCTGAAGGGAAAAAGGCTTGGTTAAAAAATCGCAGGCCCCCAATCTCATTGCCTCTATTGAGCCTTCCAGAGTAGGGTAGCCGCTCATCATGATAACCGGTACGGCAGGATCCACAGACTTGAGATAGCGGAGTATGTCAATTCCACTGATATCGTTAAGCTGGAGATCTATAAAGGCACAGTCAAAGGATTCACGATTTATAACCTCCATTGCCTCACGACCACTTGCAATGTGATGAACGCTATGGCGTTCCATTTTCTCGAGGAAATCCTTGAGCATTTTTCCCAGAGCAATATCATCTTCAACGATAAGAACTTTCACGAAGTCCCCCAGAAACTCCGGCAAATTTGACAAAACCGATTCTTTCATATTTGAAAATACAAAAAAAGCAGGAGGAGGGAAATACTTTAAAGTCTCACAACCCCGACGAATCAGCTAAATCGTTCCATGAAAGAGGACTCCAACAAGCTCTTCAAGCTTTTGACGCAGTTTTAACAGTTCATCAGGAGGAATCTGGCGGATTAACTCGCCCGTTTCCCGGTTAATAACCCGAACGACCACGTCATGAGTCTTTTTATCGATTTTGAAAGACAATTTGACATTTATTTCCTTGAGATAATTCTCAATCTGTTCCGCCAGCTCCTTTACATCCTCCAAACTCATGTCCAGCAATTTCGTCTGGACCTGCTCCTTACCTTCTCCGACCTTTTTCGACTTACTGCCGGAGCTTTCTTCTACAGGTTTGATAATTTCCTGTTTTCTGCGTTCAACCTCTGGCTTTACGTGAGCCCACTGCTCAATACTCACGGGCTGAACTTCCGGCACCTTGGGTTCCATAACACCATCTCCCAATGTGGAGATTTAATCCGTTATTCCAGACATTGCTGTCCTCATCAAATTAAAAGCCTCGGTCGATCGGCCTAATCCATATATATTATTCGGTCAAGAGCTTTAATCACTTGAACCCTTCATCTTTTTTCGAGCCTCCCTTTCAGAGTCAGCAACAACATCGGCAAATTGATCCGCCAGCTCTCGCACAATGAACTCGACACCTGCACCAGGACGACCGGTGTAAGTTTTCCAATACAGATCAATATCCTTCCCGGGAGTAGAATAACCTTCCTGAAGAACATGAAATCTCGTATTCCCGTTTTTAACACCCAGAATCCATATCTCTATACGCACTCCCTGAGGCTGCCCTCCACCCGTTGCCAGCAAACGATCGACACGCCCATACAGTAGGAAATCTTTTCCTTCACGGCGAGCCACAGCTAAAGCATCTTCTATTTGCAAATTGTGCACGGGAAAAAACCGGGTCTCGGCAAACACTCTTCTCTCTATTAAAGAATTCGCATAAAAACGAGCGAATTTCTCCTGCCACGATGCAGGACAATTTTTTGACAGTAAGGGTAATACTAAAATCCCTGCATATTCTCCAAAAAGCGGGCTTTCAAGGGGCTTGATTATCCTCGGACTCTCGATATGAACCCCTCTCTTTTCCTCCCATCGCCAGGAAGACGCACAAGAGCTCATTAAAAAACAGGCAAGGACACACAGGCAAACTACACCATACCGCATAAAATAGACCCCCCTCTAGCGACACATGTAACTCTTTATTATAAATCACACACCAGAACCCTGGCGAGTGCAAAAATCGTGGCACGTATGTTGCTAAAGAAAAGATGCGTAAGTCTTTGAGGAAAAATTTGTAATTCTAAGGAGTAACGCCATGAGAATAAACACAAACGTACCGGCTCTTAACGTACACAGAAACCTGACGATGACCAGTAGACGCCTTGCCGAATCCTTAAAGAAGCTATCGTCGGGGTACCGGATTAACTCTGCCAAAGACGATGCTTCAGGTCTAGCCGTCGCAAACAAATTCAGGGCTGACATCCGGTCTATAAGGGTCGCAAAGCAAAACGCTATGGAAGCTCAATCCATGCTACAGGTTGCCGACGGTGCCTACTCAAAAATCTACGACATACTGGTGCGCATGAAGGAGCTGGCAACTCAGGCTGCTTCGAGCCAAACGGTTCAATCCCAGCTGGTATCGGAGTTTCAGTATCTTCAGTCTGAGATCGACAGAATTGCAGGCTCAACTTTGTACAATAAATCATTGTTGATCTCCACATCAACCGGCGGACCTGGAACTCAAAAGGCAACAAGTAGCGCCGTGGACGGGCTTACATTCCAGGTA
Source organism: Thermodesulforhabdus norvegica (assembly GCF_900114975.1). NCBI lineage: Bacteria > Pseudomonadati > Thermodesulfobacteriota > Syntrophobacteria > Syntrophobacterales > Thermodesulforhabdaceae > Thermodesulforhabdus > Thermodesulforhabdus norvegica. The sequence continues at coordinate 200,574 of NZ_FOUU01000001.1, forward strand.
GGCCAACACAACGATACTCAATTCCGCATCGCGCTACAGCTCGACGGAGCAGATGCAACGAGCCTCGGGGTATCGAGTGCCGGTAGTAACGCCATCGCAATCTCAGACGTAACAGCAGCTCAAAGTGCAATGGACGCCATCGATCAAGCCATTGAAAGCATCAACCAGTACATGGCCAAAGTAGGTGCATATCAGAACAGGCTTCAGTACACAATAGAGAACCTGGAAGTTACCGTTGAAAACTTCTCTGCTTCCGAATCAACAATTCGCGATGTGGACATGGCCTGGGAAGTGATGAACTTTACCAAACAGCAGATTCTCCAGCAGTCCGGTATTGCAATGCTTGCCCAGGCCAATATGGCACCTCAGCAAGTGCTCCAGCTGCTTCAGGGTTAACGGGGAGAGGATAGCAGTGATAATCGGGGGCCAATCTGGATAAGTCCCCCCTTTCCCCATTTAATCGAATCGGGTAACCCGGATGAATCATCCGAACCGATCAACACCCCCCCCTGGTGAATTCTCGACCTATCCCTCAGAGTCTCTCTTTCTCAAGAATATGCATGCTCTATTGGCAGTAAGTGACTTTAATTCAGTCGCCTTTTTCGAAGAAGAAAAAAATTCAACTCCCATTGAGCTCAGAAGCAGTACATCCGGGCTACCAACGGCTGTTCTGAAAACATGGCAAAACATCTACATCCATGACAAAGACAACCCCGTTCAAGGTGCGAAACAATGGCTGGCAGAGAAAGCAGAAACGGAAAAGGTCGAAACCGTATTGCTCATAGGACTTGGTCTGGGCTACGAACTCGGCCAGATACTCAATAAACTCTCGAACATAAAGAATATTATCGTTTATGAGAGATATCCAGAACTGATAAAGGTAGCCCTCTCACTCCGGGACTATTCCAGAGATATTCTCCAGCGCCATTTAGAATTCTATAGCTGGCCTACCTTTGGAGAATTGAGAAATCGGATTTCTTCTTCAAAGGTAAAAATCCTTACCCACCCCGTGCTGGGCAATATATATGAAGAAGAAAAATACGGGCTGGAAAATCATTCCAGGGGCTCAGGCAAGAAAATCGTTATTCTCATCACGGGATTATTGAGTCGCGATATAGTTTTTCTGCTGGAACTCATGGGCTTTGAGACTCTTCCAGTAGAAATAACCAAGGTGCGACCCTCGACATTCCAAAAGTTCCTATTTTCCAGCAAAGCCGACGCCGTTTTTTCCGTAAATTACGTCAAAGAGGTTCCATATTTGAGCAGAGCTGCAGGCATACCGGTAGTTTTCTGGGAAATCGACCCCACCATTGAGCTTATTCCTCCCCTTCCGGAAGCGCATTCGAATACAATCATCTACAGCTATCGCAAAGCCCGTATTCCATTGCTTAAGGAAGCAGGCTTCTTCCGGGTTGATTACTTGCCCCTGGCAAGCAATCACTTCCGGTTCCGCCCTTCGCCCTTAACGGATGAACAGCGCATCAGGTACGGTGCCGATATCTCCTATGTGGGGTCTTCCATGGTCAACGAAGGCAAAAGGCTTTTATCCTTATGCCTGGACCGACTTTCCAGCCCTCACGAAAAAGAAAAAATCATCAGGGCCGTTGAAAGGCAAAACAAATGTTTCAGCAAATTCATTCTCCCCGATCTCTTACCGACTCTCATTAAGGGCTTAAGTATGCCATGGGTTATCGAGGATACAAATGGAACCTCAATTGACGCCACCATGTGCATCGCAGAGGAATGTGCATCGAGAAGGCGAATTACCGTCATTCGAAGCCTCTCCACGTTCCACCCAAAATACAGGGTTCGCATTTGGGGTGATGACGGCTGGCGCAGTGTAATACCGCCCGGAGTTGAATACAGCGGCCCCGCAGGACATTATCACGAGCTTCCCATAATTTATAACGCCACGAAGATTAATATCGATATCAACCGAATTTACCAAAAAGAAATCGTCCCCTTGAGAGTTTTCGACGTCCTTGCAACGGGCAGCTTTATCCTTGTGGATCACAGCGATGAAGCCGCGAAGCTTTTTGACGGAAAGGTTGTTATGTACAACTCGCTAAAAGAGCTGAGAGAAAAAGTCGAGTATTATCTTAAAAACGAAGAAGAGAGACTTGCCATTGCCCGTGAGTGCCGCGAAGTGATACTGAAAAGGCACACTCTTTCGCAGAGACTTCAGAAAATACTTTCGGACCTTCAGGTATTGGGGTGGCTTTAACAATGAAAATATTCATAGCAGAACCAATCGAAGGTGGCTCGGTTCCCGTTGCTCACTACTGCGCTCGTGGGTTTTCTCAGATGGGATATCAGGTTCTCTTTTTCCGGGGTACCTCTTTCGCCACTGCACATGATTACATTAAAAACCTAACTCATCGCAACTTTAACCACCCTCTCTTCCTTTTGTTCATCGAATTCATGAAAAGAGCCGTCCAGCAATGTATTGACGAGGCAGAACCGGATATCGTCTTTGGAGTGTCCCAATCCCCCCTTTTTCCTGAGAATCTGCTCACCTCCCGGTCCCGTAAAATCATCACCATCCTGTGGTTCCCCGAAGACTGTAACAGATTCACCTCCTGGAAAAGATTGGCTCCGCACTGCGATTTCTTCTTTATCATTCAGAAAGAACCTGTACTGTCCACAATAAGGCGATTGTGCCCCCAAACCCATTATCTTCCCGTGGCGGCCGACCAGGAGATACACAGGCCCATAAAGCTCAGTCCACAGGAAAAAGCCTTTTTCGGCTCCGACATATCCTTTGTGGGAGCAGGGTATCGCAACAGGGTCCACATTTTCAGGGCACTGCTGGATTATAACTTTAAGATCTGGGGAAATGATTGGTATCTGGAGCCTGACGATCCTCTCCTTCAGGTCATTCAGAACAAGGATCGGCGCATACCGGTTGAAGAATACGTTAAGGTCTTTAATGCTACAAAGATAAACATAAATCTTCATTCGTCGCTCGAGCCTAGGTCAATTGGCGGAGATTTCATTAATCCCAGGACCTTTGAGATTGCCGCCTGCAGAGCTTTCCAACTGGTGGATAGGAGATCTCTCCTAAAAGAAATTTTCAAGGATGACGAGATCGTAACCTTCGAATCCCTTCAAGAGTTAAAAAGGTTGATAGATAGATTTCTTATCCACGACGATGAAAGGGAAGAATTCGCCAGGCGGGCTTATAAAGCGGTGCTTGAAAGGCATACCTACCTGCATCGTGTGAAGAAAATTAGCGATACATTGTGGTATAATAAATAATCCAGGCGTGAATGGTTGAGTGCGTTCAGATGAAAGTGTTGATTATTCAGCTTGCCAGAATGGGTGATATCATTCAAACACTTCCGCTTATAATGAGGTTGCGTGAACACAGGAATGCCCATGTGACGCTCCTGTGTATTGGAGAATTTTCTGATGTTCTGAGACCCACGAGGCTGGTAAATAGATTTTTCAAGATTTCGGCATCCGATGCTCATGAGATATGTCACCGACAAAATTATGACAGATTGTACAGGCTGCTGTCACACCCATACTTCGAAGAATCCTATGATCTGGTGATCAACTTAACACACGATTTCATGTCTGCTCTTCTATCAGGAAAAATCCGTTCCGGGGAAAAGACCGGTTTAATAAGAGAAAAAGATTCAGACCCCCTCGGTTATATTCCCGATAAATGGGGTAAGTATTTATTTTCAGTCGTTAGAAATCGTAAAGCAAATTCTTTTAATCTCGTCGATATCCACATCGGTATGGGTAAAATACCTCACGAACCGGTAAAGCGCTTTCTGGACACCGATGTAAAGGCAAAATCCCGGGTAGAAAAGTTGCTCAGGCATTTCAAGGTCTCAACTCCTCTGGTGGGAATTCACCTGGGAGCAAGTAGATCCCAGCGAGTATGGCCTCTGGAACACTTTGTAAAACTTGCAGAGTTGCTGGTCAAGGAGGTCAAGACCCATGTAGTAATTACCGGAGCCGGAACGGGAGAGATTGATAATGCCCGCAAATTCATGGAACTCTACCGACAACGAAACCCCAACGGGCAAAATGAAGTAACAAACCTCGCGGGGAAAACAACCGTTTTAGAGCTGGCCGCTCTTCTGGAAAAAATGCAACTATTCATAGCCTGCGACACGGGACCTTTACACATGGCGGCAGGCGCAGGAACTCCTACTGTGGGTCTGTACATGGCAACGGCATTTCCCGGAGAAACGGCTCCCTACGGAGACGGACACATAGTAATAACACCGGTCGAAAAGTGTTACCCCTGCAGGGAACCGTCAAAAATCCCCTCCTGCGATTTTCGTTGCAAGTATCACATAACCCCGGAGAAGGTCTTAGAAATATGCTCAACGGTCCTGGAAGGAAAAAGAGACGAACTACTCAGGTCTAAAAACCTTGGTGAGAACAAAATACGGGTAATGATTTCCAGATTTCTTTCTAACGGCACTTTATGCTACACACCGCTCACGCCCCGGAGGGATAGCCTTTTCGCCCGCCAGGTCGCGGAAAGATACATGTGGGAGGGGGTACTGGGCCTTGAGCCCGATTGGAATTTACTCAATTTCTCCAATCCCGACGTTTGCTTGAACGAGCTTATGACACGCATCGGTATTTTGCAAAATATGAAAACAGTTCCCGAAGAGACGGCGGAAAGCATGGATACTCTCACAACGAGTAATGCAATACCCCTGGAATTGCAGGGGAATTTGATTTACTTAGCTTCCCTGCTCGACAAAAAAACGATTACTTCACTGAAAACTTACCTGACGCTTTATCAACTGCAGCTTCACAATCACCACTTAAGTATAGAAATTTCCAGAATATGGCATGAATTAAAGCAAGACCTTGATAATGCTATTGCCGGTTGTGGGAGGGCCCTTCGATGGCTGACCCAAAGCTCTCGGTATGCATGATCGTAAAAAATGAAGCCCGCAACCTCAAAGAGCTACTACCATCGGTGAAAAACTTTGCCGACGAGATAGTCGTTGTCGATACAGGGTCCGATGACAACACCGTTGAGATAGCAAAGACATTCACTCCCAATGTATATTATTTCCCATGGTGCGACGACTTCTCGGCAGCACGAAATTTCAGTCTAAGCAAAGCATCGGGCAACTACTTTCTGTGGTTAGATGCCGATGATAGAATATCTGATAAAGCAATCTTATCCATCAAGGAGTTGAAAAAATACTTTAATAGCAGCAACTTTTTCTACATGATTCTCAAAGACATTGCTTTAACCGATCACGGACCGAAAGTGAGATCCTACACGTATCAAATTCGCTGTGCACCCCTTTTACCCGGCGTCAAGTTTCAGGGAAAAGTTCACGAGCGTTTACTGGAAAACCTACCGTCACCTCCTTTTAGACCCGTCACGACAGACATTGAAATAGAGCACTACGGCTACAACGATCCTATCCTTCTGAAAAAGAAAATGTTGCGAAATCTCAGACTCATGACCATGGATTACGAACACTACAAGTCTGATCCGGCTTTTATTATTTCACTTGCAGTTACATATTATGCATTGAAAAACTACTCTAAGGCATATTTGACGATCAAGAACTACATAGAAACGAACTATTCTCAGATATCCGAAAACTATTTTAATTCTTCATTTGACATATATGTTACGGCGGCTGAATACGCTTACACATCCGATGTGGAAGCCGAAGCAATAAGGTGGCTCATCAGAGCCGAAGCCTGTGTGCGTCCTGAGAAGGCCTGTATTTTCAGGCTGGCAAAGATGTGGGAAAAATTAGGCGATCACAGGAAAGCGATAGGTTATCTTCTCACTTCTTTGAATATGCCCCATAAGGTTAGTACAATACCCACACTTCCGCCACCTGAGGAATGGGAACTTTCACTGAGACTGGCCTACAATTACATATGTCTGGGTGACAAAGAAACCTATAGAAAATTCGTGGCATCGGCAACCAATGTGGGGGGCATCTCCCGGGAGGATGCTTACGAATGGTTAAGCACCCATGCTTTTTATCTGAAAAACTTTCAGATTGCACAACTGGTAATGGAAGATGCCCTGGCCGAAGGTTGTGCAACACCTTCAATTCTGTGCAACCTCGGGATTTTATACCGGAAGTACGGAAACATGGCAAAAGCAGAGGAATACCTTCGGAAAAGCCTTGCAATGAACCCTCAACACATCGTTTCACGAATAAATTTGGGCTGGGTATATCTTGCAAAGGGTGAATACGAAAAGTCCTTTAAAGTGTGGAGTGCTTTGCTCCGGAACGGCATAGACGATTGGGATGTTGTCGCAGGCGGAATTGTAAGCGGCATAATTTACGGAGCCGATATCGAAAACTTCATTGAGTTGCTGACAGGTAAAGCGGTTGCCGAGGTTCCATATGAACTGAGAGATTTTGAAATAAGCAAGGAGCCTATCGGGCTATTAGAGGCGCTTATAAAAACTCTACAGCTTGCTGACCGAAGTGATCTGGTGCCTTACGTGACGGCATTGAGGCGATTTATTTTAAAGCCCGGCCGGAAAAAGACCGAATTAAGATAGCGAGACGGAAGGCACAGTAGAGGCGGAACAGGGAGGTTCCGGGAAAAATAGACAGGGAGGATGATTATGAGTCTCAGAATCAATACCAATGTTGAAGCAATTAACGTACACAGAAACCTTACAATGACCAATAGACGACTGGCAGAATCACTGAAGAGGTTATCTTCAGGCTACAGGATTAACTCCGCCAAAGATGATGCTTCGGGTCTTGCGGTGGCCAACAAATTCAGAGCCGACATACAGTCACTTCGAGTTGCAAAACAAAATGCCATGGAAGCCCAGTCAATGTTGCAGGTGGCGGATGGAGCCTATACCAAGATATACGACATACTGGTGCGCATGAAGGAACTGGCAACTCAGGCGGCATCAAGTCAGACTGTTCAGAATCAGCTCGTCTCGGAGTTTCAGTACCTTCAGTCCGAAATTGACAGGATTGCGGGATCTACTCTGTATAATAAGACCCTTTTGATTTCTACGTCAAACAGCGGACCTGGAACGACAAAAGCCAATGCCAGTGCAACCGACGGTCTTACATTCCAGATAGGCCAGCTCAACGACGGTCAATTCAGATTGAACCTGACGCTCGACAAAGCAGATGCAACAAGCCTCGGAGTATCGAGCGCCGGTAGTGGCGCCATCGCAATCTCAGACGTAGCTGCAGCCCAGAATGCGATGGACAAAATCGACTCGGCTATTGAAAGCATCAACCAGTACATGGCCAAAGTCGGCGCATATCAGAACAGGTTGCAGTACTCAATAGAAAATCTCGAGGTAAGTATCGAAAACTTCTCCGCTTCCGAATCGACAATCCGCGATGTGGATATGGCCTGGGAAGTGATGAACTTCACCAAACAGCAGATTCTCCAGCAGTCCGGTATGGCAATGCTTGCTCAGGCAAACATGGCACCCCAGCAGATCCTCCAGCTCCTCGGATAATACTCTCGACTCTTCTGGAGAACCGAAAAGATCAGGGCGGGGTTTCACCCGCCCTATTTTTTTGGCACATACCTTGCTTTCCTAAAGCAACGACGATTTTTTGCCGAATATACGTTATGAGTTGTAAAGATCGGAGGTGGCAGTCATGGGTATCAGCCTTTCAGGCCTTGCAAGCGGAATCGATTGGCAGTCCATTCTCGAACAACTCAGAGAAGCCGAACAGACACGGCTGGAACTGTTAAATAACCAGAAAACTGCCTTAGAAGACCGTCTGACGGCATGGCGTGATCTCGCCAGTAAATTGACATCTCTTAAGACGGCCGTCGATGACCTCAGAGACTCATGGGATCTGGCCCTCTATTCTGCAACACTCACGACCTCCGACTCCAGCATTAATCCCGATTCGATCCTTTCGGTCACGACTTCAACGGACGCCACCCCCGGGGTTTATCAGGTACAGGTTCTCCAAATCGCCACACCTCAGAAAGAGTACAGCGAAGCTTTTACATCGGCCGATCAGGATACAGGTAAGACCGGAACAATCACAATCAACGGCACCAACATAACTCTGGATGGGAAGTCTCTTGAACAAATCCGGGACGAAATAAACCAGCTTGATCTGGGTGTAACGGCAAGCATACTCAAGGTTTCGGACAACGAGTACCGCCTCTTAATAACTTCAGATAATACGGGCTCGGCCGGCTTTACTTTTGACGCTTCTGCTTCAGATATGACTTTCACGGAGCAGGCCGGAACGGACGCTCAGATCTCAATAGACGGAATCACAATAACGAGGTCGAGTAATGCTATAAGCGATGCACTTACGGGTGTGACCTTCGACATTCTTTCGGAGGCACCATCTACGACGCTCACGTTAAGAATTGATCATGACATCGAATCGATACAGTTAAAAGTGGAGACCTTTGTTAACGCCTATAACGATGTTCTTGATGAAATTGCAAAACACCTGACAGGAAGCACAAATGCCGATGACGAAGCAGGACCGCTTGCAAGTGACTTCACCATTCAGACCGTTAAGGCCAATCTGCAAAATGTTTATCTGAGCGCCGAACTTTATGAAATCGGAATCACCATAAATGACAATAACCGATTGGAGTTCGATAGCTCGGAATTTCAAAATGCAATAAACAGCGATTTTGAATCGGTGGCAGATAAGTTAAACTCCTTTGCAACATCCATGTATCAACAGCTAAATCGATTGACCGATCCCGTTGACGGAACAATTACCCTGAAAGAGAATAGCCTGGAAGACAGAATAGAGGGGATTGAGGAACGGATTTCTCGCGAGCAAGAACGCATTGACAGGTACATAGAGATGTTAACGGAGCAGTTCATCCGTATGGAAGAGGCTCTTTTTGACATGCAGTCTCAGAGCACATGGCTTTCCCAACTCTTTTCATCCTCGGGAACATCATCTTCGGGATCATAGTGTGTGGAGAAATAACTTAAAGGAATGATGAAAGCCGAAACATCGGAGAGTTATTTCATGGAACTTATCGAGCAAACGCAGGAGCTTGTCTCTCAATTGGCCAACCACACGCGGCTTATGGCTCAAGCGCACGAGCTTTCGGAAGCCAAACTTGGAAAACTGCGCGATACCTGTAAAGATCTCAGGCACCGTATAACCCAAAATATCGACAATCTTGAGAAGATGCTCAACAAATACAGGCTCAAAGACTTATCATTACAGGATAAGGAGAAAGCCTACATCGAACTGAGAGAAAGAATCCTTGCCCTCCACGATGTTACTGTATCGGTAATAAGGACACTACAGGAGCGAATGAAATCGACCGATGAAGAAATAAAAAGGGTGAGAATGACCCAGAAAGCCCTTAAGTCATATAAGTATCATCAATTTGAATAAAGAAAGGGGGAGCCTTATGCCCAATCCACTGGATGCATACAGAAAAACTCAGGTTGAAACGGCCGATCCGGTGAGCCTGGTAATTATGTGTTACGATGCAATAATCGACGACCTCAAGGAAGCCCAAAAGTACCACCAGGAAAAAAATCTCGAAGCAACCTACGACAAAGTAAGGCACGCACAGGATGTAATCACAGAACTGCTTGTCGGGCTGGATTATGAAAGAGGTGGAGATATTGCCGTTAATCTGGGAAGGCTTTACAATTTTATGCTACGCCAGCTCATTGGAGTAAATTCCAGAACGAGCCCGGACTATTACGATCCGCTGATAAAAATCATGGAAGAGCTCAGGGATGCCTGGAGGCAGATTCCCAGAAGTGGCCTATCGTCCACTTCGTGAGAAAAGGGATTCGTTAGAGGGTTCATATACAAGGCGGCTGTGGAACTCGGATCTTGAAAGGGGCGGGTTTTCAATATCCGCCCGCCTGAAGGATCCGATGTTTTCCCTTCTGATAAGGCTGCCTTCGATCACGGCCGAAAGTGTTATTACCGAGGCCTTGAGGTCCTCTAACAGGAAAAAATTCTCAGAATCGTTTACTTCTACCCTGCTGATATAATCGAAAAGTTCCAGCAGTTTATTCTTTCCCCGGAGGAGCAGATCCTCACTTCGGCAGATGCCGGCATAATCCCAGGCAATATTCCTTATTTCTCTTTTTATTCGAGTCAGTTTGTCCTCTGTTGCGGGAATTCCACCGTTCCGGCAAATGGAGGCACGGCACATCTTTTCAGAAGAAATTTTGCTCGTCCCTGATGAGACCGCCCACCTTGCCGCTCCACGGCCTGCCCACATGCCCGATAACACACATTCTGTCAGGGCGTTTCCGCCCCGACGGTTCGCCCCGTGAAGCCCCCACACGAGCTCTCCACAGGCAAAAAGCCCGGGGATTGCGGTCATACCCTGCTCATCAACCTTCACTCCCCCCATGAAAAAATGTGCCACCGGAAGTATTCGGGCAGGCGTGCGCCTGAAGTCGTGCCTGATACGAGCCAGGCGGCACAGAGGAGGAATTTCCCAAAAAGAAGACGGGACTCCGGTGTAATCTATGTAAACGCCTCCATTTTTTGAGGTCTCTTCAACGATTATAAGGCTTAATCTGTCCCGCTGAAAGCGAACGGCCTTATTCAACTGCTCCAGGCCGTATTTCTCTATGAGGTCTACGCCTTTTGAATTTCTGAGCATAGTCCCCGGTGGATGTGGAGGTGCAAGCATGAGGGCAGGCAGGCCGGGCTCCGCCAGTGCAATCGGATAAAACTGCACCAGTTCCATATCATACAGGACGAGCCCCAATGCGGCGGCCAGAGCATAGCCATACCCCACTATTGCCTTGTGATTATCACTTCGCTTGTAAAGGGCAGCACCTCCACCGGTGGCAAGTATGACGGAAGATGCGCTTATGTTCAAAACATCACCGGATCGGTTAAAGGCCACCACACCGCAGACAGAACCGGATGTTTCGCCGTCAAGAAGGACCTTTTTTACTAAAGTTCTTTCGAAAACCCGTATTCTCGGATAGGCAGTCAACCGTTTTCTCAAAACCGACATCAGATAACTTCCCGGCGGTTGAGTTTTCCGATCCGGCGATACCCTGTAGTGATCGGATTCTTCTACGATGTTCACTCCCAGGCTGCGTAGCCACTCTACGGCGGTAAGGGCTTTTGAAGCCACGCGGCGCAAATAACCTTCATCATTCAGAAATCCTCCGGCTTTTAGGGTATCGGCAATGTAGGCCTCGATGGTGTAAGTGGACGTCGGTCCTGCAAAAACGCCGTTTGACAAGGCAGAATTACTTCCAAATCCTACCGGAGCGAGGGATAGTACAACCACATCGACACCACTTCTTGCCGCTTCAAGGGCGGCCGTTATACCCGCAAGCCCAGCTCCTGCAACGACGACGTCGGTGGATAGGGTTCGTATTGACACGGCAGAGTACTCCCTCAATTTGGTTACCTCTATAAGCCCGTCAGGATACCTACGGAATCAGGATAATGAGATAAGTGATTGCCGGCAACGGATTTTTTCCCTCAGGGATGCGGGGAAAAATTTTGGGGTTTTATGAGTTCCTGTTGACAGGGCTGGGGTGATGAGGCTATTTTATACATCGTTATAAGAAATGGTGTTTCACATGGTGGAATGATATGGCCGACTCATCCCTCGAGAAAGCACTTCGTTTACTTCTGTGTTTTACGCCTGAACGGCCCGTCTGGGGCGTAAGAGAACTGGCTCAGGCCCTGGGATTCAGCCCTCCTACGGTTCAGCGTATGGTCAGGTCCTTGTGTAAGTACGGGTTTCTTGAGCAGGACCGGGAAAGCAGGCGATACCGGCCCGGTTTCGTCTATTTCCGTTTTGTGGAAACCATTCAGAGCCAGTTCCCTCTGGAAAAGACGGCCACACCCGTTATGAAGGCTCTATGTGCGAAAACGGGGGAAACAACCCACCTGAACGTCATCGACGGAAAAGAACGCCTCTGCATAAGCAGTATAGAATCTCCTCAGCACTTAAAAGGCGGAATGCCCGTAGGCAATAGATCGCCCCTTTATGCCGGGGCTTCTTCCAAGTGCCTTCTCGCATTCTCCGAAGATACCTTTATAGAGGACATTCTGAACTCCATTCCCCTGAAACCTCTTACGGAAAACACGATAACCGACAGAGCACGGTTAAAAGAGGAAATAAAGTCTATCAGATTGCGGGGGTATTCCGTGAGCCTGGGAGAAAGAACCCCCGGGCTGGGTTCTTTAAGCGTACCGGTATTCGGTCCAAACGGGAATATTCTCGGAGCTCTTAGCCTGGCCATTCCTGAAGTAAGGTTTCGTGACATAGCCCATCGAAATCATTGCCTGAGGGAGCTTCTAAATGCGGGAGAGACTCTCTCCCGGAACATGGGATATGGAGGCAGGTATCCAAAAGAATTCTCCGAAGAGGGTCAATCATGAAGGGTTCAGACAAGCCGCTCAAAGGTATTAAAGTCCTGGATTTGAGCCGTGTACTGGCCGGCCCCTATTGCAGCATGATGCTCGGAGATCTGGGCGCCGATGTAATCAAAGTTGAAAAGCCGGGTGAAGGGGATGAAACCCGAGCCTGGGGTCCCCCGAACGCCGGTGGTGAATCGGCCTATTACCTTTGCGTGAACCGCAATAAAAGAAGCATAACCGTTGACATGAAAACCCCGGAAGGGCAGGAAATCATTCGTAAACTTGCCGAACGATCAGATGTGGTGCTGGAAAATTATAAGGTCGGTACCCTTCAGCGCCTAGGTCTCGGTTACGAAGATCTTAAGAAGATCAATCCACGGCTTATCTACTGCTCCATTACGGGATTTGGTCAGTATGGACCTTATAAGGACCGCCCGGGGTACGACTTCATCATTCAGGGTATGGGCGGCATAATGAGTATAACAGGCGAGCCCGACGGCCCCCCGATGAAGGTGGGGGTTGCAATCGTGGACATAACCGCGGGACTTTTTGCATGTTCCTCTATTCTTGCCGCACTTTATCACCGGGAACGTACGGGCAGAGGGCAGTATATCGACATCGCTCTTCTTGACTCCGTCGTTGCCTGGCTTGCCAACGTGGGAAGCAATTATCTCATATCGGGAGAACTGCCCAAGCGTTACGGAAATGCTCATCCCAATATCGTACCCTACGAGCCTTTTAAGACAAAAGACGGAACATATATAGCCGTCGGCGTCGGGAATGATAGGCAGTGGCAGGTATTCTGCAAAATAATCGGCTTGGAAGAACTTGCAAAGGATCCAAGGTTCGCAACCAACCCTCAGCGGGTCGTGAACAGAAAGGAGCTCATACCGATTATTGCCGGGAAGATGCTTGAAAAGACATCGGAAGAATGGCTCCGGGAACTGGAGAAAAACAAAATACCCTGCGGACCCATAAATACGCTCGACAGGGTATTTTCCGACCCGCAGGTTCAGGCAAGGCAGATGGTTGTGGAAGTGCCCCACCCTACGGCCGGATCAATCAAACTGGTAGCAAGTCCTATGAAGTTTTCCGACACACCCTGTACGGTGGATCGTTATCCTCCACTTCTAGGTGAACACACAGAAGAGGTTTTATCCGAACTGGGATATTCGGCTGAAGAAATCGCCCGATTAAGGAAGAAGGGGGTTATATGAAAGAAGCCGTGGTGATTTTCTGCAACGGGGTTGTGGGTGTTTTCGCGGTAATGTGTGTGCTCTATGGTGCGATTAGGCTGATGGAAATCCTGTTAAAACTGATTTCTGCGGGAGAAGCCGGCAATGGAGATTAGCCTGATTCGGTCATTTCTTGAAAACATGGGTCTATTTCATCTGACCTTCGGCACTGTTGTTATGTATGCCGTTGCGGGATCGCTGATCTACCTGGCCATAGCGAAAAAATTTGAACCCCTATTGCTCCTTCCCATCGGCTTTGGAATTCTCGTGGCGAATATGCCGCTTACGGGTCTGATGACGCCTCACGAAGGCCTGTTGTGGAAGTTTTACCATTATGGAATCCAGTGGGAGGTCATACCACCACTCATTTTCCTGGGTCTTGGAGCCATGACGGACTTCGGTCCTTTGCTTTCAAGGCCTTCGCTCATTTTTCTGGGAGCAGGTGCTCAGGTTGGGGTTTACATAACCTTTTTCTCCGCAAATCTCGTGGGGTTTTCTCCGGCCGAGTCGGCGACGATCGGTATAATCGGAGGAGCCGACGGACCCACGACCATATATCTTGCGAGCAAGCTTTCGCCGCACATGCTCGGGAGCTGTGCCGTTGCAGCCTATTCCTACATGGCGCTGGTGCCCATAATCCAGCCTCCCGTAATCAGGCTACTTACAACGGCTTCCGAACGGCAGATTGTGATGAAAAAATCCAGAAAGGTCGGACGACTTGAAAAAATCCTATTTCCTCTGACGGCCACCTTCGTGGTGGTCCTGCTGGTCCCGGCTTCGGCCCCTCTAATGGCGATGTTTATGCTGGGCAATCTTTTTCGTGAATCGGGGGTCGTGGAAAGGCTTTCGTCGGCCGCTCAGAACGAACTCATGAACATTGTAACCATTTTCCTCGGCATATCGGTCGGGGCCACGATGAATGCCGAGACCTTTCTGAAACCGGATGTGCTATTCATATTCTTTCTGGGGCTTTTTGCCTTTGCGGTAAGTACGGCTTCCGGGGTGTTAATCGCGAAGCTTATGAATCTGGTCCTCTCCGAGAAAATAAACCCGATGATCGGTGCCGCGGGGGTATCGGCAGTACCCATGTCAGCCCGTGTTGTTCATCAAATGGGACAGGCTGCAAACAGAAAGAACTATCTTTTGATGCATGCAATGGGACCCAATATTGCCGGAGTAATAGGCACGATAGTGGCAGCGGGTATATTCCTTACGTACCTGAAATAACAAACGAAGGAGGCAAGCAATGGCTGAAGAGGTAAGAGCTCCAATGGTGGGGAAGATAGTAAAGATACTGGTAAAGCCCGGTGATCGGGTTGAGGAAGATCAGGAAATTATGGTCATGGAGTCGATGAAGCTTGAGAGCAGCATCTTTGCACCCTGCAGCGGTGTGGTCAAAGAAATCAAAGTATCGGAAGGGGATCGGATTGAAGAAGACGATCTCCTTGCGGTCATAGAATAGTAACACCGGGAGGTCGGGGATATGAATTTTGAACTTACAGAAGAACAGAGGATGGTTCAGGAGCAGGCCCGGCGTTTTGCCGAGCAGGAGATTCTTCCGAATCTTGAGAAGGAAGAGGCGAACCACGAGTTCGTCCGGGAACGCGTGAAGAAAATGGGTGAGCTGGGTTTTTTCGGCTGCTGCATTCCCGAAGAGTATGGCGGTAACGGCATGGGCTTCATGGAATCGGTTCTGATGACGGAACAGATCGCCTGTGTATCTCCTTCATGGAGGCTGCCTTTCAATATGCAGAACATAGGCCCTGCTCTTACGGTCTATCAATTCGGTACGGAAGAGCAAAAGAGAAAGTACATTCCGGGATGGGTTTCCGGGGAAAAGATAGGGTTTTTCGCAATCACCGAGCCGAATGCGGGATCGGATGTTGCGGGAATGAGAACCACTGCGAGGGAAGACGGAGATTCCTGGGTTCTGACCGGGCAGAAGATGTGGATTACCAACGCTCCCATTGGCGACGTGGGCCTGGTTTACGCCTATACGGACAAAGAAAAAAAATATAAGGGGATGACCTGCTTCATCGTTGACATAAGAAATACCCCCGGGATCGAAACACGAGAAATAGAAACCAAGCTGGGGCTTCCCTGCTCGCCTACAGGAGAAATAATTTTCGACGAAGCAAGGATTCCAAAGGATGCCGTGCTGGGTCAGGTGGGGGAAGGATTTAAGATCTGCATGTGGATGCTTAACAACACCAGGTTGAGCTGTGCTGCGGGAGCCCTTGGAGTTGCAGGAGCATGTCTGGAACATGCTATCAAATATGCAAACGAGCGGACTCAGTTCGGTCAGCCGATATCACGCTTCCAGATGATTCAGTCTCAGATTGCCGAAATGGTTGCCGAACACGAGGCGGCAAAGCTCCTCGTGTATCAGGCTGCATATCTTAAAGACCAGGGCAAGCCCAACCAGCTACAGACTTCTATCGCCAAGTATTATGCCTCGGAAGTAGCCGTCAAAGCGGCAAACGAAGCAATGAAGATTTTCGGCTCCTACGGTTTTTCTCTTGAATATCCCATCGCCCGCTTTTTCCGGGACGTAAAGTCTTATCAGATTGTTGAGGGAACCTCTAACATTCAAAAGCTAATCATCGCCGGCATAGCCCTGGGTCATCAGCCCAATCGATAGAACAGAGGGGAGGAACCATGGCAAAAGAATGGAAGGAGTTAATAGCGGAGCTTGAAGCCGAAAAGGAAAGGCTCCGTCAAGGGGGCGGTAAGGAGCTTCAGGAAAAGGAACATGCCAAGGGTAAGCTCACCGCAAGGGAGAGAATAAATCTTCTGTGCGATCCCGGTACTTTTGAAGAATACGATCTCTTTGCGAAACACATAGGCAGAGATTACGGCCTGGACAAAAAGGAGCTGCCTGCGGACGGCGTAATAATCGGTTTCGGAAAGGTAAACGGCCGCGGTTGTATGCTCTACGTGGAAGATTTTACCGTGGTTGCCGGAACCTTTGGAGAACGCCACGGGAAGAAGATCTGCAAAATAATCGACATGGCCAGGACTTACGGTTATCCGGTGGTGGGAATAAACGATTCCGGCGGGGCACGGGTTACGGAGCAGATGGGAGCACTCTCTCAATACGGCCAGCTCTTCTACCGCCATGTACAGGCATCAGGCGTGGTGCCTCAGATTGCTCTGATTATGGGGCCTGTTGCCGGAGGCCAGGCTTACTCACCTGCTCTCATGGATTTCATCTTTATGGTCGACAAAACCAGTTCCATGTTCATCGCCGGCCCTCCTCTGGTAGAAGCTGTGGTTTACGAGAAAACGGACGAGCAGTCACTGGGCGGCCCTGATGTACATGCCCGAATTACCGGCGTTTCCGACGGAACCTGGAAAGACGACCGGGAATGCCTCGAAATGACAAGGCGGCTTCTTTCATACCTTCCTCTCAACAACAAAGAACGCCCGCCCTATGTAGAACCCGACGACTCTCCTGATCGAACGACAGAGGAGCTGGAAAATATCATTCCCACGGATCAGAAGAAGCTCTATGACATGCATCGGGTAATCGAGGTGATTTTCGATCGAGGTTCCTTCTTCGAACTGAAGAAAGAATTCGCCAAAAACATAATAATCGGCTTTGCGAGACTGAACGGCCATGTCGTAGGGGTTGTCGCAAATAATCCCGTGAAGTATAATGGAGCTTTAGACTACAACGCTGCAGACAAAGGATCCAGATTCATAAGATTTTGCAACGCCTTCAACATTCCTCTGATTAACCTTCAGGACGTGCCGGGCTTTCTGATCGGAACGAAGTCAGAACATAATGCCATAATAAGACACGGTGCCAAGATGCTCTACGCCTACGGCGAGGCAACGGTACCCAAGATCACCTGCGTTCTAAGAAAGGCCTATGCGGGCGGCTACCTGGCAATGTGCAGTAAAGATCTGGGGGCCGATGTCGTGTATGCACTCCCCACGGCCGAAATATGCCTCATGGGGCCTCAGGGCGCCGTGAATATACTGTTCCGAAAAGAGATCGCAGCG
The DNA here is from genome assembly GCF_900114975.1 of Thermodesulforhabdus norvegica. Classification (NCBI taxonomy): domain Bacteria; kingdom Pseudomonadati; phylum Thermodesulfobacteriota; class Syntrophobacteria; order Syntrophobacterales; family Thermodesulforhabdaceae; genus Thermodesulforhabdus; species Thermodesulforhabdus norvegica. Next base: position 218,134 of record NZ_FOUU01000001.1, read on the forward strand.
GCGGAGAATCCCGAGGAAGTGAGGGCAAAGAGAGAAGCGGAATTCATGGAAAAGTACGTTAATCCCACTTATGCTGCAGGGCTACAGCACATTGACGACATCATAACCCCTGCTGAAGTTCGTGCTCGCCTCATCCGGGCACTGGAGATGACCCTTAACAAGGTTGAAAAATCTCCCGATCGAAAACACGGCATTACTCCCGTCTGAGAATTCTTCCTCCATTGAAGTCCAATCACATTTGATCTTGTTCAATTCGACCGAACTGTTGTAGAAGGTAGGAGGCATCCACAGGTTGCCTCCTCCTTCTGGGTTTGGGTACGAAACGGGAACCCACAGCCGATTTACAATTAGGTACGGAGTTCTCCTATGGAAAAGATCATACGACGTTTTTCATCGATTCTGGCGCTTATAGCAGCCCTTTACAGTTTGTACTGGGTTATCCATCCCCATACGCCTATGGCCCGCTTTCATGTACTCGTGCTTGATATAACCCAGGTCAGTCGGGCCACTCATGTGTTTTTTCTCGTACTGGTCGGATACCTTTTATCCTGGGAGAAAGGAAGAACTCGCATAACGCCGGGAAGTGCTCTGCTTTTCTGCTTATCCCTTGTACCTCTCTATGCCTTTCTTCAACTGAGAATGCCCGTTTTTTATAAAGCACTGGCGCTGATTTACTGGGCGGTAGCGATATTGCCCACGGTTGTGCCGGGTATAAGAAGATTTTGTGACATTGCCGCTGCCCTGCTTTGTGTAGTTCCTTACCTGTACCAGGTTTTGAATTTTGAAGAACTCATCGAGAGGGCAATGTTTCCCGAGCATGCCGATCTGGTTATGGGCATAGGTCTTGTGTACCTGGTACTGGGCCTTGTTTATCGTTTTACAGGATCCGTGCTGCCAATACTTGTTCTGTTTTTCTTTGCCTACAATCTCCACGGGAGGAAATTCCCGGGAGTCTTTGCTCACGCTCCTTTTCCGGTGGATCTTCTTATAGGAAAGCTCTATTGCGAGACCGAAGCCGGGCTTTTCGGAATAATAACGGGAGTGTCCATGAAGTACCTGGTGTACTTCACGATTCTCGGAGGTATCGTGGCGGCACTCCAGATCGGGAAAATTCTGGCAAACATATCGGCCATAGCCGTTGGGAAAGGGCCTGATGGGCCTGCCAGGGTTACGAGCGTGGCATCTATTTTTATGGGTATGTTCAGCGGGTCGGGTGCTGCCGACACCCAGTTCGTAAGCACGATAGTCAGGCCCATGTACGAGAGAGCCGGCTACGACCGTCTGGTTGCTGCAGGTGTTGCCGCTACGGCGGGAACCATTGCAATGGTAACTCCACCCATCCTGGGCTCGATGGCCTTTATCATGGTTGAAATCCTTTCAATACCCTATCTCTGGGTATGCATTATGGCTCTCGGCCCTATGGTCATGTACCTCGTGGCAATTCTTGCATACAATGCTTTTTACGTTCGCAAAGAAGGAATTAAATCCGTTGAAGTGCGTGAAGACCTGAACCGCTCTTATCTTTTTAGATATTCCTACATCTTTGTTCCCATTTTTGTAATTATTGCCTGCATATATCTGGGCTATCCCGTGTCTGCCGCTGTAACTTCGGCAATCTTCCTGTTCATAATCTTCGGCTATATAGATAAAACCGTTCGCCCGAAAAGCTTCAAGGTCATCCTAAACGGTTTGGCCTCAGGCTTTGAACATCTCATCCCTATCGGAATTGCCGTTGTTGCAGCCAATATCATAATGACCCTTATGGTTATCACCGGTCTGCCTTCGAAGTTCTCTCAGTTCCTGCTACAGCTATCGGCACAAAACCTCATCATAGCCACCGTTTTCGCCGCAATTTTCACTCTTATTATGGGAATGGGGGTGCCTCCGACGGCGACTTACGTTATCTCGTCCTCTCTTACCGCTCCGGCAATTCAGCAGATAGCCGTGGCAAACGGTGTCCCTTCAGATGCCGCTCTGCTTGCAACCCACATGTTCCTTATGTATTATGCAATTCTTGCGGATGTAACACCGCCGGTTGCTTTGTCCGGGTATGCTGCTGCATCGGTCTTCGGAACACACCCGCTGAAAACGGGAGTTTATGCGGCCAAGGTTGCTCTTCCAAAGTACATCTTCGGGTTCTCTTTCATACTCTCCTATTACGGTACGGCTCTCCTTGCCATGCCTATGGTCGTGCACGAAGGCCTTTCACACAGCTGGCTATCCATCCTGAGCAGATACGCTCTCGTAGCAGTTGCAGTGGTTCTTATGAGTGCTGCCACGGTTGGTTACACGAGAAGAACTCTCAGTCGAATCGAATCGGTCGTACTCTTTTTGGCTTCTCTGCTGGTGTTCTACCCGGATCTGATAACCGGTGCAATAGGAGTAATAGTAGGGGCATGGTTTTTCATTAAAAGGTCGAACCCTTCGGAAAAGGAGGAGTATCATGAAGCAGGCGTTTCGTAAGCTTACCATTCTGATTTTCGCTCTAACTCTGGTGGCCGGATTTTCTCAGGCCGAAGCATCCAAGGTCAGGCTTGTTATCGGAACGGGAGGCCTTGGAGGTGTCTATTACTACTACGGCACCACCGTGGCCGAAATAATCTCAAAGGCCGGAGAATTTGAAGCAACGGCCATGCAGACCGCGGCATCGGTTGATAACCTTCAGTTAATCCAGAAACGGACGGATCCCGAAGGTAATGTATATTATCTTGCCTGTGTGCTACCCGATTCGGCATATCTTGCCTACACGGGTCAGCACGAAAAATTCAAGGATCAACCGGCAAAAGACGTGAGAATTCTCTGGACCATGTATCCCAACTACCTGCACATCGTTACCAAGGAGGGCTCGGGAATTGAGACCGTCGCCGACCTCAAGGGTAAGAGGGTTTCCACCGGTGCTCCGGGTTCTGGAACGGAAGTAGAGGCTTTCATGGTTCTTGAAGCTGCCGGTATAAGTACATCTGACTTCGCAAAACACGAGCGACTTGGGGCTTCCGAATCTGCCGAGGCTCTTTCGGCCGGTACCATCGACGCGTACTTCTGGTCCGGAGGTCTTCCCACATCGTCAATAACCGAGCTTGCCACCACGCTTAAACGCAAGGGCTCGAAGATAAAGCTGATAGGCCTGCCTGCCGACGGCGACATTGTTAAAAACATAGCCAGCAAGTTTCCCGGAGTTTGTGAACCTGCCACTATCGCAGCATCCGTCTACGGAACTTCCGAAGATACGCCGACTCTTGCATTCTGGAACCTTTTCATGGGACCCGCTTCTCTCCCCGAAGAGGTGGCTTACAAGATCACCAAAACCGTTTTCGAGAAACTGGAAGAACTCCACAGCGCTGTTAAACCGTCCAAAGCAACCACGCCCGAAAATGCTGTCAAATTCGTAGGCGGAACGATACCCTATCATCCCGGAAGTCTGAAGTACTTCAAGGAAATCGGAGTACTGAAGTAAAGAAAGCGGGGTCAGAATGAAAAAGCAGGCACGCCGGCTTGTTGCGCTTCTAATTGTGTCGCTGGCGTGTCTGCCCAGAATCGTTGAAATTGATCAGGATGACAGAACCGGGCTCATCCTGGTTTGGCCCTGGAGTTCAGGTTTTGTTGAATTCGTTAACTCCGTAACGGGCGGAAGGGTTCTCATATCATTTAAACCGGTCTGGAAATTCTCACATTTCCGTGCCTACACCGATGACAGTACTGAAAATTATTATACATCGGGCACATACGAATGGAACGGTCTTCTGGGCACAGAGTCGGAATCCGAGTTAAGATATTGTTCCATTCAGGGCATTCGCTTCAAGCTCGGGTCCTTTGAACAGGAAGTCATAAACGGTTGCCTTAGGGCCAGGATAGTATGGCCGCCCTTTTAGCTTCGTTAATTGTTTGACTTAGAAAAAATCCGCCGGTAGGATTGACTTCGCGTTATCCTGCGGGTTTGTTCGAGGGAGACATTCGGTGAATCGCTTCGTTAAATTCGCTGTTTTGTCGATTGTATTGGTTTTCCTTCTTGCGGCCTGTGGCGAAGGGCCCACATCCACGCTGGAAAAGCTGAAAAAAGAGCTGGATAGATATCCTGAATTTTCCGTAATTCTTGCGGACATGAAAGACGAGGGGCTCTTTTTCAAAGAATATTATCATCTTTACCATATCGTTTATCTCGAGAATAATCCCGATAATCCGGAGCGTCCAAAGGTATTCCAGAAAGTCTCTCCCTGGTACAGAGTTGACGAAGTATTGTACTACAAGTATCGACCATGTCTCGGCATGACCATCCTTTCCAAAAAAAAGGATGGAACCATAAGTGATGTCCCGGAACCACCGGGATATCAATTTGTGGGGGATACCAGATTTGGTAGATGGGTTACCGATCCCTCCGGTCACAGGATCTGGGAGTGGTTTGCCGGATATCTGATCCTATCAACGCTGGCGGAAACTACCGGTGAAATAGTCGAAGAAGCGATAAAATCTCGCCATCGTATCCGATACGAGGACTGGAGCACCTATACTGTTTATAGCAAGCGAGGCAGGCCTTACTACGGTCCAAGGGATCCTCAAGGCCGACCAACTTACGGAACTCGAGGCAGTTACACACAAACCAAATACGGAGACTCTTTTTTTAAAAGACAGCAGGCCAGAATGGCTGCCAGGAAATCATCCTTTGAACAGAAGGTAACAAGCAGATACGGTCGCACTCGCTCATCGGCATTTTCCAGGAGCTCTTTCAGAGGAAAGTAAGGTTAAAAGGAGTAGCATTATGGATGGAGCGGGCTTCGCCGGATGGCTAAAAATCTTAGGAGGTTGGAGTGCAGTTGCGGCGGGTTTGCTTCTGGGAACCATCGCACTTCTAATAATCGGTCGAGGAATATTCGTTCTCATCTATCCGGGTTGTAACATCAGAAAAGAACTCGTAGAAAAGGACAATCTTGCTCTGGCATTGACCCTAGCAGGTTATATTCTGGGACTTGCCATTGCTCTTGGCGGTTCCTTAATAGGCCCTTCCTTAACCGTAAAACAAACTTTTTACGATCTTTTGATATACGGACCTCTTGCTCTTTTCATGATGATACTGTCTCACATAATTAACGACAGGGTCATACTCCGACATTTCGACAATAAGAAAGAGATAATAGAAGATCAAAACAGCGGTACCGGAATTGTCGTAGCCGGCAATCATGTTGCGATGGGGCTTGTGGTTTTTGGAGCCCTCTCCGGAGAAGGCTCGCTTGTGACTGCCCTCGTCTTCTGGTTGCTCGGCCAGTTAGCGCTTGTTCTCGTTACTTTGTTTTACAATGCCATATTACCATTTGATTTACATAAGGAGATAGAAAGAGACAATGTGGCCGTTGGGGTGGCTTTCTCTGGAGTGCTGGTTGCAACAGGTAATATCGTGAGATACGCAATTCAAGGTGATTTTGTTTCCTGGGAACAGGATCTCATATTTTTCGGCGGGGTTATGGTATTTGGAGCAATTGCTCTGCCTCTGGCACGCTTCGTTGTCGATAAGTTTATTCTCATAGGCAGGAACCTGACAGACGAGCTTGTAAATCAGGAAAAACCCAACATAGGAGCCGGAGCAATAGAAGCCATTGTTTATGTCGCCCTTTCATTTCTAATCGGATGGAGCCTTCACTAGCATTCGTTGGGGCAGGAAGTATCCGGGACATTTATGGAACAGATTTTATAATGTCTGATGCCCGCCGGTGTTTCCACAAAGACTTCTTCGCCTTCGAATTTCCCTAAAAGAGCCCGTCCCACGGGGGAGTCTGAGGCAAGTTTGCCATTAGAAACATCAGACTCGTAGGGTCCAACCAGGCAATAGGTCGTTCTTTCACCCGTCTCAACATTTTCTATCTCAACGACGGTTCCAATAAAGACCCGCTTACAGTAAAAGGTGGATCCAACCAGCACCTCGCTTTTTTCGATTTTACTCTCCAGTTCATGTATCTTGCGCTGCAACATCAACTGGCGTTCCCTGGCGTTAATATACTGAAGATTATGGACATTTACTCCAAAGGCACGAGCCTCCTGAAGCTCCTCAATAACCTGAGGTCTTACTACATGATAGAGATGATTAAGCTTATCAATCAGTCTCAAGAAGCCCTCACGGGTGATGATTACCTTATCCACCGGCATTTCCCACTCCAACAAAGAGGCTGAAAATGGCAATAATGGTTTTACCGTCTTTCACGGCACCTGATTTTATCATATCCAGAGCTTCTCTTAAATGAACAATTTCCACAGAGGAAATCTCGTCCTCATCAAGAGGTTCGCACAATTTCTTCAGGTTCCTTGCCAGGAAGATGTCTATCACCTCATTTGAATAGGCAACTGCAGGATAAAAGGATATAAGCGGGGTCAAATCTTCGGCCGTATAACCCGTTTCCTCTTTTAATTCTCTCAGTACCGCATCATACAGAGATTCGTTGCGATCGACTTTCCCTGCCGGAATCTCAAGGGTATCTTTACCCAGAGCATACCTGTATTGCCTTACCATGAGGATTCGTTCTTCATCAATAAGGGGAATCACAGCAACAGCTCTGGGATGATCTATTCTAATTCTTCTGGAAATCCTACCGGTCTTAAGGATGACCTCATCAAGGTGCACCGTAAAATTGGGCACAGTCAGAACCCCTAAAGTATCAACGAACTTTTCCATTCTATCTCTCCGAAGTTATTAAGCTGATCGTGATTTCCAGAACTTAACCTCTGCTACAACAGTTTTCCATTTCCGATTACGGAACCCGAAGGCCACAGGTTTCTCCGTATTCACCCTCTCTTACTATGTTTTCTTTCACCATTTTTGATCTGTAAACATAACCCAACTCATCGCCCTTTACTGAAAGTAAAGCGGCTACTCCACAAGGAGCATACGATCCTCGGAAAATCTTTCACGCCGGATGGAACTGAACCGGTCCAGAAGGTCTTTTACCGTGAGCCGGCTTTTTTCTTCTCCGGAAATGTCGAAGACTACTTTCCCTCTGTCCATCATAATGAGGCGATTTCCCATTTCTATCGCATGGTTCATGTTATGAGTCACCATGATGGCGCAGAGATTCATATCCCTTATTATCCTGTCGGTGAGGATGAGAACCTGTTCGGCGGTCTTGGGGTCCAGAGCAGCCGTGTGCTCGTCAAGAAGTAAAAGTTGAGGTTTTCTAAGAGTTGCCATAAGCAGAGTTAGACACTGCCTCTGGCCGCCTGAAAGTACATCCACTTTGTCCTTCAGGCGATGTTCCAGACCAAGCCCCAGAATGCTCAATCTCTTCGTAAAAAACTTCCTATCTTTTTCAGAAATGCCTCTGCGAATTCTTCTGCCAAGTCCGCGTCTGTAAGCGATAGCAAGGTTCTCTTCGATGGTCATGGATCCACAGGTGCCCATAAAGGGATTCTGGAATACCCGGGCAATAAACCGAGCCCTCATGTACTCCGGCCAGCCGGTAATATCCTCACCGGACAGAACTATTTTACCACTGTCGGGCGTGTAAGTACCTGCAATCAGATTCAACAGAGTGGACTTACCGGCACCGTTACTTCCGATGACGGTTATGAATTCACCCTTTCCCACATAGAGGGTTATCTCATCAATGGCCCTGATTTCGTTGACCGTGCCTCGGTTGAAGGTTTTCGAGAGACTTACCAGTTCCAGCATTTTAACGACCTCTCAGGATCTTCTGTCTCATGAAGGGCACCAGCAGACAAAGCACCACAAGAAGGGCCGTTACAAGGTTCAAATCGCTCGGAGTAAGCCTCAAGAACCCCACGTTGTAAGAAAGAGCCACGGCAATGATTATCCTGTAAAGCACAGATCCGACCAGAGCACTCCAGGTTTGTTGCTTCACGGTATGAGTGCCGATTATGCTTTCCCCCAGTATAATAGAGGCCAGGCCGGCCACTATGGTTCCTATGCCCATACCAACATCGGCGAATCCCTGACTCTGAGCAACCAGCGCTCCGGACAGGGCTACCAGCGAGTTGGAAAGGCTGACACCGATGATTATCATCCGATCTGTATTTATGCCCTGGCTTCGGGCCATCTGAGCATTATCACCTGTAGCGCGGATCGACAGGCCCAGTTCCGTATGAAGAAACAGATCCAGCAAGTACTTGAATGCCATTGCTGCAATTGCAAATAAAATGACGGTAACGATCTGCCGGGGCAAGCCTGTAAATTCGAAAAAATCGAATATTGTTGGGGCATTAAGTAATGTAATATTTGGCCGGCCCATTACGCGGATATTTATCGAATAAAGGCCTGTCATGGTAATTATGCTGGCCAGAAGGCTCATAATCTTGAGCCTTGTTGCCAGTATTGCAGTGGTTGCACCTGCAAGTGCTCCTGCCGCCAGGGCAGCCAGTAGAGACCAAAGGGGATGGAAACCAGCCGTAACCATTGCCGCAGAAACGGCGGCTCCAAGCGGGAGGGATCCATCCACCGTAAGATCGGGAAAGTCGAGGACCCTGAAGGTTATGTAAACCCCTAACACCATAAGACCGTAAACACAGCCCTGTTCAATCGCGCCCAGAAAGGCATAACCCGTCATCTAATACTACAACCCCCTTACACAAAATTAACGCGTGGAGCCATGCTCCACGCGCCTTGATCTCAAACCGGCTCAACCCGTAGTATTATTTAACCGCAGGATATACTACATCGGCTCGTGAAACAACACTTTCAGGAAGCTTAACGCCCATTTTCTCTGCTGCTTCCTTATTTATTACCAACTTAAGCTCTTTCAGAGTCTCGACGGGCATATCTCCGGGATTTGCCCCTTTCAGAATTCGGTACGCCATCTCACCAGTCTGCCGTCCGAGCCTGTAATAATCTATCCCCAGGGCTGCTATTGCTCCTCTGGGCACGGAATCGATATCGGCGGCAAACAGAGGAATTTTGTTATCTTCACAGACCTTTACAACGGCTTCCAGGGCAGAAACCACCGTATTGTCGGTGGGAATATGTATTGCATCGACCTTTCCAACCAGGCTACTTGCCGCAAGCATTACACCACTGGAATTTGTAACCGTAGCTTCCACCACCTCTATCCCCATTCCGGAGGCAACTTCTTTGATTTCCCTTACCGAGGCCCGGGAATTATCCTCACCGGAATTATATATTACCCCCAGCCGCCGGAGGCCCGGCAAAATCTCACGCTCCAGCTCAAGCTGTCTATCCACAGGGCTCTTATCCGTGGTCCCCGTAACATTTCCTCCGGGACGCTCAAGGCTTTTCACCAGGCCTGCCCCAACGGGATCGGTAATAGCCGCAATTAAGACAGGAATATCTTTGGTCGCATTTACAACGGCCTGAGCAGTAGGAGTGGCTATGGCAAGAATCATATCGACCTTCTTACCCACAAGGTTCTTTGCTATAGCATTTGCCGTTGCCATATTACCCTGAGCGATTTGAATATCATATTTTACATTTTCCCCTTCAACGTATCCGTGATCACGGAGTGCATCAATAAAACCCTGACGGGTGGCATCAAGAGCCGGATGTTCCACGATTTGCGTAATTCCTATGGTAATCACTTTACCGGCATAACAACAGCTCGAAAGAAAAACTCCGGTCAGAAATACCAGCAGGCCCAAAGTTGTAATAGCTTTTCTGAGCTTCATTTTGTCACCTCCTGTAAGGTATTTATCCAATCTGCCTTTACAATATTTTCCATCCCCACTTGTGAAAGTATTTTAAAGCGGAGATCATATTATAAAACATCAGACGCACATTCCGCGTCATAGCCCGATTCCAGTCGTGGACAACCTCAAAGTCGGGCAAAAAGGTAACATCACCTCTCATCGCAAGCCGTCTGGACAGATCATAATCTTCGTAATAAAGAAAGAACCTCTCATCAAATCCACCAACATCCCTGAGGATATCGCTCCGACACCACATGCAGCACCCGGTAACCGGGAAGACGTTTTTATGGATCCGACACATATCGAGATGCTGACATTCGTAATTGCGATACCGAGAAAGATTTCTCAGAGAAGGTATAAATATTCCTGCGAACCGCAAAAAGACGTCAAAAAGGGTGGGCTCCTTACGGAGAAGATACTGAGGGGTTCCATCGGCAAAGGTTACCCTGGGTGTTATGAGAACCGTTTCAGGGTTTCGTTCCGAATATTCCCAGCATACTGAGAAAGCCCTATCCTTTACATATACATCGGGATTAAGAATAACGTGATAGGGATAGGTATGATGCCATATCACCAGATTGTGTCCTGCTCCGTAGCCGACATTTCTTCCTACCACATGGATGCTCCAGGAATGACCACCATCGTTATTTCCAAAATAGTGCTTTTTGAGTATCCCCGTCAAAAGACCGTGATCCAGAGCAGGAACACTATTATCGACTATGAAAAGGTGAGAGCTACGAAAACACTCCCTGCTATCTGACACCTCCAGAGCTCTTCTCAAACACTCCAACGCCCGTATGAGCTTGCGAAAATCCGGCTTATAGAGCACAATTGAGATTGCAATACCGTTATTCCGTGAACCCATCTTACGAGCCGTTCCTTTCAGGGAGAATTGAAATGGCGTATCCCAGGATTGCTCTAACGGGGGGCATTGCTTCCGGAAAGTCCACCGTGTCCTCGATGTTAAAGGAATTGGGCTGTGAAATCATTGACGCAGACCAAATCGCCCGAGAAATAATCCAGCCCGGAACCAATTGCTGGAAAAGGCTTCGTGAATTGCTCGGACCAGCGGCATTTTCCGAGAACGGCAGCTTAAAGCGCATGGAACTACGAATGAAAATCGCAAAGGACCCCGAGCTCAGAAAGCGAATCAATGCCATCACTCACCCCTACATTATAGAAAGCATGGAAGAAACATGGAGAAAACACATTACGAGCCATCCCGAAAGGATTGTCATCTTCGACATTCCATTACTTTTCGAATCCCGAAGGAGTGATTCATTCAACTTCATAATCGTCGTTTATGTGCCCCCGGAGGTACAAATCGCCCGCCTTATTAAAAGGGACAGAATCTCTTACGACGAAGCTGCTAAAATGATTGACATGCAAATACCCATAAACGAAAAGGCCCGCCGTGCTGACTGGATCATCGATAACAGTGGTTCTTTCGAACAAACGAAGAAACAGGTCCACCAACTCTGGGAACATCTTAAAACAATATGGTCACCCATCAAAGAAGGCCTTTCATGAATTCAGATATTCTGTAACACCTCCACATCGGCCTTCTTCTTTTGGGATTCTTTCCAGCCCTGCCAGTACACTTCCGATAAAGAAGATTTTATAAATCTCTGCAACCTTGACACCTCTTTGGTCACTTCATCATCAGTTGGTTCACGGGTTTCTCTCCACTGACAAACCACATACCCGGAAATCGTTCTGAAAGGAGCTTCAGGGAAGGGCTTTTCTTCCGAAAGAGACATAAGAGCCTCCAGATCTTTTCCGAACACACCAAGAGACAGGTCAGGTTTGAGAAGACCAACACCACCCGACTCTTTAAGCTCCAATCCCAGTCCATCTGCCACGGCCCGAAGAGATCCCTTATCTTTTGCTTCTTCCAGTATCCTCTCGGCCATGTCTCTGGCCAGTCTATCTGCCTCATCCTTCTTAAAGTCTCTCTCAACCTGCTCCCTGGCTTCTTCAAAAGTAAGAGAACGCTGTTTTTTGATGTCCTTAATCTGAATCACAACGAAGCCGTCCTCGGTTTCCAGAACATCCGAAATTCCTTTTAAAGGAAGCTCAAAAGCCTTCCTCAGGATGCTCCCTTCCGTATCCTTAATGTCCTGGATGTGACCTCCTTGTTCAATCCATACCTCTCGGGTTACTGCAGAAGCAAAAGAAGGTTCTCCTGCCGCAGCAAGCACATCCCGCTTTGCAAAGGCCAAATCGGCAAATCGGCGGGAAACACCGTAAGCCACATCCCTGGCCTTCTCGTTTGTGATTTTTTGCCTGATTTCTTCTTTTACCTCTTCAAAGCCCTTCTGTCTTTCCGGTCTTATCTCTTCCACTTTAATTATGTGGAATCCATAGCGAGTGCGCACGATATCGCTTATCTGACCCGGCTCAAGTGAAAAGGCTACTTCGGAGAACTCGGAAACCATCTCGTCCCTGCGAAAATATCCCAGATCACCTCCTCTCGATGCGGTTGGGCCTTCCGAATAGCGGCGTGCAAGCTCGGCAAAGTCCTCTCCGCTTCTAGCCTTCTGCAATACAGCTTCTGCTCTTGCCCGAACCTGTTTTGCTTCTTCCTCTGTGGCATCCACCGGAAGCCGAAACAGTATATGACGTGCCCTTACCATCTTTTCCTGATGATACTCTTCATAATGGTCATCGTAATACGCCTTCAGTTCATCTTCCGTGACATCGACTTCACCGGAAAAGTTTTTCACCGGGAAGAAAGCGTAGGCAATAAGCCTTTTCTCGGGATCTACATACCGGTCTGCATGATCTTCAAAATATTTTTTCAGAGCATCTTCATTAACTACCACCCTATCGGCAAAATCGTCGGGGACGATCGTGACGAAAAGAAACCGCTTTTCTCTTTTCAGGTACCTTGCGTATTTCTCGATCTCGGCCCCGTCGACTACAGCCTGTCTTTTTACGAAATTCTCCAGCTTTTTAAGTGTAAGCACCTGCATCATTTCGTATTCAAAGGTTTCAGGAGTAAGCCTATTTTGCTGAAGAACCATTCTATAAAGCTGAGGATTGAAGGCACCATTTGATTGAAAGGCGGGCATAGATGCAATGGCATCCCGAACTTCTGCCACCGATACCGAAATTCCCAGCTCTCGCGCTTTCTGCAACAAGACAATACGCTCAATGAGCAAATCCAGGGCTTTTTGCTTAAGGTCCAGCTTTTTCAAAGCTTCTTCGGTAAATCTGTCACCCATCTGCCTTTTATAATCTTCGAGCAACCGGTCGTATGTTTCCGTGTAATCCTTCCAGGTTATATAAACATCCCCTACTCGAACGATGTGGCTCTTCTGACGGGCCTGATAGGCATAACCGCCCCAGAAAATGAACACCACAACTATGAAAAAAAGTGCCACCTTGATAATCCAAGACGTCGCATGTTTTCTTACAAAATCAAGCATTCGAAACCGGCCTCCTCGTGAGAATTAAAACCCTCTACCGGGTTTTTTCTCCTGTGTTCAGAGCCTCCGATATAGAAGCAAAAGGATCCATGGGCTCCGTTTTTTTCCTTTCAAACAAAATGTACGCCAGAGCGCCAAAAAAGGGAAAGGTCGATACGGCAAAAAACCACAAAAACTTTCTCCGAAATGATCTGAACTGTCTTTTTGGAATGTCCTGAATGGCCCAAAAAGTCGGAACAAGGGGTAAACCGAAGAGGATGAGCACCAGAATAACCTTGAATATCATCTCGGATCTCTTTCACTCGTGGGAAAGATCTCCCGTCGTTTGTTCTCTATCATTTTTCTTATGGCCAGAAAAAATTCATCACAAAGCGCAGCGGCATCTTCACTCAGAGCTTCTATAAACTTTTCAACCCTTGCCTGCAAGGACTTCCTGTAGCGGGAACAAAAATAGGCACCCGCCATCAATTCAAAGATTATGAAAACAAGCACGGCTCCCAGGCCGTCCAGGCTAAACATCTTTGAAAAGAAGTTAACAAGAAGCGTCATGATCCGCCCGGTTATCCCCGTATCCTGAACCGCCCAGATTTCTCCAACAGAAGCAACGAACAAAAGGAGAAGCCCCAGATAAACGAATCTCTGGTAAAGTCTGAAAAATAAGGAGCCCATCTTTAGAGAATCCGTTCTTATGGAAGATTCCTTCCAGAAATTCATCGACTGACCGAACATCTCCGCCAGATTTTTCTCGCTCCAGAGGTCTTCCAAAGCGGCCATCACGGAAGGCGGAATACCCCTTGAAACGGCAAAAGCCATCATACGATTTTCAATTCGCCTGAAGACGGGAGAAAGGGTTGAAATTATTTCCTCATCACAATTTTTCAGATCCCCTGTCTTCCTTTTTCCTCCCATCAACGAGATCACACCGTGCACCAGCCTTGCCGGACCTATCAGGTTGGGCTGTGCTTCCATTATTTCCCTTACCTGAGGAGCCACACAAAGTGCCAGCCATTGAAGGATCACTTTTGTGAATTTTTCCCGGCTTTCATCATGGAGTTCTTCAACGAGACCGTTCATCTCGTCAATTACGAGAGCAACACGCTCTATCTGCTTTTTCCCGAGCTCAAGTTTCTCAATCAAATACGACATTTCCTGATGAATATTAGCCTTTTTGATCTCCCTGACCTCTTTGAGCTCTCTTTCTCGAAGCACTTCTCTTCTGAAAAGCTCCCATTGATTCCAGGGACTAAACTCCCTTGATTCAAAAGCTTCAAGAGCGGATACGGCAAAAATGACGGGGCGAGGAATCCCTCTTTCTGATAGATACTTTTCGAAGGTCTTTACGGCCGCATCTATTGATCGATAATCTTCGGAAGCAATGAGATCCACCTTATTCAGAATGAAAAAATAGTTCTCCGGGCTCTTATACCGAACCGCTTCTTTCAGGAAGTCGTAAAAAGCCTGATCGGCGTACTTTTCCGGCGAGGTAATCCATACCAGGATATCCAGGTTCCTTAAGAAAGAAAGAACACGATCTCGATGCTCTTCTCTTATGCTATCGAAATCCGGCAAGTCGCAGAGAATCAATCTCTCGGCACCCTGCGCTTCGTGGGAAAACACCACCGACGGGACGTCACCGGGGGGAAACCCCTTCGGGAAAGGCGTATTCAGATGATGGTAGATGATCACACGGTCCGTATAGGGTCGCCTGTGGCTGACCCTGGAAATTTCTTCGCCTGCCAGAGCATTCATTACCGTGGATTTTCCGACCCCCGTGCCACCCAGTATACCGATAACCAGGCCCTGTTCTGAAAGTTTCTCAAGGTCTCCTTTGACTCTTTGTAGCCCTCTTTCGAGTTCCGAACGCTCCCTTTCATCAAGTGCCCAGGAAGGAAGCCCCTCCAGCAATCTTTCGGCTTTCTCTATGTCCTTTTCCAAATCCAGACGAGCTCCCATAATCACATCCCGCATCTAGGATATTTTCTTCAGGAACCTTTCACAAAGACAGACGGCTTCATCAACCCGTTCGTCGGGAACGCGAATGTGCATCAGAGCGGACAGGAACCTTTCTTTCTGCATGTTTATGACCTCCTCCAGAGCCTGCCTGTATTTTTCTATCAGCTCTTTTCCTATCCTCTGAACATCCTTCCGCGCAAACCACTCTACGGCTCCTTTGCTTATAAAGGGTGCAAGCACGGAATCCAGGGCTGCTTCAAAGAGGCTTATACCACCTCCCAGAGCCGCTTCAACGGAGAGCATAAAAAGGGCCCAAATGACAACCGTTGAATAAATGCCCCATTCTTTGGTTTTCGGGATTCCCTTGCTGAGCTCAGCAAACTGTCCTTCCAGCCAGAAAAAGAGCTCTTCAGACCGACGAATTAAAAAATTTTTCACCTCGCCGTCTGACAAGATTAACTCAGGGTCTCTTAAAACTCCGGCAACGGGCATGTTTTCGTATCGTGATGATAGCTCGTACCACTTTCTAACATATCCGTCCAGAGCGGCGAGAACACTTGAGTAATCCAGGTTTTCCCGGAGGGTTGCCACCATTTGCTTTTTATCAGCCCTTTCAGATCCTCCCGGAAACCCCAGAAGTCTTAAAGGTACTCCCAAAATCTTTCTAACAATCCTGCGAGGCCCCGCAAGGAAGTCATATCGAGAGTAGAACCGACCAATCTCAGCCTGCAATGCGGCTTTAACGGAATCTATGACCTCTTGACCGTGGCTGTGAATAAGAGACTCATAGGATTCCCGGGCGTACAATTCGACCTGCTCTATAAGCCCGTCGATTTCCCTGTTTTCCCTCTTCAAAACCGAGCTTATCTCATCGCAAAGGCTTACGAGGCGTTTGCGGAGAAATTCATCGGATTCTTTCATAATTGACGACTTTCTCTCTCCGAAACACCTTTCCGTCAGCCATAATCTTAAAGGTTCGCAAACCATATCGGAGCAATTCCCGGAAAGGACCGATGGATCGTATGGCAGGACGAGGATATCGCCGGCTCCCAGGCTTTTTATCCTGCTACGATCTTTTATCAGTGATGCCACATCTTCTCTGATCGTTTCCGGATAATGCACTTTATTCACCACCAGCCCAAGATCGGCACTTTCTGAAAGAAACCTGTCCAAATATTCGACGAGCTGCAAATCGGCGTATTTTTCCTGACTAACGACGAAGATGACCATATCGGCCAGAGCCACCATCCATTCGGCAAGTTTCCTATTACGATCTTCAAGGCTATCCAGGTCTGGCGTGTCTACGAATATCCAGCCCGATAAAAAAGGGTTTTCATGTCCTACGATGCTTATACGATCCGGCGTCCCGGAGGCGGGGAGTTCGTTATCAAAAGTGTTTGAGACGCCCCATTCTTTCAATTTATGGAAAAGAGCATCAAGTCTTTTAGAAGGAGCGGCCAGAATAACCCCACGGGTTTTGGGTCTCTCCACTCCCGTAATGCTGGCCGGGAAGCCACAGAGGCAGTTAAATATGGTCGATTTCCCGGTACCGGTTCCGCCGACGATGACGCACCAGAAAGCCGGCCGACAGTTCTTTTTCACATCCCAGAGAGAAAGCGTATGGACAAATCGTTCAAGATCGGCTTTGAATTTTTCCGGTTTAACAGTGAATCCCGGAATTTCAAGATCCTTAAGTTTTTTCAGAGACTCCGTGATCTCCTCCATCAGGCTTTCTTCTCCAGCTCAAATAGTTTGGCTCTGAAAAATTTTTCGGAAGCCGCGTTAATGAAAAATTCCCATTCTTCGCCGGTATCAAAGTAAATGCGGCACAGATAGAATAGTCGTCCGGGCCTACAGATCCAGACGAATCCGGTACCTCGACGAAATATAACCCTTTTTCGTCCCATGCGCCGTAAACAGAAATACACCCCTGCTTCCGTTATAACCAGCCAGCCAGAGCTAAAGCGTCTCGTCGAAGGTACGGACCTGACGAAGGCCGGGCCGCACCACTTAACCCTTTCTTCCGATTCTCGAACTTTGGACCAGACCGTTTTCCACTTTTCCGGAAGGTCAGAAAAGTCTTCAAGAGAGGAATAGCGTCCGGAAATACGCCACCATAAGCCTCTCAACATCATAGAAACTGCGTTGAAAAGGACAGGTAAAACAAACCAGAGAACGACACCGATGGCAAGCACTATAAAAAAGCTTAAGAAGGGATGCTTCATGGCAATGTAGGCCATGGACACCGCTATTACATCCTCGCCCACGCTGGCCACCACGTTCGATACGGGTTCCGGACTTATCTGCAAAACCATCCTCGTCCCCGCTTTGGTCGCATGAGCAAGACCAGCGATGAACATTCCGAGCATGAAGGCAACAACTTCAGCAACGGGGGAACCATTTGCGACGGAAAGAAAGGCCAGCAATGCTCCACCGAAAGGCCGTATGAAGGTGTGCAGGAGATCCCACATGGTATCCAGTCCGGGAATTTTGTCCGCGACAAATTCGAGAAAATAAAGCACCAGAGCAAGTCCTATAACACCATCGTTGGCCAGCACATACAGTTCAGGGGGTACATTGGACACCGCCTTGAACTTCACCGCGAGGCCCACAACGGCTATGGTTGCATATAGATTAATTCCCGATACAAAGGAGAGTCCGAGCAATCTCCCCAGAAGAGCAATAGCCTCCATGGCCCTTCATCCCCTGCTTTAATTACCTCCTATCGGCGAATTCAATAAGGCCCAAACATCTCTTCTCCTCGGAAAAACACAACATCAGAGAAGGGCTCCATTACCCGCTTCCCAGGCTTATAAAAAAGGGAACCAGAAGGGGAACCAATGAGGAAAGTATAACCCCGTTTACGAAGGCCACTATTACCACATCCTGTTTTCCGGTATACTTCGCGATTACCGGCAAAGTAGTGTCCATGGTCGTTGCTCCTCCAGGCGCAACCACCGTCATGGTTCCACAGTACCGGGCAACAAAGGGTATTGTAATGATGGAGAAAACTTCTCTGAGCACGTTACTCAGGAATGCCACAGCACCCAGCTCCGGTCCGTGAAGTTTTGTCAGCAAAATACCCGAAAGGGAATACCAGCCGAATCCGGATGCAACTGCCAGGGCTTCGTTCCACTTCAAGGGAAACACAAAAGGGACGATCAAAGATCCCAAAAAGGTACCGATTATAACCCCGAAAGGAACGTATAAAATCGACCACCTGGAATGCCACAGGTCTTTCAGGGTTTCTCGATTCCTTCCTATGTCTATACCTATGCCCACGAGAAGTATGTACAGTCCGTATTCGATCAGGCGCTCTGAATTACTAACCCACAATTCCGGTAACAACCCCTGCCATGCGAGAAAGAATCCCACTGCTACCGTTCCCAGCATCAACACAACCGCGTTCATTTATCCGGTTCTCTCCTTTTCAAAATGAATCTTTCAATCATCCACACGACGAGCACACTGCCGACAAGAGTTACCAGAGCAAACAGGGCTGCTCTAATCCCTATAAGGCCCAACTGGCCAACTACATCGGGATATGATCCCAAGCGAACTCCCATAAAAAAAAGAAGAATAAAAAGCCCGAAGTTAAGTATCTTTTGCCCTGCCCTGTAAAATCCTTCCGGCATGGATGGAAGCAAACCCAGAAAAATACCCACGAGCACTGCTATAAAAAGATAGAGCATGAATTTCCGACCTCACACGCTTTCAACTTTAACCATAACGTAAAGTGGAAAATTACCACGATTTACCCCTTTTACGCCAGCCGATATTGATGCATTAGAAAGCCGATAAGCTCGAAATGATTCTTTATACCGGACGGTGCGAATAAACCCATGGAGCCTTATGGCAAGTCCGATCAGGAACGTGATATAAATTGACTTACAAACAACAGACCGGAAGGGCCAAGGTTTTTGCCAGGGAGTTAGAACATGCCGGAAAGGAAATCGGCTAACATCCTCGTCGGTCCGGCGGGATGGTCTTATCCCGACTGGAAAGGAATTGTTTATCCCGCCCGCACTTCCCGAAACTTCGACCCTCTTGTTTTTATCAGCCAATACTTCAACACCATAGAAATTAATGTCACATTCTACCGGATTCCCCCGACAGGGACGGTCCTCCAATGGTGCGACAAGGTTCGGGACAGGAGCGGATTTATGTTTACGGTTAAAGCCTACAGGGGGTTCTCTCACGAGCCGGAAATTCTATCACGAGATGATATAAAAGCCTTTAACGCACTTCTTGACCATCTCAACAGAGAAGAAGTACTCGGTGCCGTACTGGTTCAGTTCCCTTACCGCTTCCATCAGAATTTTGAAAACAGGAAACACCTCATAAAGATTAAGGACCATCTTTCTTCATGGCCCTTGGTTGCGGAGTTTCGCCACAGGTCATGGCTGAACCCTGCAGTTCTTAATTTCCTTTCAGAACTCAACATGGGATTCTGTGCGGTGGACCAGCCCGAGGTTTCTGCTTCACTTCCACTGATGCCGGTTACAACGTCGTCGATAGGTTACTTGAGATGTCACGGGAGGAACCGGGAAAACTGGTTTGGGCCTGACAGCGATAGAGACAGGCGATACAACTATCGCTACAGTAAAAAAGAGCTTCTTCAAATTGCCGAAGTTGCCAGGCAGATGTCAATTAGGACAGAACGCCTTTTTGTCATATTCAACAACCACTTTCAGGGAAACGAGATATTCGATGCTGCTTACCTATCAGAGCTGATGGGAATTAGCCGACCCTGGCCCTCATGGTGGTGCGTAAACCGAGATGAATGAGAACCCTACTTTGAAAGTTTTTTGTACAGTTTGATTGCTTTATCCATTTCCATGACGGGTACAATTTCAACATAGCCGATTCCGGACCAGGGGAAAACGGCGCTTGCCAGATGAACTTCATCCTCTGCCTCGATCAAGCAGAAAACCCTGTGCCCTGAAAGGTCGAACCATTCTCCGATCACATTTACGCCAGCCTTTTCCTTATCAAAAGCAAGGCGGCGATCGATCACCTCTTCGCGGTCGGAAGGATCGTATTGAAATACGGCCATAAAAAGCATCCTTCTTCCTCCTTTTTTCCTATGCAACTTGTCAAAAGCCCGTCTCTTCGCTATAAAAATCTTTGCGGAAGTGCCCAGCCCGCTGGTGGGGCTCCCGGACTTCAAATCCGGTGGGGGGCAGTGAAGGCTGTCCCCGGTGGGTTCGATTCCCATGCACTTCCGCCATTTTATTTCTCTCCAAGGACCTTTACCAGAACCCTCCGTGTTCTGGGTCCGTCAAATTCACACAGAAATATTCGTTGCCACGTGCCCAGTACCAGTTCACCTCTTTCAACAACAACCTGCACACTGCTACCGATGATACTCGTTTTTACGTGGGCCGCCGCATTCCCTTCCATGTGCCTATAGCCCCCCTGCCAGGGAACCAATCTTTCCAGAGTATCCAGGATATCTTTCATTACATTCGGGTCTGCACCTTCGTTGATTGTAATACCTGCCGTAGTATGGGGAACGTAAACTACGCATATACCACTCTGCACGCCCGAAGCCCTTACGGCATCCCTCACACTGCCGGTAACGTCCACGGCATCACTTCGGGCCCTGGTCTTAACCTGGAAAGTCATTGCAAAACCTCCCTAACCAAGAACAATTAACCCGGAATCAAGACTACGATATCTCCCTTCCGACGCCTCTCTTTCGGCTCCTTCCCCGGCCTCGACTACAGTCAAAGCAGCCCAGCCAGTCCCCGGAAAGTTTGAGAGTTTGGAAACCTCTCTCAGGACATCATCGAACAAGACCTTACCTTTTTCCACAATACTCCTGAAAGTTTTTACCGTTTCAACAGCACTCTCAGATAAACCCAGAACATCCGGCACATTTTTTACATCCACTGCCATTGCCATCTCATACCAGGTCGTCCAGTAATAAAGAGAAGAAAGCAGGTGTTTCAGAAGAAACGCAACAACACGAGAAAGACCCTCGTAATTGATGTGCTCCGCAATTTGATAAAGACAGGACGCCGTAACCTCGTCTCCTCTGTGGATCCACTCCAGCACCCCATCTTCAAGAAACATACGGTAGCGGCCCAGAACCCATCGATCCAGAGTGCTCAAGTATTCAGCTATTCGTTCTTCAAGTACCTCCGTCATAACTCTTTTGGGATAGTCAAGGCGCGATAAAATAACATCTTTAAATATATCGACACACCGATTACAGTCCATGCCCAGAAAATCATAAGGCCCTGCAGCGGCACAAATCCTGGCCACATTGCGCAGAGCTTCACCGATATCGGTTTCTGGTAAGGTGCGACTCAGGAATTCGCTTACCTTAGGCACAGTAAACCCGGCAATAAACTTCCTGGCATTCGCCAGATCCATTTTAAATTGAGAAGTAGCCCTATCCTTATAAACCTCCACGTATTCATTAAAAAGAGATACCGCACACTCAACGGATACAGGAACCCGAAATCTCGATCGCCTGTTTAAAATATCTCTTGTCTCCCTAACCAACCTTCTCGAACCGGCCATGTAGCCCACAACGAGTTTGCTCAAATCCCTGTCTTCCTCACAAATAATAAAAACCCTTTCTTCTTTTCCTCTCGGCGGGAACTCTATTTCCAGAGAACGATAGCTAAAAACCTTTTCTCTCCAGATATAAGCCTCAGGGCTTTCGGAAACATCCGAAGCTCCATGACCAACCCTCACCACCCTTTCTTCCTGCTCTTCGTCCAGGCTGATACCTTTCTGTTCAAGCCTGTACCGTGCCCTGCGAACGATTTTCCTAGCCCCGGAATTTTCCAGATTGCCGTATAATTTCTTAAAAACTGCCAATCCTGCAGAAGACGGGCTTTTGCTAATCCTGTCGAGCAGTAAGGCGAGAAGCATTTCACGATTCTGAAAGCGATCTCTTAAAGTGGAGATAAAGGTTTCGAAGGTTTCGCCTTCGGGGTTTTGAACTTCAAGCCGCTCAATTATTGCATCAAGCTCCCTTTCTTCCTCCTGACGCAACCTTATATCCTTTTTTTTCTCCTTTTTCTGCCTTTTCATCCCCGATCATTGCCTCCTTACGCAAAAATCCCCCTGTGGAAAACCTTCCACAGAGGGACTGTAACACAGACCTATCTGATCTGCCAGTTTTACTCGGTCTCGCTTTCTTTGGGCTCAATAATCAAGGCGTCGGCAACAAACTCCCACAGATATTTTACCTCGATATCCAGATCGTATTCCTTTCTCAGGCTCTTCATAATCTGGTCACGGCAGTTATGACAAGGCGCGACTACTATCTTGGCCCCCGTTTCTTTTATCTGTTTTGCCTTGACCCTGCCGTAAAAAATTCTTTCTTCGGCATAAGGACTTGCCCAGGCCCCTCCGCCGGCGCCACAGCAGAAGTTATTTGCTCTGTTGGGGTTCATGTCGACAAAGTTTTCGCAACACTGCTGGACAATCCACCGGGGTTCTTCGTAATAGCCGTGGCCGAAGGCTTTTTCACTCTTGCGGGCGTAGTTACAGGGATCGTGATAGGTTACGAGTTCCTGATGGACAGACTTATCAACCTTGATTCTTCCCTGTTCAAGATATTCCTTCAAAAGGTCGTGCACACTCAAATATTTTACGTTTTCATGCTTATACCATTTTTCGAGACCCAACCTGGTCGCGTAGTATGCATGCCCTCATTCAGGTAATAACAGGTACTCACACTCAAGCTCTTTGTAATTTTTTACAATTCTTCCAACAATTTCCTTCATCGCCTCGTCATCACCGGTGAAAAGCCCCCAGTTGACACCTTCCCAGTTTTCGGAAGGAATGGTCCAGGACTCACCGGCAGCATAAAAAATCTTCCACCAGAAGGTCATATCCTCCGGCTCTGCAAAGGGCTCTTTGGAATTCACCGTAACAAGTATTCGAGCGCCTTTCTTATCCACAGGAACTTCAAAACCCGGAAGCTCTTCCGCCAGCTCCGCTCCGACATCTTCAAGCAGGAAGAGGAAATCATCCTTGGGAATTCCCAGATTGTTCCCGGTTTTCAAGCACATTTCCACGCCCTTGTGCAGAGTCCCGGGAACCTGATCACGGGGCCTGAGTGAGCGTGCAGATCTGAGCAGAGTGAGCAAGTCAATCCCCATGGGACACGCATACTCACAGCGGCCGCACAGCGTGCATACCCAGGGAAATTTTGAATTTACAATCTCATCATCCATCCCCAAAACGGCAAGCCGTACCACCTTTCGGACATCCAACCCCTCAACGCCCGAAACCGGACAACCGCCGGCACAGGTACCGCAGGTCAGACACCTTTCGGCGTACTGACTTGCCAACTTACGACGTTCTCTCCTGGTAAGTAACAACGGCTCCATACATACTCTCCCCTTAACCAGTGTTGTCCCCCTTTTCGCAAAAGCATTCCAAGCAGGACCGTGGAAAGTTTTTCACATTCTAGCGGTTTGGCATAGAAATATCAAGTAACAATGCCCGGAATCATTCTGAAAATCAATGGAGCGGACGGGTTATCCGCTCCTCGGACTTTGCCGTTGAAAAATCCTAATATTCGTTCGGTAGCCTGGATAGCTGTTCAAAGGTAAAAACCGGTCCGTCTTTACATACATACTCCGTACCGATATTGCATCTTCCACACATGCCTATGCCGCATTTCATGCGCATCTCAAGGCTTGTTATAATGCGATCGGGAGCAAAACCCAACTCGGCGAGAACCGGCAGGGTAAACTTGATCATTATGGGCGGGCCGCACACTATGGCATAGGCATTCTCCGAGCTCGGGGCCTTCTGCTGGGTTATTGTGGGAACGAATCCGACATTATACCGCCAGTTCGGATCATCCGTAGCATCTACGGTAAGATGTAAAATCAAATCATCCCTTTTTTCCCATTCGAACAACTCATCTTTGTACAGCAACAATCCGGGATGCCTCGCTCCATAGATGACGGTGATGTCCCCGAACTTCGGACGATTTTCAGGATGAAGCATGTACACCACAGAAGATCTGAGGGTCGTGAAGGCAAAGCCGCCCCCGATTATCACCACATTTGAACCTTCCAGCAGGCTCCAGGGATAGGGCTTACCCAGAGGCCCCCGGACTCCAATGATCTCCCCGGGCTTTATGTTGTGAAGGTAAGTTGTGACCTTGCCAACTTTATTTATCGTGAACTTAAGGTAACCTTTTTCCGTAGGAGAACTGGCAATTCCGATGGGAATTTCTCCCTGACCGGGAACCGATATTTCGGCAAACTGACCCGGAAGATAGCGAAAAGCCTGCTCATCTTCCGGATTCAGAAACTTTAAATGATAAGTCCTCAAATTCCGGTCGGTAGTCTCAACGATAATGTCTTCTATTCTAACAGGGTATGGTTTGTAAGGATTCTTCACGTCATCCCTCCAAACTAGACAGGGCACTCACATTGAGAAACCATGAGCCTTATCACTTCACGTATATCGATATTCACGGGACAAAACTGCACACACCTCCCACATCCAACGCAGGCAATGCCCAGGCCGTATTTGTCCACGTAATATTTCAGTTTGTGCATAAACCGCTGGCGTACCCTCTGAAGCTTCTGCGACCTGGGGTTATGACCGGATCCGTGAAGGGTAAAAAGTGGAAACATACAGGAATCCCAGATTCTGAAGCGGCAGCCTTTTTTCCCATAAACCTCGTCCTGTATGTCGAAACACCAGCAGGTAGGGCATAAAAAGGTACATACACCGCAGTTTATACACGCAAACTGCACATCTTCCCACATGGGAGCATTGAAAAAATCAAGCACAGGTCTTTCTGCAAGAGCTTTAAGATCTCCAATCGTGTTAATGTGTTTCTCTGCCTCTTCACGAATACGATCACGCTCCGAAAGATCCTTCTCCGAAGCAACTTCCCCACCGGCAGGAAATCTTTCCAAAAGGTCTCGCCCCTTTTCACTGACGGCCTCAATGATATATCCGTCACCACAAGGAGAGATCAGTACATCAAGGCCCCGTGGATCGAAAGGTCCCGATCCGGTAGCTTTACAAAAACAGGTGCTACAAGGCACGCTACAGGCCAGGCCAATCAGACAGGTTAAACTGCGTCTCTCAACCCACCATGGGTCCTTGTATTCCGGCGTATCGAAATTCACATCCATTATCTTCATTGCATAGGCATCACAGGGCCTTATCCCCACAATCACCCTGGGGCTTATATCTTTTGCGGCTTCCACCAGAATGTTCCTGTTGGGATCCTCCGGATCCAGAGAAAACTCAAACATCCGCTCAGAATGAGGATGAAAAAGATTCTTGGGAGAAAGCCGGGTATTAACGAAGGACCAGTTTATTGCCCCGGTCCGGTCAACTGGCCGAAACTCATCATAGTGTCCGACTCTAACGGGTGCAAATACCCTGTAGGAACCGATAAGTCTTTTTACCCAACTGTTGAGATCTTCCAGATTTTTCACCTTAAGGGGCTTCATAACTCAATCCTTCCGATCGGTCCGCTATTTTATAAAGTTATCAGGATCGTCAGGCCGATACGTGTCTAGAGGCGGTCGTTCATCCGGATTCACGCCTGCTTCATATCCGAAAAATTCCTTCACATCTTTTTCCAGTTTTTTGGTCAGCATACGCACAGGGATTCCAACAGGGCAGGCTCTTTCGCAGGCTCCACAATCGGTGCACCTACCCGCCAGATGAAAGGCTCTGAGGACATGAAAGGTAAAGGTATCGATGGGGTCTATGGTTTTTCCCAACCACTGAGGTTTGGATTCATCAACAAAGCATTGAGGGCAGTAACAGAAAGGGCAGGCATTACGGCAGGCGTAACACCTGATGCAGGACTTAAAAAGATCCTTAAAGTATTCCCATCGCTCATCGGCGCTTCTGCCCTCAATTTGTTTGACATCGGCATACCTGTCAATCCGAGCTTCCGGGACAGGATCACCGACAAGCTCATCGTAAATTACAGGGTTGCGATGAACGCAGATGGCGCAATTTTGTTGCAGATATTCGTTCCGCGGAAGCTCCCGGGAAAACCTCTCTCCCCGGCCGTTTTCAATAACCACTCCCTCCACATACAGTTCTTCCCCTCGCTCTTCGACGTAGGTAATATCCCTACCGTCAAAGGCTTCCCTTACCCTTCTCCGATCGAGCATTCCCCTGCAGGGAACACCAATAATGAAGAGCTGTTCTCTAGAAATTTGATGTTCCTGCATAAGGACAACAATACTGCGGCTGTCACAACCCTTCGCAACGACGGCTACTCTGTCGGTCCGCTTTGGGATATATTTTGCCAGGTTAACACCGCACCACCCATCCCAATAGAGTTCTCCAACCCTGTCGGGGTTTTTTATAAATACGGGTTCGTTCACCATGGGAATGGTGCCTTTTCTGAACCCTATTATTCCGTCCACCTGACCGTCCCTAAGGAGTTTCTCTGCAATTCGCCTGATTTCCTCGGTATATTCGCGCATTTTTCATTCCACCTCGGCTTCTCTCTTCACAAGGCGTCGAGCAGGTCCAACACTTTTTACGGCTTCCACCACTTCCTCCGCAACCTTCGCAAACTTTGTGGCTTCCGCGGAGGATATCCAGGAGAAGTGGATCCTTTCAGGCTCAATTCCAACGTACTCCAGCAGGTTCTTAAGCAAGGCAAATTTGCGCCGTGCGTAATAGTTTCCTGCTATGTAGTGACAATCCCCGGGATGACAGCCTGAAACCCACACACCATCAGCACCCTTCCTCAAGGCCTGAATTATAAACTTGGGATTCATCCGCCCCGAGCAGGGAACTCTTATGATCCGAATAAAAGGCGGTTGCTTAAATCTACTCACACCCGCAAGGTCGGCGGCTCCATAAGAACACCAGTTACAAAGAAAAGCTATTATCTTCGGCTGCCAGTCGGACATATTAAGACTCCTCCATCAGGCACATTCGATCATGGAGAAAATGTGGGCATCGTCAAATCCCATGAGATGTATTGCACCAGATCGGCAGGATGCTACACAAAGGCCGCATCCTTTGCAAAGGGCAGGGTTTATTTCTGCCTTGCCTTTGTCATTGAACCGCGGGGCAGAATAAGGACATATGCTCACACAGGTCCCACAGGAACTGCAAAGCATCTGATCGGTTCGCGCAACAGTCCCCGGAAATCTTAGAGTCCCTTTGGCAAGAACGGTCACAGCGCGAGCGGCTGCGGCTTTCGCCTGGGCAATACTTTCATCTATGGACTTGGGATAATGAGCCAGGCCGCAGACGAACACACCGTCCGTTGCGAAATCAACAGGCCTGAGCTTGGCGTGAGCTTCCACGAAAAAGCCGTCTTCATTGAGGGGGACCTTAAAATACTGGGCTATCTTATTATAATCTCCCGGGACAATGGCAGCGGCCAGAGCTACAAGATCCGCTTCAAGGCGAATCGGTTTCCTCAACACATGATCCACCACTTCTACAATTATCCTGCCGTTATCCAACATAACCACCGGCTTGTTGTCCAGATCAAACCTTACAAATATAACCCCCGCTTCACGGGCTTTTAAATAAAGAGATTCTCGCTCCCCGTAGCTCCTCATATCCCTGTAAAGCACAAAGACATTGCAATCGGGATTTCGGCGTTTAAGTTCCAGAGCACTTTCCAGAGTATGGGTACAGCAGACCCTGCTACAGTAAGGACGATTTGGTTCGCGGGAACCAACGCACTGGATAAACACGGCGGTTCCGACCTCCGCAAGTTTCGGATCCTCCACCCGGAAAAGCTCATCGAGTTCAAGATGTGTCACGATCCGTGGATCATCACCGTATCGGTACTCTTCCGGTTTAAGTTCATGAGCGCCTACGGCAATGATTGCAACACCGTGAGAAATTTCGATCACTTCTTCACTTCCAGAACCATTACCCTTCCGTGACCGTATTTTCGTCCTGAAATTACCAACAAAACCGTCAACATCGACGATCTCCGAACGAAGATAGAGCTTTATCAGTGGATTGTTTTCAACGGACGAAATAAGTTCTTGCAGATAACCAGAAACATCCTCACCAGTCCAGGTACGGTACAGACCACGGGCCGTTCCACCCAGCCTATCAGACTTGTCTACCAGATGGACCCGGTATCCCTGATCGGCAAGGCTTCTAGCGGCAACCATCCCACTTACACCACCGCCCACAACGAGCGCTTCCTGATTTACTTCAAGAACCGGCTCATCCAGAGGCTCCAGCAGAGCTGCCTTGGCCACCGCCATTCTCACGAGATCCTTCGCTTTCTCTGTGGCTGCTTCCCTGTCATCGTGAATCCACGAGTCCTGATTTCTGATATTTGCCATCTCAAAGAGATACTTATTCAACCCGGCACTCTCCAGAGTCTCCTGAAACAAAGGCTCGTGAGTTCGGGGGGTACAGGCAGCAACGACAACCCTGTTGAGATTGTGCTCCTTTATGGCTTCACGCATCAGAGCCTGTGTATCCTGCGAACATGTGTAGAGATTATCGGCCACGTACTCAACATAGGGCAACGTCTTTGCGTAGTCTCGAACCGCCTGTACATCAACGGTACCGGCTATGTTTATACCGCAGTGACACACGAAAACTCCGATCCTGGGCGGCTCGTTACGAACATCCCTCTGAGGCGGAACTTCAACTTCCCGGATAAGACTCCCCCGTGCAGGGCTCAAGAGCCTCCCCACATCCGCAGCCGCAGCACTGGCCTCCATCACAGACTGGGGTATATCCTTGGGCCCCTGAAACACACCGCAAACATAAATCCCGGGTCTGCTGGTAGCAACGGGCTCAAAGACACTGGTTCTACAAAACCCGTTTTCGTTGAGTTCTACGCCGAGTTTTTCTGCAAACTCCCGCATCTCCTCTGTAATTTCAAGCCCTACGGAAAGGACCACCATGTCGAAGGTTTCCTGTACAACCGAGCCGTCGTCCGTCACATAAGCAAGCTCAAGATCGCCTGTGCCGGGAAGGACATTAACGCTGTGAACCCTGGACCGTATAAACCGCACTCCATGTTCCTGCCGGGCACGGTTGTAGTAACGCTCAAAGTCCTTGCCGTGAGTCCTCATGTCCATGAAGAATATGGCCGTGTCCAGATCACGTCCGGCATGCTCCTTGGCTATTACGGCCTGTTTAATTGCGTACATACAACAAACGGCCGAACAGTATCCGTTATCGCAGTGATTTATGTCCCGGGAACCGACACATTGAAACCAGGCGATCTTTTTCGGTTCCCTGTGGTCGGAAGGTCTTATAAGATGTCCTCGAGTAGGGCCGGAAGCAGAAAGGAGCCGCTCAAATTCAATGGATGTGACGACGTTTGGATGCCCGGAGTAAACGTATTCTTCAAGACCCTGTGGCTGAAAGGTCCTGAATCCGGGTGCAAGAACGATGGCACCCACCTCAAGCGTTTCCTTTTGCTCCCTATCATCGTGCACAACAGCCTGAGCCTGACAAATATATTCACACCCCTTACACTCCTGGCGACCCGTAAGCTTCAAACACCTGCTGTCGTCTCTCACGGCCTTGAGCGGTACAGCCTGAGGATACTTTATGTAAATGGCTTTGCGATATGACAAACCTTCGTCGTATTCGCTGGGTATCAAAAGCGGACATATGTTAATACGGCTTATGGCATTTTCAGGACAGGCCTCAACACAGCTCCAGCATCCCGTGCACTGAAACGTATTATAAACAGGCTTCGCACAGTTACAGGCTTCCGCCTGTTCCATCGAGCAGACAATGTTTATCACACGCAGTCGGTCAAGGTTGATCTCGCCTTTTTTCTCAAGAGCCCTTAAAGCCCTGACATCACACCCCCTGAGAATTGCCGCCAGCCGCAGATCGGGCCGCTTTTTAAGCATGAGGCGCAAGGTTTTTGAAAGATTATACTTGGGCGGCTGTCCCTGAATTAGAGAAAAAAGCGGCGGAACCCCCTTATCGCGCTTCCACTCTGTAACGAGCTCGTCGAGTTCTTCTGCATTACGAAAAAGATAAGGTCTGACTACCCCGTTGATCTCTTTGAGTCCAAGAACCCCGTCGAACCCTTCTCTAAGGGCTTCAAGGGCTTCCGCTTTTATCCTCTCGTCCATAACCTCGCTCCCGTCGTCTGTTTTCACTCCGACGCCGCACTACCCCTTTTCGATCCTCACAGCACACACCTTAAAACCGGGAATCTTGGAATAAGGATCCAGCACCTTGTGATCCGTCAGAACATTGGCCGCACATTCGGAAAAATGCATGGGTATAAAAATCACACCGGGCTTAACCTCCGACGACACCTTTACTTTTATCGAAATCGATCCCCGTCGCGACGATACTTTCACCACATCACCATCTTTCAAACCGAGCTTTGCCGCATCGTCGGGATTGATGTCCACGAAACCGGTCGGTATCTCGGCATTAAGGGTATCAATGCGACGGGTTATGCTGCCGCCATGCCAGTGATAAGGAACTCTACCTGTGGTAAGAATCATGGGATAATCATCGTCGGGTTCCTCAGGGGAAGCTACATAGTCAACACCGTAAAACCTGCCCTTACCCCGGGGAAAGCTTTCTGCATGTAAATAAGGCGTCCCGGGATGGTTTTCATCAGGACAGGGCCATTGCAAGCTCTCTCCACCATCAAGTCTTTCGTAAGTGATGCCACGATAGCTGGGAGTTAACTGCCTTATCTCGTTCATGATCTCTTCGGGCGAGTTATATTCAAAGGATTTGCTTCCCAGTGCCTTGGCCAGGCTGCACAATATTTCCCAATCGGCCTTTGCTTCTCCAGGGGGATCAACGGCCTTTCTTACCCGCTGAACCCGCCTGTCGGTATTCGTAAAGGTACCTTCTTTCTCTGCAAAGGTTGCGGCGGGAAGCACATAATCGGCAAGCTGAGCCGTTTCGGTCATGAAAATATCGATCACAACCAGTAGATCGAGCCGTGAGAGAGCCTCTTTCACGTGGTTTAAGTCCGGATCGGTAACGGCGGGATTCTCACCCATAATAACCAACCCACGAAGCTCGCCTCTTAAAGCAGCACTGCTCATTTCAACTATGGTCAGCCCGGGCCTGTCCGGAAGATCGCCACAGCCCCAGAGGCGAGCATATTCAAGCCTGGCCTGCGAATCAGTTACAGGGCGATAACCCGTCAAAACGTTGGGTAAAGCCCCCATGTCGCAGGCACCCTGAACGTTGTTCTGACCCCGAAGAGGATTTACTCCCGTAGAAGGCCTGCCCACATTCCCCGTAAGCAAGGCCAGATTGGCTACGGCTTTAACATTATCCGTGCCGGTGACGTGCTGAGTTATTCCCATGGCATAAAAAATCATGGCTGAAGGGGAAGATGCATACATGACAGCGGCTTTTTCTATGAGTTCACGCTCCACGCCGGTAATGCGGCTCACGGCGTCGAGGTCATAGTCTTTTAGTTTGGCCTTCAGTTCGTCAATTCCTTCCGTTCGAGCTTCAACGAAATCGTCGTTAACAAGTCCTTTGTCCAGAATGACACGGGCCATGCCGTTGAACAATGCAATGTTTGTCCCGGGGCGCAACTGCAGGAAGAGATCGGCATGCTGAGACAGCGGGATTTTTCTCGGGTCTATAACAATAAGACAAGCCCCCCGCTCTTTGGCCTCCAGCATCCAACCCGCAATAATGGGATGCTGGCTCGTCGGATTGCTTCCCGTAACAAGCATGCAGGAGGTTTCCGGAATCTCCGGGATTGAATTCGTCATGGCTCCGGCACCAAAAGACGCCGCAAGCCCCGTGACCGTAGAGGAGTGGCACAGCCTTGCACAGTGATCAACATTGTTCGTTCCGATGACCCCTCTTGCCAGCTTCATCATCAGATAATTCTCTTCGTTGGTACACTTGGCGCTGGAAAAAAAACCTAAAGCATCAGGACCCGACTCACTACGAAGCCTGGTAATCTTTTCGGCAATTTCATCCAGAGCCTGTTCCCAGGAAATTCTTTCAAAACGGTTTCCAACCCTTTTGAGAGGAGCCGTAAGCCGATCGGGATGTTGAATGAATTTATGAGCATTTCTTCCAAGAATACAGAGTTTGCCTCGACTTATGGGATGCCACTTTACCGGCGAGACACCTAACACTTCATTATCCATCACTTCGAGAAAAAGATTACATCCCGTCCCACAAAATGGGCACGTCGTAAGGACAGAGTCAAATCGCATGCCTAATCCTCCTCACGCGCTCCTCTCCCACCTTTTGAACAAATTCCAGAATGACCCTGCGAACATCTTCTCCGGCACCGGGAATCAGGTCAAATACTTCACCGGGCGTGAAATACTGGGTCAGGTCCTGAAGGGTCTTCAAAGGAATACCTACCGGGCAGGTAATTTCACACTCACCGCAGAGCACACAGGTTTCGTAAACGTGATAGGCTCTTAATAGATGAAAATCGGGATATTCGGGCGGTACGTGAGCTCTAGCTATCCACTTATCAAAACTCAGTTCTTCTGGAGGATCAAGATAAACGGGGCACACCTCAACACAACCGTAGCAGCGTATGCATTTGGAAAACTGTTCATTCCAGAAAGCGCTTCGCTCTTCAGGGCTCATGAGAAGCACCTTCTGCAGGATAGTCGGTCTTTCAACCACCTTACGGGCCTCAAGGGCGTCCACAATTCGATCAACGGCCACGTTCGTCATTGCAGGTTTCTGACCCGGATTGGATTGGGCACATGCCACGGCACACTCACCACACTGAACGCAGGCAACCTCATCTATGTGCACCCGATCAACCCACAGCTCACCGTCTCTTTCCCGAGGAGGATGATCTTCTCCAACATAAGTCCTCGTGCAATCACCACAACCCGTACACCTTTCCATATCAACATAGCGGGGCTTCCGCTTTATTTTCACACGAAAATTCCCCGCTTCTCCTTCAACGGATTCCACTTCCGCATAAGGTATGAGTTCTATGTTGGGATGCCGGCCGACCTCGACCAGTTTTGGCGAGATAATTCACATTGCACAGTCATTGGTCGGAAAAGTTTTGTCAAGCTGAGCCATCACTCCGCCGATGCAGGGTTCCTTTTCAACAAGATAGACAAAATACCCGGCATTCGCCAGGTCGAGAGCATTCTGCATTCCTGCAATTCCACCGCCAACAACAAGAACAGCGCCTCGAACGTTGCCAGCCATCATCAACCCCCGATATATTTGCACTTGTGTTCACAATCACAGATTACCTCAGCCCTTTTCAATTTCACCATATCCGTTTTTGTGAAAATAAACAAATCGACATCGGATCGTCAAGACAGAAGCGAAACTGATTCCTCATAGAGTCAGGAGGGACACGAAGCTATTTTCTCATCTCTGTACCCTCTGTACCCCCTTTGAAACCAACGATTAGCTGAGGGCTGCCCGGTTAAGATCGTGGCTAGAGGCATGATCCGGTATAAATTCGGATAGAGGAGCCGGGAGAAAGGCGGGAAACGTGCTTAAGCCTTTTTTCGAAATGGTCAAGACAGAAACCGAAGACCGAAGAAATAGTTTCACAAACTTTAACGCTTGCCTTTAGATCCGAAAATGCTTATCAATAGCTGACCGGAACAAAAATTCAATTATATATCCATCAAGAGCATTAAGCTCGGGGAGTGTTTTGAAATGTTTGTCATCGAAGACCTTCAGGTAGAGCTCGCCGGGAAGCTGATTTTGAAACACATAGATATGGAAATAAAACCCGGAGAAACCCATGTCCTTTTCGGGCCTAACGGCTCCGGCAAGACATCGTTACTGATGACCATTATGGGCTTCCCCCAGTATAAAGTGGTAGCCGGAAAGATTTACTTCAAAGGGATTGACATAACCAACCTGCCCATCCACGAAAGAGCCAGAATGGGGATCGGTATGTCCTTTCAGCGCCCACCCACGATAAGAGGCCTTAAAATACGCCAGATGATTAAGTTGTGCTCGGGAAACGGCGAAGACCTGGATGTGGAAGCTCTTGCCAGAAAGGTTAATTTTCAGGATTTCCTCGACAGAGATGTCAACGATGGTCTCTCCGGCGGAGAAATCAAACGATGCGAGCTATTGCAGCTAATGGCCCAGAACCCCGATCTTTTGCTTTTCGATGAGCCGGAGTCGGGAGTTGACCTGGAAAACATGGAGCTGGTGGGAAAAACGATTGCACAGCTTCTCGGCCAGGAAATCGAGCCGGGAACAGACAAATCCATTCGTCAGCAGAAAAGAGAACGCCGTAAAATGGGGCTTATCATAACTCACACGGGGCATATTCTCGAGTATGTTACGGCTTCAAAGGGTCAGGTACTATATGACGGAGTTTTGAGTTGTGTTGAGAACCCACGGGAAATATTAAAATGTATAGCCCAGGTAGGATATGAGGAATGTGTGCGATGCATGATAGGGAACAATTCAGGGAACGCGCATTAAAAGCGGTAAACAAGAAAGCCGCAATAGGGGAAGACATAGACCTTAGCCAGTTTGATAAGGAAGCTCCGCCTCCCAGGCTTCTGACCGATGAAGAACTCTGTTCACTGCCCGAGATAGAACGCCAGCTCCTTGCCATGGCGGGTATAGATGTCACCGAAAAGGAAAGGGGCGGAACCTTTTTTCAGAAGGACATAGGCGTAGTCCACTGCGATGTTAAACAGGAAGGTGTTGAGGTAATACCGCTCAGGAAAGCCCTTGAAGAGTGCGATTGGATATGGGATTACTACTGGCAACTCGTCCCCGTAGATGCCGACAAGTACACTGCTGCGGCGGAGCTCGAACTTCACGACGGTTATGTCATAAGGGCACTTCCCGGAACCAAGACAATATACCCCCTTCAGGCATGTATGTTTATAGAAAAAGACAACCTTCAGCAAAACGTCCACAACATAATAATTGCCGAAGAGGGTTCTGAGTTACATATCATCACAGGATGTGCCACCTCTCACAAAACAAAAAGAGGCTTACACATCGGCATATCGGAGTTTTTTGTTAAGAAGAACGCCAAACTGTCCTTTACCATGATTCATAATTGGGCAGAACAGATGCATGTTCGACCACGTTCGGCAGCCCGGGTAGAGGAAAACGGGTTATTTTTGAACAATTATATCTGCATGAAGCCCGTTCAGTCACTCCAGATGTATCCCACCACCCACCTTGTAGGACCAAATGCAATTGCCCGTTTTTACAGCATTCTTGTTGGAACCCCCGGCTCAGTTTATGACGTAGGCGGGCGAGTGTACTTAAACGAACCCGGTAACAGGGCCGAAATAGTATCGAGAGCCATAAGCAACGGCGGTCACATCATCGCTCGTGGGCATCTAATCGGTAGATCACCGGACATAAAGGCACATCTCGAATGCCGTGGGTTGATACTTAACGGCGGTATTATACACGCCATTCCCGAACTGGAAGGTCATGTCGATGGTGTAGAGATGTCTCATGAAGCGGCCGTTGGCAAGATTGCTCAGGAAGAAATTTTTTACCTTATGGCGAGGGGTCTGACGGAAGACGAAGCCACGGCCACAATAGTCCGGGGTTTTCTCAATGTGGACATCCCCGGCCTGCCACCTCAGCTTAAAGCCGAAATCGACAAAGCTGTGGAACAGAGTGATAAAGACGTGATGTAAAGGATACCGGGAAGGGGAGCAGTTCCGAAAACACTCCCCTTTTCGTGATCCTGCAATCATTCGGTAATTGTAAATTTCCAGGCACACCACCATTCGTCCGGATGTTCATCGGGGGGACAGGCTATACATTCCGTCTTTATCCTCGGGTCAATGGTTCGTGCAAAGGCTGGGTATTCGACAAGCCCGGCAGATTTGCAGGGATAATCAGGTAGTCCTTTTCGTTTCCGGGCTGTCTGGACCCTGCATTCATTCATGCGGAAGATGAAGGTCTTATCGTCCACATCCTCGATGGATTGCCTGTTTATTCTAGCATAGAGCCTTAAACCCAGTGCTTTTCTCAGCCCTTCCAGACCCGGCTTTTCGGGCATTCTAAGGAGCTTCTTTATACGATAGGCTTCATAGGGAGAAAATCTGGTCCAGCAGGTATCATTACATCTTTTGGCATAATCCATACCATATCGCTTTTCCACGGCCTGAAACCATACCCCGTCATTGGCCAGCCAGTTTACGCAGACAGCATCAAGAAGCTTCAATAACTCGTCTTCGCTCTTTTCTTTTAAAGGCACAGGAATACCTTCTTCCACTTCAAAGCCCAGAACCCGGGATAGCCTGTTCATCATTATAGCCCAAGAAGTGTCTCCTGCCTCATCTTCCACTTCGAAGGCCTTTTCCATACCGAGCTGATGTTCAACTTCCCGAAACCACAAGCCGTAATGAATAATGGTTCTCCTTAACCCGTCCATCACCATTTTTATCAAGATCTCTTTGTCAAGTTGACTCATCACAAAGACCTCCAGGGAATTTGACCCGTTTCGTATACGCAAACCACTCTAAACCGGTATCAAAAAATATTACGACACTGCATCCGTTGTCAATCAAAGTATGTAATGCAGCGGATTAAATTGATTTAAAGCCTAAACTGATAAGAGAAATAGAGTTTTATACCTTTATGTTTCAGGTACTCTCTCACCTGAGGAGATGTTTGATAGGTTGCTGCAACGAGAATTTTCTCTCCGGGGAAAAGATGTTCAAGTCTCGGTATTTTCTTAAGGAATGAATCAACGTCTTTTTTCTTC
The DNA here is from genome assembly GCF_900114975.1 of Thermodesulforhabdus norvegica. NCBI lineage: Bacteria > Pseudomonadati > Thermodesulfobacteriota > Syntrophobacteria > Syntrophobacterales > Thermodesulforhabdaceae > Thermodesulforhabdus > Thermodesulforhabdus norvegica. The sequence continues at coordinate 254,791 of NZ_FOUU01000001.1, forward strand.
AGCTGGGTTTTGCACTCTCCCAGAATCCATATCGGTTTCCCGTCTTTTGTACCTCTACCGAGGATATTAATTTCCTCGTAGCGTCCCGGAGAAACCTCCACAAAATCTCTTTTTATTTCATCCACGTGCACACCTTCCTGAACCAAAAGACCCGGTAGAGAAGCGTAAGCCCGGTCTTCCAGAATATATCCTACCGTGTGGGCCAGCCCTCCCAGTTGCTCACGGGTTGTACTATGGTCGCGAATAAGTTTTCTGAGAGTCTCTTCGGTCTTTTTCTGGGCTTCGGCAAGTTCGTTAAGTCTCTGCTCCGTTTTCTTTTGGGCCTCAGCAAGCTCTTTAACCTTTTTCTCAATATCCCTCTGCGCCTCAACAAGCTTCTCTACCGTAGCCTCAAGCCTCCCAACACGCTCCTCGGTAACACGCTGAGCCTCAGCAAGCTCTCTAACCCTTTCTTCGGTCCTCCGCTGAGCTTCAGCAAGCTCTTTGACCCTTTCTTCAGTATCCCTCTGCGCCTCAACAAGCTTCTCTACCGCGGCCTCAAGCCTCCCAACACGCTCCTCAGTAACACGCTGAGCCTCAGCAAGCTCGTTGATTCTTTCTTCCGTCTTCCTTTGAGCTTCGGCAAGTTGCTTTACGATCTCTTTCAGTTCATTGAATTCGCTCTTTGTTACGGACTCCTCCCTCTGGCGCTCAATTTCTTCAATTACGCCTATGAGAACATCCCGGAGTTCGGGGGGTACTCTATCAAGTTTCCGTATAAAGGCCGCACTGACCGGCATTTATGCTCCTCCCGGTAAAGCTTGCTTTAATTATCGGGCAATTTTAGGAAAGGTCAATAAGCTAAGTTCTCACCCGGAATTTTTGTTTATCCGAAAAGCCAGAACCCATAATCCCATCCCCAAAAAACAATCCATCCCTTCAAACCCGGACCATCTTCCGTCTTGATACCAAAATTAATCGACAAATCGCTCCTAATAGGGTTAAAAATAGAGATGAGAAAGGTAAAGAAATTTTTTCATGGTAGGGAGGCATGGAGAAGTTGAATCCTTTTTACAAGAATCTGGCCCTGTGGCTTGCCATAACCCTGATGGTTATATTTCTTTTTAACGTGGTAAACAAGCCGCAGGAACAATCCTTTGAGATTGCATACAGTAGTTTTCTGGATTCGGTCGAGAAAGGCAGAGTCGTACAGGTAACGATCCAGGATAATACGATAAGAGGGATTTTCATTGACGGTAAGCCTTTCCGTACCTACGCTCCCGAGGATCCTAACCTTATAAGCCTGCTTCGTCGTTATTCCGTGGAAATATCGGCAAAACCGAAGGACGAGTCGCCCTGGTACATGACCGTTCTAGTAAGCTGGCTACCGATGATTGTTCTTATCGGAATATGGATTTTCTTCATGAGACAGATGCAGGTAGGCGGGGGTAAGGCCATGAGTTTCGGCCGCAGTCGGGCCCGTCTTCTTAACGAAAGCATGAAGCGTGTTACCTTCGAAGATGTTGCGGGAGTCGATGAGGCTAAGGAGGAGCTTCGCGAGATTGTTGAATTTCTGAAAGATCCGAGAAAGTTCACAAGGCTCGGCGGTCGCATTCCAAAGGGAGTGCTCCTCGTAGGCGCCCCCGGAACCGGAAAAACCCTCCTCGCCAGGGCGATCGCAGGAGAAGCGGGAGTTCCCTTTTTCAGCATAAGCGGTTCCGATTTTGTGGAGATGTTCGTAGGAGTGGGGGCAGCAAGGGTGCGAGACCTCTTTCAGCAGGGAAAGAAGCATGCTCCCTGTATAATCTTCATAGATGAGATTGACGCCGTAGGACGGCATAGGGGCGCAGGCCTTGGCGGCGGTCATGACGAAAGAGAACAGACTCTCAACCAGCTTCTCGTCGAAATGGACGGCTTCGAGTCAAACGAAGGGGTTATACTGATAGCGGCAACGAACCGTCCTGACGTACTGGATCCTGCTCTCCTTCGGCCCGGTCGCTTTGACAGACAGGTTGTCGTACCGGTGCCCGATATACGGGGACGGGAAAGTATTCTGAAAGTTCACCTGCGGAATAAGCCCCTGGCCCCGGACGTGGATGTAAAGGTTCTTGCCAAAGGAACGCCGGGTTTTTCAGGAGCTGATCTCGAAAACCTGGTAAATGAAGCGGCTCTTCTGGCAGCCCGGAAAAACAAAGACAGGATAGACATGGAAGATTTTGAAGAGGCAAAAGACAAGGTTCTTATGGGGCTTGAAAGAAAGAGCGTTGTTCTTTCGGAGGAAGAAAAGAAAATTACCGCATACCACGAAGCCGGTCATGCTCTGGTGGCCTATCTTCTCCCCAACACGGACCCCGTCCACAAGGTTACCATTATCCCCCGTGGCCGGGCATTGGGCTTAACGCAACAGTTACCTGAAGGAGATCGCCACACCTATACCAAAGAGTATCTGATGGACACCCTCTGTACCCTCATGGGAGGACGTGTGGCCGAGGAAATGGTTCTCAACAAGAAAACTACCGGGGCAGCCAACGACATCGAACGGGCTACCGAAATCGCAAGGCGTATGGTATGCGAATGGGGCATGAGCGACAGGCTGGGACCGCTGGCTTTCGGCAAGCGTGAGGAGCAAATCTTCCTCGGCCGTGAGATCACGAGACATCAGGATTACAGCGAAAGTACCGCCGTTGAGATTGATCGTGAAGTTCGAGGAATCGTCGAAGGCTGTTACGAGAGGGCTAAGGCTTTACTCAGTGAACATATTGAGATCCTTCATGCAATTGCCCGGGAGCTTTTAGAAAAAGAAACCCTCACAAGGCGTGACATAGACCGCATCGTTGAATCTTTCCGTCCTGATCTGGTCAGGCAGGATCGTGGAGAAGAAGACGGAAAAACGGCCGACGAACAGGCAGAAGTCAAAGTAGAAGAAGAGATAAAAGAGGAAACCGATGTTACGTGAAAGGCCCCGTTATACTCTGAACCTGCCGAAAAATCGCCGTATGGAACTGGGTCCCCGCACGCTTGTAATGGGAATCCTCAATGTAACACCCGATTCCTTTTCCGATGGAGGTCTCTTTCTCGATCCCGACAAGGCCGTCAGGCACGCAAGAGAGATGATTGAAGCCGGCGCAGATATTCTTGACATCGGCGGAGAATCCACCAGGCCCTTTTCCGACCCGGTGCCTCTGGAAGAAGAACTGCGCCGCACGATTCCGGTAATCAGAGCAATCAGAGAATTTACAGACATTCCCATTTCCATAGACACGACCAAGGCTGAAGTTGCCCGTCAGGCTCTGGATGCAGGGGCCGATATAATAAACGACGTGAGCGCTCTAAGATTCGATCCGGAAATGGCGGAGGTTGCAGCCGAGCGTAATGTTCCCGTGATACTTATGCACATGCTGGGCACGCCGAAAACCATGCAGGAAAATCCTACCTACAGGTCTGTGGTTTCGGAAATCATAGCCTTCCTCGATTCCCGAATTGAGTACGCCATATCTAAAGGAATAAAGTTCGAAAATATTATAGTCGATCCGGGCATAGGCTTCGGAAAAACAGTAAATCACAACCTTCAGATAATCCGCAACCTCGATGCTTTCCACAGCCTTGAAAGACCTATTCTTCTCGGGGCTTCAAGAAAACGATTTATTGGGGCAATTCTCGGCACACCACCTGAGGATCGGGAAACGGGTCTCGCAGCGGTTAACACTTACGCAATCACCTCCGGAGTACACATCCTGAGGGTTCACGACGTGAGGTTTCACCTTCAGGTCGTTCGGATGACAGAAAGTATTATGATGGGTTACGCAGACAGCGACAAATAAAAAAAGCGGGGCGAAGCCCCGCTTTTACTGTTTTGGATTTTTTTACTTCTTCATATGCTTCATAAAAATGCTCTCACACTTGTTTGCCATTGCCTCTGCCCGATCAGCAGCCTGTTCGGCTCTCTGAGCAGCAGCTTCGGCAGCTTGAGCGCTGCTCACACATTGTTGCTGTGCATTCTGAGCTTCCTGCAAAGCCTGCTGGGTCTGAGCCTGCAACTCTTTAACCTCTTTTGTGCTTGCACAACCGCCGATAAAGGACAGACCAAACGCAACCACCATGCACAACACCAACCATCTTCTTAACATACCTCTTTCCTCCCTTACCACCCTGTTGGTTAATCAAACAAACTACAAACGCTGAGCTAAATGCTAATATGCCCCTTTTAAGGCGTCAAGGGATTTCAGCGGGGATCCGGTTACATCAAAGGGTAATCCGTTTTTCAGTTTTACTGCCAGATAGTAGCGGGCTTCATTTACATTATCCCGACCGAAGGGGCATTGTTTCAGCTTTTCATAAGCGTAAGACAGAAAATCCGGTATTCGCTTATAAACATCGGGGTGCACTTCGACGAAGATTCTCCCATTTCGAGTTCCCCACTTTATAGGTTCGTATATTATATCCACTCTGGTCCCTGTCTTAACCTGCGGAAATAGCACTTCAATATGTTCGGGATAGGTTCGAATACAACCGTGGCTTACCAGCCGCCCAACCCCCCAGGGCATGTTGGTTCCGTGAATACCATAAGACGTACCGGCCAGTTTCATCATGTAGTCGCCAAGGGGGTTATCCGGACCGGGAGGGATCATGGACCTGCCGTACTTTTCCCTGAGCGATGGCGGTATATACCAGGTCGGCTTAACCCTTTTTTCCCCAATCCGGTAAGTGCCCACAGGCGTTTCCCAGCCTTCATCTCCAATCCCCACGGGATAAGTCTGAACGGTCCCATCCCTTGAAGAAAAAAAATACAAGCGGAGTTCGGGAATGTTTAAGACTATTCCGTCGTTTCTCAGGGGCGGTAATATCCACATAGTGGGAACCATCAGCTTCTTCCCGATCGGCGGAATCCATGGATCCATAGAAGGATAAATCAGTTGAAGCTCGTTGAAACCAAGCCCATAGGCCCTGGCAATATCCAGCAACGTTTCACCTTTTTTAGTTACATGATAGACGATGTTCCCCACCACGGTAAAAGTCCTGTCATCGTATCGGTACTTTTTCAGCTCCCCGGCCACCCCACTACAGGAGATAAGAAATAAAAAAAAGAAAACAGAGAGGACAACAAAAGACCTCATAGAGCAAACTCCCCTTACACCATCCAAATCAGGCCGTTACCATAGCATCGGGATCCCTTCAACAAGATCAGCCATATTTTCCAGAACATCCAGCAACAATTCCAGAACATTCCCTATAACTTCATACCAAGCTACGCCGAGCCCTAGGGCAAAAAGCCAGGCGAGAAACCCGGAAACTACCGGCGTGCTTATCCAGCCGTAGCCTATTTTTCTCAGTATTCTCACGTTTAACGTACGATGATCTCTTACAATCCCGATCCCGATGACGGCGCCGACAATCGCCTGCGAAGACGATACGGGCACTCCTATTTGAGTAAATATGTGAAGGGTCAAAGCCTCGGACAAGACCGAAATAAGGGCTGCAAAAGGATCCAGAGGGATTATACCTTTGCCGACGGTCATCATGGTTCTCTTGCTGAAAGTGAGGACACCAAGGGCAATACTTACTCCTCCCACTACTGTTGCCTGCACAGGCGAAAGCAAATGGGCGATAACATAAGGCCCTGTGACGTTTGCAACGTTATTGGCACCAAGCGCATAGGCTCCGTAACATCCCGTGAGCATAACACCCCAGAAATACAGAGCATTGAGAGCCGGCACAGATCGCATCTTTTCTACAAGGGCACGCCTTAACAAAGCATGGAGAATGACAGAGAAAAAACAGGCTCCAAAAGGGGTTGCCACCCAGCAAATTATTATCTTGAGTAAAGCGGAAAAATCCGACTCTCCCCTGTATAATGCAAAGCCCATTATGGCACCAACAATGGCCTGCGAACTCGACGCGGGAATGGCATATAAAGTCAGAAGTGTCATGGTTAGAGCTGCCGCCAAGATACAAAAAAAGGACTGTACAGGCGAAAGGGTACTCAGTCCCGATAAGGTTTCCAAACATTTGCCGCCTTCTATAAGAGCACCCAACAGTACGAAAAAGGCGGTTATCACGATGGCAGTGCGATACTTTATGAGGCCGCTGGCAACTCCTGTCCCAAATATATTGGCCGAGTCGTTAGCACCAAGGCTCCAACCCATCAACAGGCCGCCGCTCAAGTACAGGTACTCCAGCATCAACCCCATCCACAACGACCTATGCAAGGCTCAGGCGGATCAGGGAAAGGACATCCGCCGCATCTTCAAGATAATCGCTCACGGTTGATAGAGATTCGAGAAATTCCGAAAGCCACCGACCATCCCAGAAGTTATCCACCTTCACATACTTTGATTCCGATTTAATGAGATGATCGAGATCGTCTATCCTTTTTTCGTAAACGCGAATTGCCAGGACCTTTTCTCTAAGGTCTTCCCCTTTTCTGAAGGCCTGAAAGGTCAGATCCAGAAGCTCGGCCATACGGGTATTCATCTCGGAAATACTCACAATGTTATCGAAAAGCTCCGGGGGGATTTTTATGAGTTCCATATATCGGGCGACATCTTCAAGTTTATCAACTGCTTCATCCACTATCTCAGTGAATCGATAAATATGGGGCCTTAAATAGGGAATGAAGGCTCCTTCAAAAAGCTTAGCAAATACGGTTCTTCTTATCTCGTCGGCCTGGCGCTCCAGATCTTCTACCGCCTCTACAAGCGTTCTGTTACCAACACGGATAAGCTCATCAACCATCTTGCAGGTCTTTATCAGAAGTCCGAGATGCTCCTGGATATTTTCGAGCACGACCTCTTCACGCTGTTCCCTGGTAAAAATTCTTTTAAACATGACATCACCCGCCGAGAGCCCTTTCGACAAGGGCAGCATGCATAACATCCATGAGCGCAACAACCCCGATTATCCTTTCACCGTCACAGACGAAAACCCGAGCGATGTTAAGTTCTTTCATGATGTTTACGACTTTGTGAATGTCTTCGTCCTTGGACACACATATCACCGGGAAACAGGCGACCTCGGCCACGGTAACCTTTCTGGGGTCCCGTCCCTCACTCAGGACTTTAAAAACAATATCCCGTGCCGTGATAACCCCTTTGGGTTTGTCTTCCCCCTGCCAAAGTACGATAAGAGATCTTATTCGACGTTCCACCAGTTTTTCCATGGCGTCGTAAATGCTGGCGTTTGCGTCAATCCATTCAATTTTTCTGGTCATAAAGTCGGAGACCTTCATTCCTCCCTCCCCATACCGGAAACTTCAAAACTACGGATGGCTAAAATAGCAAGCTTTGTGAATATGTGTAAAACACAAATCTGGAGATATTTTCACATTTTGAAGGGATTAAAACCAGGGTGAGGAAAGCCTAATCGGACTATCCAGACGGGATTAAGACTTTCGAAACGGTAAGATTCAGCAACAGGAACTGCGCGGGATACATTTACTTGAAAGGCTTCAAAGCTGTGACCTCGTTCTCTCGCGTACCTTTCAAGGGAGTGTAGCGTACCGAAGGTCACACACGTCAAAACAACGGGAACCAGCCCGGAACACCTTGCCTCTATTGCCTGAAGCAAAGCCTCCACCCAACCGCCCGTTCCACCTATGAACACCCGATCGGGCCTGGGAAGATCCCGAACCAGTTCAACAGCATTACCCTGAACACAGAAAATCTCGCCACAACCCCACTTTTTCGTGTTCTTCACAAGATCCTGATAGCGCGTCGGATCCTTTTCAACGGCAAAGGCCATGCGGAGAGGCGTCATCGAGCAGGCTTCAATGCATACCGAACCGCTTCCTGCTCCGAGATCCCACAAAATCTGCCCGGGCTTAAGACAGAGGGCCCCGAGAACGAATGTTCTGACCTCACGTTTTGTAATTAAACCTCTCTGATGAAGGTACAGTTCGTCATCCCGAAAGCCGGGACACTTCTGAAATGCATCATCGGGAAACAGGGCAACGATGTTCGGATCCTCCCAATGTTCCTCCGCAACCTGATCCGCACTCCCCCACATAATTCGCTCCTTTTCCGTCCCCAGAAGCTCCCCCACCACAAAAGTAACCCTCGAAAAACCGTACTCTACAACCAGACGGGCAATAAAAGCAGGGTTGCGCTTTTCATCGGTAAAAAGCACAACCGATTTGCCATTCCGGAGCCAGAAAAAAAATTCCCGATTATCTCTTCCATGAAGGCTGAAAAAACGAACGTCATCCCAGGGCTTGCAAATCTTCGAAAAAAAATATTGAACCACGGAAATATTGGGAAGAATCAGCAGATTTTCGCTACCAACATGCTTTGCAAACGTTGCTCCTATTCCGAAAAAAAGCGGATCTCCCGATGCGAGAACGATAACCCGTTTTCTGGAGGAAAGTTCAATAACCCTGCGGACGATTGCTTCGACGGGAGATTTAATAAAAATTACTTCTTTATGTGTCAGATGGGGAGAACCCGCAAGGCTTTCTGCGGTCACAACCACTTCAGCTCTGGCCAACCAATCCGAATAAAGAATTCCAAAACTTTCAAACCCAATTCCAACACCCGCTACCACTATCAAAGGAGGATTCCATGATTCCGGCCTTATGTCCGAGGAACCCATTATTCGACCCTTCGCAACAAAACACTTCCGTCGTAATCAAAAAGAATCAGCCCCAGGGACTTTATTTTTGGAGCAAAGGCTCGTGAATGCTCCAGAGCCCGATGGGCTATCCATTCTATAATGTCTTTTCTTCCATTTTCCTTTAAAATATCAAGTACCTGTCGGGCTGTGTTCGCAGAAGCTATCTGACAGGCAAGGGGCTCGGCGAGCCGACGTCCAAATTTTCTCAGAAATTCATCAAAATCAAGGCTGGAAAAATGCGCATGGGTATAGCCAAATCCCATGGCCATTTTCATAAGCTTTCCGAAGAAAACAGAATGTATCACCCCGGAAAACCCCAATTCTTCAGCTTTTTTCAGGGAAAACTGATAAAAATCGGCTATTTGAACAAAGGCCGCATCCGGTAGTTCGGGCAAATGTTTCCGGGCGAATTTTTCGCTTTTACCACCCGTACTGAGCACTGTTACGTCCAGGCCGTTCGTTCGGGCAAACTTGAGAGATGCCTCTATCGTTTCCCGATAGGCTTCGTGAGAGTAAGGGATAACCAGACCGGTTGTGCCCAATATTGATAATCCGCCCTCAATACCCAGTCTCGGATTTAGAGTCCTTCTCGCAAGAACTTCGCCACCGGGAACGGATACCGTTACGGACAGGCTAAAGGGGAGAAAGCTCAGACGCGAAAAAGGAATAAAAACACCATTTTCGAAAACTTCACCGTTTTTGCCCGAAAGGTCTGCCAGCATCCCGAGCCGTGCAGCATCCAGCCCCAGAAAGAAACTTTCTATATTGTCCCTCAACATCTGACGCGGTACGGGATTAACAGCCGGCTCACCAATTCTGACCGGAAGCCCATCACGGGTTACAACCCCCACCCCTGAACCGGCTTTAAGATACACACCCGCACTATTTGTCCTGCGCGGAAACAACTTCAGCTCAACACTGAAGATAGCTCCATGAGTTACATCAGGATCATCGCCTCCATCCTTTTTAACCTCTGCAACGGCCAGACCCAGGGATAGGTCCAGGTGAGCAGGGGTAACGCTGACGGGAAAATAGATGCCACAGGGCAGAAAAACCGCAACCGGAAAGCTTCCTACCCCGCCGCCCTGTACCAGCACCCTCAATGCACCAACGGCGGCGGCCGTCACGGCCGTTCCAGAACTGAACCCCTTTCTCAACAACTTAGTGTCTCTAAGACCTTCTTTAACTCCCCTCGTTTTCTAACTTCTCCTTTATCTTAGACCAGGTATCCTTGAGCGTCACTATGCGATTAAAGACCATCCTTTCTTCCCTTGAGTCGGGATCCACACAGAAATACCCCACCCGTTCGAACTGGTAACGGCTTTCCGGAGGAGCCCCCCTCAGTCCCGGTTCTGCATAGCAGGGATAAAGTACTTTCAACGAATCAGGATTGATGTACTTTCGAAAATCGTCATCCTCCTCCAAATTAACCATGTCGGCTTTTGTAAAAAGATGCTCATACAAACGCACCTCAACGGGAACTGCGTGACGAACGCTTACCCAATGAATGGTACCCTTTACCTTCCTCCCATCGGGGCTCCACCCTCCCCGTGTTTCCGGATCGTAAGTACAAAGCACTTCAACGACTTCGCCTGTAGCAGGATCCTTCTTCACATCCACACACCGGACATAGTAGCCGTAACGCAACCTTACCTCAGCCCCGGGGGCGAGCCGATAATACTTTTTGGGAGGATTTTCCATAAAATCGTCTTTTTCTATGTAGAGCTCCCTGGAAAAGGGAACCATCCTGGTTCCCATGGCCGGGTCTTCCGGATTGTTTACGGCTTCGAGATATTCTTCCTTATCCTCTGGATAATTGATTATCGTTAGCTTAAGAGGATTTATAACAACCATTGCCCTGGGAGCGCGTTTATTCAGGTCTTCTCTTACACAATGCTCGAGCAAGGCTATATCTACAAGGCTGTTACGCTTGGCCACACCAATGCGCTCACAAAAATCTCTTATAGCCTCAGGAGTATAACCCCGGCGCCGCAGCCCTCTTATCGTGGGCATTCTCGGATCATCCCAGCCAGAAACATAGCCCTCTTTTACGAGAATTGAGAGGTATCTTTTGCTGAGAACCGTGTAGGTCAGATTCAGCCTGGCGAATTCTATCTGCCTCGGATGATAAACCCCCAGTTCATCCAGGAACCAATCGTAAAGAGGTCGATGATCTTCAAACTCGAGCGTGCAGATGGAGTGAGTTATCCCTTCGATGGAGTCGGAAAGACAGTGAGTAAAATCGTAAGTGGGATAGATGCACCAGTCCGTACCTCTGCGATAATGAGGAGTGTACTTAATGCGATACATCACAGGATCTCGCATGTTGAGATTGGGATGAGCCATATCTATCTTGGCCCTCAGAACATGACTTCCTTCGGGAAACTCGCCTCGCTTCATTCTTTCAAAAAGCTCAAGATTTTCTTCAACACTTCTGTTTCGGTAGGGGCTTTCCTTACCGGGTTCGGTCAAAGTCCCCCTGTATTCTCTTATTTCTTCCGGGCTAAGGCTATCCACATAAGCCTTGCCTTTTTTTATAAGTTCAACGGCGTACTCATAGAGTCTTTCAAAATAGTCAGAGGCGAAATACATTCGATCTTCCCAGTCGAAGCCAAGCCAGCGAACGTCTTCCTGGATGGCCTTAACGTATTCTTCGCTTTCCGTTTCGGGATTTGTGTCGTCGAATCTCAGGTTGCATTTCCCACCGTATTCTTCGGCAAGCCCGAAATTAAGACATATCGACTTGGCATGCCCTATGTGGAGATAACCGTTTGGCTCAGGAGGAAACCTGGTATGAACCCTGTTGCCGAATTTTCCAGTTTTGAGATCTTCATCGATTATATCCTTTATAAAGTTAGGCGGAGGAGTAAACCTGCGATTTTTCGTCATCTCCATCACTCCCGAGTGTCTTCACTCTTTTTCTGAGGAATGAGAAAATCTTCAAGGTCAGGGGGCAGTCCCGACACAAGACTTACGATGGCAAGATCCTCTCCCACAAGTCTTTCAACCTGCACCATCCCCTTTGGATCTCCTGGAATCCAGCCGGCCGGAGTTCCGGTCGGAGCTTTAACCAGCCTTCCGCTTCGAATTACATTCAGAATATCACCCTCGTGAAGCCCCGAAAGAGCACCGGCGCTTATGAACCATCTTCCATCTCCCTCTTCGGAAAAAGCACGGCAGTACCAGGGCATTATGTTCTTCTTTTCCATGGCAATATCGACGATCTTTGCCGCAAGAAGTCTCAGGAACTCATTCACTTCTGCCTGACTTTTAACGGGCATCGTCATTTCAAGGATGGGATAGCGGTACGAAAGCCCCGTATCAACAATGCTTACCCTGGCAACGGAGTTTGCAGGGAAGGTTTCAGGCAGGTCAAGAACCTCTACAATGTTCAGCATTCTAACGCCGGGATAAATCCCGACAATCCGGGAAATACAGGCAAGATCACGGCGCTCAAGGCAATCCGTCTTTGACAATACTTCTCTTATATCCCGATCGCCGATGAAAATAGCCCCACGATTTTCCGTTTCTTCATCGGCGACCCTTAAAAAGCTCTCCGCCGCAGGAGCCTTCACCCGATCTCTATCGACAAGAAAACCGACCTTGGTAGCGAAAATGTCCTGCTCCGCCCTCAACCGCCTTTTAAAAACGGCCTCCTCAAGCCTCGCCAGCCGCTCCTCCTGATCTCGAACGGCACGGGCTTTATCGCCCGCATCGGCAAATATCCTGATGAGGTTGGTTGATTCCTTCTCAGGGTCCCTTTTCAAAAAATAATCTCCCGAAAGAAGGAAAGGCTGGTCAATCATGATTCGTCTTACCTGAGCGCTGGAGAAGGTATATCCTTCCGGGGGTTTTTCACTGGTGATATCGGGAAGTTTGCCCGAACCGCAGGCCGAAAACACCGTCAACAGGAAAATCCCCATAGAATAAATAAGGCCTCTTCTTATTGCACCGTCCGTCATACCAGTACCTCTCAGCTACAACTCATTTTATCCTTCTGACTATATCCAAAACTCCTTTCTACCACAACGCGCACACCACCGCACAAGCGAAATCATGCATCCTGCCCGCCGTTACCCGGTAGCATCAGCCCGCCGTTCTTACGCCCCCGAAGCTCTCTCCGTTCCTCAACTTCGCTTACGATTTCGGCGAGCTTCTCATCTCCCTTTTCCATTCTCCTCGGTGCTCCGCCATTCCCAGTTCCCACAAATTCAAGAAGCTCTTTCACGTAGGCTCTCAGTTGTTCAGCCTGAGCATTTAGTTCTTCTGCAACCGAGGCGGATTCTTCTGCCGTGGCGGCATTGTTCTGAACCGCTCTGTCCATTTCCGCAACAGCCCTGTTGACCTGTTCAATTCCTTCCTTTTGTTCCTGCGATGCCAGAGCTATGTTTTCAAGAAGCTTTGAAACTTCCGCTATCTTTTCCACAAATTTTTCAAAGACTTCCCTGGTTTTACTGCCAATAGCCATACCCTGACGGACACGATTTACGGCGGCCTCGATAAGATCAGAGGTATTCTTCGCAGCCTCACCCGATCTCATTGCAAGCGACCTTACCTCTTCAGCTACAACGGCAAACCCGGCACCGGCCTCTCCCGCTCTTGCCGCCTCCACTGCAGCGTTCAGGGCTAGGAGATTGGTTTGAAAGGCTATTTCGTCTATTGTTTTTATAATCTTGGACATTTCCTCACTCGCCACATTCATCTCCGAGAGGGCCTCAATCAGGCTCTTTATCGAGTCCTCTGCTTCCCTGGCAATTGACGAGGCTTCTTTCATGTGCCCGTCGGCTGTTGCAACATCTTGAGCATTTCGCTCAGCCATTGAGGCCATCTGTTCAAGAGCAGAGGAAGTCTCTTCCAGAGCCGATGCCTGTTCCGAAGTCATCTCTGCGATTCGCTGGCTGGAAGAAGACACCTGAGCCGAAGCCGAAGCAACGAGCTCCGAACCGTCCTGAATCCCTTTGCTTATTCTTCTGACGAGTCTTGTCGTCGAAACGGCTATGTAGGAACCCAACAGCAGGGCAAGGGCTACTCCGACCACAACCGCAAGTCCGATAATCACCCTTGAGGAAGAAGTACTTTTCTCTATCTCGCTCCTCTGTGCCTCTACAATTGCGTTCACCTTATCGGTCATCTCTGCCAGAAGACTCTGAACAATTTTCTGCTTATCCCTCAGATCATTCATGCCCAGTTTTACCATGTCAGAGTACAGCCCGTTACTTTTTGATATAATGTTTATTATCTGCTCGAAATAGCCGAATGTTTCATCTGCGGCAGGCTTCAAATCCAGACGGTATATCATATTGGCCCGAGGAAGATCTCTCTCCGCAACGGTCTCCTTTATTCTCCTTACCGCATTATGAAAAGCTTCATGAGATTGCGTGATTTTTTCGATAATTGCCGCCAGATCCGGATTTGAAGTCGAAAACCCTTCGAGCCACCTTCCAAACTCACACTTTGATGCATCATCTCCACCCTCAAATTCCTCTTTCCATGCAAGAAGATTTGCCACGTTAAGCATGGTTCTGTAATGGAGCCCTCGAAAATACTCTATATTGCGGTAAAGCGCCTGAGGATTCACAATTCCCGTTAATTCCATTTCTTTTGAAATCGAAACGAAACGCTCCGTTGTTTTAATGTAATCAGAAAAGGCAGAGCTAAATTTTTCGAGCAGTTCTTCCTGTCCGGTCAAATGCTCTTCCACCAGTTTTTTGTATTCGTTCAGCGCATTAAGGGCTTCTTTCTTTTCTCTTTCCAGGTGCCCGTACTGAGTTTTTCTTTCTTCCAAGCTCAAAAGAGGATTCATAAGAGTTCTCGTTGCAACCCGGAGGGTTTCCACATCTTCCCTTATTTCACCGATCAACCTCAGAGACGGAATTATTACCTGCTCCATTTGGTTAATATTGCCGACGAACCTGTTTCCCATAAGCCATCCCGAAGCCCCTACCAAAACCGTTATTAAGGAAACACCGACAAAACCGGCAATTAACTTCGTCCCGAACCTCATAAAGCTCTACCTCCTTTCAGGGTTAAAAGGTTAACGGAGGGGAATACCGGGACGCCCACAGGGGTAACCCCTCAACCTACACAGGAAATTATACCCTTTACTCTTTCCGCGACCTCCTTCAGATCATGCTCATCGGGACGCTCTCTGATGTCACCTAGCCTGCCGGAAACGGAGAAATCGGACAGCCTGCGAGGCTTATAGGATCCCACAACAGCCCATTCCGCAATAATCACATAACCCAGATGATCAAACAACTGACCCATATATTTGAGTCCGGGAATTGCTTCGTTAATGCCCGTGTGAGCCCCTCCGTAAGTACAGTATATTACAGCCCATTTACCCGGCCTTCTGGGAGACGACGCCTTTATTTCACCGGCATCCACATACTTTCTCCGAAGCTTTATAAATAGATCAACGACAGGTTTTCCCGGAAGCCATTCGTAAATTCCCGAACCGGCAAATACCAGATCGTAATCGAGTATGTCTATTTCAAGATCGGCGGAGATTTTCATCGTATCTATACCGTACCCCAGATGTGATACCGTATCGGTAATCGTTTCCGCCACCTTTGCCGTATTTCCCGTCGAAGAAAAATACAGATTTAGAATTCGCATACTACCCCCCCTTCCAGCATTACACATCTTTTCGTCACGCCTGTTTTTTACGGTTTAAACCTATTAATCACTTTTTAACAAAGATGGAAAGAGCGGATTGAAGTTCCATCAGGCCGGCACAAAAACTTCCTGAACCACCGTATTGCGGCGGATTTTCGATAGAGCATTTACCGGCACCGGTAGAAATAATTTTTTCTGCCTCAGCAAGCTTCCCGTCGTGAATATAGCAGACCGCCAGAAGCATTACGGCTTCCAGGCCTCCCGAATCGTTCTGAACAAGACCGCTCAAAACCTCCGAAGCCGCCTTGAAACGCCTGAGCCGCATCAAAATTCGAGCCTTCTCGATCAGAAAATCTACTTTCTTTGTCCCGGCGTATGCAAGGTCGCACAGATAAAGGGCCTTTTCAACCTCACCCACAGACAGGAGGCTCACAATCTCTCTTTTGTAATCTTCATCGGATCTTCCGGAATAACCTTCTCCGGAATCAAGCCGCCACCACAGGCCGAGAGATCTGTAAATCTCCCGGAGCCCTGCTTCGTAAGACCCTGCGTTTTTCCCGGCTATTTTTCTAAGAATTTCAAGCGCCGAAGCGACACCGGCCGGGTTACCCTGGTTCTGAGACACATAGGCAAGGACAGACCACAAATCGGGATCAAGAGGATTGCGATCGATTAGCAGTAAAGTCGCCTTCTCAGCCTCTCGCCACATACCGAGGTCAAGGGTAGCATTAAGGTAAAGCCTCAGCCAGTCGGAGGATGCCCGGGATGGGTTTTTCGTGATTCTAGAAAACAGCTCCAGGACCCTTTCAGGCATCCCCGCATCGGCGTAACTCGTCGCGGCGGCAAAGAGCATATCGGATCTGAGAGATGGATCTTTCGTAAGAAATGCGCACTTTTCAAAGAGGCCTGCGGCTTCTCTCATTCTGCCCAGCTTCCGTGCCGACTGAGCCTTCCCCTGACACAAGGCAAAATTCCGGGCATTGCTACTAAAACCCCTTTTATAGATTTCATAGGCTTTTGAAAAGTTGCCACACAGAAAGTGGGCATTGCCGAGTTCAAGTAAAACCTCGGCACTTTCACTACCGGACGCTCTCATGTGCTCTTCCAAAACGGATATAGCTCTTTGACATTTTCCAGTTTTCATCAACCCCTGAGCCTTAACGATAACGCTCGCATCATCGGCAGCTTCCGAAAAACCTCCAGGATCCACGACCATGAAAAGTACGGTCGAAACCAGGCAGACCAGCGTTTTAACGGAATGCAGCATTAAGCGGCTTACTCCTTCAGTCTGAACTTTACGGGAAGAACCACCAGGGTTTTAACGGTTTCTCCTTTGTACCTACCCGGCAAAAATCTCCATTTTTTCAGGGCTTCAATCACACTTTTTTCAAAATAACCCTCCGGGTTTGCCGAAATTATCCTGATATCTTCAATAGAACCGTCTCTTCCAACCACGAACCTTACCACAACCTCACCTTCTATCATCAACCGCCTGGCCCTAAGCGGATAAACGGGCTTAACACTGTGCAAAACCCTAGGAGGTTCATCCACCTCTGCCACTCCATAAGTCTTCAACCCTCCGGGTATTCCCGGTCTGGCCCTGTTTCCCGAAGGAGCCGAGGGAACTGTGCGGGAAGTCTTAACGGGGTTTGTATGCACGACCCTGGCGTGTACGACACGGGTACGGGGCTTTCGCAGGCTAATATCCGGAGGGGTCACAACAGAGGCCGCCACATTTTCCATCGGAGGCGGAGGTTCCATAAAAAAAATCTCTTCAGGAATCTTTGTCTGGGGGGGCGGTTCGCTCTCGATTATTTCTTCCGGTTCCACGACGGACCTTATGGTTTGAAAGTCCATTCCATAGGGAGAATATTCAATACCTATCGGATTCGGGGTCGTGAAAAGAAACGTATCGTTTTTTCCCATCCGGGAAAGCAAAAGAAAAAGACAGAGAGTGCATAAAAAGCCGGCAATGTAGTGGCGTTTACCCACCTCCATCACTTCCCGCCTTCCTCGCCGCAACGCTCAGGTTTTTCGCCCCGGCAGCCCTGCATTCGTCCAGCACGCGAATAAGCACATCGGTCTTTGCATTTCTGTCACAAACGACGACAACACCGGCGTCGGGATTTTCGCGAAGCACCTTTGACACGTAAGTTCTGATCATGGGAATCTCGATCCGACGGCCTTCAACAAAGATTTCTCCCTTTTCGGTAACGCCGATGATGAAACTCAGTTTTTCAAGCGGCTCCGCCGTCTTAGCCCGCGGCCTTTCCACAACGACACCGCTCTCTCTGGTAAAAGAAGTCGTGACCAGGAAAAAAATTAGAAGAATAAAAACCATGTCCATAAGAGGAGCCAGATTGATTTCCACTCCGCCACGGCGCTGAAAACGCTTTCTCCTGAGAACGTGACTCATGATTCACCATTTCCTTCTGATTCTTTCACGACTCTGTTCAAAAATGTGGGCTCCCAGCATCGCCGGAACCGCAATAGTAAGCCCCGTCTGGGTGGTGATAAGAGCTTCAGATATTGCAGAAGCAAGATTTCTGGGATTCATACCCATCCAGGAAGAAAGAACCCTGAACGCCGAAATCATCCCGGAGACCGTTCCCAGAAGCCCGATGAGCGGAGCCACCACGGCAAGGACTACAAGGGTATTACTTGCTCTTTCCAATTGTTCAAAAGTACCGACAGACACTGCATCCGACCTTTTCCGAGCTTTAGGAAATACAGAAGCCACAAAAACCGCCCAGGTCCATACAGAACAAACGAACAGAGCTATCATCCAGGGGCCGCCCTGTTGAAAGTAGGAAACCAGAGAATTGACTATTTCGCCCATGACCCTTTCTCCCTTTGTTCCCATTCCGTAAGAATCCCGCAAACCTGAGAACTTTTTTCCTCTGCCTCCGTCGTCAATCTGTCTGCCCATCTCTCCAGGAAATGATGGGCTACTATGACGGGAACGGCGATCATCAGGCCAAATTGCGTCGTTACAAGAGCTTCGGAAATACCGGCAGAAAGATACCTGGGGTTACCGGTTCCAACGACCGTTATAACCTGAAAGGTTTCGATTATTCCGCATACCGTCCCGAGAAGACCCAAAAGAGGAGCAACAGAAGCCATGGTTGTAAGTGTCGAAAGAAACCGGTTGAGGCGTCCCGTCTCTTTAAAAAGGGCTTCATCAACGATATCTTCAACTCTCGGCACTTCAGCCCTGGTCGGATTTGAGAGAAAGTAAGCTGAATACGCCGAAACTATGTTGCCGACAATCCTTGCCGCAGGAGAAAACCCTAATCCCTTACAGATCTCGTAACATCGATCCCATTTGCCCGAACGAACCGCATCCATAATACGCGTCCATGCTTCTTCGCCGAGCGGCTTTTGCTTCCGGTAAAACCAGACTCTCTCGATAAAAATGGACGCACATATGAGCGCTATAAGCAGAAGCGGCCACATAACGACCCCGCCCGACTTAAACCATTCGACGAGGCGATTGCCTGTGGCTTCGTAAACGTTCTCGTAAGCCTTTTTCCCCGTTATGTCGACCGGCACAGGACCGCCGTTTTTATCAAGAAAGTTTTTTACGGTCCGTGAGATTTCCGCCGGAAGGGGATAACCTGAAAGCAGAAAAGAATTGCCGGGACCCAGTCTGACGAGCCTGACATCGTCACTGGATAAGGCAAAAATACAGAAAGTTCCGACCCTCAAAGCCGTCACATTTCGTTCCTGACCGTCATCGCCGTAAATGGGAAGTTCGACCTTCTCTACAAGTCCCCCAAGCGTGATTTCCGTAAAGAGCGCTTCCGCCAGGGACCTGATATCTTCCATGGTTACAACGTAGTCCGGTTCATTTAATCTATCCCGCAGGTCCTTTAAACCGCCGTGATACATGACCAGAGGATTTCTGTCGAAAAGACCTGCAAAATCGTCCTGCCATGAAAGAATCTGCCTGTGTATTTCGGCCACTTCACCCTGCTGCTCCGAAAGGTCTTTACGGAATTCTTCTTCATTTTTCCGCAATGCTTCAAACTCACTCTTGAGACCCTCTACTTCACTTCTCAGAGCTCCGGCCCTTTTTTCAAGCGTCGCGATTTCTTCAAGCAGAGCACTTCGCTCCTTTTCGATCTGCCCGAAAACCCTTGAGGTCCTTTCTTCGGACAGTGTTATTTCTTTTTCAACCTCCTTTGAAAGAGTCCTCCAGGAAAGGCCTTCAGCTCTCGGAGTTCCCTGCATTACTGACAAAATAAGAAGACACAGCACGGAGAATTTCAGGGGTTGTGAGATCATCGTTCAGCCCTTTCACCGGCAACCGGAATAACTAACCAGGTATCTTCCCGGGAAGGCTCCAGGGAGTCTCCCCTCTGTACTCGATCAAAAACCTCCAGAACCCGGTCTCTTAAATCACCGGAAACAGGCTTCCATGTATGACTCACGGGATCATAAAAATTAAGAAAAGACCTATCAGGAGGCCCACAAAAAAGTGCAAGTCTGCCCACCCGCAAAAACTGCACGTACTGCTCTTTATCCCCCTCTTTGAGCATGCCGTCGTAGACTTCCACCGACCTTCCGTAAAGAGCTTCCGCAAGTAGAGTTTCAAGAACCTTTCGGGTCTTTTCCGATAGAGAAATCGAATAATCCGCAAGGGTTGCTTTGAGATCGGTCAGCCTCTTGAGCCTTTGTTCTCTGTGAAAGGGTAGGTCATTCCTTATGGCTTCATCAAGCCTATCTGTCGCATCGTAGAGAAACCTCTCAAGGTTCGAAATCAACTCCTGCGCACTTTCTCTCTGTTGCTCCAGTTTCTCAGACCTGGTCCTGGCCGTGTCCCGGTAATTCTCGTATTTCTCCTTTTCATGCTGCAGGTAGGCGATTTCCATTTTGAGCTTTACAATCTTTTGCTCCAGGGCAGCTCGCTCCTTTTCCCATTCTTCCCAGGCTCGGGCGGCATCTTTTTCATCGGATATTGCCTTGGTCAGAGCGGCATACAGTCCCGAAGGAGTCCCGGTAGAAGCACCAACATTACCTGCCGTCAGTATCGTGATCACAAAGAAAGCATTACATTTCAACCACATAGCAGCCGACCTCCATAAAATCAAAAGGCCACGCTCCCTTCCCTTTTCCGGAAAGGGCCTTCGTGGCCTTTTTCCTGTCCCCGGTTTTTCGGAACCGTTCTTCGGTTCGCCTGATGTTATTTTAGCGCATTGGTGGATGTCAAGAGGATAAACGCACCTGCCATCAAAACACATTACGAAACTGTGTCGGGTCGCTACAGGATACCAGAAAACAGTGTTGACATTTCATGTTTCCATCAGGTATAGGAGTTACGGAAATTTTGAAGTTTAGCGGTATCAGGTGCCCCTGCTAAGGGCTTAAAAGGGAACCCCGTGGGAATCGGGGACGGTCCCGCCGCTGTGAACGGGGACGAAACCCGCAAAATGCCACTGTCCCGATGATCGGGATGGGAAGGCGCGGGGAGTAGGAAGATCCGTGAGTCAGAAGACCTGCCTGATACCGGCCGATTGAGGGTTCGAGGAAGGACCCGAGCGGCTCCCAGGGATGAAGAAAGCAGGGTGCAATCCTTAGGGCGCAGGCTCTAAGGATTTTTTTTATAAATTAAAAACCCAAGGAGGAATCATTATGCGAGTCCTGCCGGTCTTCGTGGCCTTTCTGTCCCTGGGATTCAACCTTTTTTGTTGCCATGCCTCTCGTGCTTTTGAGATGGAACCTCTGGTCATCACCGCAACCAGGGTTCCAACACCGAGTCACGAAGTCCCTGTAAGGGTCGACGTCATCACCCGGGAAGAAATAGAACGATCACACGCATCAGACCTTTCAGAGCTGCTCATTCAGAAGCTCCCTACCCATTTTCATCGATACCCCGGATCACTTACCTCTGTTGATATTCGCGGATTCCGTACAGACACGCACGGAACGGACATCAAAGGTCGTGTCCTCGTGCTCATTGACGGTCACAGGGCCGGGACGGGAAACATATCGGCCGTTCCTCTGGAAAATGTTGAAAAAATCGAGATTCTTCGAGGGCCCGCATCGGTCATGTACGGTTCTGCGGCCCTCGGCGGCGTGATCAACATCATTACGAGAGAAGGCAGGGGAAAACCCACCGTTGAAGCGGGCTTTGAATACGGAAGCTGGAATCGAAAAAAAGGCAGTCTCTCCGCATCAGGAGGACTTTCCGGAGATCAAATTGGTATATCCTTCGGCGCAAGGCAAATTCATCAGGACGATGACTATAACGATGGAGACGGCGATAGGGTTGAAAACACGCACTATTCTGACGAAGCCTATTCCCTGAGCCTTACGGCAAGGCCAGCAGAAGGTCACCGTATTATGTTCGTCGGCCAATACTTCAGGGCCTGGGATGTGGGGACGCCCGGCGCTACCTACAGTCCTGACTACGACGATTATAAAAGCATACTGCGGCGCTACGGTGCTCTGAGTTATGACGGCGGCGCGGACGAACTAGGTCTTTCGTGGCACATCAGTGGCTACAGCGTTTACGACAGAAGCTCCTGGAACGATCCTGCTCAGGCCTGGGGATATCTCAACCACATTGTAGAAACCGAAACACAGGGTCTTCGAGGCCATGTTGCCGTACCTGCTTTCGGTTTGGGAAGGATAATCGTCGGAGGCGATTTCGATCACATCGAAGTGGATTCCTGGAACGTCCCCCCGGGTGTCGCACCATGGTCTCCCGACACAAGCTACGACAATTATGCTCTTTATGGGGAACAAAAAATTTCCCTTTTTGACCGTCTCAATATCTATGCCGGCCTGAGATACGACCTTTTCGACGAAAGCCTGGAAGAAACTCCGGGGCTTGAGGTTACGGCCGAAGATAAAAGCTTCGACGACGTAAGCTGGAGGGTCGGCGCAAGCTTCGACCTCACAGACTGGCTGACGGCCAGGGGTCACATCGGAACGGGCTTTCGGGCACCTACGGCCGATGAGCTGGCCGGTAGGTTTGCTCAGGGGAGCTGGACAAAGATCGCTGGAAATCCCGATCTGGAGCCCGAAAAGAGCACGACCTATGAGCTGGGGGTCGATGCGGTTTACGGCAAGGCGTCGCTGGGTTTTTCCGTCTTTTACACGGACTACACGGATCGCATTGTCGGCGGATTTACAACGTGCATTGACGGCGATTGCACCTGGACCACCTACAGAAACGTTGACGGGGCGACCTTTACCGGCATGGACGGATATGCCTCCTGCGACTTCGCATTCTCTCTTGGTTCTTTTAATGCCACCGTCACCCCTTATGTAAACTGGATCTACTATTTCTCCCGTGAGCTTGAAGACGAAAGCTCGGCACAGGACCTCGGTACCGATACCGTTACCTATGTATCAAAGGCCAATCTGATCGCCGGGCTTCGGTTTCACTTTGACCGCTATGCAGACCTGAACATATGGGCGAACTACCATGGTCCTCAAAAAGTTCAGAACTGGGACTACACATCACCCTTATACGGAACCGTTTACGACAAAGGCGGTTTCACCATTTATTCACTCCGGCTGGATTTTCACATCTTCGATCATCTTCATCCCTATCTGACGATCGATAACCTGACCGACAAGGATTACGCCTACGCAGATGGATACCCTATGCCGGGGCTGACCGTTATCGGAGGCTTTAAACTCAGGTTCTAGGGAGGCAGGCATGTCCGTTAGGGCTCTCATTGTTGGCCTCTTTCTGGCCCTTGCCGTTTTCGCCGCCAAAACAGGGGCGGGACTGGCTTACGGGCTTAAAACCCGCAAAAGCAGAAGGGCTGTGGCAGGTCTTCTCATCGGCTATTCACTGGGATACCTTGCGCTGATTTCGGCCATGACATCGATACTTACAGGACCCTGCCTGTCAGACCAGGTCAGAGCCGTGCTGAACAATCTGGCCCATCACGGCATAACGGCTCATGTCTGTCTTGCCCTGGGTCTGTTCGTCTGGGGATTGATTCTTCTGGGAAGACCTTCTCGTGAAGTCGCTTCTGCCGGAAAGGCCTGGCTTGCCCTTGTGATCCCCTGTCCTGTATGCCTCCTTGCCATCTCGTGCTCTCTTGCGGTCCTTCTCGTCTATCTTCAGACATCCGGCTGGAAGGTTATACTTCTTGCATGGGCCCTTTTCATCGGCACCGGGTTGATAACGGCCGGGCTTTTTTCCGCCCTGAAAGCACATCCTGATCTGATTCTGGGATTTTCAATGATGGGCGTTGCGGCCTACACGCTGGGATCTCTTTTTCTGGGCCCTTCCCTTGAAGATGCCCGGAGAGTCTTTCGCATAGTAAGCACCGGTCGGGAACTCTCAGCCTTTACCCTGGGCAAAACCCTGCCCGTCCTGATCGCGGCAGGTCTGGCATTTTTCGGCGGGTTTATTCGGGCTTTCTCTGCTGTCCGTCAGGGCCTGCCGGTTCAAAAAAGCCGAAAAGGAGTAGGGCTATGAATTTTTTAGGGGCCTTTCTCACATCTTTTATTTACCTTGTTTCAAGCACACTGCTCTATCCTGTTTTGCTTCTTCTGAGCATCCTCACGCTGTGGAGCTGTGCCCAGTGCGGGGCATTTCTCGGGGAATGGATCGCCAGAAGGCGGTTTCAGAAAACCATTGAGATCGATGACGGAAACCGCCGTATTACTCTTTTCTTGAGGTCATCAAGAGTAGCCGCATTTTACGAAAGCCTGAGGCAGATTCAGGTCCGGCGGGACTCCGCCGGGGATCCTCACACTGCTTATCTGCTTGTCAGTGCCGAAGAAGAAGCCCGCAGTTCCCTGGACTGGCTGCGTTTGGTCGTCCGTACAGGCCCTATGCTCGGACTCATGGGCACTCTCATTCCCATGGGAACAGGCCTCGCTGCACTCTCCCGGGGCGACATCGGGCGACTTTCTTCCGATCTCGTCATTGCCTTCACCACAACGGTAGTGGGGCTCGCTCAGGGCGGTCTGGCCTACTGGATACATACGATCAGGCGCCGATGGATAGAGGCAGACTGCCTGCAGATGGAGTACCTGGCCGAACTTATCACGGGAAAACACGACGAAGAAAGGGACACCGTCGATGAAGCCGAGCTATTTGAAAAGCACGAAGTTACTGCGCCGGTCCGATCCCGATCCTGAAGACCCCCTGGTCGGCGTCGCCAATCTTTTTGACCTCGGGCTGGTCTTTATCGTCGGGTTGCTCCTCACCCTTTTCACGGCTTACGGTTTGACGGATCTCTTCAGTGAAAAGTCGGAGTTTACCATTCTGAAAAAGGATGCACGGGGACAGCTCGAGATCATCACCAAGAAGGGACGGGACATACGGGCAATGAGGGTTACCGGCAAAAAGGCGGAAGGGCTGGGCGAACGACTGGGAACGGCTTATCGGCTTCAGGACGGCACTATGGTTTATGTACCGGAGGAATAAACCATGAAACCGGGAAAACTGGCCGTGACGTGCTTATTATTTCTGCTTTTTGTGCCGCTACCTCTTTCGGCACTGCAACACGATGACCAGCGGTTCCGGAAGGATCTGATTTCCCCAGAAGAGCTCGGGGCAGGCGTCGTCTCGCTGGACTCATCGGTAACGGAAATCATTCTGGCCCTGGGGGCAGGTCAACTTCTCAGGGGCGTTACCATCCACGACCTGGATGTCGTGAGGCGTTTTATGGCCCGACCTCCAGAAGGCCTTGCAGTCGTTGGCAGTTTCTTCGCGCCGGACATCAAAAAAATTGCCGGGATTTTTGAAAAAGGCCGGGGGGTTATTTTCGTCCACGACTACCACCAATCAATAGGAAAGGAGCTTTCCCGCTACGGCAGGGTTCTTAAGCTGAGCATTAACGGACCCGAAGATCTCTACGAGGCCATTCGCACTCTTGGGTTCGTCCTCAAAAGGGAAGAAAAAGCCGAAGGGCTGGTAGCCGATATAAAAGGCCAGATCGAAATCATATCCAGGAAAGCGGCCCGCATACCTCCCGACAGGAGAAAGCGGGTTCTCCGTTTCATGGGCCGAAAAGATTCCGATTCCGTGTACGTGCCCGGCGACGATTCTTTTCAAAATCTCTTCATAAGGCTTGCCGGGGGAATACCGCCTTCTTTTGGAAAAAAGGGCCCCATGGTGGCCGTAACGGTTGACGAGTGGCGGAGGTTCAATCCTCAGGTTATCTACGGCTGCGGAGGAGACAGGGAAGTTGCCGAAAAATTTTTTGGTTTACCCGGATGGAAGGATGTGGAAGCCGTAAAAGAAGGGAAGATTTATTACTTTCCCTGCGATCTCACCTGCAGGTTCTCCATTCATTCGGGGCTTTTCGTTCAGTGGCTTGCATCGACAATCTATGAGGAAGAATTTTCGGATCTAAAGAACCTCGTAAAGGAGGAGAAAATACTGAGGCGCCGGTCTATAGCTCCTGCTCTCGAGCTCGATTATGTGGTATCGGCCGAAATTGTGGACAGCCGCATTTATGACTTTCATCACAAAACACTGCTCATCAGATTCAAAGAACCCCTTGACATCATTTCCACCCTTGAAGGCCCCAGAAGAGGCATCCAGATCGTCGGGAATAACTTCTCGCCACCTCCCTGCTGGAACATCAACCACGATCTGGGATTTGATGCCGTGAAAAAACACATCTTCGAAGTGCTGGAACTGGATCCCGGGAAGGCCTCTTTGCTTTATACCGGCGCTGACATGGACAATCTTTCGGTCCAGAAAGCTTCGTCCGGCTCTCTCCTCGTTTATGCTCTTGCCACGGCGGGAGTTCGTGGAAATGCTCTGAGGACATCCAGGGACGAGGGAAGTTACGAAGAGCCGGGAACCATCAACGTCATCATAATGACCAACAGGCGGCTTTCTCCCGGTGCGATGAGTCGGGCCGTCATAACGGCAACGGAAGCGAAAACGGCGGCCCTTCAGGATCTGGATGTCCGGAGTACCTGTAACCCTCTGAGATGGCAGGCTACAGGGACGGGAACGGACGAAATCATCGTGGTTTCGGGAAAAGGACCCGGAGCGAATCTTGCGGGCGGTCACACAAGGCTCGGTCAGCTAATTGCCGATGCCGTGTATCGTGCCGTGCTGGATGCGATAAGAAGGCAGAACGGGATCACTCCGGAGCGGACGATTGCCGAAAGGCTCGAGGAACGAGGGATAGAACTCTACAGGCTCTTAAGTCTGCCCTGCGGAATCTGCTCAGAGACCAGGACCAATGCAGTTGTTATGACACGACTCTACGAGCTTCTTCTGAGTAAACCTTACACGTCTTTTATGAATACCGCTTTTGCCGTAAGCGACCTCTATGAAAAGGGCTTAATAAAGGATCTCTCGTTTTTCAAAAAGATCTGCGAAGCAATGGCTCCTTCGATGATCTGCAGGGAATGCTCGCTTCCTGAAGATGCTTTTCCTGCGGCTTCTGAACCTCTAAGAATGGCCCTAGAAGCCCTGCTTAAATGTGCCCTGTCCTCTTCTTGCTGGCAGAATTACGCCTTCACCCTGAAGGAGGTCGCAAGATGAACAGGTACTTTGCGTCGGCTAACCGTTCAATCATCCCCATTATCGCCGTGTTGTTTCTCTTCCCGGCTTCTCCTGCCGTCAAAGCCTCCGCCGGGGAAATAAGAATTTCTTTCCTGGTCTTCGACACAGAAAGCACGACCATAAACGAAGCGGCAAAGGAAATATCACAGACAAAACCTGATGTGGTCGTCCGTTTTTTCACCACATCAGAATTGTGTCCGGAATCCGGAAACCCGGATCCGGAAACGGTCAAGTGGATCCGATCTTCTCACGTAATCTTCGTCCAGGTTATGGACGATCGGCTGGCACGATTTGTCCTGGAACAGGTCGGAAGGGGGGAAGAATCCGGGCAGGAAGCTCCGATCATTTACGCAGTGGGCGCCTCAAGCCGTGAAGAAGAACTGGCCCAAAAAGGTTTTCGCTTTGATAAAGAAATAAGACGTTATTACAGAAACTTATCTCCGGAAAACATCAAGAACATGATACTTTACACACTTTGCAAGCACTTTGATTCCTCCGTAACTTTCAAACCGCCCCGGGAGTTTCCCGATTTCGGCATTTATCATCCCGAGGCCGATAGGATTTTTGAGAGCTTCGATGAGTACGCCGAATGGTACGGAAAGCGTTCGAGCTTCAGGGGCGATTTCCCCTGGGTCGGGCTTATGTTTTTCGGATCGGAGGTTTCGCGCAAGCAAACGGAAGTTATCGATAGAGTTGTTCGCAAGCTCGAGTCAGCGGGTTTTAACGTCGTACCGGCTTTTGGCTATCCCGACGACGAGGTTATAAGGCGCTTTTATCTGATCAGAGAAAAGGAAAAGGTCAGGTCTCGGGTATCTCTTATCGTCTCATTTAGTCTGAAGTTTTCGTCATCACTCAGTGAGGAAGTAAAAAAGGCCGTAGAGTCTCTTAACATTCCCATCATAAATGCGGTCAAGCTCTTCATGAACACGGTTGATCAGTGGCGAGCATCTCCTGTTGGGATCGACATCATGGAGGTAGCCTGGGCTCTGGCCAATCCCGAGGTATCCGGGTTAATAGAGCCGTCCGTTCTCGGGGGGAAGAAGGGAACCCAGGATCCCGAAACGGGAAAAACCCTGTATTCACAGGTCGCTCTTGAGTCCCACATCGACTTTCTCGTTTCGAGAATAAAAAAATGGCTGGATCTGCAAAGAAAGCCCAACCCGGAAAAACGGGTTGCCATACTCTACTACAACCACAGCCAGGGAAAGCAAAACATCGGGGCAAGCTATCTGAATGTTTTCCGGAGTCTTGAGCTCATACTCGGGCGTATGAAAAAAGAAGGTTACTCCGTTGAAGGGGCGGCCGGTTTTCCCGACGAGAATGCTTTGAAGGAGATGATACTTGCCTACGGCAGAAACATCGGAAGCTGGGCACCCGGCGAACTGGAAAAGCTCGTCCAGTCAGGCCGCAGCGTGACCGTGCCCATGGAAACCTATTTACGCTGGTTTGAAAGGCTTCCCGAGGATTTCCGCAGAAAGGTCACGGATCAGTGGGGACCACCCGAGGCATCGACCGTAATGGTCTATAACGGCAACATAGTAATACCGGCCGATACGCTGGGAAACATTGTGCTTATGCCGGAACCTGCCAGGGGCTGGAGCGATGATCCCGTGAAACTATATCATTCCCCCACCCTTTATCCCCATCATCAATACATCGCGGCATATCTCTGGTTAAAGTACGGGTTTAAGGCCGATGCGATGGTTCACCTGGGAACTCACGCAACTCACGAGTGGCTCCCGGGAAAGCAGGCCGGACTGAGTATGTCGTGTCCACCGGAAGTGCTCATCACGGACATACCCAACATTTATCCCTACATAGTCGATGACGTGGGGGAAGGAATACAGGCCAAAAGACGCGGACGGGGCGTTATAATCGATCACCTCGTGCCACCGGTTAAAAAAGGAGGGCTTTATGCCGAATACGCAGAGATATACGAGATGATTCAGGGCTATCATCAGGCCCGAACTATGGGAAGCCCTACAACGGAGGAGCAATTACGGAGGCTCATCGAAAGGATCGAAAAGCTGGGACTTCTGAAAGACCTGGGTATGGGTTTTCCATCTCCTGATAAGGCCGAAGAGGGGGAGATAGAACAGATTCTGGAAACCCTGGAGCATTACCTCGACGAAATCAGAGAGGGTCTGATCCCTTACGGGCTGCACACCTTTGGGAGTTCTCCCGTCGGTGAGGCCCTTGAAGAAATGGTTGATTCCATATTAGAGGTCCAGAGAAAGGCTGGAAATGATGTGAATCCGGAAGAGGTCTCCTCTGCCATTGTTGCCTCGGGGCCTGCCGAAATAGATGCCCTTATGGCTGCCCTGAACGGGAAGTTTGTCCCTTCTGGAGAGGGAAACGACCCGCTCAGAAATCTCAAGGCCATACCCACCGGGAAAAACTTTTACGGCTTTAATCCTCAAAAGATCCCAACGAAGGAAGCCTACAAACTGGGGAAGGAGGCGGCAGAACAAATCATTCGTGATGCCCTCAATCAGAAGGGTTCGTATCCCGAGCAGGTTGCTATAGTTCTCTGGGCTGTGGAAACCATGAGAAACGGGGGCGTGAACGAATCAACGATATTGTACCTCATGGGAATAGAACCTGTGTGGGACAATCTGGGGCGGGTCACAGGGTTAAAGCCCATTCCCGGGAAGAAACTGGGAAGACCTCGTATTGACGTTCTGATCAACCCTTCGGGCCTTTACAGAGATCTCTTCCCGGAAAAGCTCAAACTTCTCGACCGTGCCGTGAAACTGGCAGCTATTCAGGAAGACGTGGAGAACCTGATCAGGAAACACTCTGAGATTCTGGAACACAGGCTCCTTTCCGAGGGGTATTCCCCGGATCAGGCAAAAAAACTCAGCGCAATACGAATATTCTCTGAACCATCCGGAACTTATGGAACGGGTGTATCGGAGATGGTCAGCATATCGGGCATATGGGAAAAGGACGACGAAATCGTGGATGTCTATTTGAACCGCGTCGGATATGCCTTTGGGGAAGATTTATGGGGAGTTGATGCTAAAGAACTCTTCAAGGCTCATCTTGCCTCCGTGGACACCGTTGTGCATTCCTTTTCTTCCAACATCTTCGGGGCAATGGACAACGACGACGTATTTCAATACGTTGGAGGGCTCGCTCTGGCGGCCCGGAAGTTCGGAGGCAAGCCTGTTCGGACGATGATTACTCTTCAGAGAATTCCCGGGCAGGTGGGTTCGGAGCCTCTTGCGAAGATTCTCGGATCTGAAATGCGGATGAGGTACCTGAACCCCAAATGGATTGAAGGCATGAAGAAGGAGGGTTACGGCGGAGCACGAGAAATGGCCAAATTCGTTGAATACTTCTGGGGTTTTCAGGTCACGACACCCGAAGCAGTTCATGAGGAAGAGTGGCGGCAGATCTATGAAGTTTACGTGGAGGACAAGTACGGGATGGACCTGCAGGAATTCTTCCGCCGTGCAAATCCCTGGGCTTACCAATCCATCACGGCGAGAATGCTTGAAGCCATCCGAAAGGGGTACTGGAAGGCTGACGAGCAGACTAAGCGACGGCTTGCCGTTGAATATGCCCGAAGTGTTGTGGAACACGGTGTTGCCTGTTGCGACCACACCTGCAATAATCCGCTCCTTAATCAAATGGTCGCAAGCATCATCTCAATACCGGGGCTCCTTGAGCCTAGAATCAGCGAGAAGTTTGAAATGACCTTAAGTAAAGCCATCGGGGAAAATATCAGGGAACAGCAGGAAAGCCTGAAGAAACTTCGAGAAAAACTCCAGCAGAAACCCGGAGGCCCTGAGTCTTCAGCAAGTTCAAGTTCAAGGGAAAAAAAAGTAGAAGGCTACAGGATGGAGGAGGTCAAAAAAGATACAAAGCCAAGCGAAACCATGCCGACGTCAGGACTTCGGGCGTTAATACTGTTTGCACTTCTCATATTTGCTATGGTCCTTCTCATAAGCATACGACGGGGCATGAAACAATAGAGAATCGCCCCTTTACTCATTTATTAGAAAAACCACGGGGCCCACCGGGACGTTACCGCCGGGCGGCTCTGCGCTCAACCGGAGCCGGCTTTTAAAGCACATCAGGCTTTACGGCCGAGAAAAGCTTTCGGGATGGCTCGATCGTTTGCCCCCAGGCAACTCCCGGGGGCAGTTTTGCTTTTAAAACTCAAATTTAAGCTTTAAACCCACAGCACCGTTATCGTAATGATTCAGAACCTCTCCGAAATTGAATATCCCTCCCGATATCGTAAGTCGATCGTTAACAATGAAAGCCGCTACCACAGACCACCAGTCATCTTCGGGTTCAACAAGTCCGGGGATAGGACGATAATTATTAGGCTTTTGCCTGTACTCAGCACCTACAAGAAAACGGTCTGTTACAAATACTATAACACTCCCTTCCAGTAAGAACTCTCTATCACCCGTAAACCCCAATAAACCGATATGTGCCGCTTCGCTATTTCTCAATCCAAGATTAAGAAGCACCGGACGGGGCAAAAATGTGAGCATCTTGGAAGCATAAAGAGTAAAATCAATCCCATCGGTATCCTCGATACCCGCGTCAGTTAAAGCTCCTCCAAGGGTTTCATCAATATCCGAAAGTTTTTCCACCTTTTTATAGTGTATTCCCGCAGTCAAGGCGGGCATCCATGAAAGGTTAAAGCCGTTTTCCGGGATTAAATTAAAACGTGCATTCAGGTTATGCAAAAATACCCTATCGTTGGCAATTTCAATACCCGTAGCTTCCGCAACATCTAGAGGAAGATCGTGCAGATTCAACACATTAAATGCATAGCCCAGTTCCAGGCGGTTGAAAAGATTCACGGTAAAGGTAGAAAAGCCGAAGGTTCTTCCTTTAGGCGTATAGACGAACCCTCCGCCTACTGCCGGCATGCCTATAGGTCGGTCATCTTCGGGAGGATTAACCAGATAGGCAGTTCCCGTTATGGCTACGCCCCCAAAGCCTTCAACATTGTGCAAAGGAAGAGGCGGGGCGGCATCGGCCTGGACAACCAAACAAGAAAAAGCACAAAACATTATCATCGTTGAGATAAGTTTCTTCATGCTGCACCTCCATTATGTCTTCCGGAAAGCAAACTACGATCCCCCACATCAGGTAATGTGGGGGATCGGTTGCCCCTGTTATTCTGTTTCAACGTTTTCAAGCACCATCATTTGCGTGCGGAACCCGCCGATTTCAGGAAGGTATTTCATCTGAATCGTGTAGAGAGCGGAGCCCATTGGCACATGTTTTACCGTTATTGTCATGGTGGCCGGATCGTAATAGGCTACCATGTTTTCCGACGGCGTATCACTTAAACTTCCTCGAGTCTGCGAGCCCAGATACATAAAGTCCATTGTTCCCGGAACATGGTACATGGTGACTTCCCGAACTTCGCTACCCACTTGCATAAAGGGCATATAAAGGAGATTCGCCTGAGAATCATAGGTGGACATCATATAAGTACCTGTTTGTCCGGTATTATAGTAAAAAGGATTACCGCTCATCATTGAAGAAGTGGCTTCGTGACCTCCTGAAAAAGCCCATACACTACTGACAAGTAGCACCCCAACTCCAAAAACCAGCAGAGACCTAAACTTTCTCAAAACTTCCATGATCATCCCTCCTAATTAAAGTGAATTTTGTCTGGCACCAGGAGAGGTAGTCAAATTCCATGCCAGTTCCCACCGGCAAGGAATGTCCTGTCTTATTGTTTAATCTGTCTCATGTCCCGGCTATCGATCGCGGGGCTATAGAAGAGTTACAGAGAATAAAAAATATCCACCCGCCGGATCCTTTGCGGATAAAAATTATCCAGAGTCTTTTACCTCACCCCTCGCAAAGCCCCCAATTTTGCCCGATCCTACACTTGGCATGAAAAATGATGTGCATAAGCAAACAAAGAAAAACAAACAAATCACAGGGAGGTTAAAAATGGGTAGGATGAAAAAAGTACTGGTAACGGCAATGTTGATCGGTTCTCTAACGGTTGCGGGCATCTCCGGTACCACGCTCGCCCGTGCTGAAGGAAACATCGGCGGACCTTTCTACAGGCTGGCAATGCACGGTGGGGGTTACGGAGGGTACGGTCAGAGTTCATGGAACTGTCCCGGGTATTATGGGGGATACGGTATGATGAACGGATATGGGGGATACAACTACGATGGTTACCGGTATTATATGCATAACCGACCCTACTGGCACAATTACAATGACTACAGGCAATACGACAGGGGCTACTGGCCTCGCAGAAGGTAGACTTTGAAAAGGAGGATCACAAAATGAAAGTCATCACGGGAATTGCCCTGGCCACCCTTGTGACCCTCATAGGGCTGGGACTGGTCTTCGGGCAGACGGACGGGCAGGGTTACGGCTGGTACTGTCCGTGGATGAATAACACCGGACATCATCACATGGGACCTTCATACGGCCACCACGGTGGATACTACGGACAACCCAACCGCTATCAGGAAACTCCACCGGGCATGGAACTTCTGGGCAACGGACTGATGACACGGCAGCAGGCTATTGAACTTCTGGAACGCTATGCCATCGGAAACAGGCCTGATCTGAAAATAGGGGAGCTGGCAGATAAGGGAGACGTGTTCGAAGCCACGATCGAAGATTCTTCGGGCAATGTGATCAGAAGACTCCTCATCAACAGACGTAACGGATGGTTCAGAGATGTACCCTGAGATCCTCTGAATGCCCTGCCCTAACCCCGGCGGACACCCGATCAGGGTGTCCGCTTTTTTTCTGCGTTATACTTCTTCAATTTAAGTTTAAGGGTCCGCCGGGTTATCCCGAGACGGCGAGCTGCTTCGCTCTTGTTACCCCCTGTTTCCTCAAGGGTTTTCAAAATCGTTATCCGTTCTACATCTTCTAAAGTCAAGTTACCCTGCTCAAAGGATGATCGAGTAACATCTCCGGGTTCCGGTAACCCCGCCCCCAGAATGTTCAACTCTTTCACATCAATGTAGGGATTCCGACTTAAGATCACAGCTCTCTCTATTGCGTTTTCCAATTCACGAACATTACCGGGCCATGAATGAGTCATTAAAAAGTGCATTGCCTCAGGAGTAAAGCCTTTAACATCTTTTTCGTACTTTTCAGAAAACCGTTTCAGAAAGTGTTCGGCCAATATGGGAATATCCTCAGGCCTTTTCCTTAAAGGCGGTACCTCTATCCTGGTAACGTTCAGCCTGTAATACAAATCCATTCTGAAACTACCGTTCGAAAGCATCTCTTCAACATTCCTGTTAGTGGCGGCTATTATCCGAACATCTATTGGAATTGCCACATCACTTCCGACGCGTTGTATCTTCTTATCCTGAAGAACGTGAAGAAGTTTGCTTTGAACGGAAAGGTTTAGTTCACCTATTTCGTCGAGGAAAATGGTACCACCGTTAGCCTGCATAAATTTTCCGGCTCTGGCCTTTTCCGCCCCGGTAAAAGCCCCCTTTTCATGACCGAACAACTCTGACTCAACGAGGTTTTCCGGAATAGCGGCACAGTTAACCTCAATCAGAGGCTTGTGCTTTCTAGGGCTGTGGGCATGTATGGCCCGGGCTACGAGGCTTTTGCCCGTGCCACTTTCGCCGGTTATGAGCACCGTGGCGTCTGTCGGAGCAATAAGAGAAATCAACTCCAAAACCCGCTCCATTGCAGGGCTCCGTCCCACAATGTCGGCAATTTGAAATCGTGCAAGCTGTTCTCGCAAAATTTCGTTTTCTGCCTTCAATCGTTCATGCTCAAGCGCCTTATTGATAACCGCATTCAAAGCATCCAGATCCACGGGTTTGGTAAGATAGTCAAAGGCACCGGATTTAACTGCGTCAACGGCCGAGGGTATGGAGCCGTAGGCCGTAAGGATAATGACCGGCAGGGCGGGATTGAACTGACGTATAAGTTTTGTTGCTTCTATTCCGTCAATACCCGGCATCCTGATGTCCATTATTACCAGATCGACGGGCTCCGATCTGACCAGAGCCACGGCCTTATCACCGCTATCCGCCTCTACTACCTCATAACCCCACTCATCAAGCACGGTGGACAACATAAGGCGATGTGAATTATCGTCATCTACAACTAAAATTCTTGCCTGCTCCGTCATCGCTATGTTTCCTCATACCCGGGAGAAAAGGGCAATCTTATAATGAAGCTTGCTCCTCCTTCAGGTGAATTCATCGCAACCACAGTTCCTCCATGGGCTTCCACAATCTTTCGAACATTTGCCAGACCCAGGCCAACACCCTGAGGCTTTGTTGTAAAGTAGGGATCGAAAATTTTATCAAGAGCCTCTTCCGGTATGCCAGGTCCTGTGTCAGATATCGCAATAACGGCCTCTTCATCATCCCTTCTAGCCTGCACCCTTATTGTTCCTTCTCTGCCGATCGCCTGCAGGGCATTCAGGAAAAGGTTTATAAATACCTGGATCATCTTGTTTGGATCTACATTAATGTAAAGATCGGGAGGTTCTATGTCCATCGTTACCTTTACCTTGCTTTGTTCCAGGTCTCTGGAGATAACCCTTAAGGCGTGCTCTATAAGGCTCCGGCACTCAACTTCGTCAAGCTTCAGATTAGGAGTGCGTGCAAAGTCCAGAAGCTCATAAAGAATCCCGTTCAATCTGTCGATTTCTTTGAT
This sequence comes from Thermodesulforhabdus norvegica, assembly GCF_900114975.1. NCBI lineage: Bacteria > Pseudomonadati > Thermodesulfobacteriota > Syntrophobacteria > Syntrophobacterales > Thermodesulforhabdaceae > Thermodesulforhabdus > Thermodesulforhabdus norvegica. The sequence continues at coordinate 290,147 of NZ_FOUU01000001.1, forward strand.
CATGACCTCAGCGATATACCTGTTTTTTTCATCTGATGCAGTTCTTTTCGCAAGGACAGTAGCGAAACCTTTTATAGAACTCAGAGGATTTCTAATTTCGTGGGCGAGCCCCGTTACCAGGTGTCCTATAGCCGCCAGGTGGCGCGTCCGGCTAAGTTTTGATTCCAGTTCCCTCATTTTCGTAACATCGGTTATGAGAAAGACGTATCCCGACCTCGTATCCGTTTCGAAGCGCAGGGCGTTAACCATCAAATGTAGCTTTCTGGTACGATTGCCGCTTATTGTGATTTCCTGATCCAATCTACCATTATCGCCGTACTGAAGGTTTCTCCATAGATCGGCAAAACCGGGGCAATTCGAGAAAGCCTTCCCCTGTTCGGCATCAATGAGCGCCTCTGCCGCTCTGTTGATTCTTTCCACCACCCCTTTATTATCGACCAGAACGAAGCCGACAGGTATCTGTTCAATCAAAGTGGACATTAGATATTCCACATCGGCGAGAGATCGAAGGCTTTCATGATAACGGCCAACCCACCACAGGGAGACCATTCCTGCAGCACCTACCAGAAGCATAACCGCCAGCATGAATACAAAAAACTGGAAATCACGCTTTATAGCCGTTTCGTAAGGCAGGGGATCCAGCCCCAGAACAAAGTATAAATCATCCGGCGGTGTCTTATCTCCTGCCATCGGTCTGTAGTGAAGGGTTACTTCATAAGCCCTCATGCCCATCCGTTCTTTAAGCCCAACCCACTTTGACCCGGGTCCGGGTGGATTAAAAGGTATTTTTCGGTCAACTCTTTCAGGCTTACCGGCAGCAACAATTGTTCCATCGGCTTTTACAATCATTACATACAATACACCCGGCAGTTTGGAAATCTCACCAAAGAGCGGCATAAGGGCGTGAGGGTGAACATTGTGAATGACTCCGCAATTGCACATAGCCTCAATGGAGTTGGCCAGTGTCAGTGCTTCGGAGAGCAAGGCCTGCTCCATCATATCCCGGCCTCTGTGGAGGCTACGAAAAGCCATAGCGATAAGCAGAATAACTAGGATGACCACGGAGCTTACGATTGCCCAGGGTGCCAGTTCAAGAAACCGATTTTTTCCAACGCCTCTTTTTGCCGTCATGTTTTATTCAACTTCGAGGAATATTGGCTCTCCTGAGTTTGAATTCCTCACGGGCACTGTAAAGCACGGGTACCAGAAGGACGCTCATAAGAGATACAAGCATACCGCCGAAGGTGGGAATGGCCATGGGGATCATAATATCGGATCCCCGGCCTTTTGACGTGAGAACGGGTAGAAGGGCAAGTATGGTGGTAGCGGACGTCATAAGAGCGGGTCGAATCCTCCTGACCGCACCCGTTACCGTGGCTTCATGCACGTCTTCAATCGTCCTTATTGTGGTTTCCCTAAAGCTTTCATCAAGGTAGGTGCCCACAATAACTCCGTTGTCCGTTGCAATTCCGAAAAGGGCTAAAAATCCCACCCATATGGCAACACTTAGGTTTATGGGATGAACGGAAAATAACTCCCTCATGGAAATTCCGAATACGGAAAAGTCGAGAAACCAGGGCTGAGCGTAAAGCCACAGAAGAATAAAGCCACCGGACCAGGCAAAAAACACCCCTGTAAAGACAAAGCACGTCGTGAGCACAGATCTGAACTGAAGATAAAGGATCATGAAAATTATGAAAAGAGCGAGAGGCAAAACAACGGACAGGGTTTTTTGAGCCCTAATCTGATTTTCGTAATTACCGGCAAAGGTGAAACTTACGCCGGGGGGTATATCGAGTTCTCCGGATTTTATTTTATCGTTCAGGTATTTCCTAGCCTGCTCTACTACATCGACTTCTGCGTGGCCGGGTTTCTTGTCAAAGACCACATAGCCAACGAGAAAGGTGTCTTCGCTTTTTATAACCTGAGGTCCCCTTACATAACGGATATGGGCAAGTTCGCCCAAGGGAATCTGCACGCCATTGGGGGCGGCAACCAAAATGCGTGAAAGGGCTTCAACGGAGTCACGAAGCTCCCGGAGATACCTGACCCTGACAGGGTATCGCTCCCTTCCCTCAACGGTCATGGTAATCCACTTTCCGCCAATGGCGGTTTCGACAACATCCTGAACCCGACGGATTGAAATACCGTAGCGTGCCACCGCGTCTCTGTCTATTACGATCTCGAGATAAGGTTTTCCGACTATTCTATCCGCCACAACGGTAGAGGGTTCAACCGACGGAACCTCTTTAAGAAATCTTTCGATCTCTAAACCCACCTTTTCAATAGTCTGAAGATCGGGCCCTCTGATTTTAACACCCATCGGAGCCCGCATACCGCTCTGAAGCATCACTATTCTCGTGATTATCGGCTGAAGTTTGGGTGCCGAAGTGGTACCGGGAACCCTGGCAGCCTCCACGATAAGATTCCATATGTCGTCGGGATTTTTTACACCGGGCCAGGGTTTCCTCCCGGGATTCAGTGCCGGATCCAGTGGTGCTCTCCAGAGTCTGAAGGGCATACCTTTAGGATCGGGAATCAATTCCCCTTTTTCGTTCCGTTCAAACCTGCCCCTGACGATGTAAGGCTTTCCGTCCGGTGCGGGTAGCGGGTTACCCTTTTCGTCACGGAAATAGTCGGTTTCATCGGGAAAGAACCTGAAACGGAGGCGACGGCCTTCTTTATCCACAAGATACTCCGGTTTGTAGTTGATAACCGTTTCAATCATCGATATTGGCGCAGGATCGAGAGGCGATTCGGCCCGCCCGATCTTTCCGACGACCGTCTCAACCTCGGGAATGGCGGAAATGGCCATGTTCTGTTTCCTTAGAATGTCGTAGGCTTCGCCTATGGAAGCGTGAGACATGGTGGTTGGCATGAGCAGGTATGAGCCTTCGTCAAGGGGGGGCATAAACTCTTTGCCAAGTCCCGGAAAAGCCCCGGCAATACTCCTCACAACCGCGGTTTTCGTCAAAAAGTTGGGCAGCCAGCCGAAAACCCTGTTAAAACCTAACCAAACGGTCCAGCCCAAAACTATTACCAGAACCGAAAGGGAGACGAATAGAAGTTTATGACGCAGACAAAACCGAAGAAGGGGCTCATAGACCCTGCGAAATATCTGAAGTATGCCGAATATGGTTCCCACCGAAATACCCACAAAAACCACATTTTTTAGAAGCCCTTTTTCGGGACCCAGTGGTAACCAGTCCCGGGCAAGCAAAATACCCACGACTGCGACAATAAACACATTAACCAGGATATAAAAAACCCTGAAAATCTTTGCGGGTAAAAGGTTTTCTGCCAGGAAATACAGGCCGGCCACGAAAATCGGCAGAGCCACCCACCAGGGCATGAAAAAATACATAACAATACCGATTAGAGCGATGAATCCGTAAGTTACCTTCCTCAGGAGATTTACACCGGTTTTATCGTAAGGAGTACGGAATACAGTTAACGCCGCCGGAGGGATAATCATAAGTGCAACTATTATCGATGCTATAAGAGCGAAGGTTTTGGTAAAAGCAAGAGGCTTGAAGAGCTTGCCCTCGGGGCCTATCATCGTAAAAACAGGTAAAAAGCTAACCACCGTTGTTGCCACCGCCGTAAGAACAGCTCCTCCCACTTCCGAAGATGCCCGATAGATTACGGAAAATCGACTTTCGCCGGGCTCCATCTGTTCCATGTGACGCAGTATGTTCTCACAGATCACTATTCCCATGTCCACCATGGTTCCTATGGCAATGGCAATGCCCGATAGAGCAACAATGTTGGCATCCACTTTAAAGAGCCTCATGGCGATAAAGCACATAAGAACCGCCAGGGGCAGAAGGCTTGATATCAGAATGGAGCTTCTTATATGCATAAGCACCAGGAGTATTACCATAACGGTCACGAGAATTTCTTCGTAGAGGGCACGAGAAAGAGTTCCCAGGGTTTCATAGATAAGACCGGTTCTGTCATAAAATGGGACTATGGTCACCTGGCTGACTGTCCCATCGGGAAGGGTTTTTTTAGGCAGTCCCGGGGCAATCTCTTCAATCTTCTTTTTCACATTCTGAATAACCTTAAGAGGGTTTTCTCCATATCTTACTACGACGATCCCCCCGACAACCTCTGTACCTGCTTTATCCAGCACTCCTCTGCGCAATGCCGGCCCCGTGGTAACATGAGCAACGTCGCCTATCCTTATGGGCGTGCCGTCTCTGGAAGTGATAACCGACTTCTCCAGATCCTCAAGGCTCTTTATGAACCCCAGACCCCTTATCACATATTCCACGCCGTTGATTTCAATTGTCCTGGCTCCAACATCCAGGTTAGATGCTTTCACGGCCTGAAACACCTGTGGGAGCGTAACACCGTAAGCCCTCAGGGCATCGGGGTCCACGTCAACCTGATATTCCCTGACAAAGCCCCCAATGGATGCAACCTCACTGACTCCATCGGCCGACATAAGGGCGTATCGGACGTACCAGTCCTGTATGCTACGAAGTTCATCGAGATCCCAGCCTCCGGTGGGATTTCCCTGAGGGTCACGACCCTCAAGGGTGTACCAGAAAACCTGTCCCAGGGCCGTCGCATCGGGGCCCAGAGCCGGTTTGACACCTTCCGGGAGGGTTCCTTCAGGAAGGCTGTTGAGCTTTTCCAGAATTCTGGAACGAGCCCAGTAAAAATCGACATCTTCCTTGAAAATTATGTAGATCGTAGAAAATCCAAACATGGAATAACTGCGAATCGTTTTAACACCGGGAATGCCCAGAAGTGACACGGTAAGGGGATAGGTTATCTGATCTTCCACATCCTGAGGCGAACGCCCCATCCACTCGGTGAAGACTATTTGCTGATTTTCTCCTATATCGGGTATGGCATCTACCGGCACAGGACTTCTCGGTAGCCAGGAAATCTTCCAGTCGAAGGGTGCAACGGCAATACCCCATAGGATAACAAAAAGAGTACATACGAAAATAATTAATCTCATTTCCAGACACCAGCGAATCAACCGCCCTATCAATGACTCCTTTGCCATACCGCTCTATCCTCCTGATTGCGGCCAAAAAGCTTTTCCCCGAGGCAACAAGCTAGCGATCCACAGGATCGATCTTAGCTCTGACTTCTCCGCAAGAAGACATAGAAGAACCGAAATAGGGGTTGTGGATCTCCCTTTCGCTCTGAAACCAGATTGCACCCTTACCGTTCGCAGCCATAGGGCAGAACATCTCATAAAGGGGAACGGACACGGGCTTGAAGGTTCTCACAAGTTCACCGAAAAGTCTGGAACACTCATCAAACCGCTCTCTTATGCCCGAAATATTGCCCGAAGCAAGCATCGACGAAACATTTTGAGACAATTGCTCCCGTATCTTCATCCATTTCACATGTACATCACCTTTTAGCAACTCCATAGACGGCCGATCTAGAGCCTCTTTCATGGCCTCCAGTGCATGAATTGCCCTTTTCTCATCATCTTCCGCCAGGGCTTTCTGCAGGGACAGATACGATTCAACCAGGGGTCTGAGCTGTACTGAAAATTCCTGCGGTACGCCAGGTTCTGTAAGTCCGCCGTGATCCCGGTGCCCTGGGTGGTGCACACCAAACCGGGTCAGAAGCCTCGCCATGCCGGCCTTAAGTTCCTCAAGAGCCTCAGCCCTTTCCTGAGCCCTGCGGGCATAGATCGCAACAACCAGATCGTTATGTAACCTCATGGACAATTCGTCCCACATCATCCGGGCGTGGCCCTTCAGTTCTGAACCATCAATTTTAGAAAGGAGTTCTTCAAGATTCGAAATCTCTTCTTTGATTTCAAGCCACTGTCGCTGGGTAATGCGCGTCGAATCTTCGGGAACTTTCTGAAGTATTCTGTCGAACCGTGCGGCCAGCTCATGAAGCTTCATGGTAAAGCTTTGCGGTACCTCCATAACAGTGCCCGAACCTTTAGAGGCCTCCGACTTTGGAGCGGAACCGCCGCCGTGATGATGCATCATGCCGCCTCCGCCACCTTCCGGGGTCATCATGCTGGGTTTTGCCAGGATCTGAACGGCACTGTCGATCTTGAAATTGCCCCTGGTTACAACCTTTTCTCCTTCCCTGAGGCCATACCTGACTATGTAGTAATCACCCACCCGGGGTCCCAGAACTATCTCACGACCTTCGTAAGAATAAGGTTTGTCGGGAATCTGAACATAAACGACAGCTCGTTTTCCGGTTATCAGTGGAGCCGAGGCGGGGATTACCAGAGGAGGCCTTTTGTCTCCCACGGTTACTCTTACTTCGGCGTGAGCAAACATCCCCGGAAGCAACCGTCCGTCTGCGTTAGGGACATCAACCCTGATCCTTACCGTGCGGCTCTTTTTTTCAAGCACGGGCTGTATAAAAGAAATCCGTCCCGAAAAGACCTCTCCGGGATAAGAGACCGTTTCAAAAGTTACGGTCTCTCCGAGACGCATCCACTGGACGTCCGATTCATAGGCATCGAGGAAAAGCCACAACTGAGACAGATCGGCAATGGTATAGATTCGCGTACCCGTCTGGACATAAACTCCTTCGTTTACATGCTTTTCCACGACGGTCCCACCGATGGGCGCCACTATGGTAATGCGGTCGGAAGGAATACCTCTCGCCAGGACCTCATCGATCTGCTTTTCCGTCAGCCCGTACAGGCGGAGCTTTTCACGGGCGGAGCGCACGGTAGCCCGCGCCGTATCCCTTATTGCCCTGGTGCTACCGGACTCGACCCTTGAAAGCAACCTCCGGGCCTCTATAAGCTCAGCCTCAGCGGCCATGAGTTCCGGGCTATAGAGTACCACCATCGGTTGCCCTTCGGAAACGGTCATACCCGTGAAGTTGACATAGAGTTTTTCGATACGCCCCGGAACCCAGGCGGTTATGTGAGCCACCCTGCGCTCATCATAGTCCAGAACTCCGAACATTCTTAATGTTACCTGGACTTTTTTCCGTTCAACGGGGCTGACCTGGACTTCGGCCAGTTTTTGTGCAACAGGCGACAGGGTTATTTCCCTCAGCGACTCGGGCTTTCCTTCTTTCTCGTCCACAACGGGTATAAGATCCATTCCGCATATAGGACACTTGCCGGGAGCCGGAAGCCTTATCTGAGGATGCATGGAGCAGGTCCAGATCTGAGCTTTCTCTCCGGGCGCGGAATCGGTTTCCCGCGCAACCGTGCTATTGACTCCCACGACAACGACGGCAATAACCGACAGCGCCAGGAGTAAAGTAAAGATTGTACCGAATACCCTCCCACCCTGCCGGTTAACTACCATAAACAACCCGACTCTTTTCATACCAATCACCTCAGCGCTTCCCGGACGGATCAGATCAATCGGTCGGTGCAGGTTCCAGTTCCACCCCTTCCTTCTCGAGTTTCTCCATATACATATCGGGGTTCTTCATGAATTCCTGAGGACAGGCAGGACAGCAGAAGTATATGCGCTTCCCCCTGTAATCTACAAAGTAACTCTTGTTAATGGGACCTCCCATAACAGGGCACTTTTCCTGTGGCCGTCCCTTACCGGCATACGCCATGGGCAATAAAGCCGGCACAAAAGCGAGAAGCAAAATCATTGTAAAGACCACTATTTTTATCCTTTTCATAACAAAAACCTCCCTCACCTGTTTTATTATTTTGATGCCTTATCCACTCTACGGCCGATAAGGCGCTCATAAGCCGCGAGAGCCTTAGCCGCACCGGCACGGGCCTCTTCAAGGGACAGTTCAAACTCCAGAAGAACCCGCTCCGCATTTATAACGTCCGAGAAAGTAGCCTCACCCGTTCTCAAATTTTCCAGATTTACCTCAAGAGACTGACGAGCTTTGGGGATCAGGTCGTTGCCGTACAGCCTGATTTTTCTTTCAGAGTCCCTCAATCTGTACAAAATGAGCTTAAGTCTTGCAGACAGCAGGTCCAGTGTTTTTTCTCTATCTGCGATAGAAGCTTCATATCTCGTACGGGCTTCTTTAACCCCTGCTTCAATACGTTCCCACCAGAACGGAAGATTTACGCTTACTCCCACAATTACGGGATCTTTTCCACTTTCCGGCGTCAATGGATTATCGGCATCACCGGTGTCGATTGCGGTAACCGAAAGGGTAAGGTCGGGGAAATAGAACGTTTTCGCAAGATCCACGCCTTTTTGCGCCAGCGCCACACGTTTTTCTGCCACCTTAAGATCAGGGCTACTTTCCTCAATAAGCCTTAAGGCATCTCTCTCGTTTATGCTCACGGAACCGACATCGCGCAGTTCTCCTACCACTACAGGTTCCCACACAGAACGGTGCAACAGTGAGTTGAACTCTGCTTCCAGCGCAGCGATGTAATCTTCCAGCGTTTTCAATCTGTTTTCCAGCTTTCCCATTTCCGTTTGAAGCTGGGTCAGGTACCCATAGGGGACTATCCCTGCGGAATAGCCTATTTTCAAAGCACTTTCCAGATGTCCAAGCAAGGCAATGTGATCATTTGTGATATCAACGGCTCTCCTGGTGTAGGCCAGATCATAATAAAGCCTGCTCAGGTCCTCGTAGAGTTTCCACCTTTTAGACTCCAGCTCCCAGCGCAACGCTTCGGCTTCCAGAAAGGCCGTTTCACCCTTCAGCCTGAGCTTATCGTACCATGGGAAGGTCTGGGCAATTGAGAAGCTCTGGCGCTGAGGCCCTACACGGGTTTCGACATTTTTTATGTAGTATGCATAGGTAAACCTTGGATCCGGAAGTGATTTCACCTGTGGTATCTTCCACAGTGCAGCCTTCCATCTTTCAAAAATTGCCCGAAGCTCCCGGTTCCGAAAAGCCGCATAGGTAAAATAGTCGTCGAAGGAAGGATTGGAAGGCAATTGGTAATTTTCGTTTTGTAAAAACTCTCCTATTCCGGCATCCTCTTCTAACAGCTCGACCATTCCCGGTTCCTCTTTAAAGGGACGGCCCGTGTATCCACATCCACAGATATTAAAGAAAAATGCACATATAAGCGGAATTACCACCGGATGATAAAGATTACCTGCCCGGTATTTTCGCATGTTATACTCCGTTCAATGTCAGAGTCCCCAATTCCATCCCCGATAAAGCATAAACTATGCCATATTGCTAACGTTCTGTTTTCAGGTAACCTTCACTAAAAAGGACCCACACTGTCGTTAATCGGCTGAGTAAATTTTACCCAGAGCGGGTAAAATGCAGATGGGTAAATTTTATTCACGAAATTTACCGGCGGAAACTTCCAGATAACCAATGCCCTTTTGATTTTCAACATCCTGGAGGATTCTCAATCGAGTACCAGGTTGAGCATTCTCGAGATCGATTATCTTCAAAATCCTATAAAACTTTTCATAATAATCAGGTGCAAATCTAAAAAGTTCGTTGGGAAAGTGCTCAAGGAGTGATTCGTTAAAGAAGTTTTCAGGCTCATCTGGAAAAATCGCAACGGGGACTATTCGAGCCTCAATCAGGTCGTTGAAAAAATGAGTACCGAAGGAAACTTCCGGAGTCATGCCTTCCTGTTCAAAGGCTATCTCTCCCAGAATTACGGCTCTGTTGATGTCCTGATAACCGACTCTAACCCCCAGGCGAAGGTCATTACTGCCCCAGCGCCCCGGGCCAAAAAGCGCATACTTATCATCTAAAGCCCTATTAACCATGCCCACAATCCGTCCTACTGCAATCCTTTCTTCACCTGACCGTATCTCCCGGTACTCCCTGGGATCAACAAACACGATATAACGTATATTTCGAAGATCCGCATTAAATAATACCCGATTGTTCTTAAAAACGATTTTCGCACTATCAATGCCTGAAGGGATAACCACATAATCAGGTTCATCCCTTGAAGCCAGGGTTCTGCACTGAAGCAGATAAAGCCTGTCGTTTTCCCAGGCAAATTCCACATCCACAGGTCTGCCGTATTCCTGCTCGAGTTTTCTCAAAACCTTTTTCATAATTCGAACAAAGGGGGTTTTTTCCAGAAAGTTGTCGAAGGTTATACAGCCGGTCTCCGGAGAATTTTCTTCGTAGAAAGTAGTGGGTTTTTGAATGTATCCGTTTCTGTAATAGGAAAGTGCCAGATGTGCGGCCTTTGGGCCCATAACATCGATTGCCTCAAAAAAGGGCACCGCCTCAACCTTTCCGGTATTGAGGTTAAGCACATCGACAAATTTCTGAGAATACTTCACTATCTGCTGGGCGTTGCCTTCGGGTCTGAGCTGAGGATGGCTCAGGGGAACGAGCCTCGCATAGTCTCCACCCACCCTATCAACGGCTCTTGTACCCAACCCGAGCACAAGTCTTACTATGCCGTCTTCCTTCCGTATTCTCGGAGACCATCGATACATGTTTCGAGAAAAGGCCACCCCTGATGCAAAAGGCATAAAGTAGTTGCCGTATCTTCGCCCGACGACTTTTTGTACGAGCACGCTCATTTTTTCGTCAAAGTCGAGAAGTCCGTGATCACGCCGGTAAAGGATGGGGTCGGGGCCGTAGGTACTCATGTGGACCTGTTTCAGTCCCCAGATGAATTCATCAAGTCGTTTTTCCAGAGGCCCCTGATTCGCCAGAAAAACAGAGTCGTACTTCCCTGAAAAGGCATGGCCGAAACTGTCTTCGAGAAGGCTGGAAGACCTCAGAATCAGGGGAACTTCTCCGATTTTCTCCAAAAAATCTGCAAACATTGTTACCGTATCGGGGGGAAATCTGGCCTGCTTAAACAGCTCGGCAATGTTCCGATAATCTTCTTCAATCTCTTCACGGGACCTGTACTTCTGAGTTCTGAAGTGATGAAGGTTATTATATTCAATGAACTCCGAGAAGATTCCGGAATTGAAGTAATATGATTCGGGTATTGTCAGATACTTTTCGAGTTCGGGATCTCGATTGCCGAGCCTTGGAACCAGTATCCTGTAGGCAAGGATCATTCCCGCCGCTTTCCCGCCAACAAGACCGACCTTGCGTGGGCTCGAGTAGGTTCTATCAATCAGCTCGTCCACATCTCTTATGGTAATATGCTTCTTTGCCACTCCCACAAAAGGAAGATGGGTTGATATAAAGCGCTGTATTAATACGACCCTGACACCCTCTGCATCGCCCGGATCAATGTAAAGATTTCCTTCCGGTATGGAGCAAAACTCTTTAAGGGCCTTGATAACCTTTTTCTGACTTACGCCTTCTGTGTTGACAACCCGCCAGAGGTTACGAAAGCGGTCTCTTTTCCGAACCAGGTTTATGTGATTTTCAATTTCCTCTTCACTGAAAGCTGCGGCAAAGGCGAAGTCGACGAGCGCCGCCTTCAGCCTTTCGGGATCACCTCTCCCATCGCGAATCAACCTCTGTACCCACTTTTCGATGAGCTCGTCCGCAACCATCCCCCGGTTTTTTAAAACTTCCAGAAAGAGAGCTCTCATCTCAGAAATGAGCTCGGGATAGGAGCCCATCTTCATGAGCATCTCATGAAAGCGTACGACCAGATCACCGCAAAGGTTTATATACTCAGAAAGGTCACCCTTCATCGATCAAACCCATCCTCTGATCCTGCAGGCTTCCGCAACACGGGCAACACTAACGAGGTAAGCCGCATCTCTCATGTGCACTCCTTCCCGATCACTCATCTCCTTAACGGATCTGAAAGCTCTTTTCATGACCTCATCCAGACGCCAGTGAACCTCTTTCTCTTCCCAGTAGAAATTATAGGTGTTCTGCACCTGTTCGAAATAGGAAACCGTTACGCCGCCGGCATTTGCCAGAAAATCCGGCAATACTATTATACCCCTGTCAAACAATATGTCATCGGCATCTGGCGTTGTAGGGCCGTTGGCCAGTTCACAGATCACACGGGCTTTGATTCTGGAAGCGTTCTCCCCGGTTATGACATTTTCAAGGGCAGCCGGAAATAGAACCGTAACGTTCAGCTCAAGGAGTTCTTCGTTTGTTATCCTGTCGCCCTCTGGAAAGGTCACCACAGTTCCGTACATTTTTTTGTGCCTGATAAGCTCGGGGATATTTATCCCTCCAGGATTGTAAATACCGCCCTGGGAATCAGAAGCTGCCACCAATTTAAGGCCCAGAAGCTGCTGGCCCAGCAGGGCTGCAAACTGTCCGGCGTTGCCAAAACCCTGCACGGCCATAGTCTCACCGTCCAGGTTCAATTCGTAGGCCCTTGCAGCCTCTCTGAGCACGTAGATTCCTCCTCGGGCCGTTGCGTCATAGCGACCGGGAGATCCCCCGACGGAAAGAGGCTTACCGGTGATCACGCCGGGATGATGGCGCCTTACAATCGTTTCGTACTCATCCATCATCCATGCCATGATCTGTGGGTCCGTGTAAACATCCGGAGCCGGCACATCTCGATCGACCCCGAGAGCCTCGGCAATTGCCCTTACATAGGCCCGTGCCAGTCTTTCCTTCTCAGAGGGGGACATTTCTTTGGGATTACAAACCACCCCGCCTTTCCCGCCTCCCAAAGGGATATCAACAACGGCCGTCTTCCAGGTCATCCATGCGGCAAGGGCTCTTACTGTATCGATAGTTTCATCAGGATGCCATCGAATGCCGCCTTTAGCAGGACCTCTTGCCGTGTTGTACTGTACTCTAAAGGCCTTGAAAACCCTGGTCGATCCGTCATCCATTTTAACCGGCAGGGTGAAGTGAAGTTCCTTCATGGGCCATCGCAACAATTCATGAGTCGCCGGATCCAGCCCCAGGCGTTCGGCCGCTCTGTCAAGCTGTTGCTGAACGATGGCAAAGGGATTAAACCTCTCACCCATGGTCTTACCTCCCTTAAGGCACGAAAAAAGGCTCTACCACTCCAGAAAGCCGGAAAGCACCATTTCCGCAGGTTGCGAAAAACTTACCAAAACACCCGGAGCCATCATAGAAAGCCCCGGGGATTTCAAAGCTTGAAAGCCAAAATCTTTCGGGTACACTAGCAGGGTAACAGGATTCGAAAAGGAACAAAAAGGAGGAAGAGATGAACATCGGAGACCTCTATCAAAGTGCCGATTGGAAGAAAGAAAAACACGTACCGGTTATAGAATTACCGGAAAAAGTTTATCCGGATCAAACGATACACGTTACCGTTTCGGTGGGCAAGGAAATTCCGCATCCGAACACAACGGAGCATCATATTGAATGGGTGGAGCTTTATTTTCAGCCTGACGGAGCCAGGTTTCCTTTTCAGGTAGGCCGTGCAGAATTCAGGGCTCATGGTGCATCCGTTGAGGGGCCGAACACCAGTTCAGTTTATACGGAACCCGTAGCCCTTTTTGCGTTTAAAACGGGTATCTCGGGTTATTTGATGGCTTCTGCCTACTGTAACATTCACGGTCTCTGGAGCAGTTCAACAAGGATCGATGTGAGCGGATCCAGATAGTTATGCGGTTGATGAGATCGGATAATCTGCAAGTGAGAAAAGGAAGGTTTCTTTTAGTAATCTTGGCCGTCCTGTTTGTTGTGTTTGTTTCGGACAGGGCAGTAGCCACACAGATTCATTCAGAACCGGAAGGGCTTTATGCGCATCAGCTTGCCCATCTATTCTTCGTTTTTTCCATGGGAATACTCGTTTACTGGCTCAGACAGATGGAACTGATTCGTCACAGAGGGTGGCGTTATATTCGCCATGCTTCTTTACTCTTTATGCTCTGGAACCTCGATGCCATGCTGGTTCATCATCTGGACGGAACGGAAGGTTTTGCAACGGTTCAGGGGATTGAAGGATGGGAGGGTGCCATAAGGATTGAATCGGCATCTCCGTTGCTGGCACTGGTCTATTACGTGGCCAAATTGGATCATCTTCTCTGTGTACCGGCCATTGTATTCTGGTTTCTGGGGTTAAGGGCTCTTCTTGCCGATCTAAAAAGTGTGGAAAAGGGCGGTGACGCATCATGACACTGCCTCTGCTTCCTGTATGGATTGTGGATTTCTACGGGTCCGTTTTGATGATAGTTTTTGCCTTTCTCAGTGTATGGCAGTGCCATCAGCTAAGAAGACGGGACCCCAATAATGTCGTGTGGATCTATCTCCTGTGGTTCTGCTACGGGCTGGCAGGATTTGCCGTTTCCAGATCCGTAGGTCACATACTTCGGAGGTTTCTGGTCAGCACTCACCACGCAGATTTATGGGAAGCTCTTCAGCCCTACAGTGGAGCAATAAACACGCTGATGTTTGTGGTCGTCGCCTCCATTACGCTCTTCTTCGAACGGGTGTGGAAAATATATCAGCGAATGATGGCTCATCAGAAAGCCCTTGAAGATGCGCACACTCAGCTACTTTATCTCAACAGGCACTTAGAAGAGATGGTAGCCGAAAGGACCAGGGATCTTGCGATATCGGAGCAAAAATTCAGGCGCCTTTTTGAAGTCTCCCGGGACATGGTGGTAATAGTGAAACCGGACGGTTCCATTATGGACATAAACCCGGCAGGCCTGAAGATGATAGGCTGGAAGGAAAGTGAGTTAGCATCTCGGAGGTTCTACGAGTGCTTTGCCAATCCCCGGGAGTGGCAAACCCTTAAGGAAGAGCTTTTTTCGGGCACGGAGATCCGGGATCGAGAATACCTGCTCATTAAAGAGGGAGCGGTACCCGTAGAAGTACTGGTAAGCGCATTTTGCAGCAGAGAAAACGACCGGGAACTTTTTTACTTCTGGGTAAAGGACATATCTCAGCGCAAGAATATGGAAAAGAAGCTTCTTCAAGCCGACAAGCTGGCGTCTCTGGGACAGCTTGCGGCCGGGGTTGCTCACGAAGTAAACAACCCTCTTGGGATTATACTCGGATACACTCAGTTGTTGCTCCGCCGTAGCGAGCCAGGAGATCAGTTTTACGAAGATCTTAAAACGATCGAAAAACATGCCCGAAACTGCAAGGTTATCGTGGAAGACCTGCTGAAGTTTGCCCGGAGTGCTCCCACCAAAAAAGGACCGGCCCACATACACGACGCCATTTACGAGGTTATATCGGTCCTAAAGCACCAGTTCTCTCTTGACAACGTGGAGTTCGAAACCCACCTGGATCCCCAGGTGCCCACCATGCACTGGGACATAAACAAAATGAAGCAGGTTTTTATGAATCTCTTCATGAACGCCCGTCAGGCGATGAATAACCGGGGCGGCCTTATCCGCGTTGAAACGGAATGTAAAGACGGCTTTCTGACAGTTCGGGTATCCGACAACGGTTGCGGTATTCCACCTGAGCACCTGCCCAGAATCTTCGATCCCTTCTTCACCACGAAACCTACAGGAGTGGGTACGGGACTGGGTTTGTCGGTAAGTTACGGCATAATCGTAGAACACGGCGGGACGATAAGCGTAGAAAGCGAACCGGAAAAAGGAACCACTTTTACCATAACATTTCCGGTGACGGAGGGTAACGACGGGAATGGGCAAAAACCAGCCGGCAATTTTGATAGTGGACGACGAAATTGACTTCATCCGGCTTCTGGAAAGGCTGATACTTGAAGAGGTGCAGTGCGAAATTTACAGGGCCACTTCAGGTTATGAGGCAGTAGAAATACTGAAAAATTACCACATAGATCTGGCCTTTGTTGACATAAAGATGCCGGGGATGGATGGATTCGAGCTTCTTTCATATGTTCGGGAGAACCATCCCTGGCTTACGGTAATCATGATAACCGCCTACGGTTGTATAGAAGTTGCCGTCAGAGCCATAAAAGAGGGGGCCTACGACTTCATAACGAAGCCCGTAGAGCAGGACGTATTCCTTATGAGCCTGAAAAAGGCCCTGGAGCGAACAGAACTGCTCAGGGAAAACCTCCGGTTGCGACAGAGCGTTCGGTTTCAGGAAGTATTTCGTAATATAGTCGGTCGCAGTGAACCGATGCGTAAGGTCTTCGATCTCATAAGGATGGTTGCTCCAACGGACATGACGGTGCTTCTCAGAGGCGAGTCGGGAACGGGAAAAGAACTGCTCGCCAGAGCAATACACGAACTCAGTTCAAGGAGTGACGGTCCCTTTGTTGCCGTGAATTGTCCTGCCGTCCCGGCAGAAATCCTTGAAAGTGAGCTTTTCGGCTACCGTAAAGGAGCTTTCACCCATGCAACTCAGAACAAAAAGGGTCTCTTTGAGGAAGCTCAGAAAGGAACCATATTTCTGGATGAAATAGGCGACCTCGATCCCAGACTTCAGACCAAACTGCTGAGGGTACTTCAGGAAAAAGAAATCAAACCACTGGGAGACACGAGAACGATCCGGGTTGATGTGAGGGTTGTTGCTTCCACCAATCAGGATCTCGAACAAAAGATGAAAGATGGTACCTTTCGGGAAGACCTTTTTTACCGGTTGAATGTGGTACCCATCCATGTTCCACCTTTAAGAGAACGCCGCGAGGATATCCCTCTGCTCGTTGAATTTTTTCTGGAAAAGTACTCTCGAGAGCTGAAGCGCCCTCGTAAAAGGGTTACCCCGGAGCTGATGGAGATATTTCTGGGATATGAATGGAAAGGCAACATCCGTGAACTGGAAAACACGATAATCAGAGGAATCCTCTTCTCCGTGGATGATGAAATCAGGCCGGAACACATAGGCTTCGCCCGACGGAGTAACGGAAAACCGTGGTCCACTTCCGTGCCCACGAACCTCTCTTATCGAGAAGCCAGGGAAGCCGTTCTCCATGAGTTTCATCACCGCTTCATAGGACAGATACTGAAAAAAACGGGAGGCAATATATCTCAGGCCGCCCGAATGTGCGGTCTTGAGAGACAGGCTTTGCAACACATCATCAAGCGATACAACATAGATGTAAACAATTACAGACCTGACCGAAGAGAGCAGAATGGCAATGGTCTATGACATTCAAAAGGCAGCAGAAATTCTGGGCACAACCGTTGAAGAAATCGAGGAAAACATAAGACAGGGCACGATATCGGCAGAATGGAAGGAAGGCCGATGGGAAATTCCTGAGTGGAGTATAAGGGTCTTTGTGCGAACCCGCGAAGCGCTGAGGAAACTTAACAGGCGATCGGCTCTCGACAGAAACGAAAGCGAGTACGATCTTTTGACGAAAATCCTGGCAAAGCTTGAAGATCTTGCTGATTTTCAAGACCTGCAGCTTAAGTGGATAGAACAACTGGATACCTTGAGATTTCGAATCCGGGAACTCGAAGAAGAGCTAAGCTATAAAGAGTTTGAAAACGCCCAGCTTCGAAAAGAACTGGAGCTACAATCTGGAAAGCCTGAAGAAGGGCTGAAGAGGCTTGAGGATCGTTATAGAGAGCTCTTCGCTTTTCTGAGTCAGGAAATCTCCCAGTTACACGATAGAATGGCAAAGATGGAAGAAGAGCTTCAGAAAATACAACGCAGAGATGTTCAGGTTCCCGTGCCATCGGTATCGAAAAATTCAAAAGAAGGCTTCTGGGATCGGCTGATCAGAATGCTAACCTGGGATTGATTTTCCATAAATGCACAGGAGGCTTTTCTTATGGAAAACTCGTTGAACCTTCAGGACCTGCGAAAGAGACTGAAGCACCTCATTACCGTTAAGGCCTTTCAGTTCTCAGAAGAGCCGGTATTCCGTCTCGTACACGGAGGTCTGAGTTGCTTTTACTTCAACTGCAAAAAGGTAACCCTCGATCCCGAAGGCCAGTACCTGATCGGTCACATTATCTACGAGATGATCCAGGCTACGGAAGCCAGGGCAATAGGCGGGTTAACCCTGGGGGCGGACCCCATCGCCCTCAGCGTATCCTACACCTCATGGCTGAGAGGAAGGCCCATAAGAGCCTTCGTGGTCAGGAAAGAACCCAAGGAACACGGTACGATGAGTCAGATTGAAGGCAACCTCCAGCCGGGTGATAAGGTCGTGGTCGTTGATGATGTTATTACCACCGGGGGCTCGACTATAAAGGCAATAAAAGCGTGCAGAACGGCGGGGCTCGAAGTCATCAAGGTCGTGGCTCTCGTGGATCGTGAGGAGATGAACGGCAGAGGCAATATTATGGAACTCGTGGCCGATGTGGAACCGATTTTTACCAGAACGGAAATCATGGATTATTATCGGAGTCTTTCGAAATAACGGAGAGAGCCTTCCTGTAAACCAGATTACGCGGCACGCCGAAGTCACGGGATACACTTTTAACGATGTCGGAAAGCCCTGCATCCGGATTCTCGAGCCTCTTTGCCAGCTCAACTTCCCAGCCAGCACCGTTTTCAGCGGCATTACTTCTTTCAGATCCGGGTGAAACGACGAGGGTTATTTCACCACGAATGCTTCCCCTGTCCTTCAGGGCTTCTGCAATGGCCCGTACACTCCCCCGCAGCACTTCCTCGTGTACCTTTGTCATCTCACGGGCAAGTACCATAGGGCGGTCTCCCCAGTAGTTCAAAATATCCTCCAGAGTTCGACCTATCCTGTGGGGGGATTCGAACAAAACAACAGTCATGGGAAGTTTTTCATAAAGGCGGAAGAACTCCTGTCGGGCTTTTCCTTTGGGAGGCGGAAATCCCAGAAAGGCGAACGGATAAGGGGGAAAACCCGAAAGGAGCAGGGCACACAGAAGGGCAGAAGGGCCGGGTACGACCGTCATCGGAAGGTTTCGCTCTATAACCTTGCGGATAATACGGTAACCCGGATCCGAAAAACCAGGCATTCCCGCATCGGTGACCAGGACAATTTTCAAGCCCTTCTCCAGGCCCTTAATTATGACCTCGTCAACGCCTTCAGGGGAATGCTCATGAAAACTGCGGAGTGGAACATGAATATCATAAGCAGAAAGCAGCTTTCTGGTAATCCGGGTGTCTTCGGCATAAATAACATCGGCAGAACGCAAAACCTCTAAGGCTCTCAGGGTTATATCCTTAAGATTGCCTATTGGGGTTCCGACCACATAAAACATTGATTACAAACGCGCAGGCTCAAAGGCATTTTTTATCCACGAAATCCGTGGATCGGCGTTGACATCTGTAATAATAATGCAGTCAAAGCGTACCGGTGATTTCTGAAGTACGGGATGTTCCTGTAAGA
This sequence comes from Thermodesulforhabdus norvegica, assembly GCF_900114975.1. Lineage (NCBI taxonomy): Bacteria > Pseudomonadati > Thermodesulfobacteriota > Syntrophobacteria > Syntrophobacterales > Thermodesulforhabdaceae > Thermodesulforhabdus > Thermodesulforhabdus norvegica. The sequence goes on from NZ_FOUU01000001.1 coordinate 309,111, forward strand.
AGCGGAAGGCCGCTCTCGTCAGGCGCTCTATTTTCTTTGCTCCTATTGATTCCGAGGGGCGTATTAAGTCTCCACCTCTGGAAGAACGTACCTCCACAAAAACAACCGTCTCCTTCTGAAGAGCCACAATGTCTATCTCTCCAAAGGGATACCTTACATTACGCTCGATGATGGAACATCCCTGTTTCCGAAGAAAGTCAGCTGCAAAGGCTTCCGCCTTCGACCCCGTCCTTCTTCGTTGCATCTTCTTAATCCTCCGAAGCTGAGTCGGTGAATCGGACAGGGGCCAAAACGCTCTATTGCGGCCAGATGCTCTCTGGTGGGATATCCTTTGTGCCTCCCGAAGCCGTATTCCGGATAAAGGGCATCATATCGCTTCATGATACGATCGCGAAAAACCTTTGCAACAATGGATGCGGCGGCTATGGCAAGGCTTTTTGAATCTCCCTTAACAACCGCACGACTGGGAATGGGCAGGTCCGGAATTGGATGAGGGCCGTCCACGAGTATCAGGTTCGGTTTGACGGGAAGGTTTAACACCGCTCTCGCCATAGCCAGATGAGTAGCTCTGAGGATGTTCAACCTATCAATAACATGAGGTGGAATACAGGCTATACCTACAGGCAACCGTTTCCGCATCATTTCTGAGAAGATAAGCTCACGGTCGCCCGCCGGGAGTGATTTCGAGTCGGCAATTCCCTCCACAACAATCCCTTCAGGCATCACCACGGCGGCGGCCACCACGGGCCCCGCCAGTGGCCCTCTACCAGCTTCGTCAACACCCGCAATACAACCGTATCCTTTCCTGCGAAAGGTTTCATCAAACTCAACAAGCCTCAAAAACAGTGCAGACTTCTTATCGTTTTTCCCGGATACGGGCCGCTTTACCATAGCGATCGCGAAGATAATAGAGCCTTGCTCTTCTGACACGCCCTCTGCGGACTACCTCTATCTTTTCAATAAGGGGCGAATGCAAAGGAAAGATTCTTTCGACCCCTATCCCGTAAGAAACCTTCCTTACCGTAAAAGTAGCATTGGTCGTCCCACGATGTTTCCGGATTACGACGCCTTCGAAAACCTGAATACGCTCCTTATCTCCCTCTCTAATTTTGGAGTGCACTCTCACGGTGTCGCCCACCCGAAACTCGGGTATGTCCAGCCTCATGTGGTCGCGAGCAATCCTTTCGATTACATCAATGCCCATGGCTATCATCCTCCGTTCCTTCATACCTATCGTTATCGCCAAGAAGGCGGTCGACCATAATAGCCGCTGCGCAGCGAACAGACAAGTGATTATACGAAGAATTTGCTCGAATTGGTTCAAGTATTCGATGGGCCCGTTCAAAAAGTTCCGGAGCAAGCCCCCAGGCAGTACCGAGGAGCAATAGAACCGGTTCAGAGCCTTCTTTCAGGCGGGTACCTGCCTGACGATAGCCCAACAACTTTGGGGAACTCTTCAGTCTGGCCGAAGTAGCCCATATTTCCGGGGACCGATCCTCTCGCTTTCGAATATCGGCAACTGCCTCCTCTATTGACCGCACGAGCACGAGCAATTCCAGGGCCTGTTTCCTGGTGGGATGAAGTTGTCCTCCCACGCCTTCGGTCCAGTGAGCTATTAACCTTTTGGCCAGATCAATCTGGTCCGCGAGAGGCGTTACGACATAGCAGGCGGGCAGGTCATAAGTCCTTGCCGTCCTTCCCAGATCGTGTAGGTCTATTGTGGTTATGGCCGAAGCGACTACTTCTCCATGCCGGTTAAGAACAGGGTAATGAACAAGAGCCAGATAAAGGTTGGCCATTTAATATTCTCCCGAGCTCTCTCTTTCCATAGCTCTTTCCGCTTCCCGGAGTAATTCAAGGTCTTCATCGGATAGTTTCAATCGTTCAAAAAGATCGGGACGCCGCAGTTTAGTAAGAAGAAGCGCCTGACTGCGTCGCCATCTTTTTACCGCTTCGTGATTTCCCGAGATGAGAACATCCGGAACCGGCAGTCCCCGAAAAATCCTGGGTCTCGTGTACTGAGGGTATTCCAGAAGGCCTTCTTCAAAGGATTCACTTCTAACGGAAGCCAGGTTTCCCACAACACCCGGGATAAGCCGGGATACGGCATCGATTACAACCAATGCGGCAGGCTCACCTCCGCTGAGAACGTAATCGCCTATGGAAAGCTCCCTATCAACAAAGTTAAGCACCCTCGCATCGATACCTTCATACCTTCCGCAAACCAGAATTATTCTGGGTAGCCCGCTCAACTCACGGGCCGTAGCCTGTGTGAATACCTCTCCCTGAGGAGAAAGCAGTATGACCGTTCCTCTGGGCGACTCCTTCTGCAAGTCCTCTATTGCCTCGACGATGGGTTCGGGCTTCATGACCATTCCGGCTCCCCCACCGTAAGGCCTATCATCCACGGTACGATGCTTATCCCTTGCGTACTTCCTTATGTCATGTACCCGGACCCGGATAAGCCCCTGGGATATTGCCTTTCCGAGAAGACTTTCATTCAAAGGTCCAGAAAAAAAAGAAGGGAATATGGAGAGAACATCTATAATCATTATTCCACGAGACCTTCCGGAAGATTTACAACCATCTTACCCGCAGAGAGATCCACCTTAAGGATGACATCCTCAATCGCCGGTATCAGAATTTCCCGCCCGCTCTTCGATATCACCTAAACATCGTTTGCACCTGTCTCTATAATGCCAGTAAGGGTACCGAGATAATCGCCTTCCTGCGAGACGACATCCAGGCCTATGAGCTGATAGTAGTAGTATTCTCCTTCCCCGGTTTCCGGCAGTTCGCGTTCCGGAACGAACAGTTCGGCACCTATAAGACTCTCGGCTCTATTTCGATCGGTTATTTCGACGAAAGTCAGGATCCAGCAACGATGCTGTCGCTGGATCCTCCTGAGAGTCAAAGGCCTGTAGCCTTCATCGGTCAGAATGAAAAGGCTTTCCCCCTCCTCTCTGGCTTCAAAACTTTCTCCATAGGGATATACCTTAACACCACCCCGGACCCCGTGAGCTCTGATGATTTTGCCCACAGGGACCATCCTTTCGCCTTCCATACTACTCAATAATTTCCAGAACCGCCCTTTTATTTAGCTTTGTCGAAGCCGCACTGAGAATAGTTCTCATAGCTCGAGCCGTACGACCCTGCTTGCCGATGACCTTACCCAGATCTTCCTTCGCTACTTTCAGCTCAATGACAGAGGTCTGCTCACCTTCAATTTCGGAAACCTGAACGCGTTCCGGATGATCCACCAGTGCTTTAGCCATCTGCTCAACCAGTTCTTTCAACATAGCTCAACCCCTCCACTCTGGTATGCCACATCAACCCTGCTCGCTCCGTCGTAACACCTTTGCGGGCGGGAGCATCCTCCACTATGAAGCCTGAGCCTGAGACTCATTCATTTGTTTCCGATACTTTTTTATAAGGCTTCTTACCGTATCCGTGGGCTGTGCTCCCTGATCGAGCCAGTACTGGAGACGATCCCATCGGATCACGACCTCCGCCGGATCGGTCAGCGGATTATAGGTTCCCAGCTTCTCAAGAAATCTTCCATCTCTCGGCGCCTCTGAATGGGCTGCAACAATCCAGTAAAATGGTCGTTTCCTTCTACCATGACGAGCCAAACGAATTCTTACCGGCATTTTTCCTATCTACCTCCCCTTTTCAGCTTCCTTTTCAGCTTACCTTTGAGAAAATCAAAGTATATTTTTTACTCGATTTTTTACAGACTAGAAAGGGAAAAATGCCCGCCTCTTTTTCTTCTTTGCCGCCTTTGTTCCTGAAGAGCGCCCCGTCCCGACCATCTGCCTCATCATCTTCCTCATTTGCTCGAAACTCCGCAGTACTCTGTTTACCTCCTGTACCGAGGTCCCACTACCACGGGCAATTCGCCTTTTTCGACTGGCGTTTATTATTTCGGGTTTACGCCTTTCTTCTTTGGTCATCGAATTGATGATAGCCTCGGCATGGATCAATTCCTTCATGTCCACATGCATATTGCGAAGCTCTTTTAGCATACCCGTGCCCGGAAGCAACTTCAGTATCTGATCGAGCGACCCAAGCCTTCTCAGCTGTCTCAATTGATCACGGAAGTCCTCAAGAGTAAAGCTATCCTCCTGAAGCTTTTTGAAAAGCCTTTCCGCTTCCTCCTGGTCAATGGCTTCCTGAGCCTTTTCGATGGCGCTCAGGATGTCGCCCATGCCCAGGATACGGGAACTCATCCGGTCGGGATGGAAAATTTCCAGGGCATCCAGTTTTTCACCCACGCCGACAAACTTTATCGGGCATCCCGTAACAGCCCTGACAGAAAGGGCCGCACCACCACGGGCGTCACCGTCGAGTTTCGTCAGAATAACACCCGTTATGGAAAGCTCCTTATGGAAGGCTTCCGCAACATTGACGGCATCCTGACCCGTCATGGCATCGACCACGAGAAGAATTTCCTCAGGAGAAAGGATCTGTTTAAGGCGCCGGAGTTCCTCCATCAAATCCCGATCGATATGCAGACGGCCCGCCGTATCGACTATGAGAGTGTCACACCTTTGAGAGCCGGCATAATTCAGGGCGGCCTTAACGATTGACTCAGGGCTTTCTCCCTGACCCGGTTCGTAACATGGAACCCCAACCTGTCCCGCCAGAACCCGGAGTTGCTCTATCGCAGCAGGTCTGTACACATCAGCAGGTACAAGGCAGGGATGCCGACCGTCCTTTTTGAGCTTCAGGGCAAGCTTTGCCGCCGTCGTAGTTTTACCTGATCCTTGAAGCCCTACGAGGAGCACCGTCACAGGAGACGGCCCTTTAAGCGACAGAGGCTCTGCCTTCTCCCCCAGAAGCTTTATCAGCTCCTCGTGAACGATCTTTATAACCTGCTGACCGGGGGTAAGGCTCGACATCACCTCCTGCCCGACGGCACGCTCCTGAATTCTGGAAACGAAATCCTTTACGACCCTGTAATTTACGTCCGCTTCAAGAAGAGCGAGACGCACCTCTCTGAGCGCCTCTTTTATATTTGCTTCCGTAAGCTTTCCCTGCCCTTTAAGAAACCTGAAAACCTTTTCAAATCTTGCCGTAAGATTTTCAAACATGCTTCTTCGTAACCTCCCGTTTCACGGCAGATAGACCGAATTCCAGGTTAGTATGCCACAATACCGTTGACTAACATAGCAAATAGTTGCAATAAGTCATGAACACATCTTGTGAAGAAAATATCATGAATCTCTTCTCCTATTGTGCAAAAGGGAAGAGGGCGATAGAATGTTAATGTTGGGGTTATTTGTAGTTTCTCCTACCAATAACAGAGCGACAACCCCCGGGCCTGTGAGGTGAGCCATGGCGATAGTTACAGTCAGCAAAGAGTATGCTGCGGAAAGCGAAGTTTTTGCAGAAAAACTGGCATCCAGACTCGGCTATTCGATACTGGACAAAGAATTCATAACGGAAGCCGCAAAACAACTCAACATATCGGAGGCAGAAGCTTCCCTCTTAAGGCGCGGTCGTGAATCACGCCTTCTTCAGCTCATCGACCGTTACACAGCTGCAACAATACAGAAAATAGTCGACAGAGGCTACGGAAGGCTCGACGATCGTAGCTACTACGAAGTTACCCGTGATCTGATTTTGAAAGCCGCAGAACAGGACAATGTAATTATAGTGGGATGGGGCGGACAGTGTATTCTTGCAGACCACCCAAAGGCCGTACACATTCGGGTGGTCAAAAACCTGGAAGAGCGCATAGCCATACTGAAGCAAAAGTACGATCTCGACGACAGGGGCGCAAAAGAGCTCATTGAACGTGAAGAACGGGAATCCGCAAAGTACATCGAGCATTATTTCAAGCGTTCGTGGGACGACGCCCACCTTTACCACTTAGTAATAAACTTAAGCAGGGTGACCTTTGAACAGGCCGTGGACATGGTCGTACAACTCGTAAATTCCGTTGCCTAACTCGAATACTTGAAACGGGAATTGCTGAGAACTCTGACCTCTGCATTATTGCCCGCCGAAGGGAGATTTGCTTTTTGCATGTGTGTCCCTTTCAGAAGAAGTGCCTTTGTAACAACAATCGACAGGGGGGCGAAAATTTTTCGACCCCTTCAAAAATCCTTGACAAGCGACTTCTCTTGCTTAATATTTGCTCGCTTTTTGTTCGGTCAACAGGAGAGAGCTCAAAGGAGGTGAACCGGAAATGATCTGTCAGACCGTTAAAGCGGGTATGGAATGTGCCTTTATGACCCCAAAAGGTTGCAGCTACAACGGTGGAAGCTGTCACCAGATAGTCGAGCAGTGTGAAGGCTGCCAGCGTATTTTGACCCTCGATGCGGGTAAATTCTGCTCGACCTATCCCAATCCTGCAATTAAGTGGAGAACCGGATTTTGCAATTTTGCAACTCACGTGAAGATTGAAAACTTCCAGCAGCAGCAAATCAAGCTTAACCCTCTCAAAGCATCCAAGCGCGCCGCCAAGCGCAAATAAGGAACCCCGACAAAAAGGCACGCTCCGGCGTGCCTTTTTCAAGGATAAACATCTTGTTCATCCCGCCTATTTGATGCTACAAGACCCATCGGCTTCTTAAAGCAGATCAACCGGAGGAATCCTTTAGCGAGGTAAAACTGTGGATAAGGTTCGCATTATTACCGGGAATGAGGCTGCGGCATTGGCCGCAAAATTATGCAGAGTACAGGTCATTGCGGCCTATCCCATCACTCCTCAATCAAAAATCCCCGAAATTTTATCGAAATTCGTTGAAGAGGGGGAACTCAAAGCGGAATTCGTTCGGGTAGAAAGTGAGCACTCGGCAATGACCGTTTGTATATCCGCATCTCTGGTGGGGGCTCGTGCTTTTACCGCAACGGCGGCAAACGGTCTCGCTTACATGCACGAGCAGCTTCACTGGGCCGCCGGAGCTCGTGTCCCCGTTGTTATGCCCGTCGTTAACCGCGGGCTCGGGGCACCCTGGACGATTTTCAACGACATGCAGGACAGCATCAGCCAGAGAGACACCGGCTGGATGCAGCTCTACTGCATGAACAATCAGGAAATCTTCGACAACCTGATCATGGCTTATAGAGTTGCCGAAGAAGTTCTCATTCCCTGCATGGTGTGTTTTGACGGCTTCAGGTTATCTCACACGGTCATGCCCGTCGAAACGGCTTCTCAGGAACTGGTTGATGCTTACCTGCCACCCAGGAAACCCAACTACGAGCTTAACCCCGAAAGACCCGTAAACATAAACCCCGTTGTTATGGGGGATTGTCTCCCGGGCGTTGACGGAACACGAAGACCCGATTACATGGGGTTCAGGCTGCGCCTTCAGCGGGCACACGAAAGGGCTCTTGAAGTCATCAAAAAGGCGGGATCGCTTTTCGGGGAGCTTTTCGGGCGGGATTACACGCTACCATACAGCACCTACAGAGTGGACGACGCCGATACCATTTTTGTAACGATGGGGTCTCTTACCAGCGAAGCAATGGATGCCGTGGATCTTTTGAGGGAGCGGGGACATCGGGCAGGAGTTTGCGGTCTGAGAGTCTTCAGGCCCTTTCCCGGTAAAGACCTCTCGGAAGTCCTTCTTCAGGCCTCTCGTCTAATCGTCGTTGAAAAAGCCATAAGCTACGGTTATGAAACCCCTCTTGCAACGGAGCTAAAGGCGGCCCTATATACTCACACCCCCGATAAACATCCCGAAGTAACATCGTGGGTTGTGGGGCTGGGCGGCAAAGATGTGAAAACCGTGGATCTTATCGGCATATTCGAGGCCACAATGAAACTTGAGCAAAAGTGGGATCGACCCTTCTGGTGGCACGAGGAGGTTTTGGAAAATGAGCTCACCTTTTGTTGATATACCCGATCAGGAATACATATTGCCGGGAACGAGAACCTGCGCCGGTTGCGGTCTGGCACTGGCCTATCGCTACATTCTCAAGGCTCTTGGACCAAATACGATAATCACGCTACCCGCCTGCTGTCTGACGATCCTGCACGGTATTTATCCCAAGACACCCGTAGCAGTTAACGCAGTCAACACGACCTTTGCCAGCACCGCCGCTTCCGCATCGGGTCTGGTTGCGGGGCTCAGAGCACTGGGCAAAGAAGGCCAGTTCACCGTGGTCGGCATGGCCGGAGACGGTGGAACCTTTGACATGGGGATTCAGGCTTTGAGCGGCGCAGCGGAACGGCAAACCGATTTTATTTACATCTGCTATGACAACGAAGCTTACATGAACACGGGCGTTCAGCGATCCAGCGCAACTCCTCTTGGAGCCCTCACGACCACAACGCCCGTAAACCCGAAGGATCAGCCCAAAAAAGATTTTTTGGCAATAATGGAGGCCCATCACCTTTCCTACATGGCAACCTGCTGTTCGGCCTATCCCCGGGATATTTATCAGAAACTGGTCAGAGCAAGAGACACAAAGGGTACAAGGTTTATCTATCTCTATGTTCCATGTCCTCCGGGATGGGGCTTCCCCACCGCAAAGACCGTTGAGATCGGAAGGCTGGCCGTAGAAACGGGCGTTGTCGTTCTTTACGAAATAGAAAATGGAGAGTTTCGGCTTACCGGAAAAAGCCTTACCATAGCAAGATCGGGCAGGAAGAAACCCGTTGAAGACTACCTGAAAACCCAGGCCAGATTCAGAAAAATAAACCCGGAACAGCTTAAAATCATACAGGAAGCCGTAGACAGACGCTGGGAGGATTACCTGAAAAGGGCGGGTATCAGTACAAATGGCGAATCCCGCCCTAACTAGCGGTTTATTTTCCGATAAGCCACAGAGCAGCCTTTTCCACCTCGGAAAATAGATCCTCCCGTTTGTCCACATCACCCAGGTCTCTAACCCCTACGGCATGAACAAGGCGGCTTTCGGAAAAACCAAGCCATTTGAAAATGTCCCGGTATTTCGGATAGACCTCTATAGGTTGCGGGGCGCCCTGTGTCAGAATAAACAGGAGCTTACGCCCCGTACCAAGTCGGCTGGGCTGAGGATTTGTAAGATAATCGGGCTTGAGAAAAGAATAACAGCGATCTACAAAGGTCTTTAATTGGGCGCATATGTCGTACCAGTAAACAGGAGTGGCAACTATAAGGCCTTCGGCGTTTCGAACTGATTCGAGCACGGGCGTTAGGCCGTCGTCCACCGCGCACCTGTCCATTTTGGTCTTGCAGGCCATGCAGGCCTGACAACCTTTAAAAGAAAGTTGATTCAGGGCAAAAACTTCCACGACACATCCATTCCGATTTAAAACATCGACTGCACGTCGGGCAAGGGATGCACTGTTTCCGTTTTGCCTGGGACTTGAAAGAAGAGCCACAACTTTCATTTTTCAACCCTCCAGAGCCGGCTTACGTGAATTTTTTCAACCAAATATACTTGTAAACCTTAAAGATCCGGGATTCAACCCGATGCCCGGAAAACGGCCCGGAATATGTGAAATCTTTCCTATTGGTTGACTAGCACCGTCCGATCTGTTTAGTTTCAACCAGAATAATAGCCCTGTAGGTTTTTCGATTCGGTCTAACCAATCTGCCAACAAAAGGGGGTCTTATGATTCTGGAAATGAATCCTGTTCATCCGGAACCCAGAAAAGTCAGAAAAGTCGTGGAAATACTGGCAGACGGAGGGATCGTAGCATACCCGACGGACACATACTACGGCATAGGCTGCGACATCTTTAACAAGGAGGCCATAGAAAAGGTATATGCCCTCAAACAGAGATCTCATGATCAACCCGTCAGCATCATCTGTTCGGATTTGAAGAACATAAGCGAATACGCTCAGGTAACCAACTACGCCTACAAAACAATGAAGCGATGCCTGCCCGGCCCCTATACTTTCGTGCTTGAGGCATCAAGACTTGTGCCCCGTATCATGCTGACAAAGCGCAAGACCATAGGGATCAGGGTTCCCGACAACGAAATTGCCCTGGCAATTGTAAGAGAGCTGGGACATCCCATCATCAACACAACGGCTACTCATCCTGAAACAGGCGAGATCCTCATGACTCCAAAGGAAATAAAGGAGTTTCTGGGTCACGCCGTTGACCTTATCATTGACGGCGGGCCAATCCCCGGAAAACCCTCAAGTGTTATCTCCCTCGTAAACGACGAGCCCGAAGTTATACGGGAAGGCAGCGGAGATGTAAGTATGTTTCGGTCATAAGCAATATCGGACGAGCCCCGGACAGGGGCTCATCCCGATCTATACCGCCTTCAGCATGGTCTTCACCACATCGTAGCATCGATCGCACAGTTCGGGGTGATCTGCGTGAGTTCCCACCGAAGCGTCTCTGATCCAGCACCTTGAACATTTTCCCCAGGGCGCAACTTCGACCTTCACGCACAGACCGGGAACGTTCTCGCCCGTCACGATCTCGTCCATTTCCGCCATCTCTTCCACCTTTCGGATGTCAACGCCGGACACTATGAAAACATCACGGAGTAGTTTGAAATCCCCTGCAAAGTCCTCGTAGAGATTTGAAGGCAATCCAAGATGCACAAGAGCGTCTAGAGAATGTCCGATCAACTTCTTCTGCCGGGCATGTTCAAGGGCTCTGGCCACGTCTGAGCGGATATCCAGGATCATATCCCACCTGCGCGCAAGGCCATCATCGAGCCATTCGTCTCTGACCTCCGGCAATAACTCCTCATGCACGGAGCCCTTTTCTTTATTCCCCGGTATATGTCTCCATACTTCCTCTGCCGTAAAAGAAAGTATTGGAGCCATCAGCCGAACCATGGTGTCAAGAATTGTATAAATCGTGGTCTGAGCCGCACGCCTCTCAGTACTCGAAGGATAAGAGGTGTAAAGCCTATCCTTCAACACATCCAGATAAAAGGCGCTCAGATGGACAACGCAATATTGATAAAGGGTATGGTAGGCCTTGAAAAATTCATACCTGTCGAAAGCTCTTCTGCACTTTTGAACTATTCTCTGGAGTTCATGAAGAGCATATCGGTCAATTTCTTCAAGCTCCGAGTATTCAACCGCATCCCTTTCCGGATTAAAATCGTATAGATTTCCCAGCAGAAAACGGCACGTATTCCTTATGCGGCGGTATGCTTCACTCAAACGCTTCAGAATATCTTCGGAAATTCGTATGTCATCCCGATAATCTTCGGCAGCAACCCAGAGCCTCAAAATCTCGGCTCCGTATTTTTCAATAACTTCCTGGGGATAAATCACATTACCCAGAGACTTCGACATCTTATATCCCTGACCGTCCACCACAAAGCCGTGAGTAAGGACGGCCCGATAAGGAGCCCGACCTCTTGTTCCCACCGATGTCAGAAGACTGGAATGGAACCATCCACGGTGCTGGTCACTTCCTTCAAGATAGAGATCTGCCGGAGACCTGAGGTCACTGCGGGTTTCAAGAACGGCGGCGTGAGAAACTCCTGAATCAAACCAAACATCAAGAATGTCGGTTTCTTTGCGGAGTGAAGTGGAACCACAGTTACCACACCTGGTACCCGGCGGCATTAACTCCTCGGCGGGGCGTTCAAACCAGGCGTCTGCTCCTTCCTTCTCAAAGATTTTCACGATATGGTCAAAAATTTCTTTTGAAGCCACATAATTCCCGCACTCTTCGCACAGGAAGACCGTAATGGGCACACCCCAGGAGCGCTGCCGGGAAATACACCAATCGGGGCGGTGCTCAACCATGCTGTAGATGCGGTCACGCCCCCAGGAGGGTATCCACTCCACATCGTTCATAATGCACTCAAGGGCTTTCTGGCGGATACCCGTTTTGTCCATTGAGATGAACCACTGCTCGGTTGCCCTAAAAATGACCGGTTGTTTACACCTCCAGCAATGAGGATAGCTATGAACTATCTTCTCTTCCTTTATCAGTGCCCCGACTTCGGCAAGCTTGGATGTAACGGCCCTGTTTGCATCGAAAACGAACCGGCCCGAAAAGAAAGGCACATCCTCCGTAAAGCAACCGCCATCATCGACGGGAGAATAAATATCAAGGCCGTACTCCAGCGCCACTTCGTAGTCTTCACGGCCGTGGCCCGGAGCAGTGTGAACGCAACCGGTACCGGCATCAAGGGTTACATGGGTTCCCAGAACGATGAGGGAATCCCTTTCCACGAAGGGATGCTTACAGGCTTTGCGTTCGAGTTCGAAAGCCTTAAACTTCCGGACGGTGCGATAACCATCCACACCGAACTTCTTCATGCACTCTTCCAATAAGCCTTCGGCAAGTATCCATACCTCTCCACCACTTACCTCCACCGCCACATAGGAAAACTCAGGATGTAGTGCTATCGCCAGGTTGGCCGGTATGGTCCAGGGAGTGGTGGTCCATATGAGGATGCTGACCTTTTTACCTTCCAATTCCGGAAAGGCCCAACAGAATTCCTTTTTCAGCGGGAATTTTACATATATCGACGGCGACTCATGGTCTTCGTACTCCACCTCGGCCTCAGCAAGGGCTGTGCGACAGTGAGGACACCAGTAAATGGGTTTTTTTGACCTGATAACGCTGCCGTTTTCAAAAAACTTTCCCAGTTCCCTGGCAATGGTGGCCTCATAATCGTAGGACATGGTTAAGTATGGATTTTTCCAGTCGCCAATAACTCCCAGCCGTTTAAATTCTTCCCGCTGTATGTCTATGAACTTTTCCGCATACCTTCGGCAGTACTGGCGGACCTCCACAGGGGTCATGTTCTTTTTTCGATCACCCAGTTCCTTATCAACCTGATGTTCAATGGGAAGCCCGTGGCAATCCCACCCCGGTACATATACGGCATTGAAACCGGCCATCTGACGGGATTTGACAATCATATCTTTAAGTATTTTGTTCAAGGCCGTGCCGAGATGAATATGACCGTTCGCATAGGGCGGCCCGTCGTGCAGTATGTAAAGAGGCCTATCTTTACTACTTTCCCTTAAACGCCCGTAAAGGTCTATCTCATCCCAGTAACGCAGGAAATCAGGCTCTCTCCTGGCCAGATTGGCCTTCATAGGAAATTCGGTACGAGGGAGATTTAAAGTTTCCTTGTAATCCATGGCGTCACCACCTCTTTACGATAAAGCCTCAAGGGTCCATAAAAAACAAAGGCTTCACTGTCATAGCACATAAACCGTGCAAGTCAAGCGGGAGGCCCCTGCAGGATCAAAAAGGGCATTCGTAAATCGCCGTTTAAAGCTTTTATACCTGATTTCAAAATGAGCAGGCCGGGAAGTTCCATCGAAATAAAAAACCCGGTGCCCGAAAGGCACCGGGTTTTTTAAACAAGACTATTTTTAGTTTTAGTACATTTCATCCATTCCCGGAGCAGCCGACTTTTCCTCTTTCTTAGGAATCTCGGCCACCATACATTCGGTGGTAAGCATCAAAGAGGCAACACTTGCGGCATTCTGAAGGGCAATGCGGGCGACCTTTGTAGGATCAATGATCCCGGCCTCATACATGTCGCAGAATTCACCGGTCTGAGCATTATACCCGAAGGATCCTTCCTTTTCTTTAATCTTCTGAACAATGATCGAACCTTCCTCACCGGCGTTTTTGGCAATCTGCCTTGCCGGCTCTTCAAGGGCACGACGAATGATGTTAACGCCCATCTGCTCGTCGCCCTCGAGGTTTAACTTGTCCAGAGCGGGTATGCAACGGAGGTAGGCAACACCGCCACCCGGAACGATTCCTTCTTCAACGGCAGCACGAGTTGCATTCAGTGCGTCTTCAACACGGGCCTTCTTCTCTTTCATTTCCGTTTCGGTAGCGGCTCCAACACTTATCACGGCCACACCACCGACCAGTTTTGCAAGCCGTTCCTGAAGTTTTTCCCTATCGTAGTCACTGGTAGTCTCTTCAATCTGAGTGCGGATCTGTTTAACCCTTGCTTCAAGAGCCTTTCTGTCACCGGCACCGTCAATTATCGTCGTGTTGTCTTTATCTACACGGACGGTTTTTGCACGGCCGAGATCGCTAATAGTGGCCTTCTCAAGTTTGATACCCTTCTCTTCGCTTATCACCTGCCCGCCGGTAAGGATCGCTATGTCTTCGAGCATTGCCTTGCGGCGCTCTCCGAAACCGGGAGCTTTGACGGCACAGACCTGAAGGGTCCCACGAAGCTTGTTCACCACCAGCGTGGCCAGAGCTTCGCCTTCAACATCTTCGGCAATTATAAGAAGCGGACGTCCCATCTTTGCGATTTCTTCCAGAATCGGAAGAAGATCCTTCATACTGCTGATCTTTTTGTCGTGGATTAAGATGTAGGGCTCTTCGAGAACCACTTCCATCTTTTCAGCATCGGTGATGAAGTAGGGAGAAATGTAACCACGATCAAACTGCATTCCTTCAACGACTTCCAGAGTGGTCTCCGTACCCTTGGCTTCTTCTACGGTAATGACACCTTCTTTTCCGACCTTGCTCATTGCCTCTGCAATAATGTTTCCTATGGTCGGATCGTTGTTGGCGGATATGGTACCGACCTGAGCGATTTCCTTTTCGTCTTTAACGGGCTTGCTTAGCTTTTTAAGCTCTTCCACCACGGCAGCCACTGCTTTGTCGATTCCGCGCTTAAGAGCCATGGGGTTGGCGCCTGCGGCAACAAGCTTGGATCCTTCGTAGAAAATGCACTGGGCCAGGATCGTAGCGGTTGTGGTTCCATCACCGGCAACATCACTGGTTTTGCTGGCAACTTCTTTTACCATCTGAGCGCCCATATTTTCGAATTTATTCTCGATCTCAATCTCTTTAGCAACGGTAACTCCGTCTTTCGTTACCACGGGCCCTCCAAAAGGCTTTTCAATAACGACATTTCTACCTTTGGGACCCAGGGTTACCTTCACCGCATCGGCAAGGGTATTGACTCCCTTCAGAAGTGCATCACGGGCTTTTACGTTATAGATTAACTGCTTTGCAGCCATTTTTTATTCCCTCCCTTTCCTACGGTTTATTTTTCGATAATCGCCAGAATATCATCTTCTCTCATGATGAGGACTTCTTCACCGCCAACCTTTACTTCTGTACCCGCATATTTTCCGAAAAGGACCCTGTCACCTACCTTCACATCCAGAGGACGCCTTGTTCCATCCTCAAGGAGTTTACCCTGCCCTACGGCCAGCACTTCGCCCTGAATGGGTTTTTCCTTGGCTGTATCGGGAATGATAATTCCACCGGCTGTTTTCTGCTCCTCCTCAATTCTCTTTACCACAACCCGATCGTTAAGAGGTCTCAACTTCATCTGCACTCCCCTCCATTTTCTATGAAATATACCACCTTTGCTAGCACTCATCACTTGCGAGTGCTAATATAAGATCGAAAAGTAAATCTGACAAGGGGATAAACAAAAGAAAATCAAAAAGTCCAGGTATCTGGCTGGTGGAGTCTTCAGGAAAGCATCTTTACTTCAGTTTCCCGGGAAGGTTTTTCAAGCTTATCAGTAACAGGCCCGCCTTCCTTTTCTCCAAAGGCCTTCACAAACCGAGGAAGACGAACACAAAAGTGAGCACCTTTCTCTTCGGGAATGTATTCAAGATCGCCACCCGCACGGCGAGCATGCTGCCGTGCTATGCACAACCCGAGCCCCGTTCCCGTTGACTTCGTGGTGTAAAAGGGGCGAAAAAGATTTTCCAGAGTATCCACGGAAACTCCGGGGCCTTCATCACGTACGTGTATCTCCACCCATCGTCCGTCCGTTGAAGCGTCCAGACTGACAAATATATTTCCCCCTTCCGGCATTGCCTCAACGGCATTTTCAAGAAGCGTCCAAATTATTACTTCCAGATTGGATCTATCTATTCGGACGTACAAAGTCTCACTCCCGTGCAGATGAATTTCGTAAGAAGGCTCCTTTCCACGAAAGCTGGTCAATATCCGACGCAACTCCTTCTCCACGTCAAGTTCGGTAACTTCAGGTGATTTAAGCGTGCTTCTGGAAACAAACAAAAGCGTTCGAATGGCATCATCCAGGCGCTCGCTTTCTCTGACAATTATGGAAGTCAGACGTTCACACAGTTCGGCATCCCCGCCGGAGGCGAGCTCCTGACGTAACATCTGAGCCGCTCCGCTTATGGCACCGAGAGGATTTTTCACATTATGGGCAATCTCAGATGCAGCCGTTGCAACGAGCTTTAGTTCCTCCATTGCCCGGATTTCCTTCTCGGCCTGTTTTACTGCCGTAATGTCCTGAAAAACCATGAGCAACTTGGGAGTTCCTCTTTCCTCAAAAACCGTTGAAATGGTGCATCCAAGAATCAGATCGCCCCGTTCCGGATCCTTATAGGTTAATTCCCGGCGTGATAGCTCATCAGCATGCCCTTTACGTGCCCACTCCACAAACTCGTTCAACTCCGGAAAAAGCTCAACCATACTTTGTCCACGGATGTGCTCGGCCTTACGAAAAAGGATTCTTTCGGCTGCCTTATTCGCATAAAGAATCCTGCCGTCAAGACCCGCAAGAATAATTCCCGATGGTATGTGCTCTATAATATGCTGATGCAGTTTTCGTAAAAGCGTCAGTTTTCTCACGTAAACGCCAACAAGGCCCTCCGCCCCTCTCCATTTCTCAACCAAAAGCCCTGATGTAACTGCAGCTATAATAAGGGTTACACCGTTAGTGATAAAGGATGAGAAGGCTCGCGTGGCATCAGCTTCTGGCACGGATAGATTGAACCCCAGCAAAGCCAATAAACCGGGATAAGTCTGGAGTAAGGACATAATCCCATAGGCCAGCGTAGCTACTAGAGCCGTGCAGAAACTTCCCTTCAGCCCCAGAACTAAAGAAGAAAGCAGTATTACAGGAACAAAGAAGAGAACAAAAGGGCTGTGCACGCCTCCGGAGAGGCATACGAAAACAAAAACAGCTACTATATCAAACCCAACCTGGCAGGCGGCATAAACGGGCAAAGTTTTTTCCGAAAATAATTTAAAGGTTAGGCCTCCGACAGCTGTGAAGGTTAATAGGAGAATTGAAAATATATAAAGTGCTCGTACGGGATAATCGGGTGGGAAACCGTCCTTAGCGTTATAAGAAATGGCAACAAACCCAAAAAAAAGAAGCCCTAAAAATAACCTTGTGATCAGAATGAGATACAATCGTCTTATAAGTTCATCTACCCTGTAATTCCGACTTCCGATTTTCAGCTCCTGCTCCGCCATTTATGCTCCGGCCACATGACCCATCTGGAATATAGGCAGATACATTGCGATAAGGAGCCCACCGATGACCACACCCAGGAATACAATAAACAGAGGTTCTATCAGAGATGTCAGAGCATCAACGGTGCGATCCACCTCATCTTCGTAGAAATCGGCAACCTTGCCCAGCATTTCGTCAAGGGCTCCTACATTTTCACCGACCTTAATCATTCTGGGCACAAGAAGCGGAAAGGCATGGGTTTCTTCTAAGGGATCACCGAGATTACGTCCCCGAGATATTTCCTCACGGGCGTATATAATGGCTCTCTCAAGGACCCTATTTCCGACAGTTCTTGATGCGATATTAAGGGCTTCCAGAATGGGGACTCCGTTCTCCACAAGCGTCCCCAGGGTACGACACATTCTGGCTATACAGGACTTCCTTATAAGCTGACCGAATACGGGTAAACGAAGTATCAGGGCATCCAAGGCATACCGACCTTTCTCCGTTTTAGACCATCGTCTTATCAACCAGCCAATTGCAAAAATCGCCACAACAACCCAGTGAATATAACTTCGTACCAAATCGCTAATCTTTACAACGACAAGGGTCGGCAAAGGTAACTCCATTCCGGCTTCCCGGAACATCTTCGCAAAAATCGGTATTACGTAAACCAGCATTACGGCCACAACAACTATCGAAAATATAACAATAACGGTCGGATATACCATTGCACCCTGAATCTTGCGGCGAAGCATCATAACCTTCTCAAGATAGGAGGCAAGCCGATTCATAATTACATCGAGCGCTCCTCCGGCCTCCCCTGCATTGACAAGGTTTACCATAAGCTCGTCAAACACCTTGGGATGTTTTCTCAATGCAGCCGAAAAGCTTTCGCCGGCCTTCACGGATTCACGTACTTCTCTAAGCACCTTTTTAAAGGTTATGTTCTCGGACTGCTCCCTCAGAATGTCGAGAATCTGAACGATGGGAACTCCGGCGTTAATCATGGTGGAAAACTGTCGGGCAAAAATAACCAGATCAACCAGCTTGACCCTAGGAGCCAGAAAGGGCAGATACTCGGAAATGTGCTTTGGAGCGGGTTTAACCTTGGAAATCTTTATACCCTGACGCTCAAGTATTTGCCTGACGGCACCGGGAGAATCGGCTTCCAGCTTGCCCTTTATGGTGAGCCCCTGTCTGTTTATACCCGTCCATATAAACTCGGCCATAGCACTCCCCTGTAAAAACCTGAATTACCTTAGGCTAGTCTCTTGCAGTTGTTCGTATGACTTCCTCAATGGAGGTTATCCCGGCCTTGACTTTATTGATTCCGCTCTGACGAAGCGTTTTCATCCCAAGCCGCATTGCTTCCTTCTTCAACTCGGCGGCGGAAGCCCCTGCCAGGACCAGCTCCTGTATTTCCTCGTACATGGGCATAAGCTCATAAAGAGCAACTCGACCTCTGTACCCGGTATTGTTGCAGGCCTGACATCCTCTGGGCCGATAACAGGTAAAGTTTTCTATTTCACGTTCCGAAACTCCAAGGTCAAGCAGAACATCCGGGGGCACGTCATCGGGCACCTTGCATTGATCGCAGAGTTTTCTTACGAGACGTTGGGCCAGAGCAAGATTCAAGGCCGACGCGATAAGAAAGGGCTCCACTCCCATGTTGATAAGCCTTGTAACGGTACTGGGGGCATCGTTTGTGTGCAGAGTGCTCAGGACAAGGTGACCCGTGAGAGCAGCCTTCACGGCTATTTCTGCCGTCTCCAGGTCTCGAATCTCTCCCACCATGATAATGTCAGGATCCTGCCTCAGGAAGGACCTTAAAGCCGCTGCAAAGGTAAGACCTATGGATTCGTGAACCTGAACCTGATTTATACCGGGGAGGTTGTATTCAACAGGGTCTTCGGCCGTGGAGATATTACGCTCAACCTTGTTAAGCTCCATTAAAGCGCTGTAAAGCGTGGTCGTCTTACCGCTACCCGTCGGCCCCGTCACCAAAACCATGCCGTAGGGCTTGTAAATGGCCTCCCGAAAAATGCTTAACTGATCTTCTTCAAAGCCCAGCTGGGTCATATCGAGCTGCAGATTGGACTTGTCCAGAATTCGAAGAACGATTTTTTCACCAAAAATAGTCGGGAGGCAGGAAACACGAAAATCCACTTCTTTGCCCAGAATCTTGGCCTTTATGCGACCATCCTGAGGAAGCCTTCTCTCGGCTATGTCAAGATTGCTCATAATCTTCACACGGGTCGAAATGGCATGTTTATAACGAACCGGCGGCCTCATGACCTCGTAAAGAATACCGTCAATTCTATACCTCACACGAAGCATTTTTTCGTAGGGCTCTATATGAATGTCGCTGGCCTTTTTTCTGATTGCATCGGTCAGCAGAGAATTTACCAGACGAACAACAGGTGCTTCTGTCGCATCTCCCTCAAGTTCCGCAAGATCGATTTCCTCCGTGTCTTCAATAACACTGAGATCCGCTTCATCGGTGAGCATCTTAAGTGCCGCGTCCAGTTCTGTGCTCACCTCACGACGCTTTTCCAGTATTTCGTTAATGGCGCTCTCGGTAGCAACATGAAACCTGATGGTTTTCTGAGTAAGGAATCTCAGATCATCCGCAGCCATTCTATTGGTGGGATCAGCAGTCGCCACATGAAGAATATTTCCGGTCAGACCGAAAGGCACAACTCCGTGCTTTTCGGCAGATTCCCTCAATATGATCCCCATAACATCTTCGGAAATGTTCAACTTTCTCAGGTCCACCAGAGGAAGCTTCATCTGCCTCGCAAGAGCAACGGCAAGATCTTTTTCATCTATATAACCACGTTTCAGAAGGATTTTTCCCAGCCGTTCCCGGGTACGTCTCTGCTCGTTGAGAGCTTCCTGAAGCTGGTCTTTGGTAATAAAACCACTTTCCACCAAAATCTGACCTATCCTCTGATACGTTGCCGGCTGTGTCATGACTCAAGCCTCTGTTACGTGTATTATTCACATTCTGGATTCTTTTTGAATTTTATAAATTAACATGAGAATTACATCAAGCATGACTTTTCTGAAAACGTTTAGAATACCTTACACACTTAAGTCAAATAGATCTTACCTATCTTCTGTGCCAGCCTGATAACCTCATCGATCAGCTTTTTATCCTCGATGGTCTTCCAGATTACCTTACCGGGCGGCCCGGGAATGACAAAAACCAGTGAATTCCCTACCTTTTTTTTGTCCGCCTGGAAAACGCTCATCATCTTGTCGGGGGAATATTCAGAAGGAAGGCCTGTGGGTAAACCGTAAGCAGACAGGAGATCTTTGAGCATGTTAAGATGTTCTCGGTCCAGGTATCCCAGCTGTCTTCCCAGAATCCCCGCGCAGATTAAACCCATAGCCACAGCATGCCCGTGATTTATCGTATAGTTACTGATGCGTTCAACGGCATGTCCAAAGGTATGACCCAGATTGAGCACCTTTCTGACACCGCCTTCTTTCTCGTCTTCCATAACAATCCCGGCCTTTATCTCAACACATCTGAAAACCACGTGGGCCATCACATCGGCCCTTCGCCTTAGAATATCATCGCTGTTATCGAGCAAAAAACGAACCAAATCGGCATCACCGATCCATGCCGTTTTTATTACCTCCGCCATGCCTTCGCGGAAGTTCTCTTCACTCAGAGTTTGCAGAAAATCGGGGTCTATACCGACCCACAGAGGTTGGTGAAAGGTTCCCAGAAGGTTTTTGCCTTCGGGAAGGTCAACACCCGTCTTCCCACCAACACTACTGTCCACCTGAGCAACAAGGGTTGTCGGAATTTGGACAACCGGGATACCGCGCATGTATATTGACGCCAAAAATCCCACCACATCGCCGGTAACCCCACCTCCCACGGCCACGAGCAGAGAATGTCTGTCAGCACCCCGCCTTACGAGCTCCCTTGCAAGCTCTTCCACGGCAGAAAGCTTTTTATTCTGCTCCGAAGCGTCCCATACTATGCTTTCCGTAGCGGTCAAACACCTGTGGCCCCACAGGCCATGGACAAATCGATCCCAGACACAAAAAACCCGGCGTCCCCGGGAAAGGTCTTTTATAATTCGATCAAGCCGCCTATGCAGCCCACTCTCACACATTACCTCGTACGATCGACTTTCCCCGCCGGAAAGCACAACATTAAGTTTCATTATTTCCCTCGCAACGGCATTTTTCGGAAGATTCTGCAATTTCAAGAGCAGAACATCCACTGCAGTCATCGGGAGAGCATGAACACTGCCCTTTTAACCCTCTGGCTATATGCCTGCAGGCAACAATAAGCGCAAAAAGCACGGTAAAAACTACAACGATCCATTGAAACATTTACCTAACTCCCTCATATATAATCGGCAGGCCCATCAGTTTTCCCAAATCAATGGATACAGATTCCGGTGAGTGGTATCCATTCGGGTTAAACCGAGTTCACGGGCCTTTGATATAACCAGCTCATACTCCTGCCTTCTTAAAGTCCTTGAAAGCTCAGGTATATTGGGGGCCAGATGGAAGGGTCTGTAATGACCCATTACGTTGATGTAGGTTTGCACGGAAAGGTTTTCGGCTATCCACTCGAGCACTTTCAGGCTTTCCTCCACATAACCGGGCAAAACGAGATGCCTTACTATCAGCCCCCTTTTTGCAACCCCCCTCCCGTTCATTTCAAGATCCCCGACCTGCCTGTACATCTCCATAACGGCGACCTTTACAATATCGGGATAATCAGGCGCATGGCTCAATTTTTTTGCCAGTTCCCCATTAAGATATTTTATGTCCGTCAGGTAAATATCCACAATCCCTTCAAGGCTTTTCAGGGCTTCAACGCTTTCATATCCTCCCGTGTTGTACACCACCGGAGGTATTTTTTCCGTTTTTCGAAGCTCTTCCACGGCCCAGCGAATATGAGGGATATAGGCGGTAGGGGTTATAAAGTTAAGGTTTTCGCAGCCCCGTTCCACCAGGCTTTTGAGAATTCCAAGGAAATCCGGATCGGTTAAATCTTCGCCTCGACCGAACCAGCTCATTTCATAGGTCTGACAATACATACAGCGCATAACGCAGTGTGAAAAAAACACGGCTCCGGAACCCGTCTCTCCCACGAGGCAAGCTTCTTCACCAAAATGAAGGAAAGCCCCCGCAATCCTCACATCAGCTCCGGCACCGCATCTCCCTTTTTTCCCTTCTCTTCTGTTAACCTCGCACATCCAGGGACATAGCCTGCAACGAGTATATTCTTCAAACATCTCGGTTATCTTTCGGCCATGAGGAAGAACAGAGCCACGGCGGTTTTTATTCCCTTGAAAAAATCATCGAGATTGAACCTTTCATTGGGCCCGTGTATGCCGTCATCGGGTCTTCCAAACCCCAACAGCAGTATGGGTTTCGACCCCATCAGTTCCGAAAAAAGGCTGACCACAGGGATCGAACCACCCTCACGCATAAAAACCGGGGGCCTGCCAAAAGCAATTTCCAAGGCCCTTGCGGCAATCTGAACCTCTCTGCTCTTCGTATTCACCAAAACGGGGTCGGTTCCTTCCATCGGGGTTACCTTCACACGGACTCCGGGAGGGGTAACCTTCCTTATGTATTGCCCGGTAAGGTCGGTTATTTTTTTGTATCGCTGATTCGGAACAAGGCGCATGCTTATTTTGGCTCCGGCCCTGGACGGAATTACCGTTTTTGCTCCAGGGCCTGAATACCCTCCCCAGATGCCGTTCACGTCCAGAGTGGGTCTCAGAAGCCTGCGCTCAAGGGGATGAAACTCTTTTTCACCACCAAATACACTTATACCCAGATATTCCTTTAACTGCTCCTCATCAAAGGGCAGAGAACGGATCATAGCCCTTTCGGTCTCATCAGGAACCAGCACATCGTCGTAAAACCCTTCTATCATTACACGGTCGTTCTCGTCTTTGAGGTGAGAGAGAATGTCCACCAGGGCCTGGAGAGGATTAACGACGATTCCTCCGTAAACCCCCGAGTGAAGATCTCTTTTTGGCCCCTCAACGTCAATCTGTAGATAGGCAAGGCCTCTAAGGCCATAGGTAATCGCAGGGACGCCCGGCGCTGCCTGACTGCCGTCGGAGATGACCACGGCATCCGATTCCAGGAGTTCATGACGATGGAGCAAAAATTTCCTCAAGTTCGGGCTTCCGATTTCCTCCTCGCCTTCAAAAAGAAATCGCAGATTCACGGGAACCTGCAGACCTGCGCGATTTATAGCATCGAGGGCGGCAACATAACAAAAGAGCTGACCCTTATCATCACTTGCCCCCCGGGCATAAACATACCCGTCCTTTATCACAGGATCGAAGGGATCACTCTGCCATTCTTCCAAGGGATCAGGAGGTTGAACATCGTAATGGCCGTAAATAAGAAGCGTTGGCCCCTTATCTTTAGCCTGAAAGCTTCCACATACGACGGGATGCCCTTCGGTCTCAAGAACCTCACAACCGGCTCCTCGCGCCTTCAGTGCCTTACACAGCCTTTCTGCTGCGTTTTCAATGTACTTTCGACAGGTCGGATTAGCGCTGACACTCGGCAGTCTAAGCAATTCAAGGAGTTCGTGCAGATAGCCATCGCGTTGTTCATCAATTACTTTGAAGACTTCATCAATCTTCTCGGCCATGGGAGTAATGTCTCCTTTCGGATATACCTATTCTCTTTGCATGGTGCACTTTTCGCACAAAAGTCCCTGCACCCTGCCATCAAGAAGTCTTCTCCTGATTTCTCTGTACCTATCTCCATTCCACGCTTCTTCGAGGCTCTGCGTCTTCAGATCTCCAAGAATTGTTGTCTGCTCCCAGTCGTTACAACAAAGAAGCAATTCCCCTCTGACGTTCACATAGGCCTGCTCCATAGGGCGCACACACCACGAAAAAGGCTCCAGAGGTCTGGCACTTACCCCGAGATCGGCAATCTGAGGATTGGCGCGATTGCTCATTGGTCTTATACTTACACGAACCCCTCTTCTTTTCCAGTATTCTCTGATCTTTTCAACATCGGGTTCGATAAGCTTTGTTCGTATCATTGTAACTCTCAATTCCGGTTTTTTCTTCCTTAGCTTTGCCTTAAGTTCCAGAAACCGATCGATATTGTCCAGAACTTTTTCCAGTTTCAAACCAACCATGGTTTTCTCGTATTTTTCTTTTACAATCCCATGGACACTACAGGTAAGAACATCCAGTCCAGAATCCAGAAGATCTCTTGCCACTTCTTCAGTTAAAAGGCTGGCGTTTGTATTTATTTTCGTGTATGTGGGAAACCTCTTCTTTGAAGAAATATAACGAATCCTTTCGCCAATCTCCGGATCAAGAAGAGGCTCGTTCATCAGATAAGGGCTGATTCTCCACATGCGATGGCGAACGCACTCGTCGATAATCGTTCTGTAAAGATCCCAGTCCATTCGCCCTTTAGGCAAAGGTCTTTTGGTCTTACCGTGAGGGCAGAAAATGCAGAAAGCATTACAGCCCGCAACGGTTTGAATTTGTATTACCCTGGGGAAGCTCCAGGCAGGTAATTCCTTTTTAGAGATAAAACGCCAGACTTTGTCCATAAATCCAGCATTATCTTCCGGAATGTAATACCTGAAAGGATGGCCCATGGTATTCCTCCTGTCGTTTTGAGCTTTGATTTTTCATTATATTATATCTTAATTTTTACAAAAAACAGGCCGGCTGCTTTACTTGACACAGGACGGTTGAATTTCTAGAGTAACCTGCGCAATAAATATTGCCTGTGTTGCGGCGATTTAAGCTCCCTGAGGGCTTGAATCGTTATTTTTGTGAGGTTGATCATGTCGGACATAAAAAGAATCAGAAAGATCAGGAACATCGGAATAATAGCCCACATAGATGCGGGCAAAACAACCGTAAGCGAGCGGATTTTATATTACACCGGCCGATCTCATAAGATGGGTGAGGTCCACGACGGAACGACGGTCATGGACTGGATGGATCAGGAGCAGGAAAGAGGCATCACAATAACCTCGGCCGTCACGACCTGTTTCTGGCGTAATCACGAGATACACCTTGTGGATACTCCCGGTCATGTGGATTTCACCGTAGAAGTTGAAAGGTCCTTAAGGGTCCTGGACGGAGCTGTGGCCGTGTTATGTGCCGTCGGAGGAGTTGAGCCTCAATCTGAGACCGTATGGCATCAGGCAGACAAGTATCGGGTACCGAAGATAGCCTTCGTTAACAAAATGGATCGAATTGGCGCCGATTTTCCCGGCGTTATAAGGCAAATGGAAGAGAAACTAAAGGCGGTGCCTTTACCGCTTCAGATGCCTGTTGGAGCCGAACAGGACTTCAGAGGAGTCGTTGATCTTCTGAGAATGCGTCAGGTTGTATGGCTGGAAGAAACCCTTGGTGCGGCCTATGAGTATGTGGACATAGAACCCGAACTCAGGAGTGCTGCAGAAGAGGCCCGGGACGCTCTTGTTGCAAAGGTTGCCGAATTCGATGACACGCTACTGGAAAAGTACCTCGAAGGAGAGTTTATCACCGCCGAGGAACTCATTCCCGTTATTCGTAAGGCTACCCTTGAGCTAAAGCTGGTGCCCGTCCTATGTGGGTCGGCCCTGAAGAATAAGGGTATTCAACCTCTCCTCGATGCAATCGTTGATTTTCTGCCCTCCCCTCTGGATATCCCTCCTGTGGTGGGCGTAAACCCGGAAACGGGAGCAAAAGAAGAGCGCCATGCCAGCAGTAAGGAGCCTCTTGCTGCGTTAGCCTTCAAGATATTCATGGACGAAGGGCGCAAGCTCACCTATGTGAGAATATATTCCGGCACCATGAGCGTGGGTATGGATGTTTACAACGCGTCGAAAAAGACACGGGAAAAATTATCCCGCATCTTTTCCATGCACGCAAATAAACGAGAGCGCAAAGACAAGGCCGAGGCGGGAGATATCGTAGCGCTTATGGGTATGAAGAGCGCTACCACAGGGGATACCTTCTGCGACCCCCGTTTTCCCATCCTTCTGGAACCCATAGACGTTTATGAACCCGTTATATCAATGGCCGTAGAGCCCAGAACCAGGGCAGATCAGGATAAACTAATGGACAGCCTGATGAAAATGTCCGAGGAAGATCCTACCTTCCGCTTTCATGAGGACCCCGATACGGGTCAAATAATTATTCGCGGCATGGGAGAACTCCATCTCGAAGTGCTCTTAACCCGTCTTGAAAGGGATTATCATGTTGGGGTTAGAGCAGGAAAACCACAGGTAGTTTACAGAGAAACGATTCAGGAGGAGGCCAGGGCAGATGCAAGCTTCGACAGAGAAATAGGCGGAACAAGGCATTTTGCAAGGGTAAGCGTAATTGTCAGGCCGAGAGAGCGTGGGAAAGGGAACATTGTTTCAATAGACATTGATCCGGCTAAGGTTACGGAAACATTTCTGCCTGCCTTTGAGCAAGGGGTAGAGGACGCCTTATCTTCCGGAACAATTATGGGGTATCCCGTTACCGACGTGGAAGTAAGCGTTGTCGATGCCGATTTTGACGTACAGCATCCCAGCGAACTTGCCTTCAGGGTAGCGACCACCATGGCCGTCAGGAATGCCTGTGAACTCGGGAAACTGATGCTCCTCGAACCTTACATGACCGTGGAGGTTCTCACCCCTGAAGAATTCCTCGGTGAAGTCATAAGTGATTTAAATACCCGTAAGGGTCGCATCGAAAGCATCACCGCCAGAAAAGCCGTACACGTCGTCACGGCTCTTGCGCCTCTTTCCAAAATGTTCGGGTATTCAACAGATCTGAGGTCGGCCACTCAGGGCAGGGCAACCTTTACCATGCAGTTTTCTCATTACGATACGGCCGTGGATTCGCCAACCTAATTTAAGATATCCTTCCCGGTTTGTTCAAACACTTTCCCGGCGGAGACATAAAGATTAAAATGTAATAAAAACGTGAACCGGCAAGAAGAGGGTAGCTTTGAGACTGAAGAAAGTCATTATAACCCTGACACCCGAAGAAGTTCAGGAAGTGTTGCGTATAGACATGGATGGAGACCCAGAAGAAGCCTTTTCCTTCCTTCGTACGGTTTTGGCGAAAAAGGTCAAGGAAGAATTGAAAACCCATTGAGTGCCCGTTTTTGAGGCCGGGTACGGCCCCGGGCAGAAAGATCGATTTGTTAGCCCGAAATGATGGGCAGGCACGGTAAGCCTGTGCCTGCCCATTGAGTTATCCGTGGAGTTTCAAGCAGAGTTCGGCAACACGCCTTCCCAGCTTCCTGGCATTTTCAGCCGTTTTCTCGTCGGGAGCCCCCACGCAGGCCACGCCGTAATGACCCGTAGCACTCATTGGATCCCCCACAACGATCATTCCGTAAATGAGCATACACTGAATTATGGACATCATCGTCGTTTCCTTTCCGCCCGTGGGATCACCTGATGTGGTGAAGGCGGCGCCAACCTTGTTTTCCATCTTTTTTCGAACCCCGACGAAGTCATCAAAGACTTTCTTGAGTTCTGCAGCCATGCTGCCGAAGTAAACCGGTGAGCCGGCTATAATACCGGCAGCTTCGACAAAATCGTCCTTCGTCACCTCTGAAGTGTTTTTTAAAACCGCATCAACGCCGTTTACCTGACGAACTCCCTCCGCCACATACTCTGCAAGCTTTTTCGTGTTTCCTCCCCGAGAATAATACAAAACAAGAACCTTCATCGCTCACCTTCCCTCCTGCATCTAAGTTGATCCCATCTCATTCGATCCTGATGCATCCACTGTCCAAAAAGTTTACCACGGGATATAAGACTTTCAAGGCGGCGTCTGGCAAAATCCGGAATCGGCGTGGGTTCTGCAAAAGCCCATCGAGATCCCGGAAGAGGCATAAAAGCATGAGCATGAATGCGAGCCCCTTTTTGAGCAAGCCTTTCTGCCGGATCAAGGCTATGGTTGACATCTTCCAGGGTTTCTCCTGGAAGGCCAAAAATAAAATCGACGGCAGGCTCAAAGCCCTTTTCAACGAGGAGCTCAACGGCCTTCACGACCTCATCAACACCATGCCCACGCCTCATCGCCCGAAGCATACGCAGGCTTCCGCTCTGGGCTCCCACAACTATCGTCCTGTTATTGCAGAATTCTTTAAGGATTTCGACCGTCTCCTCGGTCACGAACTCGGGTCGTACTTCCGACGGGAAACTGCCGAAAAATATCCTGCCCTGAGAAGGCAGAATTCTCCGAATTGACGCCAGCATCTCGTAGAGGGCGTTGACGTCGGGTCGACGTCCGTCAGAAGAGCCATAGGCCAGAGCGTTAGGCGATATCATTCTCACATCGGTTCTTCCGTGGGCAACCATGACCCGTACGGCTTCGGAAATTACTTCCCCGGTCCTGTGCCTTATCCGGGTTCCTTTTATAACCGGAGTTTCACAATAGGCACACCTGAAAGGGCATCCCCGGGTTATTTCAATGGGTCCAAAGCGGTAAGGCTTCCTGGGAAAGGGAAGGGAATCTTCCCATGGGTAGTTATCTGCGATCCTTCCTTTTTTTAATTTACCCTGGTCGTAGAAAAAAATCGAGGAAGACAAATTGCAGGAGCCGTTAAAAGCAAAATCAAGGAATGATACTACGGCACCTTCTCCCTCACCGGCGCATACGAAATCGGCTCCTTCCTTGAGAACCGACTTAACAGAACCCGTGGGGTGAGGCCCACCGCAAAAGATGATGCAAGGCCCTCTCCAGGGCATGCTCCTTACCCTTTTCCATTCTGCCCTGATGTCCGACCACTCGCAACTCATGAAAGAGTAAACCAGAACCACCGGTCCCGTAAGGCCCTCTGCGAGCTCTGAAGCATGTTCGAAAAACTTCTGTTTATTCAAGAACAGAAGGCCGACCCACCCCGAAGAAATGAGGGGGTGATCTTCTATTGCGGAAGCCAGAGCATTGATGCTGTAACGGTTATATTTCGATAATCGGAAAATGATAGCCCCTTTCCGGGCAGTGCTTCCTTCAGGAATTGCAAAGCTTAACATTTCACCTTTACCGTCCGATCAAATTTGTTTCATAAAACCATGGCAATTACTATTGTTATGCATCAAGCTATGTCTTTTCAACACGACCCGGTTTTAGTATATGGCGCTATTTGTTGAGAATATAATTGTGAGAGAGGAAAAAACCGATGCTAACAATGTTCGTGGTGGCCACGGTTTTCGGAATCCTAGGCCTCGTCTGGGGTGCCGATAAATTCATCGATGGAGCACTTCAACTTTCCCGAGCTCTGAAAATATCGCCCCTTGTGGTTGGTCTTACCGTGGTATCATTCGGCACATCCCTTCCCGAACTGATAACAACGGTCATAGCGAATCTTACAGGGCACCCTGACGTTGCGGTAGGAAACGTGATCGGAAGTAACATAGCAAACGTGTGTCTTATCCTGGGTACGGCGGCGCTTTTCAGACCGCTACTCGTAAGCCAGACCACAATGAAAAGAGAATATCTCTTTCTTGTGGTCATATCGTTGCTTTTCTGGTTTATGAGCTACAACGATCGGCTAAGCAGGACAGAGGGGGCTGTTTTGTTTTTAACCCTGATCGGATACCTGATATGGATGGTTAAACACCCTTCAAATTCGGAAGTTGCTGCGATTCTGCTTAAAGAAGCCGATCAATTGAGCACCTCTGAAGCCGGTACAGACCGTGAGTCCAATCTCAAATTGGCTTTTAATCTTGTGGCCGGACTTCTGGTTTTAACCCTGGCAAGCCGTTCTCTGGTCTGGGGAGGAGTCGGTATCGCCAGGTGGATTAACGTACCGGAGCTGATCATAGGACTTTCCCTGGTCGCTCTCGGTACAAGCCTTCCAGAGCTTGCGGCATCTATTGCGGGAGCGATAAAGAAAAGCGACGACATTGCTGTGGGAAACGTGGTTGGTTCAAATATCTTTAACATTCTTGGAATCATCGGAATATCTTCTCTTGTAAACCCTCTGCAGGTCTCTCAGACCGCCGTTAGCAGAGACTTCCCTATAATGCTTTTTACGACTCTTTTGCTGTGGCCTCTTGCCAGGCCAAAAGGACCGGAGGCCGGTCGTATATCCAGGCCGGAAGCAATGATTCTTCTGGGGGGTTATTTTGCGTACATACTGTTCATGTTTCTCAAAAGGTGAGGAAGATAAACGATGCTTACCGACTTTCTCAATACGGTGAATTTCGTTCTATTTCTGTCTCTGGTGAACCTGTCACCGCCACTTCTCGCATTTTTTTTCGGCTCCAAATACGATGCTCCTCTTGATGGGGGTAGAAAATTCTGGGACGGCAGGCCCCTGCTCGGCCCTCATAAAACCATTCGTGGGGTTCTCGGCGGAGTTGTAACAGGTGTTTTTATCTCTCCCTTCTTCGGCTGGGGAATTCTGGAAGGAACTGCACTTGCCATCCTTTCCATGCTGGGAGATCTCATAACAAGTTTTATCAAGCGCCGTGCAAATCTTCCGAGCGGGAGTGTGGTTATCGGGGGAGATCAATTTCTAGAATGCGTCATGCCGGCACTTTTCTGGAAGTATAAAATGAACATCTCCTTGTTTTACTTCGTAATTGCCGTAACGGCCTTTAGCTCAATCGCCTATGCCGGTTCAATCTTCTTCAAAAAAGTCCTCCTGAGCCCCCCGTGTAATCCCTATCCCAGACCTCTGCACCCTCGCCTGCGCTTCCGGGAATGGAAATCCTGCCAGATAAGAAAGCGCCCCTGGACGGATGTATTCCATTTCGAAGACGCCCTCTACTACCATACGCTGCTATACATGATTCTCAGAATCCTCGGTATTTACGAAATCGGCGTAAGAAACGCTCTTAGTATAAATACAAACCGTGTCTCATTCTTTTTCCCCGATCTTCCGGTGGCTTTTGACGGCTATCGGATTCTCTTTATGACGGATCTGCACCTCGACGGCCATCCCCGGATCACCGATAACTTACGGAAAAGCATAGAAAAAATTGACCACGTTGACCTGTGCGTTCTTGGAGGAGACTACAGGTTTGAGACCGTCGGTGACTTTGCGCCGGCGGTTGGTTACCTGAAGAGTCTCCTTCCGCTGCTTACCGCCAAGGCGCGAGATGGGGTGATTGCCGTCTTGGGTAACCATGATTGCATTGAAATTGAGGAGGCTTTTCGAAATAGAGGCCTGAAATTTCTGGTAAACGACCACGTTATTATCAAACGGGGTAATGAAGCATTGTGCTTTGCGGGTGTTGACGATCCTCATTACTATCGCTGTGCCGATGTAGGCAAAGCGCTCCGGGGCACGGGAAGAGACCTGTTCACGGTGCTCATATCCCATTCCCCGGAAGTCTATAAAGAAGCCCACCGTTTCGGAGTAAATCTATATCTCTGCGGACACACGCATGCCGGTCAGTTCAGCCTTCCCAGGGTGGGACCGGTATTCACTCACAGCCGAACTGGACGGCGCTTCCACTACGGCAAATGGCAATACGGAGGTATGCAGGGTTATACCAGCTCCGGTGTTGGGGCATCCGGACTCTTTGCAAGGTACGGAACCAGAGGAGAAATTGTGATTATCACCCTGCGGTGTCTGGATCGGGAGAGAATATCACCTGAGGCCTTACGAACCCCGGCGGGCGGTAAATAGAGGCGGGAGCCTCGTAAACCTGTTCCAGAATCTCGGGTTTCAAAACTTCGTCGACCGTGCCCGAAGCGAAAACACGGCCTTTTTTCAAAAAAACCAGGTGGGTACAGAATTGAACGGCGGTGTTTATGTCGTGCATTACCACCAGAACGGTTTTAAGTCCTTTCGAACACAAGCCCTTCATGATTGCAAGCACTCTGAGACTCCATTTTACATCCATTGCCGAAGTCGGTTCGTCAAGCATGATCAGAGGAGTCTCCTGGGCAAGCACACGGGCAATAAGAACCCGTTGCTTTTCACCGCCACTGGTGTGCGTAATAAGCCGATCCACGAGGGGAGCGGTATCAGTAATACTCATTGCTCTCTCTACGGCTTCGCGATCCCGTGTAGAAGGAAGGTGGAAGCGTCTCTTATAGGGATAACGCCCCATTCTGACGATGTCCCCGCACTTGAAGGGAAAACGTACAGAGGTGTCCTGAGGCAGAACCGAAACCGTTCTGGCCAGTTCACGGCGTGAGTAATAATCCAGAGGCTTTCCCAAAATTTCAACATGACCGGAAAAAGGCTTGAGAACCCCGGAAGCCACCGAAAGGAGCGTGCTTTTTCCGGATCCGTTAGCACCCAGAATGACCGTAAAAGAATGCCTCGGAATTTCAAGCGATATATTGTCCAATACGACGGTCTTACCGTATCCGGCGCGGATCTTTTCCAGTCTCAGGACGACATCCCCATTTCCTTCCTCCGCCTTACCAGGATTAAACAGAAGAAAGGTCCACCGATAAGGGCCGTAACGACGCCCACCGGTATTTCCTGACCCTCTCCCAGAATGGTTCTGGAAACCGTATCTGCCACGAGCATCAATATACCACCTGCAAAGATGCTGTAGAAAAGAAGTCTGAAGTGCTTAGGGCCCACCATGAGGCGAACGACATGAGGAACCACCAGCCCGACAAAGCCAATTATACCGGTAAACGATACCGAGGCGGCCGTCATCAAAGAGGCAACCGAAAGCAAAACGAACCTTACCCGGGCCACGGATACACCAAGATGCATTGCCTGGACATCACCCAGAGCCAGCAAATCAAGCTCTGTCGAATAATAGAACATAACGACCGTACCGAGCAGGAAATAGGGCAGAATTATTAAAACCTGCTCCCAGGTTTTTCCGGAAAGAGAGCCCATTATCCAGAAAACGATGGCAGATATTGATTCCTCGTGAAGGCTTTTAAGCAGGCTTATCAGAGCCGATAAAAAGGTCGAAACGATGATACCCGCAAGGATTAGATTGGCCGGGTGAAACTGACCGTCAATCTGTCCCAGGAGGTAAACAAAGCAAAGAGCCAGGAGGGCACCCAAAAAGGCCGCTACAGGAATGGTGAGATGTCCCGACCATCCCACACTTCCGACGCCGAAAAGGATTGCGACGGAAGCGCCAAAGGCAGCACCGGTAGATACGCCTAATGTGTAAGGATCGGCAAGCGGGTTAAGAAGCACTCCCTGATAGACCACGCCCGAAAGGGCCAGAGCCGCCCCCACAACGGCGGCAAGCACTGTGCGGGCAAGCCTTATGTCGAAGATGATGTAGCGTATGCTTTCATCTACGTCGCTATCGGCTCCGATAAAGGCCTTCCAAAGGGTTTCCCAGGAAATGAAAAGCGACCCGGCCGAAAGTGCCCATACAAAGGCCAGCACAAAAAGGAAGATACATGCGGATGTGATAAGAATGTCCCGTTTCACTACAGCCCTTTTTCATCGATCAAACGTGCGCACTCGAGCAGACCGTGAAGGATTGCCACAGCAACGGTGCTTCCGCCCTTTCTGCCCTTTGTGACGACAAAAGGAACCATACCGTTTCGGATAAGCATTTCTTTTGATTCTGAAGCCTGAACAAACCCAACAGGCACCCCGACCACAAGGGCCGGTTTGGCTATTCCCTCCTCAATGGCTCTGACGATTTCCATTAACGCCGTAGGTGCATTGCCCACGACAACGACTGATCCGTTGAGCTTTTCCGCCTTCATTCTGAAGGCAGCAGCAGAGCGTGTAATACCATGCCGTCTGGCAAACTCCATGATCCCTAGGTCATCCGAGGGGACTTCAACCCTGAGACCGTACCAGCCCAGACGCCAGGGAGACAGACCCACAGCAATCATGCGAGTATCAACATAGATCGGACTGCCCCCGTGAAAGGCTTCCCTTGCCCTTTCAACAACCCCGGAAGAAAAAAGCGTAATCCGGGCGTATTCAAAATCTGCAGTAGTGTGGATGATTCTCCTTACGACGATCCACTCAAGCGGATCGTATCCATGTTGCCCCACTTCTCTTTCAATTATGGCAAAGCTTTGGGCTTCTATATCTGCCCCGGGCCGGACGATTCCTTCAACACGGTTATCCATCATTTAAAGCATCCTTTCCCTGCATTCTAAACAGACCGGTTGCCTCAGAGCGCCTTTCCGTATATCGTTGAACGGTATTCTTTCTACCGGAGATGCCACACCAATGGCAACCATTTAAGGGGGTTTGGTTTATGATCAAGCGGATAAAGCAAAAAATGGGTATGGGTTTCACCTTTTTGATATTGATTGCAGCCGCCTTTGTGGCCTTTCACCTTCTCTTCCTTGATTTCGTTGTCGATGCCTGGTGGTTTGAATCGCTGGGCTACAGAACCTACTTCTGGCAAAGGGTTCTTTATAAGTACATAATCTTCGGCCTTTCGACGGTGATATTCTTCCTGATCATGTTTACAAACTTCTGGGTGGCATCTCTTACCCTGAAGAAAATAACCCCCGGAGGAACGGAACCCGAGAAAAGGATCTCCCGCATTATCGGCAGACTTCGACGGGGTTCTCTGAAAGTCTATACCCCCCTTAGCATTGTGCTCGCTTTTATCCTTGCCTATCCACTGTATGAACAGTGGGAAACCGCAATGCTTTTCTTCTTTGCGCCCAGTGCGGGCGTTCCCGATCCCATTTTCGGCAAAGATGTGAGCTTCTATCTCTTTGCCCTTCCCCTTTTTCGGCTCGTCCAACTACGACTTTTTCTCGTCTCCGTAGTGGTCCTTGCCGCAACCGTACTCCTTTACGGTATTGAGATTCAGGTGGTCCGAAAAAACATAGGGCGTTATGCCTTTCCGAAAATGGCCAAAATCCACATTGCCCTGTTAGTAGCCTTTCTGTTTTTGCTGGTTTTTGCTCATTTAATGCTGAAACGTTATGAACTGGTTTATGTCCACACCCACAAAAGCTTCTTTGGGCCAGGTTTTGTGGAAATGAACGTTCAACTTCCGTTGCTCTGGTTGAGCATGATTCTTCTTCTGGCCACTTTTGTAACACTCCTCTACTTCCTATTTACAAATCGAGGATGGCTCATCACGGCAATATGTTCGGTTCTCTTTTTCCTGTCCTACGGAGCCGGAGAAAGTAATTTCCTCACCGAAAGGGTTCAAAAATACTTCGTAAAACCCAATGAAATATCACGGGAATCCAAATATATAGCAAAATCCATAAAAGCCACATTGAGCGCATATAAGTTAAATGATGTCACAATAAGAGAATACCGTCCGGTAGAAAGGGGTAAAACTGCAATTCTGGAAGGGATGGACGAAGTAATAAGAAACATCCCGATATGGGATAAGGAGCTATTACTTGATGTGTACAAGCAACTGCAGGGATTGAGACCCTATTACGATTTTCTGAATGTCGATGTAGATCGCTATCACATAGGAAATCTTTATCAGCAAACCTTTGTAGCCGCTCGTGAACTGGCCGTAAACAAACTCCCCGAGAATGCAAAAACCTGGGTTAATCTTCACATGAAGTACACTCACGGTTATGGGGCCGTAATTACTCCTGCAATTCAGGGCGGAGAAGAACCCATTACATGGTTTCTAAAAGATCTTCCGCCTCGTTCTGAATATGGAGTCACCTTAAAGCAGCCGGGAATATATTTCGGTGAAGGAGATTACACCTACGCAATAGTTCCAAACGAACTGG
Organism: Thermodesulforhabdus norvegica; assembly: GCF_900114975.1. Lineage (NCBI taxonomy): Bacteria > Pseudomonadati > Thermodesulfobacteriota > Syntrophobacteria > Syntrophobacterales > Thermodesulforhabdaceae > Thermodesulforhabdus > Thermodesulforhabdus norvegica. Next base: position 344,818 of record NZ_FOUU01000001.1, read on the forward strand.
GAGAGGTGGGTTATCCGAAAGGCGAAACGATCGTTACGGACAATTATCAGGGGAAATGCGGAGTACCTTTATCTTCGGTTTTCCGCAAAGCTCTTTTTGCCCTCTATTTCAAAGAAAGGAACATATTCTTAACAACCAAAACCAAAAAGGACTCTAAAATCCTTTTCAGACGCAACATTGTGGAAAGGATCAAAACGATTACGCCTTTTCTCTTGCTCGATCGAGATCCCTATCTCGTCGTCACGAAGGGAGGGCTTTTCTGGATACAGGATGCCTATACGGTTTCATCGCATTATCCTGCGGCAGAACCCTTCAACGGCGAAATAAATTATATAAGAAACAGCGTAAAAATCGTGGTGGATGCTTATAACGGCACGGTGGAATATTACATCTCCGATCCCGATGATCCCATAATCCGTGCTTATTCCAGAGCGTACCGGAACATTTTTAAGCCCATGGATGCCATGGACCCGGAGTTAAAAAAGCACCTTCGATATCCGAGAGATCTTTTCGAAATCCAGATGGGCATCTTTGCCAGGTATCACCAGACCGACCCCGAAACATTTTTCAAGCAGGAAGACGCCTGGAAATTTGCCAGAATATATGGAGGAACTAAGGAAAAAATCATAAAGCCATATTACCTGACGCTTAATCTTATAGACCCGAAAAAGTTTGAATTCCTTCTCGTTCAGCCTTTCAGTCCAAGGGGTTTGGACACATTGAGGGCCATCGCCTGTGTATCAAGTGACGGAGAAAACTACGGCAAAATCACACTATTCGCCTTTCCCAAAGACATCCAGGTTTACGGTCCATCCCAGGTAAATGCCCTCATAGACCAGGACACTTATGTATCACAGCAATTCACCCTCTGGGATCAGATTGGCTCCGCGGTAGAGCGAGGAAAAATGATAATTCTTCCCTATAGCGGTTCGGTATTCTACATCCAACCCGTATACCTCAAGGCCACGACAAGGCTAAAAATTCCGGAACTGAAGAGAGTAATAGTGGCCTTTGAAGACATGGTTGTCATGGATGTCAACGTTGAAGGTGCGGTGACGGGCCTCATGGAACGAATAAAGGCCCGTGAAGAAATCTACCGGCGGAGAATTGAGCGTTTCTCCGGTCAGGAAGCCCCGGGACATAATCAGGAATCTCAATAGGAATCCAGGGCGGGCCGTAATCGATTGCGACCCGCCTTTATACATCCATCAAAAAATCCTATAAAAGGACTCATCAAACTCGGTCTTACCTTCGTACTTCCTGAAGAAGGATTGGGCATGGGCCTCAAGGTTGGTGAGCAATCCTTCGTCAAGCTCAATCCCCGCATCTTTAAAGGCCTTCACAATGGCTTTAGGATGAGGCGGACATGTTTTTACCGTTATGGCTTTCTTTACTGATGGATTGTCGGCGTGGGCTTCGGACATACACTTTCCCAGAAGGATTGTGGCGTCCATACCGGGGGTCGGATGCATTTTCTTGCCCGTAAGGACTTCCACCTTTGGCCAGGGTTTGCCCTTCCAGGATCGTGCAATGGATGTAAGTATTATGCCGTTAAGCTCAGAACAGTAAGTACATAGCGTGTCATCGTATTTTCTGTAGCACAATCCATGAACCCCAAGACGTGCTAAAGGCACCGGAAGACAATTATCGGGCGTATAAGGGAAATCGTAAGGATGAAAGCTGGCAAGCTCATCAACGGCAGGGCCATCTACCTGCAGGCGAATTGAATCAATATTCCGCTCCGTAAGCATTGCATAACATAGGAGGTGTGGAACTTCCCGGGGATTATACCCCAGAAGCCTGGCTCCTACCATGTCCCCCGCTAGAAGGTCATCGGAGCCAACAATCACATTAAACCTTCTGGCCTTTCCGTCAAAAGAAGGGCCCCGTTCCAGGGAATAGATACCGTCAATCAGCACAACAACCCTGCGGAACGCTCTGGGAATATAGGCTATCATTCTGTCGAGAGGAAAATCCGGTCTGGGAGAGTGGCACAGTTTGCGAGAGCGGATATCGATCAGGCCCTTAAGGTTCTTTATCCCTAGACTCACCCTGGTCTGTGCGTGGGTCTTCAGAACCGGAACGGATATAACGACATCGCTTTCTACGGCGGGTGCAAAAACATTAAGCCTTACACCATCGCCGAGATCCAGCACATCAAAAGGGCCCTCCAGAGCATCATGAAGTACCACACCGTATCGTTTTTGCAGGATTTCATATCCAAGCATCGCATAAGCATCTCTTATGATCCCGTGCTTGCCGTGAGCGGGAACGAGAGCAACGCCTTCTCCTATGTGTATATTTTCAAAACCCCGCTCCTTTAACCACCTTACGACATCGTAAATTACACGGCTGGTGGTAATAACCCCCCATTTCGGGAAATTTCCGTTTCTCGTCCACACCACTATGTTGGGCTTGACGAAAATCCTGGCCCCTCGATCCAGCCGATCCCATAAATCCATTCTTTCCAGCACTTCTCTTACGACATCATTCCCGGGAATAAAAGACCTGAGCACCACTTTTGCCGCATCTTCTGTCATGTCCCCCCTCCTGAACTCCCCTGTGGACCGAAACCAAATACAAAAAGGAAGTTTGAAAGATAATCTACAACTCCATTTGTCATGAGTAAAGAGACATAGGCAATCTACTTACAACCTGTCAGATCTTGTCGAACGGGTTCTACCGGTTGTCCCCACTTAAGCTTGGTTCTAAGGATTTCGAAGAAATCAAGAGCCGGTGGTTTTATAAAACGAAGAGGGTATTCGGATACATTAATGCGCACCACATGTTCTGGCGAAAGGTAGCACCCGGTTTGCCCATCGCAGGTTAGATAAACTTCCTGTTCACGGCTGGTGAGGAAAATTTCAATAGTAAAAGGGGCAGGGATGACTATAGGGCGATCGGAAAGCGTAAAGGAGCATATCGGTGTTATCACGGCCACCCGAGCGGTTGGGCATATTATGGGACCACCGGCAGAGATATTGTATGCAGTTGATCCGGTGGGCGTGGATACTATCAGGCCGTCTGCTCGATAGTGAGTGAGGAAACATCCATTTATGTATGCTTCGAGATCGATAATCCTTGCCAGGGCACCTTTATTGATGACGGCATCGTTTAAAACGGTTTGTTCATAGACAACCTCATCCCCCCTGACCACCTTTACATCAAAGCGCATGCGCTCTTCCAATACGTAATTTCCTTCCACAATCTTGCCGAGATCTTCAAAGCAGGACTGGCGGGAGATTTCGGTAAGGAAACCCAGACTTCCCAGGTTTATGCCGACAACGGGAACCGGCACATCGGCAAGCCACCTTACGGCACTTAAAAAAGTACCGTCTCCGCCCAGTACAATGAGCAACGAGGTGTTACGGTGCTCCGTAGCGGTGGAGAGCAGGCTTCTTCTGTCTGCCGAGTCGATATTATCGGCTACTATCACCACTATCTCTTTCACGCCACGGTTTTTTAAGAAATTTTCCAAGGAGGCGACGAGATTGAAGCACTCCGGTTTTTTCTTGCAGTAAATAAGAGCATACTCAATCCAAGTCATGATACACCTGCATAGATTGGTTCTCCCTGCGCTTTTATTCTGTACCAGAAGCAAAGGGTAGTAATCAAAAGTAATTTTCCCGAACAACCCCTTTGATTTCTCTCATATTCAAGGCTCTATGCCGGAGAGCTTTTTATCAAATCATGTGCTTTTTGTAACAATCTAAAATTCTTAAAAAAATTTCTTGACCGCCTCAATATTATCAAGTATTGGGTTAATCAGGTTTGGTTTTACGTGTTGTGGTCCTTATAAAGGTTGTCTTTTGTGTTTTTGCTGGAAGGAGGTGATAGTGAAGGATAGGGTGAGCGGTAGTGTTAGGTGGGTTGTAGGTTTCCTTCCAGTGGAAAGTTCTGTCGATTTTTCTTCTGCTGTATCTTCCTGAAGGTTTCGAAGCGGAAGCTTCGAGTTTCTGATCCAGGAGTGGGTTTGAAATCAAGGGCAGTATTCCTCCTCTAAGAGCGAACGCAGCTACAAGCTCTCAAAAGTTACTCATTATTTTGGTTGGTTAAATGCAATGGTACGGTCGCTTCTTCAGTGCGGCCGGAGATGATGTGTCTTTTTAGGGATTTAGAGAGGAGGTAAATTATGACTAACGGGCAAGCTGTAGCCAAAGAACCGGCAAAGGCGTGGCAGGTTACCTTTGCCGGAACGGCCATCAACCTTTGCCTCGGATGTCTTTATGCCTGGAGTGTGTGGGTTAAGTACCTGACGGACGCCGAATTTATGAAGGCTCAGGGCTGGACTCCTCTCACCGCAGAGCAGGCATCCAACCCGGCATCACTGTGTATTCTCATATTTGCCCTTCTGATGATTCCCGGTGGAAAAATCCAGGACAAGTACGGTCCTAAAGTGGCGGCTTCAATAGGAGGGCTTTCAATAGGAATCGGTCTCCTCATTGCCGGAGCAATGAAAAGTTATGCCGGTATCATGTTGGGTTTTGGACTTCTCGGCGGAATCGGTATGGGTATAGGTTATGCGGCACCCACTCCTGCGGCATTAAAATGGTTTGGACCTCACAAAAGAGGCCTTATAGCCGGACTTGTTGTGAGCGGTTACGGTCTTGCAGCCTTCTACGTGGCACCACTTGCAAGGTGGTTGATTACCAGCTACAGTGTTAGCGCGTCTTTTTACGTTCTTGGTATACTCTATCTGATTGTCATACTTGCGGCGGCGCAGGTTCTGGCATGGCCTCCCGCAGGATACGTACCGCCCGCTCCTCCCGCAACGGCCCAGACGGCGGCAAAAGCGGCAACACAGACACGTTACGATTGGACCGCCTCTGAGATGCTCAGGACCTGGCAGTATTATGCTCTGGTCATCATGTTTTGCATAAATACCCAGGCAGGTTTGCTTCTGATTGGCCACGCCGCAAAAATGATTAAGGGTATAATGGCTGCCGGTTACCTGCTTGTCTCCTGGGGAGCTATTTTTAACTCCATTGGTCGAATCGGAACCGGTATCATTTCCGACAAGATCGGGCGAACCAATGCTCTTATACTGAACTACATCCTTGCCTGCCTGGTCATGTTCTTCTTCCCTTATCTGCTGAGCCTGAAGAATATCCCACTGCTTTTCATCGCCGCGGCCGTAGGTTTCTGGTGCTACGGTGGTGGACTCTCCCTGTTTCCCTCTTTCACCGCCGACTTCTACGGCGCAAAGAACCTGGGTTTCAACTACGGTCTTGTGTTCCTCGGGTGGGGTTTTGGTGCTTTTATGCCCAAGCTGGCCGGCCGCATCTACGACAAGTATAAATCCTATGATTATGCCTTCTATATTGCCGGTGTTCTTCTGATTATAGGTATCGTACTGGCTCTCATAACGAAACGACCCAGATATGCCAAAGAATAAAGGGTATCTGATGTAGTCCGTTCGGAGGGGGAAATTCCAGAGGAATTTCCCCCTTTTCTTGTGATCTGGCGGAATGAAGAGATGGAAAAACCGAAAATCGAATCGGTACTTCTCCTGGATCTGCCGGAAAATCTTCAACTTATCGTAATGGAAGCCGTGGCCTCAGAGCTTGGTACAGAGATTAACATACTCACATCGCCGTCATCCACTACAGCCGATATTATTTTTGCAATGTGGAATAACCGTCACGAAGGGTACCTGAAAACACAGAACGATCAGGCCGCTCTTTTTGTCTTTTTACCGCCGGAAGAAGAAAACCTTTCGACCATCTCCGAAGTGATAAATTCCCGGGAAGTTGCCGATTATGCTTTTGCCGACGACACGCCGGAAAGGATAAAAAAACGCATAAAATTGTTTCTGAACTCCATCAAAAAGCGCTCTCCTTCTAAGGCCGTAAAACAGCTATCAACGGCCGACAGAGGTTTATCGCTCTGGAGGCGGTTTAGCGATTTTGCCCTCAGGATGTTTCGCCCCAGACAGCCTGTCGTAACTCCGGAGATGGTGTCTATCATAGGAGGAAGATGGGAAAGGGTTCGACGCCTGGGTTTCGGAAGCTTTGGAGAAGTATGGCTGGTACGAAGGCGCGGAACTGTTTCCGAATATTTTGCCGTGGCAAAAATCCCCCATGAAAGCCGCATCAACGAAAAACTATTGCAGGAGGCCGAAATTCTTCGAAAGCTACAGGATCATCCCAACGCCGTGGGTGTCATAGAAGTGCTGGAGCAGGGTGGGAAAATCGTCTTGATCGAAGAATTTGTCGAAGGACGCACACTTCAGGAGTTAATGGATGAAGGAATGGAAAGCGCTCAGAAGGAGCAGGTTTTTCTCCAGACTGTTGATCTCGTTGCATACGCTCATGAAATGGCGATAATGCACAGAGATATAAAACCCGAAAATATAGTGGTTACGTCCCAGGGATTGGTTAAAGTGCTTGATTTCGGGGCGGCAAAAGATGTGAGCCTCAGGAGCGTCAGCAGCACCGTTGTGGGATCAAGACCCTTCATGGCCCCTGAACAGATACTGGGTCAGAGCCGCAGGGCCAGTGATGTCTGGGCTCTTGGAGTTCTTCTCTATGCCCTGTCGACAGAATACCTTCCTTTTTACTCGGAAAAAGAAAAAGAGCTCATGGACATGATCCTTGAAGCCCCTCCTCAAAGACCGAGGGAACTAGTTCCGGAAATTCCCCCGGAACTCGAAAACATTATATTACGATGCCTGGAAAAGGACCCGGAAAAACGCTATCCTCATGCCAGAGCATTGCAAAAAGACTTGCTGGAAAAAATTCCTGAATTCGGAGAGGGAAAAGTCATCCCATGACTACCCGTGAGAGCCTTTTAACCACTTCCGATCAAAATAGCGCTCAATGTCGCAGACCATTATCAGAATATCCTGATTGTTGCCCTTAACATCCTTGACCAGACCTTCTATAACGGCCTTGCACCCGAACCCGGCATTACGGAATGCTCTTATGGCCGCAACCGAATCTAGCGGGACTTCGGCCCAGAGTTTCTCAAGCCCCAGTTCTGCCGAGAGCTCGACAACCTCATTCAGCATGGCCGTGGCGAGGCCTTCACCCTGATGAGTGGGAGCCACAACAATACGGACCTGTCCGATGTGGCGTTTCCACCCATGGGGTATCCTGTGAAGGGTCACGTCAGCCACGACGCTGTCTCCGTCCAGTGCAAGAAGAGGCAAAACCCGATCGTAATTCAGATTTTCAACCCATTCGCGTATCACAGCAGGATTTTTCACATCATGGCGCACGAACATTAGAAGTTCATCGGGAAGTTTCCGGAAGAATTCGTAAAGACGTTTTTCGTCCTCCGGCACCATGGGTCTCATAACAACCTTTTTTCCGGAACGAAGGGTTATTTCTTTTGAACCGAACATAGCCAACCTCTCCGTTTTCAAATTCCCTCTGCAAGCCTTACCGCCAGGAATTCGGGTAACCGGGCCTGAAGAATTTTTCTCTGAGCCTTTTCTATATCGTACGAAACAGCACAAAATCTCACCGAAGAATTTTCCGTATCGAAAATAACATAAGATGCTCTGTTATCACGCTGTCTTGGCTGACCAACACTACCCGGATTAATCAGGTATATGTTTTCAGGGTCCAGATAAAAAAGCTGTTCCGATTCAGAAGCACCAACTCCTAAGGCCCTGACCTTACCTCTCGGATCCCGCACCCATATCTTGGGAACATGAGTATGTCCAAAGAATACTATCTTTACAGAGGGTAGCTGTTTCACGATGTAGTTGAAGGCTCTTTTAGCCTGGTACATGTTGGCAATATAAGTTGAGGAGCTTTCAGGGGATCCATGGAAAAAAAGCATAAAACCTTCCAGTATCAGACTAAAGGGCAGTGAAGCGAGATATCCGTAATGGTGCCCGTCAAGCCTGTCCCTGGTGTAAAGGATGGAATGGTAGGCAAGCATATTGAAGCCTTCGGCGAGCTTCAAATCAACAGCCGCGGCATCATGGTTCCCTACAACCCCGATAATACCGAGTTCAAGCACACGATCTATGACCTCACAGGGATCGGCATTGTATCCTATAACATCACCCAAATGCACGATCCTGTCAGCCCCGCGTTTTTCAATATCTCTGAAGACGGCCTCCAGAGCCTCCAGGTTTGCATGTATGTCTGAAATAACGGCGAATTTGGCCATTTTTCATACCACTATTACCGGTTCCCTCATAATCCTTGTCCTCGCCTCACGAGCCGTACGCGCAAGGTCGGGGTGTGTGTCAACGAGTGATTCAATCTGATGTAGATGGTCTGCCGTCCGGATTATAAGCATTACGAGATCCCCTTCGTCCACACGGGCAATTTCTTTAACATGCTGCCAGGAGCTTCCCCGGGCCCAGTAGTAAAGTGCAGGTACGGTCCAGAAAGGAATAGGAGGGTTCATAAAGCCCCATTCGTGGAGTCTGTTTCTCAGCCCCTGCAGGGATTGGATCATCCTGAAATAGGGTTCCGCAAGGTCAGGGTACCGATACACGAGGGATGCCATCTCGATGTCCTGAGTACGATCCCTGTCCATAACAAAGGGCGCAATGAGTGCGGCAAGCAGGGCGGGGTCATTTTCCGGGAATACTCCCCTGCGGATGCATTCGGAAATAAGCAAAGGCTGATCGATGCGGAGTTTTGAAGCCCACAGCCCATCGTCGGTTAACCGACCTTCGTCATCAACATACCCCTCTCGTTGAAGAAAACGATAGTGGTACATGAAGGAATTCCACAACTTGTCCTGGGTGCTCGTAAGATTTTCCATTACCCTCTCGTAACGGTAAATAAGCCCCGTAAAAGGATGATTCGTTTCTTTTATGCAAGGCCCATAGAGCTCACAGCGCTCACAGGGAAGCTCGGAGCGATGAGCAAGAAGCTCTTTCATTTCTTCGGCCGGCCCACCGGGAAAAGGTTTTATTTTATGCTCGCCGAAATTGCCGCTTCGTTCAAAGCTTTCCACAACATTCCGCCAAGAAGTAAGATCCGCAGGCTCGGGCAGATGGGGTATATGCCCTCCTATGGATGCAAGTCGCGATATTTTAATTTCCGAAATCTTCACCCTGCCTTTCCTGGTTTTCAGGGGAATGGTCAGCCTGACAGCCTTGATCCGATCGGAACCCGGCAAAGGTCTTTCGAAAACAACGTAGGGCACGCCTCTTCTGTTGTAAACCACCCTGCCCCTGAGAAGCAGGTGTTCTACGGAGGCCGGTAAAAAGCTCTTTTTCCAGGTTCTTTTTAGCTCAGATATGCGGCGACTTAAATTTATGTACCTGGTTCTAATTTCCGTAAGCCGATCAAAGCTTCCACAGGCCATATCTTTCTGCCATCGCCCGATTTCTTTTTTCAGGCGACCGGTTATCTGCTTTTTGCGCTTCCTTTCTTCGGCCATACTCTGAAAGGTGGCAAGGCTTAGCGAAAAGAGCTCCCGAATTTCTTCAGGCCGGTGAGAAAGAAGTAAGTTCAGAACCATTGAAAAGTTAACCCTGACCTGACTGACTATGGGATCGGGTGGGCTTTTAAGCAACTCGTATATGTTTCTCGCATCCTGATAAGGACCCGGTACCACGAGAACGAACCCCACCTCGTCCATTCCCCGACGTCCTGCCCTTCCGGTCATCTGAAGGAGTTCTGTAGCGGTAAGAGGCACGAATTCGTGACCGTTGTAACGATCATCCTGGGTAATGACAACGGTTCTGGCGGGAAAATTCACTCCAGCCGCCACCGTGGATGTGGAGAAAATGGCTTCCAGATAGCCTTCCTGCATGAGCTTTTCAAGGAAAACCTTCCAATAAGGTAGCTGACCTCCATGGTGAGCCCCCACACGAGACCTTTTCAGTATTTCCAGGTGTCTGTGATTTCGCAGAAAGGGGTATATCTCGAGCAGTTCCTCAATTCTCTGAAGAAATTCTTCTCTGCTTTTGTTCAGGCTGGTATGGTCCACCGGCGGGCACATTTCTATGGCTCGCTCGCAATCTGCCCGAGATTTGAGAAAAAATATGGCAGGAAGCAGGTTGGCCGTCCGCAATACCTCCATAATCCTGGGAATGTCCGGAAAGTAAAAGCGCGGAAAATCTCCAGGCCGAACGGTATCAATCTTTTTAAAGAAACCTTTAGGAGTCTCCAGTGGAACAAGCTCCCCGGATGGAAACAGAAAGAGCGGATAAAGTGGAACAGGGCGTTCCGTGGCATTCACCCATCGACATTCATTTCCCCGGAGCCATGTAAGCCAGTCACATATTTCCGCAGCGTTTCGGATGGTTGCAGAAAGAAGCAATACTCTTACTCTCGGCGGAAGATATATGAGCACTTCTTCCCAGACAACACCCCGGTCTTCATCCCCCAGGTAGTGAGCTTCGTCCAGCACCACCAGATCCACATCAAGGTCATCGCCCCGATGCATTGTATCGTAGAGCTGGTTTCGCAATATCTCCGTTGTGCCAACTATTACGGGCGCCTCCGGGTTCTCTTTACGATCCCCCGTCAGGATGCCCACATTTTCTGCACCGAAGAGGCAACCGAATTCTTCATACTTAGCGTTGGAAAGGGCTTTCAGGGGCGATGCATACCAGGCCTTTCCTCCACGGTCAAAGACATCACGTATAGCCTCCACGGCAATATAAGTCTTTCCCGCGCCGGTCGGTGCCGTGACAAGAACATCGGCCTCTTTTATTGCCTCTATCGCCTCAACCTGAAAAGGATCGGGTTTGAATTCGGCGACTTCGGGGCACCTAATACAGGCCAGCTGATTTTTCACACGAGGATGGATCCTGATACAAAATTCATCGTCGAATCCAGAGCGGGCCGTTATTGTGCGTGACTTTCTCATACTTTAATGCTTATTTATCCCTTCCGTAAGAATTTTTACTCAAACAATTCATATCATTATTCTCGTAAAAGGCAAAAGTTTTGCGGCACGGTTAAGGAGATGTATCCATGAAGCGTATCTCACCGATCTCATTCAAGCCGTCTCACATGACGACCGTAAGAATACCTCTTTTCGAAATAGATCTCGGCAATGCGATGTACCACGGTGCCTATTTTCACATCTTCGAAATTGCCCGGGACGATTTTTTCAGGGCCCTCGGTTTACCCTATTCCTCTCTGATCAGGCGGGGATATCATCTCACCATTGCCCAGCTCAGCTGTAGATACTTCGCAGGTCTTCATTACGACGAAATCGTACAGGTTTACACGGGGTTACTGGAACTTGGGTCCAGGAGCCTTTCTATAATTCAGCGAATTGACCGGGACGGCGTGGTCTGCACGCAGGCTCAGTTCGCCATGGTTTGTGTCGACCACACCGGCAAACCTGCAAGAATCCCTGACGACCTGAGAAAGACCCTTTACCACTGGATAATAGAAGAAAAGACAACCAAAGAGGAATTAAGATGATCTTGCGAAGTCGCCAGGGAATAACCCTTGCGGCAATTATTATAAGCTCAAGCATACTGATCTCCCGTTTCATGGGTCTTGTAAGAGACAAGATCATTTCCTACTGGTTCGGTGCTTCCATTGAATCGGACATCTACTTTACAGCCTTCGTTATTCCGGATTTCATAAACTATCTTCTAGCCGGCGGATATTTCTCTATTACCCTGATCCCCATACTCCAGGAGCTGTTTCTGAAAGACGAAAAAGAAGCCTGGGATTTTTTCTTTTGCGCTCTCTTCTGGACGACTCTTATTGCAGTTCTAATAACCCTTATCATGGAAATTACTGCGCCTATGGTGATCCCCGGAATTGCTCCGGGCTTCGATGAAGCAGCAATAAGACGGCTCACCCTTTTCGTTAGAATCATTCTACCGGCCCAGATATTCTTCATCAGTGGCGCTTTTTTCAACGGGCTTTTGTATCTGAAAAAGCATTTCATAATTCCATCTCTCGCCCCGCTTCTGTACAATCTTTTTATAATCTCCGGCGGCATTATGTTGCGAAGGCACGGCATGATCGGCTTCTGCTGGGGAGTTCTTCTGGGAGCCTTCGTGGGAAGTTTCCTGCTGCCCCTAATTACCGTGATAATCAACGAAGAGATGAAGTTTTCCTTGAGGCTGAACCATCCTTCAATGAAACGCTTCATAAGAACCGCCCTGCCACTCATGCTCGGGCAGTCTATTGTCGTCCTGGACGAACAGTTCTTCAGGATTTTTGGGTCAATGGCCGGAGAAGGTGCCGTAAGCAGGCTGAACTACGCCCGGCGGCTCGTTTTTGTTCCCGTCGGCGTAGTGGCTCAGGCGGCCGCCGTAGCATCCTACCCCTTCCTTGCAGAGCTCTTTGCGAAGAAAGATTATTCCCGATTTGCGGAAACCCTGGACAGGGCAATACAGAAATCCCTTTTCCTCGCATTGGCTCTCACGGGCATACTTTTTGCCGTAGCAGAGCCGGCAGTGGGCATCGTTTTCGGCCAGGGACGTTTTTTGATCGATGATGTCCTCCAGACAAAGACTCTTTTCAGGATTCTTCTGGTAACCGTTCCGCTCTGGACCTATCAGCAAATTCTGGGAAGAGCCTTCTACGCTACAGGCGATACCCTCACACCCGTTGCCGTGGGAACCGTCGCTACCTTTATAAGCATCCCCGTTTTCCATTACGGCAGAATACTGATGGGGGAAAGGGGAATAGCTCTAGCCAGTGTCATGGGGCTGATTATCTACTGCGTCGGTCTGGGAAGCCTGTGGAGAAAAAGATTTCCAATCAGGTCCTTTGAAGTTATTACCTGCTTGTTTCGATCCACCCTGACGTGCATAATTGCTACCGTGGCATCGTTGGTTCTGTTTCAGGCCGTAAAATCGTATTTTGAAAGTTTCTGTCCGGTGATCCGGTGGCTCTGTCTCGGCATGCTTACCTCTACGGCTTACATCACCGTATGGGGAACCGTTACAATGCTAATAGGCAGGTCAGATCTTCGAGAATTTATGAGGATAAAATAACCCGAGTTGAAAACCTCTAGAGGAGGCTCATGTGAAGAAGCTTCCACTTTACATCGGCGAAGAAATAGTAATACAGTCCCTCGATAAGACCATGCCTCATAAGGCTCGAAGCAAAATAATCGGGGCACGACACGGCGAATTTATATTGGTCGAGGAACCCGTCGTGGCAATCTCAGATCGCCTCGTTGCTCTGGTGGAAGGACCGGTGAACTGCTGGTATATCCACGAGGGTACAATGTATAAGTTCTCTAGTACCATTAAAGAAAAGATAAAGGACGGAATCACCTTTCTGGAGTATCCTGAGAGATTTGAAATCGAGATGCTGCGAAAATATCCGCGTATAACCGTTAATCTGGAAACAAGAAGTCATCTGGGTAAGAAAAGAGAGGAATATGCCGGGAGTATTGTTGACATAAGCAGTGGCGGATGCCGTCTTGAAGTTGAGACGATAGTTCTGGTCGTCAAGGAGGATCCTGTGGAGCTCAGCTTTGATCTTCCAACGGGAGAACCAATAAGGGGGATTGAAGGAAAAGTCAGGAGTGTAAAGATCGATCGGGTTCGCAGAAAAACCACCATCGGAATTGAATTCACAGGCCCTGAGCAATTAAAGAAAAAAATAGAGACTTTTTGTCATTTTTGTGAATATTTCAGGGTAGAATAAAAAAGCGAAGATGAAATTTGTCACGAGGGACTCATGTGAGCCGGGGTCGGTTATTATCACGACTGCAAATGAAAAGCTAATTAACAGGTAAAGCCCGCTGACAGGGAGGTTTTTATAATGATACAAAACAGGAAGATCCTGATCGTGGTGTTAGGCCTTCTGATTTGCGGCCTCCTGTCCCAGCCTTCTTACGCAGAAAAGGAGAAACAGGGCTTTTCCCAGGAAGACAGGGAAAGGCTCGTGAGACTGGAAACAATGCTGGAGGCCTTTAAAGAATCCATAGATAGAAGCCTTGAACAGATAGACAAGAGATTCGAGCAGATCGATAAAAGATTCGAACAGGTCGACAAGAGATTTGAACAGATTGATAAGAGGCTCGAGTTCATGCAGAATTTAATAATAGCCATGATCGGTGTTTTCGGAGGTCTCTGTGGAGTCTTCGTGGGATTGCTCCTATGGGACAGAAGAACCTTTAAGGACAAGGCAAAAGAAGAAGCCATGAAAGAACTGGAAGAAAAGTACAGATTCGCCGAATGGTTCAATGCCCTGAGAGAATATTCGAAAAGAGCGGACGACTTCGCCGAAGTGCTCAGAAAGCTTAACTTGCTATGAACGGGTTATTTCCCCGGGCACAATTGACAATTTGCGTCAGCATAACTACTTTAGATTAGCACTCGGTAGGTGAGAGTGCTAACAAGCAGGAGTGGTAAAAGCCATGACGGCAGAACTGAGTCCCAGAGATCAGAGTATACTCCGGGCTGTAGTGCTCGATTACATAAAAAGCGGTGAACCCGTTGGATCCAGAACCGTTTCCAAAAAATATATGAAAAACCTCAGTTCTGCCACAATCCGCAATATAATGGCCGATCTGGAAGATCTCGGATATTTGTATCAGCCTCACACCTCCGCAGGCAGAATCCCCACGGAGAAGGGTTTACGCTTTTATTTAGAATTCCTGATGGAGTGGGAGGAACTGGAGAAGAAGGAAAAAGAAGTAATCCGTCAGGCTTACATGGATGTGTCCGGGATAGAAGATGTTCTCAAGCGCACCACCCATGTCCTGTCTTCGCTATGCGCACAGGCGGCTCTCGTCCTCTGGCCCAGACTATCGGCAACCCGTCTCAGAAGAATAGAGTTCGTAAGGTTGCACCAAAATCACGTGCTCACAATTCTCGTCGCGGAATCAGGCATAATACACCACAGGCTCATCATCCTGGATGAGGACATATCTCAGGAAGAACTGGACAGATTCGGTAGATACATTAACGAAACCTACGGGAACCTCACGCTGGAGGAAATAAAAAACCGCATAATCAAAGAACTCCAGGAGGAAAAAGCGCTCTTCGACCGGATATACAACCGCGCCGTGACGATAATAAAGGAGGCCCTTCAGCTACAGGCCGAAAGTACGGAAATGTACATCGAGGGCCAGTCTAAGTTGCTGGATAACCCCGAATTCACAGATATAGAAAGGCTAAAAAAAATTCTTGAGGCCTTTGAGGATAAGTCCCGCATATTAAAACTCCTTGATGTAACCATGGAGTCCACGCAGGGTGTTCAGATAATTCTCGGTCCCGAAAGCAATATCCAGGACCTCGAAAACATCGGTATCGTATCATCGCCTTACAAACGCGGGGAAACCGTGTTGGGTGTGGTAGGTGTTATCGGACCGCTTAGAATGGACTACCCTAAAATCGTCCCAATTGTGGACTTCACAGCCCGGGTTCTCAGCGAAGTGTTACAAAATCCGGAAAAAGGTGACATCTGCGGGGAAATAATACAATCAGGAGGTTAATGTTATCATGATAAAGGTGGAGCCGGAAGAACACAGGAACAAAGAAAATAACTCGATGGATGTGCAGGAAAAAGAACAGCAGGTGGATGCACAGGAAGTCGAAGCTGAAGCAGAAGCCAAAGATCCTTACAAGGATATAAGTAGAGAGGAATTGATAGAGCTCCTGAAACAGAAAGATCAGAAAATCGCAAGGCTTAACGAAAAGATACTCCGAATGGCAGCGGAGATGGATAACACCAGAAAGCGTCTTGAACGAGAAAGGAATGAAGCAGTTGCTTACGCTAATGAGCAGATATTGCGAGAGCTCCTGCCGGTTATAGACAACCTTGAACGGGCCATTTCTCACGCAAACTCCGAGACCGACCCGAAGGCCCTTCTGGAAGGGGTTGAAATCACCCTGAGAAGTTTTCTTTCAACTCTGGAAAGGTTTGGTTGCACGCCCTTTGAGTCGGTCGGCAAGCCCTTTGATCCTTCTTATCACGAAGCAATAATGCAGCAGGAAACAGAGGAATACCCGGAAAATACGGTCCTTCAGGAATACCAGAAGGGTTACATGTTAAAAGACAGATTGCTCAGACCGGCCATGGTTGTTGTGGCCCGATCGGTAAAAGAGAAAAAACAGGATGAGGAGGGATAAGCCTTCATGGGACGGGTTATAGGAATTGATCTGGGAACCACAAATTCCGTAGTCGCCATAATGGAGGGAAAAGAACCCAAAGTGCTGACAAATGCGGAGGGTGGCAGGACCACCCCATCGGTGGTGGCATTTACGGAATCCGGAGAAAGACTGGTCGGACAGGTTGCCAAAAGGCAGGCAATAACGAATCCGACCAATACAATCTACGCAATAAAACGCCTGATGGGGAAAAAATTTAACTCACCGGAGGTTCAGAGGGATCTCGGCATACTGCCCTACAAAGTCGTATCAGCACCAAACGGCGATGCTCATGTAGAAGTTCAGGGAAGACAGTACAGTCCCCCTGAGATTTCTGCTTATATTCTCATGAAAATGAAACAAACCGCAGAAGACTATCTGGGTGAAAAGGTAACGGACGCCGTTATTACCGTTCCGGCATATTTTAACGACAGCCAGCGTCAGGCAACCAAGGACGCCGGAAGAATCGCCGGCCTGAATGTTCTCAGGATCATCAACGAGCCGACTGCCGCATCCCTTGCATACGGCCTTGATAAGAAAAAAGACGAAAAAATCGCCGTCTTTGACCTTGGAGGCGGAACTTACGATATATCGATTCTCGAAATCGGGGACGGGGTCTTCGAAGTAAAAGCCACAAACGGTGATACCCACCTGGGCGGAGAAGACTTCGACCAGCGGATAATCGATTGGCTGATCGAAGAATTCAAAAAAGAACACGGAATCGATCTTCGTCAGGACAGAATGGCCCTACAACGGCTAAAAGATGCAGCGGAACGCGCAAAGATGGAACTCTCTTCTGCACTGGAAACCGAGATAAACCTGCCCTTCATCACTGCAGACCATACCGGCCCAAAACACCTGGTCAAAAAACTCACCCGTGCAAAGTTCGAATCTCTGGTTGAAGACCTCATTGAAAAGTTGATACCGCCTATGGAGCTGGCCCTGAAGGATGCAGGGCTAACGCCGAGGGATATCGACGAAGTAATCCTCGTAGGCGGAATGACTCGAATGCCTCGCATTCAAGAAAAGGTTAAAGAGTTCTTCGGTCGTGAACCTCACAAGGGTGTTAACCCCGACGAAGTCGTTGCCATAGGAGCTGCAATCCAGGGGGCAGTCCTTAAAGGAGAAGTAAAGGATGTACTCCTGCTGGATGTAACTCCACTTTCTCTCGGAATAGAAACCCTGGGCGGGGTAATGACCAAAATCATCGAAAGGAACACAACCATACCGACCAGAAAGAGCCAGATATTCTCTACCGCCTCCGACAATCAGACCTCCGTGATGATTCACGTTCTTCAGGGCGAACGAGAAATGGCGGCCGATAACAAAAGCCTGGGGCGTTTCGAGCTGGTAGGAATCCCACCGGCTCCAAGAGGTGTCCCGAAGATCGAGGTAACTTTCGACATAGACGCTAACGGAATCGTTCACGTTTCGGCCAAAGACCTGGCGACGGGAAAGGAGCAATCGATAAAAATCACGCCTTCCAGCGGATTGACCGAAGAAGAGATACAGCGTCTGATCAAGGAGGCAGAACTCCACGCCGAGGAAGACAGGAAGAAGAGAGAGCTCGTAGAGGCCAGAAACAGAGCCGATAACATAATCTACGGCACGGAAAAAAGCCTCAGAGAGTTGGGAGATAAGGTGGCTCCCGAGGTCAGAAAAAACATCGAGGATCAGATATCCAGACTCAGAGAGGTCATGGACAAAGACGATAAAGAAGCCATTGTTCGAGAAACGGATGCCCTGATAAAGCTCTCTCACGAACTCGCCGAAAAGGTCTACAGAGAGGCAGCACAGGGGACTCCCGGAGATAAAGAAGAAAAGGAACAGAAGAGCCAGGGCGGTGACGATGTAGTGGACGCAGAATTTGAGGAAGTAAAAGGAGAAGGAAAGGAAGCCTGATGTCCGGTAGATCGGTCGCAAAGGCCGATCTACCCTGCTCATCCCAGGGGTCCAAAAGAGGTACCAGATGTTTTTCTTTATCGGCGGTGTTCAACCAAAAACGGTCACACTGGATGAAAACCCCAGGCTGTGTCCATCCTGTGGGCTGGCTCAGGCAAAATTGAAAAGAATAGACCACTACGTAAGCCTTTTCTTCATTCCGCTATTTCCTGTAAAAAAAGGCGAACCTCTCCTGATGTGCGAACGTTGTGGTTTTGCCGCTCCTCCTGATCAGGCCGACTACTTTGCCAGAAGCCGCCAATTTCACAGAAGGCCGCAATGTCCATCCTGCGGTCTCGAACTGGATCCGTCATTTAACTATTGCCCGAGATGCGGAACCAAAGTATAAGCAACAGGAAGTTTAACGACAAATCCCCACGAGGACGGTAACAATATGAAGCAGAAGGCTCAGGTCATACCCTTTCCTCAGGTCGCACGCCCCAACATAAATGAATTACTCGACGAATTTCTTCAGGAACAGAACAGAAGATTGAAGCCTGCCACGTTCAGGCAGTACAGGGTCGTGACCGAACTGCTCCGACATTGCCTGGACGGGTACGGCCCTAACTTTCTGACCGATGCGGAATATCAACTCTACGAGCGGCTCTACACGGTGAAAAACCTTGAGTTTTGCTCGATCTTCGGGGCAGACAAGATTCTTGCCGGCCTCCCCACCTTTCTCGGCGAGTTCATGATAAGAAAGGTTGCGGCTTCCGAATCACTGCTCAGATGGTCGGGAACGGTTACGAAAAAACTCGCCAAATGGCTTGCCGATTACGGATATGTGGGCAAGGCTCGCGCCAGAAAGGCGATGAGGTATGCTGCCGAAGCATCAAAAGTCCTGCCCGCAGCAGAAAGGCTTGCACGTCTGCTTTATGAACATGCCCACCTTCATGCACCCCGCTTCTGGACTATGGAAATCGACGATTACTTCACAATAGAAGAAATTCTACCGGGAAGACTGATTCTATCAAGCCTGTCATCGGATATCGAAACGGTTGAACTCCGGCTTCCGGAAGAGATTCTTACGCACTGCCGGGTAGGCTGGCATGTAAACCTGCTTCTCGGGAAAACACCGAGAGGCTGGCAGATCATAGAAACCGGAAACGTTTATCCGGATCTTTAAAACCTTTTTCGCTGAAGGTTCATGAAATTTTATCGGCCGGGAAAGGAAGCAAAAATTTACATGCTTCTGGCCTTCCTGGCCGTACTTATTACCTGTTATTCTTACATGGATAAAATCCGATGTACCGGATCGAGGGAACCCCCGTGCACCTTCGTTGAGCTGGTAATAGAAACCGAAGGAAAATCACGGTTAATGTGTCTCCAGTCACCTACGCCTACCCTAAAGGAAATACTGCAGGCCGAGATCCCTTCGTATGACCTAACCCAATGTGGTCCTTATCTAGACCTTCCCATGAAAACAGGAGATGCCGTGTATCTCCATAACACCTCGGAAGAAATCAAAATATCCCTCGGCACCATGCAGGACCGATACCGCCTGGCCCTGGGCCTACCGGTCAACATAAACAGTGCGCCCTTCCAGGTCCTCAGAGCACTGCCTTACATAACGGACGAGGCGGCAAAACAAATTATCGAAATGAGAAAAAAGCAATCCTTTCGGGTAAAAAAGGAACTCACGAGAATAGAGGGCATCGGGGAGAAAAGGCTTAAAGAAATCGAACCGTTTATTTCCTGTAGCCCCACCCCGAGCCCTGTAGAAATCTGCCGAACTAGACTTCGGTCTGAATCATTTTAAAGTCGGCAATATTCTCGAAGAGGCTCTTCAGGGTGCTAAGCAGAGCAAGCCTGTTATTTCTGACCTCAGTCTCTTTGGCCATAACAAGCACGGCATCGAAAAATCTATCAACTGCGGGCCTGAGGGACGCGAACTCCTCCAGGGCTCTGCCATAATTGCGTTCCTGCTCCCAGGTCCGGAAGCGCTCTCTCAGGTCCTGAATGAGCTTCCAAAGTTCCCTTTCTGCGTCGTCCTCAAAAAGTTCCGGTTTTACCGCTATTTCCACAGGTTCTTTGATAATGTTAACAACCCTCTTAAAGGTCGTCGCCAGGGCATTAAAATCAGAACGCTTACGAAATTCCGAAAGGGCTGCAATTCTTTTCACGTCGTTTACCAGAACATCAATTTCCACCGACAAAGCGGCCTGGATAACATCGATAGGGTAACCGTAATGGGTTTGCAGATAATGCTCCAGACGTCCTTTAAAGAACTGGATTACTCCTTCAATGACGGTATTTTCCGGCTCGGTTATCCATTTCCTCAGGCCAGGAATCGTATTGCGCACCAGGCTTACAAGAGATATGGGCAGTTCCTTTTCCAGAAGAATTCTTATGATGGCAAGGGTTTGCCGCCTTAAGGCAAAAGGATCCGCCGTTCCTGTGGGTATTAATCCAACGCCGAAGCACCCGACAATAGTATCGATCTTATCGGCAATACTTAGTACGGCCCCGATAATTCCTGAAGGAACCACGTCACCAGCTTTGGCAGGGAGATAATGCTCATAGATGGCCTCTGCCACGTCGGGATCTTCTCCCTGATGAAGAGCATAAGCCCTGCCCATCACACCCTGTAACTCGGGGAACTCGCTCACCATGCCCGTTACGAGATCGGCTTTGCATAGAAGAGCCGCCCGCATCAGCTTCGCATTCTGGGATTCATCAAACTGTAGCTGATCGGAAAGCCATTTTGCAACGGCCCTGAAGCGTTCAACCTTCTCCCAACTAGTCCCCAGCTTTGAATGAAAAACCACATTTTTCAGCTCTTCGGCCCGCTTTTCCAGTGGTATCTTTTTGTCTTCCTCATAATAGAACCGAGCATCCTCCAGCCTGGCCCTAACAACTCTTTCGTTACCCTGAGCTACTACCTCCGGTCTTCTGGGTACGGTATTGGCTACGGTGATAAAATAGGGCATGAGCTTCCCCCGGGCATCCGTTAAAGCGAAGTATCTCTGATGCTCCTTCATAACGGTGATGGGAACTTCCGGGGGGAGCTCAAGATACTTTTCTTCGAACTTTCCAACGAGCGGATAAGGATACTCAACCAGATGAGTTACCTCGTCGAGAAGGTCCTCATCCTCCACAACGATCCCGCCAAGGGATTCAGCAAGAGCCTTCACGGAACTTCGTATCATCTCTTTACGCTCGTTTCTATCAACGATAACGAAATGGTCGCGAAGAATCTTTTTGTATTCGTCGAAATCGGAAGGAACGCTAATGACATCGGGTTTCATAAACCTGTGTCCTTTGGAATGACGACCACTTACGACATCGCCATAACTGAAGGGGACGACTTCATCACCGAGCAGAGCAACAATCCAGTGTATGGGCCGGGCAAAGGTAACCGTCTGATCTCCCCATCTCATGGACTTGGGAAAGGGTATATGTGCTACAAAATCGGGAAGATATTCGGCCAGAAGCTCCTTTGTGGAACGGCCCTTTTCTTCCTTAACGAAGAAAAGATACTTACCCTTAGGGGTGTCCTTCACCTGAAGCTCATCGACAGAAACCCCTAAGCCCCGTGCAAAGCCTTCCGCGGCCTTCGTGGGTTTACCATCAGGAGTGAAAGCAATCGAATAAGGTGGCCCGGTAATCTCCTGCACGGCGGGCTCTTGAACCATGTCAACACCATGGGCAACAAGAACCAGTCTTCTCGGGGTACCTGCCGTTTCGACCTTTTCAAACCCTATTCGGTTGTTACGGAAAAAATCCTCTATCTGACGGGCCATCATATCAAGGGCCGGCCCGATGTAACCGGCGGGTATCTCTTCCGTTCCTATTTCAAGCAAAAAAACACTTTTTTCTGCCATCTCTTTCCCCTCTACTTCCAGCGGTTCATGAGCGGAAAGCCCATTTCTTCTCTTTGTTTAACATAGGCATGGGCAACCAGCCTTGCCAGGTGTCTGACCCGGGCTATGTACTGGGTCCTTTCCGTAACGCTTATAGCACCTCTTGCATCAAGTAGATTGAATACATGAGAACACTTCAGGCAGTAATCGTAGGAGGGCAACACAAGGCCACGCTCGTTCATCCGCAACGATTCTGCTTCATACATATCGAAGAGTTTGAACAGCATATCAACATCGGCCTCTTCGAAGTTGTAGTAGGACCACTCCACCTCACCTTTGTGATGTACATCTCCATAGGTGATAACATCGTTCCATTTAAGATCGAAGACGCTGTCAACTCCCTGGAGATACATGGCAATTCGTTCGATTCCGTAGGTTAATTCAACGCTGACAGGATGAAGCTGTATTCCTCCGACCTGTTGAAAATAGGTAAATTGAGTAATTTCCATACCGTCGAGCCATACTTCCCATCCCAGGCCTGAAGCACCCAGGGTAGGAGACTCCCAGTCGTCTTCAACGAATCGGATGTCGTGGTCCAGGGGGTCAATTCCCAGGCTTTTCAGGCTTTCCAGATAAAGCTCCTGTGAGTCTGGCGGAGAAGGTTTCAAAATGACCTGATACTGATAGTAATGCTGTAAGCGGTTTGGGTTTTCCCCATAACGCCCATCTGTAGGTCGCCTTGAGGGCTCCACATAGGCGACCTTCCAGGGTTCAGGGCCAAGAACCCTCAAAAAGGTGGCCGGATTGAAGGTTCCGGCTCCTACTTCGAGGTCGTAAGGCTGCTGAATAACACAGCCGTGCTTTGCCCAAAAAGCATCCAGTGCAAGAATAAGTTCCTGAAACGTCATGGACATCACCCCTTGCTGTGCCGATTTGACGGTAAAGGTTAGCAATGACATTACTGCCGACGGCTGATTCAGTATGCTTCAAAATGCCCAGTATTGTCCAGTAGATTCGCCATCTTAATCCATTGATGTTCCGTCTTGAGGAACAATTGTTGCGGTTTTAGGATATTTGTGTTTGACATTTTAAGTCTGGATGTGTTAGAGATGTTTAACCAAACGACCGGTAGGATTGGGAGATGAAAAATACGGCTGGCTCTACTAGAGACAGGCTATTCGCCGAAGCAACCCGGCTTTTCCGGGAAAAGGGTTACTGTGCCACCTCAATGAGCGACATCGCCTCGGCGGCGGGAATCCAGAAAGCTTCCATATACTACTACATAAAATCGAAACAGGAACTCCTGGTGGAAATAGCCAGAGCCTGCATGAACATGCTCATTGCCGAAGCCGAACGGGTGGCCTACTCAAACATGAGCCCCACGGAAAAGCTGAAAGCCCTCATGACGGCTCACATAAGACTCGTCGTTGACCATCTCGACATTTTCACCGTGAGCCTCCGTGAGGTAAACCCGGTAAACATGGGTGAATACTGGCCCGAAGCCGTTGGACTCCGGGATCGCTATGAGAGCATAATTCGCGGGATTATCAGAACGGGCAGGGAACTGGGAGAATTCAAAAATCTGGACGAAAAGCTAACGGGATTTGCCATGCTCGGTATGGTAAACTGGCTCATTAGGTGGGTTAAGCCAGAAGGAGAAAAATCAGCCGACGAAATCGCCTCCGTAATGACGGAGATTTTCTTTAACGGACTGAGAGCCGATAAATCCCTACAGGGGTAAAACCCAGGATTAACGACATTCTACTCCCTTAAAACAAGCAGGAGCAAAAGATGCAAAAGTTGATCATCACGGTTGCTCCAACGGGATCACTCCCAAGAAAGGAACAAAATCCGCACGTCCCCGTCACCCCACAGGAAATAGTGGATTGTGCACTAAGATGCGAAGAACTGGGGGCATCCATAGTACACATCCACGTAAGAGATCGAGATCAAAATCCTTCCGACGATCCGAAGCTGTTTCAAGAAGTCGTTTCCGGATTAAAAGCGGCCGGTAGCAAGCTGATTATTCAGATATCAACAGGAGGACGGGCCGGCTCCGGCCTCGAAAGCAGAATAGCACGACTCAACGTACCCTGTGAAATGGCGTCCCTCACAACGGGTTCGGTGAATTTTCCCAATTCCGTTTACGTTAACCCACCTGCCGATGTTAAAGCGCTCGCAGAAGCCATGCGGGAACGGGGTATCAAACCGGAAATGGAAATATTCGATACATCCATGGTTCAGCCGGCTATTGACCTTGCAAAAGAGGGAATCGTATCCACGCCCATACATTTCAACTTCGTTATGGGGCTAAAAGGTACACAACCCGCTACGATAGAACAGCTCGTACATCTAAAACGGATGATTCCCGAAAACAGCACCTGGACCGTTACAGGCATAGGCCGATTCCAGCTTCCTCTGGCAGTCCACGCAATCCTCATGGGTGGTCATGTAAGAGTGGGTCTGGAAGACAATATCTACTACAAAAAAGGCGTGGTAGCATCCAACGAGATGCTCGTTGAAAGGATTGTCAGGCTCGCAAGAGAATTCGATAGGGAGATAGCAACCCCCGGTGAAGCAAGAGAAATTCTTCATTTATGAAAGAAAGGGCCTTTCAATGTTGAAAGGCCCTCCGGAATCGGCTCATCAGCGAAAGACGAAACCAAAAAATCCTACGAGCAGGGCTCCCCAGCCCAGGAGGATTGACAGAAACACATTGTAATGAGTGACGGCAAAATGAAGCTCCTTTAAGATTACAACAAGTAATGCCGTCATCGCCAGTAATGCCCACTCTTTTAAAGACTTAGACAATCTCATGCAGGCTCCTCCGTAAGCCTTTCCACTTTTCTCAGCCTTGCATAATTGGCAAACAACACCGCTGCAAGTATGACTGTGCCTAAGATTTGCGTTCCCCAGAGCGGAAGCCTTAAACCTCCAAGGTCAAGGTAGGGGACAAAATAGAGAAATGCCGCAAGGCAGGCCAAAAGCCGTGACAACAGACCTGCTCTGGTAAAAGCCCACCCTTCCGTCGTTATGGTCAAAGCATAAATACCAAGAAATCCGCCTATGATGGACAGTACGATATTGTACCATTTGCCCACCATGACAAGTCCCGGATTGTAAACAAACACAAAGGGTAAAATATACTTGGCAATCCCCAGCCTAACGGAATGAAACCCCGTTTGCATGGGATTGGCCTTGGCAACACCGGCGGCGGCAAAGGAAGCAAGAGCAACCGGTGGAGTGATGGCGGAAACCAGGCCGAAATAGAAAGCGAAAAGATGGGCCGCAATGGGTTCAACCCCCATTTTCACAACGGCCGGAACGACAAGGGCGGCCAGAGTAATGTAAACGGCCGTCGTGGTGAGTCCCATTCCAAGTATCAGTGATGCAAACATGGTGAGGATAAGGGTAACCCAGAGCTTCCCACCTGCAATCGTAACCAGGGCATTCGTGAACTTCAGGCCGAGGCCGGAAACAAAAACACAGCCGATAATTATACCCGCTGCGGCACAAGCCACAGAGACGGGCACTGCCGCCCTCGCCCCCTCTTCAAGGGCACTGACGATATCCAGAGGAGTCATCCGGGTTTCTCTTCTCAAAAAGCTCAAAACAAAGATGGATACGATTGCCCAGAAAGCGGAAAACATCGGGGTATAGCCGAAAACCAGAAGCAAAATTATAACGAGGATAGAAATAAAGAGATGGCCTCCTCTTTTGAGCTCGTACTTAAGGTCCGGAAGTTCGTCTTCTTTCAGAGTGGGAAGATTCCTTTTACGGGCTTCAAAATGGACCATTACGAAGATGGAGAAAAAATAAATCAGAGCGGGAAAAAGGCTGGCCACGGCGACCTTGAGGTAGGGCATGTTTAGAAATTCGGCTATGATGAATGCCGCGGCTCCCATAACGGGCGGCATGATCTGACCACCCGAGGAGGCACATGCCTCAACCGCCGCCGCAAAATAGGGTCGATATCCGATCCTTTCCATTAAGGGTATCGTAAAGCTTCCCGTGGTCACCACATTGGCAACAGCCGAACCGGATATTGAGGCCATAAGGCAGGAACTGACTATGGAGGCCTTGGCGGGTCCTCCGACCGTACGCCCGGTCAGCGCAAGCGCAACGTTAATAAAAAACCTGCCCGCACCCGACCGTACCAGCAAAGCCCCAAAAAGAATAAACAGAAATATGTAAGTAGCCATTACCATCAAAGGAATTCCATAAATTCCGTTCTCCCTCATAAAAAGGTAATCCACCACATTAAACCAGGAATTGGGAGGCCCGTAAAAAACTCCGAAAAAATGATCCGAGAAAACGGTTTGCACGAGAAAGAAGAGTGCAATGATAACCATAGCCCACCCAACCGCTCTGCGGGTGGCTTCAAGCAACAGAAAAATCATCACCGTTCCCATTATGAGATCCCAATCTGTCAGATCACCCCGCCGCAGTATGAAGGCATCAAGATCCCACAAGGTGTAAACCTGAACGGCTACCACCAACATAATTAGAATCAGATCGACGAAAAACCAGATGTTTACCGGCTCCGACCAGCTTTTCCGCCTCAGAGGCCTGGTCAAAAAACAGAGTACCATCACAAAAGCCAGATGAGTTGAACGAAAAGCGTGGGCTTCTACGGCTCCGGCATAGGCTATGTAGAGATGATAGATGCTCAAAGCCACGGCAAGAGCAGAGATAACATATCCTAAAGAGACGCCGGTAAGAGAACCTTTGCCACCGCGGAGTAACTCAACAATGCTGTTCTCTCTGCGATCGTGATATTCAACGGTATTGCCTGCAACGGGGTGCATAAAATCGACCTCCCAAATCTTCTACTGAACGTAGCCCATTTCTTTGTAATAGCGCAGTGCCCCGGGATGTACCGGTATCTTCGCTCCAAGAAGGGCTTTTTCGGGCTTCGCCTGCTCAATGGCCTGCTTCTTCACTTCCGCAAGCTCCGGCCAGTGAGCATAGAGCGTTTTGACAATATTATAGACCAGATCGTCGGGAAGATCCGCCCGAACCACAAGACATGTCACGGTACCCACAGTGGGAACATCCTCCGTCATACCCTTGTAGGCCGTCTTGGGAATAACCGTTGGCATAAGGCCGGGCTCCATCTCCAGAATCTTTTTCATGTGCTCCTCATCGATCGGCAGAAAGCGTATCCCGGGCTGGAAATTGAGTTCAATGAGAGTGGACTGAGGACACGCTGTTACGGCCATGTAGCAATCGCTGTGGCCGTCTTTCAGCATTGCCGCAGAATCGGCATAACCCACAAAGGTTACCATTCCGCCGTTTTTCTTGATGTCATCGAAGGTCAATCCGTAAGCCTTCAGGACCAGTTCGGCAATGATGGTACCGGTAAAACCGATCTTACCGGGAACAATTCTTTTATCCCTGAGATCCGCTACGGAATAAATGTTGCTGTCACGACGAACGGCCATTTGAAAAACACCGGGATAGAGGGACATGAGATGCCTCAGATTTGAGTGTTTCTTAACAAACTCACCTCTACCCTCGTAGGCATTGTAGGCCGTGTGAGTATAGGTCCAGCCTATATCTGCCCTTCCGGCATTGACGGCCTTGCAGTTCACAACACCACCACCCGGTCCGTTGGAAGTAGATATTTTCAACTCCCTCTCGATGATACTCATCATAGCCGAACCCAGCGGATACCACGCTCCACCTTCGGGCCCCGAAGCCATACGGAGAAACTTCACCGCCTGATCCGAAAAACCGATGGCCCCAAAGGCCAGGCAAAAAGTGAGAAAAAAAACACCTGCCCATTTCATTTTGACTTTCATGGTTCCCTCCTATCCGTTGATATTGGTCACAATATTCCCGTACACCGGGATATTAAATAACACCCTCTTTCCTGAGGTTTTCTATGTCTGCCTCGGAGTACCCAAGACCCTGGAGCACTTCTTCGGTATGTTCACCCAAAAGAGGCGGAGCCAAACGGATGGAGCCGGGGGTATCGGAGAGATAAAGAGGAATACCGAGGAGTTTCATTATACCGATGGTGGGATGAGGAACCTCTTCGACCATTTTCAGATGAACAACCTGAGGGTGTGTGAGCACCTCGCCAACGGTATTTATGGGACCACAGGGAACACCGGCCTTTTTAAGCCGGGATATGATCTCCTCACGGCTTTTCCGTCTCGTAAAATCGGTGATTAACTCCACCAGAACTTCACGATGCTTTACCCGATCCTTGTTGGTCTTAAACCTCGGGTCGTTTTTGAGATGCTCCAAGCCAAGAGCATCACACATTTTTATCCACAGCCAATCGTTGGGAACTGCGATGATCACATAGCCATCACCTGCCTCAAAGGCCTGATAAGGCGCAAGATTGGGATGGCCCGAACCCATCCTGCCAGGACTTTCCCCCGTGGCAAGAAAGGACTGACCCAGGTAGGTTTGAAGCGATACCACCGCTTGAAGTAGTGACACCTCAACATACTGACCTTTCCCCGTTTTTGTCCGGGCAAAGAGAGCGGCCATAACACCGAAGGCCGCATAAAGGCCCGTCGCAAGGTCAACTATTGAAAACCCCACCCTGACCGGCGGGCCCTCCGGTTCACCCGTGACGCTCATCAAACCGCCAAAGGCCTGCATGAGAAGATCATAGGCGGGTTCATCTTTCAGCGGACCCCTTCGACCAAAACCGCTAACGGCGCAATAGACAAGCTCCGGGTTAATCTTTTTGAGCTCTTCATAACCCAGTCCGAATTTTTCCATTGTTCCGGTGCGGAAATTTTCGATGAGCACGTCGGATTGGGCCGCAAGGGCTTTGATAATTTCCCGGCCCTGCTCACTTTTTAAATTAACGGTAATACTTTTTTTATTTCGGTTCAGACTGAGATAGTAGCAGCTTTCACCTCCCCATTCCGGGGGTTTATAGTGTCTTGTTTCGTCGCCCACACCCGGCTGTTCAACCTTGATGACGTCGGCTCCCATATCACCCAGAATCATTCCGCAGAAGGGGCCTGCCAGAGTTCTGGCAAGCTCAAGGACCCTGATACCCTGAAGGGGTTGAAGCATTTTAGGCCTCCGGGGGTTTTCTGTTCGACCGTATGAACGGTAGGTCACAACTCACTTTTTATAGCGCCTTCTACAAAAAGTCAAGCTTCTTTACCACAATTCCGCCTTTCTTCTATTTTAAACCGGCTATTCCTTTACCTCGAAAGAATTCAGAAATTTAATCATCTCCACAATCATACGATCACGCCATAATTCTCGGGCTTCCAAATCCGTCCCAAAGGCGGTCTCCAGCAAACTGACTTCTTCTACCACCTTCTCTTTTGCCTCCTCCGGAATCTCGGTCCACGTGGCCATATCTTCCCATCTACTCCTGTAGGAAGAAGAAAAGTGTTCAAAAAAACCTTCTATGTCGCCCCCGGCCATACTGGCCCTCATAAAAGGCCCCATAAAAGGGTCTCGGATCCCCAGCCCCAATCGAAAAGCCCTGTCTATGTCCTCAACCGAAGCCACCCCACGGCCCACCAGATCAACGGCTTCTCTAAGCACTGCGGCCTGAAAACGGTTAAGAATGTATCCCGGTACCTCTTTCTTAAGCCTGATGGGAACCTTACCCACCCGCTTCATAAACTCACATACCCTTTCGACAACTTCCGGCGACGTCAGCTCACCGCCAACGACTTCGACCACGGGAATGATGTGTACGGGCAGAAAGGGGTGAACCAGAACGCAACGCTCCGGATGCCGGAGTCCTTTCTGAATATCCGTCATCCTGAAGCCTGAAGAGCTGCTGGCAAGAATAACCGCCCGATCGGTCATTCCGTCCAGATCTTGAAAAACTTTTCGCTTTATCTGAAGCCTGTCCGGAACGGATTCTTGAACATAGTCCGCCCCTTCCAGGGCTCTTTCCATTACCGTCGTAAATTCGATCCTTCCTAAGGCTTCATCAACTTCGTCAGAAGTCACAAGGCCATGGTCTCTCAAAAGATTAAGGTGTTTTCTTATTCTTCGTTGAGCCTCTGAAAGAACCGTTTCTCCGATGTCATAAGCCGCGACGGGAAGCCCACGGAGCGCAAAGACAACGGCCCACCCCTGACCTATAAACCCCGAGCCTATGCATGCAACCTTTCGGACCTCCACATGACCGGTGTATAAACTATCGGTTCCCATTGCCGGTTATCCCTTCAGAAAGTTTTTTCAGCATTTCCCGCATTTCCTGCCTTATCTTTTGAGATTCGTAACGCCTTTCTATGGCAAATCGAAGCATATCCACGGTAATGCCTCTTTTCATGATTGCCATTAAAGCCAGAGCGCCAAAAGCCCTTTGATTTTTCTTTATACCCAGATCACGAAAACTGACTTCCTTAATCTCGGCAGGGCAAGCAGGGAGGTTCAACCCCGAGTCGCAAATAATCAGTGATTTTTCCGAAAGCTTTTCAAAAATAGCCCGCCTTCTTTCAACGCCTTCCTGGGCAACGGCAAGAACCACATCGGGACTTTTGATCCCGGTGTAGTGAATTTCATCTCCCGATAAAATGACTTCCGCAATCGACGGTCCCCTCAGGACCGTTATGTCGTATTCGTTTTTCTGCGCAACCCTCAGACCCGCACTCATCGCGGCAAGAGCCAGAACTTCTCCTGCCGTAACCACATGTTGTCCAGCCGCGCCGAGAATCAAAACCTCATATCTTCTTCTTTCCAGCGGCTCAAAGCGAATTTCTATTCCCTCCGGAAGCGATACGGGCTCGAGCTTCCCAAGGTGCTCCCTGTAAGCCTTTCCGTATTCGGTGCGCAGGTTATGTTCCACGAGACCCCGGAAAGGCGTTAATTTCACCGATTCCTCAAGCATCTTTGGCGTTAGCCTGTTCCGCCGGGAATATCGGCCCGGGCATATCTCTCTGATCTCAACCACACTAAACCCGTCAAATTTAACGGCCTCTTCGAGAATACCCGTGAGATTACCGTCCTGGGCCGAACAGACATACACAAAGGGGGCTCCCGCTGCCGCAGCAACCTCCGCAACGGGAAGGGGTTTTTCAATTCGGTTAAGAAAACTCGTGGTAACACTGGCATCCTGAGGAGTTGTAGAAGAATGCTGTCCTCCGGTCATTCCGAAGTTGAAGTTGTTCATTATTATCAGCGTCAGGTCCAGGTTGCGTCTGCAGGCCGCCAGGAAGTGAGCTCCTCCTATACCGACACCACCGTCACCCAGTGTAACGATTACCTTTAGTTCGGGTCTGCACATCTTAATCCCGGTGGCGTAAGTAAGAGCGCGTCCGTGCAGGCCATGAACGGCGTGGGTATTGAAAAAGGTATCGAAAAGGCCTGAGCATCCTATGTCGCTTACGATGCACACCCTGTCGCCCTGAAGGCCTAAATTAACGAGGGCTCTATCCAGTGCTTTGACCACGGTTTCGTGAGAACAGCCGGGACAGAAAACCGGCGGTCTTGAGGGATTTATAAGGCTCCCGGAGTTCATTTAGAAAGACTCCTTTCTATCTCCTCAGGCGTTATGAGTGTCCCGTTCATTTTGGTTATCGAGATGATGTCATCTCTACAGAGCACCCTGCTGATTTCCCGCACATACTGGCCTGTATTCATTTCAACCACGGCGATCCTTTCGTAATCCTTAGCTTTTTCTCTTATCAGCTTCTCCGGCACAGGCCACAGGGTTTTCAGCACCAGAAGGCTCACAGTTTGGGCCTTGGATTCCAGGGTTCTGGCCGCTTCCAGAGCAGACCGAGCGGTTATTCCGTAGGATATCACCAGTGTGTCTGCGTTATCTTTATGAAAATAGTCGTAAAAGGTAAACTCATCCACCGAGGAAATCAGCTTTTCTTCAAGCCGTCTGTTCTGTCTTTCTATGTGTTCAGGGTTAGTGGTAATGTAGCCGTCTTCTCCGTGAGTGGAGGAAGTAAAGCGACTGAGTCTACCTCTGGCGCCAATGGGCAGGAAATAAGGAACCCGACCATCGGAGGAGACTCTATAGGGCAGATACACCTCTTCCTTCGGTGCTTCCATCCGGTCTAGGAGAGGCGGTTTTTCCAGTTCATCCAGGTCAATCACCTCACGGGTCATTCCGATTTCCTTGTTGGAAGCAATAAAGACGGGACAGCGGAATCTTTCGGCGAGATTGAAAGCATGGATCGTCAGAGAGTAACAATCCGAGACGGTGGTGGGACACAGCACAATTGTAGGAAAGCCGCCGGTGTTTGACCATCTGATGAACTGGACGTCCCCATCGGCTCCTCTCGTTGCAGACCCGGTGGAAGGGCCCAGGCGCTGAACGTCAACAATAACAAGAGGTATTTCGCAGGCAATGGCGAAAGAAATATTTTCGCTATAAAGGCTTATACCGGGGCCCGATGTGGCCGTCATGGCCTTGTATCCTGCCATGGATGCACCGATACAGAAACCTATAGAAGCGATTTCATCTTCTCCCTGCATCACTATTCCACCGTTAGGAGGAAGGATTCTCAACATGGTGTGTAAGATTGTGGTAGCCGGTGTAATGGGATAGCCCGCAAAGAAGCGGCAGCCTGCATGCAGTGCTCCCCAGGCTACGGCTTCGTTACCCTCCCAGAATACCTTTCTCATAGCCTGTTCTCCTTAAACCGAGTTTCATCCCATGCCTGAGGATTCACAAGATTACGGGGGCGCTCGCCTTTCAGAACGGCAACGACATCACGGGCAACTTCTTCTGCCATCCTCTTAAGCGCTCCATCCGTCATTGCGGCCATATGAGGGGTAACGAGCACATTATCCAGGGTAAAGAAGGGGTGATCTGGCGGTGGAGGTTCCTTTTCAAACACGTCGATTGCCGCCCCGGCAATACGTTTCTCTTTCAGAATCTCGTAAAGATCCTTTTCCACGACAATACCACCTCTTGCCGCATTTATAAGATAGGCCGTCGGCTTCATGAGCCTGAGATAACGCATATCAATAAGCCCTCGGGTTTCTTCGGACAGGGGAACGTGTACGGACACGACGTCGGCTTCAACAAAAACTGACTCCAGGTCGCTCCGCGGTACGGCTCCACCCTGCCGAATTGCCTCTTCCGAAATGTAGGGGTCATAGGCTATCACCCTCATATCGAAACCGTCACGGCACTTCCGGGCAACCAGTCGGCCTATACGTCCGAAACCGACGAGCCCGAGGGTTTTTCCGTTTAGTTCTATGCAGGTAAAGCCAAGCCGCGTGACCAGCCCCGGAAGAGAACCATCCCTGTTGAACAGGCCTTCCCGGAGGGCTCTATCGGCCTCCTTGAACCTCTTTGCAAGATACCCCATGGCCATCACGACATACTCGGCAACGGACATGCTGTTGGCGTCGGGTGTGTTGACGACGATGACCCCTCTCTCGGTTGCGGCCTCAAGATCTATGTTATCCACACCTATTCCGTGCCTTCCGATAACCTTAAGACGAGGAGAGGCCTGAATCATTCGCCGGGTAACAGGTGAAGAACGAACGACGAAAGCATCGGCGTCCTTAAGTTCTTCTACGATGACCTCCTCCGACACACTCGGCGACACCATCACCTTACCGGCCTGCTCCAAAATGGTCATACCTGCTTCGTGAATCTTCTCGGCTAACAGTATCTTCATGAGATTTCTCCTTCTACACGGCGGGGAACCTGGGCTCCCGCCCTTCCAGGACGGCTATGACATCTTCGGCAACCATGCTCATCCTGTACATCCCCTCCTCGGTATGAGCGGCCATGTGAGGAGTCCCCACAAAGTTATCCAGCTTGAGGAGCGGATGATCTGCAGGCAGGGGCTCCTGCTCGAATACATCGGCCGCAGCACCTGCAATTCTTCTTTCCTTCAAAACCTCTATCAGATCCTCTTCTTTCCACACAGGACCTCGAGCCATGTTGATCACGAAGGCCGTGGGTTTCATCATTGTGAAGAATTTTCTGTCTATGAGATGCCTGGTCTCGGGAAGTAAGGGCAGGTTTATGGAGATTATATCGGACTGAGAAAACAACTCTTCCAGACTTACCCGACGGGCATTCATCAGCTTTTCGGCATCCTCTTTGGGCTCAACGTCAAAATATAAAACGGGCATTTCAAAACCGAAATGACATATCCGGGCAGTGCACTGGCCAATGTTGCCGAAACCCACAACCCCAAGGGTTTTTCCCTGTAGCTCGGTCGTGCGGATTTCGTATCGGGCGTTCCAATGGCCCTGTTTGAGTGCTTCAAAGGCGTGGTTGATCTTTTTCGCCAGAACCAGTGCCAGACCGACAAAATGCTCGGCAACGCTCTGAGCATTTGCCAGCGGGGTGTAAACAACGCGAATACCTTTTTCCCTGGCCGCTTCAAGATCTATGTTATCCAGCCCCACGCCGTGACGACCTATTACCTTCAACCTGGGAGCTGCTTCAATAACCCGCCGGGTTATAGCCCCTCGGGCTCTTATGACCACGGCGTCTACGTCGGCCACCTCCCGAACCAGGTCATCCTCTTCAAGAGACTCGGGAAACTTAACGTTGCATTTTTCCTTAAGCAGATTCACACCGGCTTCATGCATGTCTTCACAAAGCAACACGGAAAACCTCTTCTCCATTTTATCCTCCACAATGCTTTAGTGGGCAAAGGCCTCAACCGCCTCCAGCTGAGCAAGATAGCGTTCTTTGGCGTGAGCCAGATGTCTTTCTGCCAGTTCATCCAGCTTGGCAACATCTTTCTCTCTGAAAGCTTTTAAAAATTCCCTGTGTTCCTGAAGGATCGTTTGCAAAACGCCCGGAGACGACCACGATGCATAGCGCACGATATAGAGCCGCGTTCTGAGGTCCACTATGAGCTGGAACAGCACGGGGTTATCGGCCAGCTCAAACATGGCATCGTGAAATCTCGAATTTGTCTGAATCATTGCCTCAATGTCTCTCTTTTCATAGGCTTCTTCAAACCGATCCGCCAGCTCTTCCAGCCGATCGATGTCCTCGGGACGGATGTTCTTCAAGGCCAGCCTCAGGGCAAGACGCTCCAGTTGAACCCGAATAACAAAAATGTCTTCAATCTCTTTTTTGCTCAGGTCTTTAACCGTGGCTCCCTTATAGGGAGTAATCTGAACAAGGCCTTTCGTCTCAAGTATCTTGAGTGCATCCCGGACCGCATAGCGGCTGACATTGAGTCTGGAAGCAAGGTCGGTTTCGACGAGATGTTCCCTGGGTCTAAAAACACCCGTAAGGATCATGTTTTCTATTTTTTTCACCAGTGCATCCAGGTTAGAGCTTTTCTGCGGCATTGAACAATTCTCCCCCCTTAAATGACCGCCCCTATGTGCCAAGGCACAAAGGAGTCATCACCGAAACCGAAGGACTCACTCTTCGTTTTTTTACCCGAAGCAACCTCCAGAATTTCTCGAAATATACATTCACCCATTTCCCTCAAAGTTAACCCCTCGTCGATAATGGCACCTGCGTTAAGGTCCATATCTTTCTGCATACGCAAAAAGGTATCGCTGTTGGAAGCAATTTTTATCACCGGAGCAGGCTTACAACCCAGCACAGATCCTCGACCCGTGGTGAAGCATATAAGATGAGCTCCTCCGGCAACCATCCCTGTAATCGAGGTTACATCGTAACCGGGAGTATCCATAAAAACCAGCCCCGTTTCCGTTATCCTTTCGGCGTAATCATACACCGCCCTGAGTGAAGTGGTCCCGCCTTTGGAAACCGCTCCCAACGATTTTTCGTAAATCGTCGTAATTCCACCGGCTTTGTTCCCGGGCTGCGGGTTGTTGTCGAGCACACACCCGTGAAGCCCGGTGTAATTTTTCCACCACTCTATCTTTTCCGCCAGTTTCAGGGAAACCCGATCATTAACGGCTCTGGTCATTAGAATATGTTCCGCTCCGTAAATTTCGGGCGTTTCACTCAGTACGGCCGTTCCTCCGTACCCGACCAGCATGTCCACCGCTACACCCAGTGAAGGATTTGCAGTAATACCCGAGAATGCATCGGAACCGCCGCACTCTAGTCCCACCACAAGTCTGGATACCGGGACATCCACCCGCTTCACGGCTGAAGCTTCTTTTAATTCCCTCTCAAGCCAATCCCTTACGATTTCAACGGCCCTTTCGGTGCCGCCCACATCCTGAATGTTTACCGTAAGCAATCTGCTTCTGTCCTTCAGATAGTACTCATCCAGCAGAGCCTTCAGCTGATTCGTTTCACATCCCAACCCCAAAAGGACCACGGCAAAAAAGGAGGGGTGATTACAATATCCGGCAATGGAGCGCCGCAGGTTTGCAAGCCCCGGAGATCGGGCGGCCATTCCGCATCCCAGCGTGTGACCAAAGGCCACGACTCCGTCCACCCCCGGAAAGTCCTTTTCAAGTCGTGGCCGGAAAATATCGGCAATCCTTGATGCCACCGGGTTGGCACATGAGACCGTCGTCATTATTGCAACGTAATTTCGAATACCCACACTGCCGTCGGGTCTGAGGAAACCTTTAAAAACGGGCGGTTCATCGGGCTCCGATGTATCGGGGAAAAAACTCCTGCCAGCAGCAACCTTCCTATCTCCCGGAACCTCACCCGCCACCATGTTATGATCGTGAACATGTTCACCGGGAAGAATATCTTTCGTTGCAGTTCCTATGTAGTGCCCATACTTGAAAACAGGGCTTCCTGCCGGGATCGGACTGACGGCAAACTTATGACCACGGGGAACATGATCCCTTAAAACTACCCGGAGCCCACCAACCTGCAGGCAACTACCTTCGGCAATATCCTTCAGGGCCACAGCCACATTGTCGCTTCTATGAATGAGGATTGCACCTGTCCTTACGGCATCCATGCGATCACTCCCTGAGCCTTGCCCCTTCTGAAACTTTACCCACCAGCATGGAGTAGCGTGCCAGGACCCCCTTCACGGCTTTTTCCCTTATCTTAACGGTCTTGCGCCGCCTCTCGAGTTCGGCCTCGTCAACCTTCAAATCTATCCTTCTACCCGGCAAATCGATCTCAATAACATCCCCGTCCATGACATAAGCTATGGGACCACCAAGAGCTGCTTCCGGTGAAACATGGCCCACGCACAGCCCCCGGGTCGATCCCGAAAATCGTCCGTCCGTCACAAGGGCACATTCCTTGCCCAGACCCATTCCCACGAGAGCCGCCGTTGCCGATAGCATTTCTCTCATACCCGGCCCTCCCTTAGGGCCTTCATACCGAATAACCACAACATCACCGGGCTTTATCTTTCCGTCGTATATAGCGTGCTCCGCATCCTGCTCATTATCAAAAACCCTGGCCCTGCCCCGGAAATATTTCACCGACAGATCCACGCCGGTCTGCTTAACGCAGGCTCCGTCAGGAGCCAGAGTTCCGAAAAGGATGGCATAGCTTCCCTCTTCTTTTACAGGGTTATCCAGAGGCCGGATAACTTCATCGTCATTGATCACGGCCCTGGCCGCCACGTCCCTAATCTTCATACCCAGAACATTAACTTCGTCGGGATTCAGAAGAGGCATCAAGCGTTTGCAAACAGCCGGAATACCTCCGGCCATGTCCAGATCCAGAAGGGTAAAGGGACCTGCGGGCTTGAGATGGCATATATAGGGAGTTGTTCTGCTCAGGGTATCAAAATCCTTCAGAGAAATATCTATTTCCGCTTCGGCTGCTATGGCGGGAGCGTGAAGCAGAAGGTTGGTCGATCCGCCGACGGCGGCACAAACTCTTACGGCATTTTCAAAGGCTCCTCTGGTCATGATGTCCCGGGGTTTGATGTCTTCACGGACAAGCCGAAGGACTTCCAGGCCGCTTTGACGGGCAATACGCTTTTTTTCGGATGATACTGCGTGAGCCGTGGACGATCCCGGCAAGGTTACTCCCAGAACTTCGGCAAAACACGCCATTGTGTTGGCCGTACCCATCATGGCGCAGGAACCGGGCCCGGGACAGACGCTGCACTCAAGCTTTAGGACCTCCTCGTCGGTCAACTCGCCGCGACGCCACCTCCCCACGCCCTCCCTCATGTCCGGAATGGCAACCTTGCGGCCCTGAAAATAACCGGGCAACATCGGACCACCGGTTACCATAATTGACGGGAGATTCAGCCGTGCCATTGCCATGAGCATTGCCGGCTCAATCTTGTCGCATCCACCGATAAAAACCAGACCGTCCAGTTGCTGAGCCTCCACCACCAGTTCAATGGAGTCGGCTATCCAGTCCCTGCTGGGCAAAACGTAACACATCCCACGATGCCCCTGCGTAATACCGTCACATATTGCTATGGTATTGAACTCAAAAGGAATACCTCCAGCCTCGTACACACCTTTCTTAACCTCTTCACTCAACTCCCTCAAATGTCGATGACCCGGATGCATCTCATTCCAGGAGTTAACAATCCCGATAAAGGGTTTATCCAAATCCCGATCCAGAAGCCCGAGAGAACGGAGATGGGCCCTCTGGCCTGCCCTTGCAGGCCCATCAACGATTATTCTGCTTCTGTAGGTCTTTGTGATCTTTAAATAGCTCACCGGTTCACCCCCTTTATTCGAAAGGAATTAGCCGCAATTCTTCATCAAACTCGGGAACGAAGGATCGATTTTCGACCACGATGTTGGGCAGCCCCTGTAACTCCGCAACGACGGGTTCAGTAGCCCAGAAAGTCTCCAGCTCCAGTGTGTTCTTGATTCGAACCATACGGATCCTGTGAGGGTCAGGCACCATGTCCAGAGCCAGCTCAAAGGCCTCCTTATCGCTATCCACCACGAGAGGCATTCGGGCGGATCTCAAAACCCTTGATGTTCTGGCGTTCGTGTAGGTTGCGTTCCAATCGACCTTATCTATCAGTCTTCTGGGAACAATGTCGGCCATGCCGATTCCGGTAGCATTCCCGTGGGACGCCGGCGTGAGATCCAGAACGATAACGGTTCTGTAATCCGGCTTTCTCTCGCCGCCTTCCCTTCTCCAGAAACCTATAACGTTGGGGTCCATTCCGGCACCGCTTATGTCCTTGCCCATGCGGTCGATAATAAGCGTATCGAGATCGTCCACGGGAATTCGGGGGAATACCTCCCAGGCATCAAGGAGTAGCGCCCTGTCCACATCCACGAATTCCTCCGGGCCGGCAACCTTTAGCCTGTAAAGCTCGTGCCGCTCATTCTCCACGACGGCCACACCGAAAAGCACGGAGACTTTACTCAGGATAAGCCTTGCGGCCGGAACTATGGTCTTGCCCAGCTGAAACTTGTGCATATAAGAGGCTCCCTTTTGCCTGCCCAGACCCACGGCAAGCATTTTACAAAGCCCCGATTCCACATCGGAGCGAAAGGCCGTGTGGGGTTTGACCCTGTTGATAACGACGAGGTGATCGGCATCAAGGGCATCTCTGGCAAAATAGACCCTTGCCCCCGAATCCAGCTCCCCCAGACAGACTACATCCATGCTGGCAACTATCGGAGCACCTACCACATCTTCTTTGATACCCAGATTTCTCAACACATCTGCCTGTCCCTCGGCAGTAGCAGCACCGTGAGATCCCATGGCCGGCGTTACGTAGGGCTTAAGACCCAGTTCTTTGAGAAAAGCCACCACTTCTTTCACCATATCAACAATACGGGCAACGCCACGGGATCCGACACCAATGGCCACACTCTGGCCGGGACGTACACGGCCGTGCAGATCCAGACTCTTAAGCTGCCGTCTCAGCTCGCCTACAGGATCCTTTATGGACTCGGACCTGAAAATCTGTCTCACCTTACGAAATTCAGGATAACCCATCGCCAGATACCCTCCCGTATTATCACTTTCCTATTTTGCCAGGCTCCCCTTTAGGTTTCACAATCAACGGTTTGACCTGTGAATAGACCGTAAAAATCAGGAAAGCGAGCATAATAATGCTGAAAGGTCTGATCAGCATTCCCAGATAATTGTCACCGTAAGTTATAAGGGCTCTGCGCAGAGCCGTATCGGCAATTTTGCCGACAAGTATCCCCAAAACCATGGGGGCAAGAGGGTAATTGCGCAGACGCAGGAAAAACCCAAGAACGCCAAAGCCCAGCATGCAGTAAACATCGAAAAGGGTGAAACCGGCAGCCCAGGCTCCTAGAACACCAAGGGCGGCCGCAACGGGCAATACTATTTCTCGAGGGCTTGACAGGATGTGTATAAAAGCCGGCGACAGAATAATCCCACCCAGTCTGGAGCAAATAGCAGAAAGCCAGAAAAGACACACCACTTCGGCAACAAAGCCGGGTTGTTCGATCATGAGCATAGGGCCGGGCCTTATTCCGTACATGAACATTGCGGCCATAAGAATTGCCGTCGGGCCGCTCCCGGGAATGCCGAAAATAAGTGTTGGTATCAGGGCTCCACCCGATGTTGCGCTGTTAGCCGCTTCCGAAGCTATGACCCCTTCGACCTCGCCTTTGCCGAAATTGGCCCTGTTCCTGGATCGTTTACGGGCCATCTCATATCCAACCCAGCATGCGGCCGACTCTCCAACTCCCGGAACGATACCAATTCCAATTGCAACAAGAACGGACCTCAGAATCGTAACGAAATATCTACCTATCAGCCTGAAATTGATGAAAATCCAGCCTCCCTCTCCGGTTATCTGGTAAGGTCGATGGCTCTTAAGGACCATAAAAACCTCGGCCATTCCAAAAAGCCCGATCAGCGCAGGAACGAAATTGAAGCCCCTTTGGAGTTCGGCAGTGTAGCCGAAACGGGGATAGGCCCAGATCTCATCCATACCCACCATTGCGATGACAATGCCTATAAATGCAGAAATCCACCCTTTTAGAGGATTATCTCCGGAAAGGGCACCCGCCAGGGTTATTCCCAGCAGTGCAACGAGGAATATTTCCCAATCTCCCAGCTTGAGAGCCGCCACGGCTATAAAAGGAAGCAGCAGAAGTGTACAGCCCTCGCCCAGAATTTCACCGACAAAACTCGCACTGAATGAAGCCTCCACGGCTTCCTTTGCCCTGCCCGCCTTTGCCATGGGAAAACCATCCATAACCGTTGCCGCCGCCGCAGGAGTGCCGGGAATGTTGACCATGATGGCGGTAACACCACCTGCGGCCATTGCCCCCACGTAGATTGCAATGAGCAAACCGAAACCCACATCGGCAGGAACTTTAAAGACAAACCCCATAAGGAGCGACATGGCCATAACCGCCGAAAGCCCGGGAAGCATTCCTACCACAAGCCCCAGTACGGCTCCGAGAAATACCGTAAGAATTAAAGAGGGATTTGAAAGTATCGTTACAATCACATGAGGTAAAAGCTTCCATTCCTGAACCACAAGAGACCAATCCATAGATCAAGCCTCCTCTCTAGGGCACGGGCATGTCGAAAAAATAGGGCAATACCACGGCAACCAGGAGTGTCGCTCCCACAGACCAGAAAAAAACGGCAGGCGGACGCCCTATGCGTAAATAAGAAAATATGGCCAGGTGATACAAAAAGGTTGCCACGATAAAAGGAATTCGCCCGAGAAACACAATAACATACAGGCACATGATGAACAGAACGGCCAGAAAACGCCTGTTTTCAAGAGATAACCTGACATCCCTTATCCACTCAGCAAAAGCCAGCCCACCTGCTCGTAACGCTCCTCTGTAAGATCTCGCAATTTGCCAGCTACTGAGCAAAAATATCATCAGCCCCGAGAAAAAGGGAACGAAACCGGGATAGCACAATATCCCCAGATGTCCTCTGGCAGGCATCCTCAGAGATTCTTCAATAACGAAAAGAGAAAACATCCAAATGAATAGGCCCAGAATAAAATCTCCCGTATGGTAAAGCCTTTCATTAAGACTGCCCATAGACCTACTCTCCCATGTACCCGGGCGAGAAAGGGAATTCCCTTCTCGCCCCGTAATATCAGCTACATACCGAGTTCTTTGGCCAGTTCGGCGTAAATTTCCTCAACCTTCTGGGGCCATGGTTTAAGATTCTTTGCCCGATCGTGGGGAGGCCACTTCCATTCGGTAATTTTGGGGATACCGAATTCTTTGGGATCTTTTTTGGCAATGCCCAGGCTGTGGAGAGCCCAGCAGCGGGCGGACTCAATCTTCGACATCTGCTGGTCAGAAGCCACACCCATTAAGGGCGCAAGAACACCGGCCCGTTCCTTTACCGCAATCCTCTGAAATCCGGGTTGCTTGACCGCCCACGCAAAGGCTTCGGCGACTTTTATGATAATATCGTCAGGGGTTGCCCGGTTTAGATAAACTCCGAAGTAGGGATTAATTGCCATGTAGGGTTCAAGCTCTGGATATTTCTTGGTTACGGCGGGAAAAGTTATGCCCTCAAAGGTCACGTCTTTGTTGTAGAGGTTCGCAAGAGGTCGAATACGGCCTGCGGCTGCCCAATCGGCCAGATCTCCCATTGTCACGGAAACAAACTGGACATCACCCGAGAGGAGATACCTGCCGGCTTCCCGGCCGCCCTTGTAAGGAACCGGCTGAACCTTTCCCCCGACACCGGCGGCATCCAGCAAAAGCCCCGCAAAGATCGCCCCGTTGCTTCCGGGACCGGGTGATCCGAATTTGAAGGTGCCTTCGGGTTTTGATTTTATGTCGTTAATAAGGTCGTCCAGGGTTTTCCAGGGCGCATCGGATTTAACGTAAATCGTCGTGGGAAACACGACGCTCAAAAAGGCATAAAAGTCGTTCCAGGAAACATCACTTGATCCCATAACCGGCCAGGTTCCCAGGACGGCAGCTCCACCGAACCACAGGTAGCCGTCCGCAGGAGCCTTGGCAACCCTGGTACCTCCAATTGCCCCAAGAGCCCCCGTAACATTTGTGACAAGTATGCGGGTTCCAAGCTTTTTTTCCATTTCGGCAGCAACGGCTCTGGTTGTAACATCGGACGATCCCCCTGCCGACCATCCAACGTAGATGGTAATCGGGTTATCCGGCCAAGCCATGGCTCCTTTACCGGTACCCAGAACCATAAAAAAGGCCGCCATAACAGACAACACCGCCAGTCTCTTCATCGCCATCCCTCCTTAAATTGCTCAATGTAACTAAACCTTACACAGCTTTTTCCCCTGGGTCATCAGACGCAAAAAACTGCGAAAGATGCTCCATACAGGCATCCAAGCTGTTAAGGACCGGTACGCAAACCATCTGATCCAATTTCGCCCCAAGATGAGACATGGACAACTGGGCCAGCACTAAGACATCAACATCGCTACTGAGCTTTAAAGCTTCTTTCGTTATCAGCTCATCGTGAAGTTCCCTGTCGCCACGCTGGATTGCCGAAAATGCGTCGGTAACAAGAGCAATCTTAATATCCACCGGTTTGCTCAGGCGCTCTGAATGGCCCCGCAACAATAATTTTGCCGCTTCGCCAGCTGTAACAGCACTACAAATGACACCGATCCGCCTCCCCAGCTTAACTGCTTTCTCGGCCATTGGATCGTCGATTTTTAAAACAGGAATATCGAGCAACTCTCTTACCACATCAACAGCAGGAGAAGTTGACGAACAGGTAAAAACGATCAGATCCGCACCGGCATCCTTTGCGTTAAATGCCATATTGCACAACCTGCGCTTAACCCCGGAAGTCAACCTTCCTTCAGAAAGGAGCTCATTTAGGAGACTTTCATCAACCATGTGGAAAAAGGAGAGGTTCGGAAAACTCTTTTCAAACCTCCCCTTAAACATCTGAGCTACAAAGAAGGCCGTATGTATTGCCGCAACTCGTTTCATTCGTCTCTCCCATTAGACCCGGGGTACCTTCCTGAGTAGCTGGCCGTATCCTTCCACAACGTCGTTTATTCCCAGAAGTTTCATGAGATGCCAGGCCGTTGCCTGATTGGCCGTCACAACCGGCTTACCGGTATCATGCTCAATCTGTTCGATAACGTCACTACACCGGAAATTGGTGCAGGCGATGAAAATTCCATCAGCCTCGGGGACTACGGCCTCCAGAGCCGCTCTATAGGCATCCGAGGGCTTTGTTGCACCCATCTCATAAAGATCGCGAATACCAAGGCCAGTTACCTTTAAAACCTCAAAGCCCGAATTTTCGTAGAACGCTTTAAACTTTGCATTAATCTCATCAATATAAGGTCCTGTAATAACTATCTTTTTGAAGCCCATAAACTTCATGGCTTCCTCGGCAGCCGTGGCCGTAGTGGTACAGGGAATGCCTTTGCCCTGTCCGCCTATGGATGCCTTATAGCAGGGAAAATCGGCAGTAGCCGTCTCCATCATCTCTATTTCTCTCCTGTCCCATCCAGGACCACCGACAAGAGACCCGGCAGTACACGCAAAGGCGATGGCAGATCGGTTACCCAAGATCGGAGAACAGAGTCCTTCGGCTAAAACCCTGGCAGCTTGTCCCAGAGGTTCGCTCAACTTCATGCATTCTTCTACCGTCACAACAGGTTCCATGTGAATTCTCGTCTCCCTTACTTCCACGTAGTCGGGAAGCATTCGTGCGATCTCATGAGTGGGATTCAGATTGGGTCCGACGACAATAAGACCTACTCTTGCTCGATAACCGTAGGGAGCTTCAAATGTCCTTGCATACCTTCTCATAACCACATCCTCCTTTGAATTTATATAATTTAAGGTTCACACTAAATACCAAATAGATCAACAAGCCATAATGTAATGCCAGGCACACATCCAACGAGCATTATCACGGAAAACATCAATACTAAAAACGGCCATATATATTTAGTTGCTTCTTCAATTTTGCACTTTGCTATTGGGCATGCAATAAACAACCCAAGTGCTACAGGCGGAGTTATGAGAGCTGCCTGTACAGTCATTACTACGACAAGGCCGAATATATGAGGATCTATGCCATACGATAATGCAGCGGGGCCTAAAACAGGCACAAGCATGATCATTGTTGCCACTGCTTCCATAACAAATCCCAGAGATAATAAAAACAGGACCGTCAACAGCAGAAAAATGTACGGAGAAGCGGTCCAGCTGAGGAAAGCTTCTGCAACAAGCTGAGGTATCTGTTGGCTTGCCAGAATGAACGACACCAGCTTGGCAGTTGCGAGTAACAGGTACACCACCGACGATATCTTGCAGCTTTCAACAAGGCTATCTGCAACATCCCTCAGAGAGAGATTTCCTGTTAAAATACCCACCAGCATCGCATAGGCCACAGCAATCGCCCCGGCCTCGGTCGGTGTGAAGACACCCCC
This sequence comes from Thermodesulforhabdus norvegica, assembly GCF_900114975.1. NCBI lineage: Bacteria > Pseudomonadati > Thermodesulfobacteriota > Syntrophobacteria > Syntrophobacterales > Thermodesulforhabdaceae > Thermodesulforhabdus > Thermodesulforhabdus norvegica. Next base: position 389,688 of record NZ_FOUU01000001.1, read on the forward strand.
TATGATCCCGCCAAGAATGATCACAGGTACCATAAGACCCGGGAGTGCTTTCCACAGTTGCCGAAACACCCGCTCCAACGAAAAACTCCGACCCGTCGACACAGGCGGCACGCCGAACCATCTGGCAAAAGCAAACACAAGAATCATCATCCCAAAACCAAGCAGACATCCCGGAACAATCCCCAGTAAAAAAAGCTTGGCAACGGAAATGCCCCCACCAAAAACATTGGCATATATGATCATAGCTACAGAGGGCGGTATGATGGGACCCATCATCGATGATGCCGCCGTTACGGCAGCACAGAAAGCCGGTCTGTATCCCTGCTGTATCATCGGTGGGATAAGCATCGTTCCAATGGCTGCAGTATCAGCTACTGCTACCCCTGTAACTCCCGAAAAAAACATGGAAGAAACTATGTTTACATAAGCAAGTCCGCCCCTAAGATGCCCGACAAGGCTATCGGCCAGTGCAACAAGACCGGGTAACACACCCGATCTCCGCATCATGTCACCGGCCATGATGAAGAAAGGTATCGCCATAAGAGGAAAAGAATCTATGCCTCCGAAAATCAAGGTAGGAATTACAGAGATCGAATAGTCCGGGGTTACAAGCAGAAAAACCAGCGCCGCCATCCCCAGACACACCGCCACGGGAACATTCATGCAAACCATAACGGCAAAGACTACAAGGAGAATCAAAGTGTTCATGTCATGCTCCCTGGATTTTGTCGGTATAACCACCTTTCCGCAATGCAGATAATTCGTTTGTTATGCGACTAATTAAAAACAGAATCATAAGAGCACAGCCTACAGGCATCGCAAGGTAGAAATAGAACATACTCACATCAAAAGTAATGCAAGTTTGGTATCGCTGTTTTGGCAGCAAACCAAGCGTTTCAACACCTAAAAATATCAGAAAGATTATAAATATGAGATGTACAAGTATATTTACATAACATCTACTTCTAGAACTGAGTTTCTTGGTTAACAACTCTATACTGATATGCGAATCATCTTTTATAGCAAGGCAACTACCCATAAAAACCAGCCATACCATCAGGTATCGTGCAAGTTCTTCTGTTATAATAAGACTTCTTCCAAAGAACTTTCTCAATATTACATCGCAAGTAACCATTGCAATTATAAAGAATGAGATCAGAGATAAGAAGATATATATAACTTTTTCTACCATCTTCAGCACATTGCTTAACATAACTGAACCTCGTTATAGTATCGTCGGTGAATACCTGTTGTTGTGCCAGCAGGTATTCACCGATAACAGCTAAATTATCTATTATACCATTTAAGCATATCAACAATTCTCTTAAACTCAGGGTTGAGCTTATCTACAACTTCTCCGTAAACTGTAAAGGCAACATTTCTGAAATATGTAATAGTGTCCGCAGGGACTTCGTTAACCTTCAATCCTTCGGATATTAACTTTTCCATAACTTCTTTATTATCTTTCTCGTTTTCCTTACGCTGCCATAAAGAGGCCTTCTGTGCTGCAACTTTGACGGCGAGTTGTAGTTCAGGAGGTAGCCGCTTATAAGTAATCTGGCTCATGACAACCATTCCGGGTTCGTTAACGTGAGAAGTTAGAGAGTAGTACTTCTGCACCTCATGAAGTTTTCCCATATAGACCATGGCAGGGGGGTTTTCCTGAGCATCGACCACGCCTTGCTGTAAGGCCTGGTAGAGTTCGGTCCAGCCTATCGGCACCGGTACGCATCCAAGCTTTTTGAAGAATTCTATGTGGACTTTGGTAGGAAGGGTTCTGATTTTCAGTCCCCTTATGTCTTCCGGTTTTACAATGGGCCCACGGTTATTACTTACATGGCGGAAGCCGTTGTCCCACCAGCCTGTGATCTCAAGACCCTGAGCGTTTGCAAGCTCGTTAAATTTTGCCCCTATAGGTCCATCAAGAACCTGAAACATTGTCTGTCCGTCTTTCCAGAGATAGGGCAAAAGAACAATGCCCAATTCAGGAATGTAAGCTGTATAGTGGCCGACTCCGGCCAATACGAAATCGACGGATCCGTTTTTGGCCATTTCAATGGTTTCACGGATTTTTCCAAGTGTACCGGAGTGATATACTTTGACTTCCACCCGGCCGTTGGTCACTTCGGCAACGGCCTCTGCAAAATACTCAGCACCTTTACCCCAGGAGTGATCCTTCGGAACGGGGTTGGCGAATTTCAGGGTAAACTCCGCACACTGACCCCGTCCACCAGTTATCAACAAAATTGTTAACATACAGATCGGCACTATTATTGCCACGAGCCTCTTGACCATGGTACCCTCCCATTAGTTGCTTGTTATATTCAGGGTTTATAGCGCCGCGGCCGATCAACTACAGCGAGAAACTGAAGGCGATACCGTAGTTAATTCCCCTGCGAAGCTCCATACTCAACGGGGTTCTCTTTGATAAGTCCAGATCTGCGCTGATTTTGATGCTCATCTCGGACAACAAAACAATTTCACCATCTCTACAGGAAAAGGGACTGTCGTGCCCCGGAATGAAATGGTCGGCAACCTCTAAAAGCTTTTCCATTGAGCGCACTGCCACATCGTAATCCGTGGTCACCATGGAAGGTTTACGGTTTACCAGTTCGCATGCGTTCTTTACCACATCACCGCACAGAGCAACCCGAACATTCCTTCTGAGAACCGCAACCAGGCCACCGGGAGTATGACCGGGAAACACCTTCAAACTGACCTCTCCGAAAAGATCCATCTCTTCATCAACGAAAGTGCAGTCCCTCCGATCAAGTAACTCAACAGCGTTATCTGCCACGGCGCTGTCCACAACTTCTCCTGCCAATACTCTCCTGGCATAGACAAAATCTTTCCTTGAAAGGAAAACGGCAGCTCTGGGGAAGAGTGAGAGATTTAGACAATGATCATAGTGCAAATGGGAAAGCATAAGGTATTTTATGTCAATGGGGTCTATCCTTAGCTCGCCAAGCTGCTGAAGTAGAAGCGATCTATCAGCATAAGAGCCGGTATCAAAAAGACAGAGTTCCCCTTGAAGCCGAAAAAGGCACACCGAGCAAAAACCGAGAAACCCCCGATCGGTTCTCGCAGGCACACCCGGCAGAAGTATCCAGAAATCCTCCCATTCTTTGCCAAAGATATCACTCCCCCAAACCCGCATCTACCATCACCTCTATTTAAGGGCAGAGGCGACCTCCCAGCCTTCTGCCACGGCTTCCAGAATACCCCTGGGCTCCACCACATCCCCGATCAGGTACACCGGGATACCCAGCTGAACTCTTTTCCATTCGGAGTCCCCTGGACTATACCCCACGGCTATAACAATTTGATCAAAAACACCCAGCTCAATCTCACGGCCGGCCATTTCGGCAAAAACGGCACCTCTTTCATCTATTTTCGTTACCTTTGCCCTGGTCAAAATTACCGCTCCACCTCTGACAAGGCGATCGTGGATAAGCCTGTGCCGTATTCCCGGAAGCCCGCGGCCCGTCCTGGGTAGCATATCCACGACAGTAACAGATCGACCTTTGCTTACCAGGAAATCGGCAGTCTCCAGCCCAACCATTCCCGCCCCGACCACAAGGTATCGTCCCTCCGGAATAGAGGAGCCGAGAAGTACGTCTTCCGCCATCCTGACTCTGGGGTTATTGACGGCAAACCCGGGAAGTATCGGCTTCCCTCCCGAAGCCACAATGATGGCATCCCACCTATCCGTATTACCTTCAACCACCAGGTTTCTGGGCCCGACCTCTTTTCCGAGAAGCATTTTCACTCCTGCCTCCCGGGCCTTCTTCTCAAGATAAGCGATGAAATCCACCAGGGGATCCTTTCCCGGAGGAATGCTTGCAACTCTTACCAGCCCTCCTGGGCAACTTTGCTTTTCCACAAGGGTTACGGAAGCCCCCCTTTTGGCCGCAACCGTTGCAGCAGTCAAACCCGCCGGACCGCCACCTATAACGAGTATCCTTTTGCTCTTATCCAACCGCGACGGCTCCCCCAGATCTCTTCCCAAACGAGGATTCACCGTACACTTTATGGGTCTGTTTTCATGAAGATAAGCCAGGCAGTGGTTGCAGGCTATGCAGGGTCGAATTTCCTCCGTCTCTCCCGCCAGCACCTTCTTTACATACTGATGGTCTGCTATCAGTGCTCTGGCTACGGCCGCAAGATCGGCATAGCCGTCCTCAACGGCGGACCGAAAGGCCTCAGGCCTATCCAGCCGTCCAACGCCTATGACGGGTAATCTGCTGTAGGACCTGACAAGCCTTGCCAGGCTCAGAAGCGATCCTCTCGGTATGTCGGAGGGAGGAGACATCCGGTACTGAGTAATACCAATCCCGCCCGAAGCGCTTATATAGGATACACCCAGTTCTTCCAGCCGGCTAACTACCTCCAGAATATCGGCCGCCCCCAGGCCGTTATCAACAAAATCGTCAACACTCAATCTCACACCAATGGTCAAATCGTTGCCCGTAGCCTCCTTTATTTCTTGAAGAATCTCAATTAGAAGCCGCATCCTGTTTTTGATATCGCCGCCGTAGGAATCAACGCGCCTGTTAAAAACCGGGGAAAGAAAGTAGTTTATAAGGTATTCGTGGCATCCGTGGAGTTCGACGGCATCGAAGCCACATCTTCTGGCACGCCCGGCTGCACCGGCAAAGGCTTTTCTTATATCCCGGAGTTCGCCGAGAGTGTACGTTTGAGGGGCACGACCCACGCCTTTGTAGCTAAGCTGAACGCCAATCCTTGTCCAGGGCGTAATGGATTCGGTCAGTCTTTCGAGACCTTCACACTTGTCATCCCGATCAATGCCCAGTTGAAATTTAAATCCCTTGCCTTCTTCAAGGACATAAACTCCACCCAGTACAATGTAGCCCACCATGTTGCGGGCACGAGCCAGATAAAAATTCAAATATTCCTCTGTAACCTTTCCGTCCTCGGTGGCCATATTGGGAACCATGGGGGCCATAACGGTGCGATTGATAAGTTCCATATTGCCTAATTTAACAGGATCCTGCAGGACGGCCACTTAAACGCCTCCTCTATGAAGCGCTTTCAAGCAAGAGAAGATCCATACCTGAAGGCTTCCAGGTTAACTTCCGTTTTCCTGGGCGGAACGGACTCACGAATTGCCTTCTCAAGAGCCTCACTACTCAGAATGGGCTTAACCCTCGAAAATAAACCGAGAAGGATCATGTTGGCGACCACAGGGCTGCCGAATTTTTCTCGAGCCGAAGACGTGGCAGCAACACCAAACCTGTTCTTGACCACAGAATCGGGTATGTTTTGAACCATATCGGAATCGTAAATCAGCATGCCCTCCGGAGCCAGCGTATGGGCGAAGCGATTTATCGAGTCTTGAGCCTGGGCAATGAGAACGTCGGGTCGGGTCACCCTGGGAAAAACCACCGGATTGTCGTCCACAACAACCCAGGCCGCTGCAAAGCCCCCTCTTAATTCGGAGGAGTACGCCTGGGTCTGCACGGCAAACTTACCGTCATATATCACCGCAGCCTTACCTATGATTACACCTGCCAGAATGGACCCCTGACCCCCAAGGCCGGCAATTGTAATCTCAACACGGCTCATTGCGATTTCTCCTTTTTTAACCTTTCCCACAGGATCTGCCACTGCTCCGTAAGCTCCGGCTTCTCCTCGTCCACAAATTCTCCGATCACAATCTTCTGCTTCATCTCCTCGGGAGACAGCCTGCTCGCTTTGTCGATGCGTACGCTGTTCTTTTTGTAATAATCCAGGATGGATGTTACCCTGCCCAGGCCGCTGGCACGCCCGAATTGAACGGGGCACTGACTTATGACTTCAATGAAGCTGAAGCTCCTCCGCTGCAATGCCTTCTTGATCGAGCGGGTAAGCGGCCTTACCTGCAAGGTAGTCCATCGCGCCACGTAAGGGGCTCCAGCTGCGGCCACAAGTGGCGCAATATCAAAGGGATATTCCAGCGTTCCGTAGGGTGATGTAACAGTTCTGAGGCCATGAGGTGAGGTCGGACCGGCCTGACCGCCGGTCATGCCGTAGATACTGTTGTTTATCATTATTACTATAATCCCCAGGTTACGCCTGGCCGCGTGGATCAGATGATTTCCACCTATGGATGCCAGATCCCCGTCTCCACTCACAACCATGACATTTTTTTCGGGGAGAGCCAGCTTGACACCTGTGGCGTAAGCGACAGGGCGCCCGTGAGTCGTATGTAAGGTATCCGCGTTGAACAGGGGACTCGGAATCCAGGCGGAACAACCAATACCCGAGACAAAGACAAAGTCGTCGATGTCAAGGCCGAGATCATCAATGGCCCGGAGAATTGCCTGCGCTACGATCCCATTTCCACAGCCGGGGCAAAAGGTCGTCTTTTTGACATGCGGTCTAATGTACTTTTTCAAAGGGTGAAAGGCTTCCACCATTTTCAAAAACTCCCAAGTTTTGAAAGAATGTATTCGGGACTGTGAATCTGACCGATAATCTCAGGTTCTATAAACCTTACCCTGCAATTCGAGGCTGCCACTGCTCTGATATAAGGGTACATCTGTCCGGAGTTGTTTTCCAAAACGACGATCTCATCACATCGTTGAGACAGCTTAACAATCTCCTCTTCGGGAAAAGGCCAGCATGTTATGAGGCGAAAGACCCCCAGCTTCATGCCCCTCTGACGGGCAAGCACGGCCGTTGCTTTTGCAGAACGGGCAACACTGCCGTAGGAAAGAAGAACCACGGGGCTGTTTTCCGAGAGATCCTCCACCATCGTTATATCCTTGATTTTAGTGATTATTTTCTTTATGGGATTCATCACATATCGGTGCATCACCTCGGGATCGGAGAGATTTCTCATTCCGTGTTCGTCGTGGCACGATCCCGTTACGTGGGCTTTAAGACCTAGTCCGAAAACCGGCATGGGCGCAACGTCGATATCCAGAAAATCCCGCCTTTCCAGCACACTGCCGGCTTTTGAGGCAACTTTTCTGTTCCATATCTTTATTTCTTTTTCATCGGGAATACGAACCCTCTCCCTCATATGGCCCACAAAGGCGTCGGCCATTACAAAGACGGGAACACGGTAACGTTCTGCCAGATTGAAAGCATGAATCGTGAGGTCAAACATCTCCTGAGGGCTTTCCGGAGCCAGTGCTATGATCTGGTAATCGCCATGAGAACCCCGGGCTACCTGAACCATATCCCCTGCAACCCCCACGGAGGGGACGCCTGTAGAGGGACCGAGCCTCTGCACATCCACTATAACGAGCGGTGCTTCTGTTGATGCTGCATATCCGATATTTTCCTGCATTAGACTGATTCCGGGGCCTGATGTTACCGTCATAGCCTTTTTGCCGGCCCAGGAGGCTCCAATGGCGGCACATACTGCACCGATTTCGTCTTCCATCTGAATAAAAACACCTCCCACTTCGGGTAGCCGCCGGGCAAGCCGGTTGGCTATCTCACTGGCAGGCGTAATGGGATAGGCAGCGCAAAAAGAACATCCCGCAGCCAGGGCGCCTTCTGCACAGGTCCAGTTTCCCATTTCAAAATAAGTACCGGTCAGAACCCTATTCATCATCTCCCTCTTCGGTATTGGTCATGCTGTTTGCATCAACGACTATGGCAAAATCGGGACACATGTACATGCAACTCCTGCAGGCAGTACATTCCTCCTCATTGGATAGCCGAGGGGGAATGTAACCGAGGGAATTCATTTCTCCTGAGGGACCAAAAAGTGATTTGGGACATATGTAAACACATATGCCGCAATCTTCGACCCCTTTGCAGGATTCTTTGATGATGACGACACGAGCCATTGACCACTCCCGTTAGGTTGGAAGGACCGTTTTATCGGAAAGTTCACATTAAGGATGCCATACCGCTCGGCTTCTGTCAACATCATTGTTAACAATTTTGTCGAGAGTTGTCTTTCCCACCGATGCCTTCGGACGTAAAGAGGTACAAAACCATCCCCACAAAGGCGCTCAAACCACAGACCACAAAAGCCCCTGAATAACCCCATTCCGAGGAAACCCGGTCCAGAAGAGAACCCAAACCGTGAATAAAAACCGCCGCACCCAGCATAGTAAAAAGGTTAATGCCCGTAAGAGCCGTCCCGGTGATACGATCCGGCATGAGTTCCTTTATGTGAGCATACATAATAATCCCGAAGGCTCCAAAAAAGCCCGTACCCCAGAAGAGCACACCCAGAACTGAAAACTTACCGGGAGAATCGTATAAACCCAAAGTAAATTGAAAGAAGCTCAGGCCGGCCAGTCCCAAAAGCACCGTCTTTTTTGAAGACTTCACCACCGCTTCGGAGAGCCATCCCCCCAGAGGCGAACCCATAATAAGTCCCACATTCAGAAGTAAAAGGATGTTTCCTGCGGCAACAGGGCTCAGACCGTGCTGCTTTATCAGGTATGGGCCCGCCCAGAGGCTCTGAATTGCCGCAAAGGTTCCATACCTCAAAAAGGTCCCCGCGGAAATCAGCCAGTAATTCCGGTTTACCACCAGAAGCGAAAGGGTGCTTCTTACCGAAAAAAAATCCGGAGGATACCCACCATCAACACTGCCACAGCCGGGCCTATCCCTGACAATACGGTAAAAGAGGACGCTTAATGAGAAGGTCAGGACCCCAAGGACCAGAAATGTCAGCCGCCACCCCACCGTTTTAGCGGCATAGGCCAGCGGGCTGGTGGACAGGGTATTCCCCAGGGTACCCATAGCAAGCAACACTCCGGAAAGAGTTGCAAACCTATCCCGCTCGAACCACCTTCCTATCAGGGCCATGGGTCCCATAAGGTTCCCCGCCATACCGACACCGAGCATGACTCTGCCCAGCAGCGCCGTCCCGTAATCGGCAGCCGTTGCAAAGATGCAGGACCCAACGGCAGCAATAAGGCTGAGCACCGTCATCGTCAATCGAGGGCCTTTTCGATCGAGGAGCAAACCGATGGGAATTTGAGAAAGGGCGAAGGCATAGAAAAAAGCCGCACCAAGCATGCCCAGTTGAGTCGAGGACAGAGAAAACTCCCGCTCCAGATCGGGAGCAATTACGGCACTGGAGGTACGGTAAAATTGAGAAAGAATGAACAGGAGAGAGCAGAGGGAGAAAATCCGCCATCTCTGAGAAAATGCCGCCATTGGGATGCTCGATTTCTGTTATTCCTCTATTCCGGCCAGACGCTTTGCCGCCTTCTTTTTCTCTTCAAGATCGACTTCACGCAGTATGGTCACCCGATGGGCTTCCGGAGAACCACCCCCGTGAATATCCGATACAAAATCGGCACTTTCAAGAGCCAGTTTTTCAATAAGACGGAACATACGTATTCTGTTTTCAACGGGTACACCATCAACGCCCTTCATGTATTTCCTGAGAAGCCCTCCTACCTCGGGATTTTCAAAGTCTCTGTCTGAAGGAAGATCGGAAACAAATCCCCCTGCTATGTCCACCATAAGCCTGATAGCTTCGGCCATTTCCTTTCCTTCGTGAATCTTGGAGGCGTTGGCAAGCACCGGATCAATGAAAAAAGTTCCGGAGGGCTGTTTCTTTCCTTCGTAAGAAGCTGCAAGACTGCAGCCATAAAGGGTCTCCGCACGGTGTATCATATCTATCAGCTTCTGCCTGTGATGGCTGGCCCCCGCCGTGCCGTTATATTCCATCATGGTAAGGGCAGCACCTATCATACAATCGATCTTCCCGGCCTTACAGCCACCGTGGCTCTGCCTGTGAAAGCTGGAAAAGGTCAAAACCATCTGAGAAGCGAATTTAACCTCACCGCACATAAAGACTCTTTCCCAGGGGACAAAGACGTCGTCAAAGATCACCGTGGGACAATATTTCGAATATAACCTATTCCCTATGTCGCATCCTTCGATTTCTCTTAAATCAAGGGTAGAACGCCCAACAACGTGAATCAGTCCCTTTGTGTCCGTCGGCACCGCAAAGGCTACGGCATAATCCTCTTCACCGGGTTTAAGAGCCCTTGTAGGGAGAACGATGATTTCATGAGAAGAAAGAGAACCCGTCTGATGCACTTTAGCACCTCTTACCACAATGCCGTCGGCCTTTTTTTCTACGACGCGGAGATACATGTCGGGGTCTGGCTGAGCTCCCGGAGAAAGCGACCGATCTCCTTTTGCGTCCGTTACTCCGGCATTACAGGTCAAATCGTTTTTCTGAACATGCTTCAGGAATTCCAGAAAGCGCTGATGATACTCCGTACCGTGTTCCTGATCGATGTTGTAGGTGACTATCGAAAGTGCACACAGGCAGTCCAGACCCGTGCATCTTTGATGACAGGTCCCCACGCGCCGCCCCAGCGTGCGATTAATCTTAACCCGGGCCACCAGGTCTTCAATGCTGGAAGGGGGCAGTGTAAAACGATTGACCGGCTCATTTATCAGAGGGCTTGTGGTAACAATCAGATCTTTGTACTCATCCATTTCTGCGAGTTCATAGGTTGCGGCGGTGGCCTCTATCCCGGCTCTTATTCTGGGGTTATCGACCACGTTGGTGATACGCTGTCCGAACATATAGACTGTGGGATTCATTGCTCTAAGGGATTCGATGTACTCTTCTTTTGTTTTTAGCCCCATGGAAACCTCCTGTAGCGGGAATAATATCGTTCACAATATTGTTAACAATATAGTACCCTCCTGGCTCCAGAGCGTCAAGGAAAAATTTCAGAACCCGAAAGGCGCGGAGCAAAGTCGAGAGTCGGGAAGTTTTTTGCTTCTTTGACAAAATTTTGACTTGACATCTCGGTCTTTTTATTGTTAACAATTTTGTGAACAATAAAAGGCAACTCCAATCACCCTAACCTCAAGGCAACCTATGACTCGGCGATGTGACATCACCTTTCCTTCAAACCCAAATAAGGGGTCAATCAATGTACTCTGTTCTTTTTGAACCCGCAAAACTCGGCCAGCTAACCCTTAAAAACCGACTCATTATGACCGCCATGAGTACCGGCTTCGCGAACCCAAGAGGAATAGTTACCGAAAGAATGCTGGAATATTATGCCACCCGAGCCGCCGGCGGAGTGGCACTTGTAACGGTCGAAGAAGCCTATATCCATCCCCTGTTGCCCCATATCAGGAATGCCCTCGGAATTTACAGCGACAATCTAATACCGGGGCTTACGGCGCTTGCCACTCGAATCCACAAAGAAGGTTCTCTCGCATCCATACAGCTGGGAATCTATTTTCGTCAAACCCTGAACGGCTTCCCCAGGTTTGCAGCCTCGGCACAAGCCCCCGACTGCATAAACCCCTGTCTGGAACTCACAAAAGAAGAAATAAAATACATTGTTGAACTGTTTGTTTCCGCTGCTTGCCGGGCAAAATCAGCAGGGTTTGACGCCATAGAGATCCATGCGTGCCATGGTTGCCTGATCTCGGAGTTTCTTTCTCCTTACTGGAATAAGCGCGCCGATGAGTACGGCGGTTCAAGGAACGGGCGTTTCCGCTTCGCTCTAGAAATCCTGCAACGTATTAGAGAAACCCTCGGAGCCGATTACCCCGTTATTTATCGAATTTCGGGAAGCGAATTTCATCCGGAAGGCTTTACGGAAGAAGATGCAATAGCCCTGTCACAGGAGCTGGAAAAAAACGGCGTAACGGCCATCAACATATCAGGCGGCCTCGGTCACATTAATCACATATCCATACCCCCCAGTGACATTCCCAGAGGCCTCTTGGTACCGATAGCAGCAACAGTAAAGTCCCACGTTAAGGTCCCCGTAATAGTTGGAAACTCCATGACTCCAGAGCTGGCATCAAAAGTAATAAGAGAGGGAAAAGCAGACTTCATAGGCCTCGGTAGACCCCTTATAGCCGATCCCGATTTGCCCAACAAGCTTGCCGAAAACAGGGTTGCCGAAATACGCAGATGCATCCGCTGCAATCAGGGATGTTTTGGAGCTTTACGACAACCGGAACGCAACGGCATATCATGTCTCTACAATCCTGAAGCAGGCCGGGAGTACGAAAAACCGATAAAGCAGGCACCGAAGAAGAAACGGGTTGTTGTCATCGGAGGTGGGCCTGCCGGATGCGAGGCAGCCCGTGTTGCATCCCTGAGAGGACACAAGGTCACTTTACTGGAGAAAGAAGAGCTTCTCGGCGGCCAATTCAACCTTGCTTCCGCCGCTCCCGGCAAAAAAGAGTTTGCCATGCTCGTAGAATTTTATTCCAGGGAACTAGAGCGTCTGGGAGTGGAAATTCGCCTTGGAACCGAGGCAACGGCCGAGGTGTTAAGAGAGCTCCAGGGCGATGTTTACATTGTAGCAACAGGTTCTATACCCGTTTTGCCATGTATTCCCGGAGTCGATTTACCTCATGTCTCCACGGCTCACGATGTTCTATCAGGAGCCGTTGAGGTCAGGGAAGATCCTGTCGTTGTTATCGGCGGGGGAGCCGTCGGGCTTGAAACTGCTGATTTTCTGGCCGATCGGAAGCTGGAAATCAGCGTCGTAGAGATGCTCGATGCCGTTGGAAGAGATCTGATTCCGGGAACAGGGGTGCGGGAGTCACTATTAGCCAGGCTAGAAAAGAAGGGGGTGAGAATCTTAACGGGTTGCAGGGCCATGGTTATTGAGGCCGATTCAGTGGTTGTTTCTGATCGCCCGCTGATCGGCGGGGGAAAAGAAATGCGTGTGCCGGCTCGCCGTGTCGTTATTGCTGCTGGAGCAAGACCTGCTCTCTGTGTTCCACCTGATACTTCCAAAAAGTGCGAATGTTATTACGTGGGAGATTGCGCCTGTCCCGGAAACGCCATGAATGCAATTCACCATGCTTTTGATGTGGCCCGTCTGATCTAGCGGTCCGGCTCGGTGAAAACCAGAGCGACGGCAGAATGAGTAATTTGGGCGTGAGATTTTTAAGTTCGGGTTATTAAAACGACCACTCAGTATAATAAGGAGGCGGTCATGAAAAGATTGTGGTTTAGAACGAGCTTTATAACCCTTTTACTAACGTTGTTTGCCTTTGTGTTAACTCCCATTGCCACGGTACATGCTCAAAAAACAATAAGGGTAGCCACCGTTGCCCTCCCCGAAACAACCATCTACAAGGGGCTCCTCAAATGGCAGGAGCTTCTAAACGATCGTTCGGGCGGTAAGCTGAAGGTGAAAATCCTGGGGCGTGGAGTAATGGGGGGCGATAGAGAAATGATAGAAGCATGTCGCCTGGGAACTCTTGACAGCGCCGTTGTGAGTGGCTCGGTAATTGCCAACATCGTACCTCAATTCGCAATGATAGCCATGCCCTATCTTTTCAACAGCCACGAAGAAGCCAATGCTTTCCTTGACGGTAAAATAGGTCAGAAGCTCTTTAAGCTCCTGGAGGAAAAGGAGATCGTGGGAATAGGCTGGGCAACATGGTCATTCCGAGGCATCTGGAATAACGTAAGACCTATAAACGGACCCGAAGATCTTAAAGGTCTCAAAATACGAACCGTAGAGACCCCTCTGGATATGGCAATAATAACCTACATGGGGGGAATCCCCACACCGATGGCCTGGAGCGAATGTCTTATGGGACTCAGGCAGGGCACTGTAGATGGCATTTCCACAACCTACGGTCTGGGCTATGACCTTAAGCTATATGAAATTGCCAAATACGCCACCAAAACAATGCACTATTATGAATCTGCTCCTCTGATTATGAGCAAAAAGCTTTTCAGCACCTTCACTCCGGAAGAGCAGAAAATAATCAAAGAAACGGGCGCTGAAGCGATGAAGTGGGCACGACTACAGCAACAGGAAGTGGATGAAAAATCAAAGGAACTCCTTGAAGCCAAGGGCGTTAAAGTGAATTATTTAACGGAAGCTGCTTTCAATGAATTTAGAGAAAGGACAAAACCCATATACGTCTCATTTCGCAACAAAATAGGCCCCGAGTTCATGGATGAAGCCCTTCAATTCCTGGAAGAATTGAGAAAGTCTCAAAAATAGACAGATTAAGGTCAGACCGCCCATGGAGGGGATCGTGATACGATCGGTTTTAAACACTATTTCCCGTGGCCTCACCCTTGTATGCATTGTTTTTATGGCAGCAATAGTGGCTGTTCTTTTCTACGCAGTCGTGATGCGATATGTGTTTCATAATCCACCGTCCTGGTCTATGGAAGTCAGCCGACTTATGTTTCTCTGGACTGTAATGCTGGGAAGTGCCCTGGTAACTCGGGAAAACAGTCACATTCAGATCACCTTCATTCTGAATGCCCTGCCGAAAACCCCACGTACTATCTGGATGGTCACAATGAACCTGGCAATGCTTTTTATCTGCCTGATAATTATCACGGAAGGTATAAGGATTTACCCAACAGTATCGGAAGCCCTTTCCCCAAGCCTCGGTCTCTCCATGGGCTGGTTCTATCTCTGTATTCCCGTTGGAGCCTTTTTTATGGCTCTTTACGTAACGGAAAATCTTATCAGAACCGTTAATGAATACATCAGATCACTCAGATCGGAGAGAAATCCATGTCATTGATGTTATGGGTTGTTGCCGTTTTTCTGTTTTGTTGCCTTATGGGAATGCCGCTCTTCTTTTCCTTTGGAATATCCGCTGCGGTGGCATGTATACTCGGCGATCTTCCCCTGCAAATCATCGCTCAGCGTCTCATGATAGGGATGGACTCTTTCGCTTTGCTTGCAATTCCCGGATTTGTCCTTGCCGGTGAAATTATGTGTATCGGTGGAATTTCCAGGCGCGCCGTTGATTTTTCCAATTCGCTGGTCGGTCACTTCCGGGGCGGGTTGTCTATGGTCGCTGTTTTAACGGGCATGATCATGGGGGGAATTTCCGGATCTGCCGTGGCGGATACGGCCGCAGTAGCCTCGGTACTCGTGCCACTTATGGAAAAAGAAAAATATCCCAAGGAGTTTTCGTCGGCAGTTGTTGGAACCGCAGGCCCTCTGGGAAATATAATTCCGCCTTCAATACCGATGATTGTATATTCCATGACTGCCGGTCTTTCTCTTCTGGACCTTTTTCTGGCGGGTTACATACCAGGCATGATGATAGGGTTTAGCCTGATGGCTATGTGCTACATAGTATGCAAAAAGAAGGGATATGGTCCATCCGAGGGCTACCGCTTTTCCTGGGCTACGGTATGGAATACCTTCAGGCGTTCTATCCTGGCGATTCTTACCCCTCTGATTATAGTCGGAGGCATTGTAAGCGGAGTATTTACTCCCACAGAATCTGCAATGATCGGGGTCGTATATTCCCTTGCCGTAGCAATTTATGCCTATCGCGAGCTCAAGTGGTCTCAGGTTCCAACTCTTTTGCTGAACTCGGCAAAAACAACAGCAAAGCTGGTTATTATTATAGCCGCTGCATCGGTTTTTTCATACATTTCAATCAACGAGGGTATCCCCGAATTGTTTCAAAATTTTATGTTTTCAATATCGACGAATAAGTGGGTAGTATTATTTGTTTTAAATATCATACTTCTTCTAACGGGTCTTTTACTGGATATACTGGTAGCCACCGTAATCATAGTTCCTGTTCTGATTCCTCTCGCCGATGCTCTCGGTATAAACCAGTTACATATGGCAATGATCTTTATACTTAACATGTCAATAGGACTTCTTACCCCTCCGGTAGGATACTGCCTCTTCGTATCGTCGGCGATTTCTCAAGTTCCCGTGGAAAAGACAGCTCTTCATGCAGTTCCCGTAATTATTACCATGTTGATTATATTGTTTTTAATAAACCTCTTTCCTCAATTGACGCTGGTAATACCGGGTATGTTCGGATAACTCCCTGAAATATGGAGGAGTTAAAAATGTACTATGTCAGAGAAGGTGAAGTTGCAGGGCTTGAGTTGCCGGGACGGTTGTGGAAAAAACTCGTGGGACCTGAGGATGGAAACTGCCGCAATATGATATTTGGGGTGGTAATCTTCCCCCCGGGGAGCGATCCCGGATCTCACAGGCATGAGAACGAAGAGGAGATCATATATGTGATTTCAGGGCGGGGAGAGACCACGGTAGAAGGCAAGGTTTACAGGCTAGAACCTGGAGTTGCGGTTTTCACAAGTCCCGGTGAGGAACATGGCGTAAAAAACACCGGAAGCGAACCACTGGTATTAATCAGCGTTTTCAGCCCACCTGTACGTCCCGGGTCTTATGACCGAAAAGAACCAAATCCATCAGCTAATGTTAAGGAGGAGAACAATGGATAGAAAGGAGCTTCTTAATCAGGTCAAAGACTATTTCGCCAACTCCGATCACTGGCGAAGGCTGTGTGCGGCTCTAGCCGTGGATCCAGATCCACAGGGAAGCCATCTTCACGCTTACGTGGAAACGTCAGTTCATCCAGATTCACTGGAAGCAATTATAACCGGCTACTTTGAGAAATTGGGGTGGCCTTCTACGAGAAGGATTGATCATATGGCACCCAAACCCGGAATGGGCAGTCTTCATGGCATAGAGCCCAAGGGTAAACCTCATTTCGATTTTCAATGGTTTTTCAACAAGGATGTGGGCATAAGACCCTGTGAAGGTGGAGAATCTGGATGCAATTTGCTTGTATGGAATCGATGGTATATAAACCGCTTCTACGAAAAGTTTCCCTTTCGACAGGTTGGTTCTCAGGAAGAGAAGACATTGGATGCCTATTTCAGGAGTGAGCACTTTTTAAAGGGTCTTGATATCGCTACTCAAAGTACTACAAATCACATGCACATTAACGTTCGCACAAGTGTCCACCCGGAAGTCATTCAAAAATTCGCCGAAGCTGCGCTTGACAGAGAGGGCTGGAAATTTGATTACACCTGTCCCAATGTTTATATGGTCAAGGGAAACTATCAGGGAAAGCTTGTATTTATGTGCAGGAACCCGGAGGTTGTCTTTGACATAGGGTGGAAATTTGATCCCGGGGTAATTATAGAACCCGCCATGGAAACATGGATATTTGAAGAAAACCCGGGTTACGACGTCTGGACGTCAGATATGCTCGCGGAAGTTATGCGGGCAGACTATGTAAGGCTCAGCGGCGAGGAGATCCAGCAAGTTCTTGAGGCCTGCTTCCCCGGATAGCTTCTCCCCATCCCTCCTGGATCAGGATAGCACGCTATCCTGATCCCCACCTTATCTACTTGAATATATGTTTATATCCAAAATATTGAAGTTCTCCTTCTCCTCTCTCAGAACTACTTCAACACTGCACCCTTCTTGATTGTCAGTAAGACCGGATAAAAGAAACTTGTGTAGAATACCCTCTCTGCTTGAATCGTAAGAGTAGTTCTGGATATCGGTAATTTCGACGTTTCTCAGCCTGTCGAGTATCATGGTTATTAAATCGTCGCCCACTTCTTTACGAACCTCGGGATCAACATAATTGATGGCAATTTGCGACCCTTCTTTCTTTAAGGTTTCGAAGAATGTGTCTTTGAGAAAATTCTTTGCCTCAGAAGCAAAAGTCTGAATCATCTTCTGTCCATGAACATCATCTTGCGGGTAATGTATGTTCAGATAGTGAATCCGAAACCCTTCAGGGGTGTTTTTAAGCAGGAGCCCCAGAAATATTTTCCCCTTGGAAAACTCCAGAAGACCTTCTACCTGGGAAAACCCCTGCCCGGAGTCCAACTGAAATCCGGTCAAGGTCGCTGAAATCGGCTCACCTATGTCCCCAAGGGTCTTGTTGAGAAAATCGGCAATATAATCAGACGTAAACTTCTGCTGAACCTCCGGTGTCATTCTTTCATAAATCCCTTTCGCATCCCTCTTTATGACCAATTCGGCAACTTCCCTGAAATATTCACTAATTGAATCGGGAGTAACCGCAGTGTCACCAGCCTGGGCAATAAGCACTACCCCCAAAATTAGCCCGGGTATAAACAGTTTTCTCATCGTGCCACCCTCCATTGATAAAAAATCGGCTACTTAAAAGGGCTTGTTACAAATAGGAAACCAATGACAGCGAAGAAACCCCGGAGGTGGTCTGATACAGAGCCTGAAGGGCGAGGACCTTCAATTGATAATCCGTTGCCATACGAGTCACGTCGGTTTGTTCCAGTTCTGCCGTGTCGTCCTCAAGGTCTATCTGCAATTCCTCCAGCGCATTCGACCTGGCATCAAGCCTGACCATAATGGTTCCTGCTTCAGCCAAACCTGCCAGAACTCTATCCTGATCTTCCTCAATTTGCCCCATGTACTGGCTTATTTGATCCGTATCATTACTTTGAATGGCATTCCGCAAGCCTATAAGGTGATTGAAGATAGTACTTCCGTCTTCGCTGAAAAAAACTTTCTTGGCGTCCACATTAACCCGCAATTTCTCCTGCGGACCAATTCTAACTTCAAGGGATTCACTAAAATCGTCGGGAGCAAAAGGCAGCATTAAATCACCAGTCGATGGATCGAATATAGCGGCAGTCGGATCTATATCACTCCACGGAAGGAAAACATAACGATCCAGATAAGTGCTCCTGGCGATAGAAAGGGCTTCATCGACGATTTCATCAAGTTCAGACACATAACCGGAAATAGTCTCTTCAGAATTAACCTTTATTGCTTTTATGGCTATTTCTCTGGCCCTTGTGAGCAAGTCGTTAAGATGATTGAGTCTTGATTCCGTATATTCTCCCCAATGTGTAGCAAAGTCCAGATTTTCAAGCCATTGTTCGGTTTCTCCCGACAGGTTTTTCAGGTTCATCACCCTATACCAACTCACAGGGTCGTCGGAAGGTCGAAGTAGTTCCTTTCCCTTTGATATAGATTCCCGTAGTTTGGAAATATCCTGTTCTTTACGGAAAATTCCTTCCAGAAGAGAATTATACTTGGTGGAAAAACTGACCTTCATTTCCGGTCTCCAGATGTACTTTTATCACACCATGTTCACCACCGTGTTCATAAGCTCAGAAACCGTGGTAATTACCTTCGCAGAGGCCTGGAAAAGCTGCTGAAATTTTATAAGATCGACCAGTTCTTCATCCAGAGAAACGCCGGATATGCTCTGCTGTTGTTCCTGCACTTCATCTACCAGCGCCGAGTAGAAGGAATGCCTGTCTTCGGCACTCTCATGTAAAGAGCCGATATTGTGCTGGATCTGTGACAGGTATTCGGCAAAAGTGAAATCACCCAGGGAGGCGATATTCGTATCCTGCAAGTTTGAGACATAAAGAGCCAGTGTGGGGTCCGGGTCGAATGTCGTGGAAACCTGGATATCATCGGCACCCGTCCCGGAAAAGACATCGGCATGTCTTGAATTAACCTCGTCTATAAGAGAAACGGCAAACCGGTTGAACTCGTCCATTACCGTGTTAAGATCATCATAGCTTGTCAGCAAACCGTTTATTTTGCCACCATCCAGTGAATGAGAAGGGCTTTGAGCGTATCCATTATAATGAAACTCGCCATTTCCGTCGTAAACAAGGGTCGTAAAATCCGTTCCCGTATTTCCGTAAATCAAAGGTATTTCCTGGAGAACTGGGGGATCTCCCACGTTATCCGTCACAGACACCACAACGCTTCCGTTTTCCTGTTCCTGAACAGATATAGGAATAAGTGATGCCAGCTCCTTTATTGCCTCATATCGGAGATCTCGAAGAGAATTTGCGGTGTCCCGGATTTCCGAATTACCCGGATCGAGGGGATATTCCGTCCTGACGATCTGGCTATTATACTCGGTTATTTTCTGTATCAGCTCGTTAGCACGGTCAACGGTCTGCTCTAAATCCTTATCGATATCCCCGGCCACTTCGGCCATGGATTGATAGGTGCTTCTTATGAAATCGGCGAGGCTTTCTGCTGCTTTCACAACGCTTACCTTTTCGGCTTCGCCCGGATTTGCCGACAGATCGTCCCAGGCATCCCAGAAATTTCTCAAAAGCGATGAAACACCGGATTCACCATCATCAAAGGCATAGGTGGACAGTGTGTCTAGGTAGAAACTTCTTGTGGCAAAATCCGATTCTCCGGAGATGGCATTGAACAATCGCTGCTCGACGAATCTATCGATCTCCTGTCTTATTCTATAAACCCTTGCTCCCGTACCGATAAAGTGATGACCGTACCTCACGGGAGGGTTTGTTACCAGTTCTACGGTCTGTCTGTGGTAATTTTCATTTTCGGCCTGTGAAATGTTATTGTTGGCCGTCTGAATTTGAAGCTGTGTGTTGAGAAGACTCAGTTTGGCCGTCTCGAGAGCCTGAATCAACCCGCCCATGGTTATGCCTCTTTATGTACTGCCAACCCCCTGGTGCATAACGGAGAAGGCTTGTTCAATCCCTGAACGTTGTACTGATCCGGCAGGATAAGAGAAAGAATCCCCTGATAGAAAGAAAGCATCTCCTCTATGTAGAGTCTGTTACTCTCATTGATTTTTCTAATTTCCCTGGCCAGATTTCTTACTTCCGGATCTCCTGGCGATCGGTCATTCTGCTCATTTTTCTCTACGATTTCTCGAATTTCCGACAGAAGGGCAAGCTTTTCGCCCATTAACCCCGGGAACCGATCCCAGGCTTTTTCACGTAAGCATCTTTTCTCTTCCTCCAGGATATCTTTCAGACAGATAAGTCGCCGGGCAAGTTCCTTATTCATCTTTCTGCCCTCACTCCTTGGCCGGATCCTTTTTCTTTTCGATCAAAGGGACAAGCTCTTCATAAAGAAGCTCCCCTATTCCAAAGATCCCTTTTTCAGCAACTGTTCTGGCGACTGCATCATCGAACATACTCTCATAAATAGCCATTGCCGCATCCGGTTCTTCTGAACGAAGGATACTCGCCCTGGCATTTTTCAAAATCTGCGCCACAAAAAGACTTTCGAATTCGGAGCAGGCTTTACGAAGCTCTCTTTTCTGTAGATCGACATCAACATCCGGGTTCTTAAACAAACTTCCTACCTTCATGGTAACTTCCCTCTGCCGTTATTCCTTTCCTCCTGGGGCGGAAAGATTTTCACGACCTACTCTTCAACGGGGCGAAATATTAATTCAACGCGACGATTCAGAGCCCTTCCTTTGGGTGTGCTGTTATCTGCAATAGGTAAGAGATCCCCATATCCGGTAACTGCGATCTTTGACGGAGGCACTCCGGCCTGTTCGATAAAGTAAGCTGCTACCGCCATAGCCCGGGCAATGGAAAGTTCTTCATTACTCCGATACGCCGAAGTCGGCGAAGGCGGTATGTTGTCCGTATGGCCGTCAATGAAAACCATATATCTTGATTCTTTCAGGAAGGCAGCAAGCTTGTTCAAAAGTGGAAAGACCTTTGGATTCAGGCTGGCACTTCCGCTCTCAAAAAGCAGCTCGTCATTAAATATAAAGCTAAAAGAACGATATATTTCCTGCTTTTTGTACCAGACAAGGTTCCCCGTGGAGACCAGCAGGTTGAATTCGCGATCGGAAATCATTTCCGGCGTCTGCTCGTCAATATCCCTAACATCGATAACATATACGCTTTCAAGCGATTTTATGATGTCTTTAAAAGCAACATTTTCGGGAAGGGTTACCGCTTCTCGATTTCTGAAGAAAAGAATCCCGCTCATCCTGTCGAAATTATGAAAAGCCGTTCTCAAAGCCTGTTCGTTAAGAGATGACATGGAAATCAGGAGCACGAAAAAGGTAAGGAGAAGGGTAGAAAGGTCCGAAAAGGTCATCATCCAAGAACTTTCCCCACCACCCTGATTATTCGATTGCTGTTTCTTTTTCTTTCTTGCCACCGGATTCTTCTCCTATATTCGGAAAAAGCCGAAAGAAGAAATTCTTGTAGTTAACATAGGAGTGCGGTGACGGTTTTCTGCGGAAAAGGCTCTGGGGAATTGTTGGATTTCTTCCTATGATTATATCAACTCGGCGGTTTTTGTATCTGAGATGTGGATACTCCGAGCTGTCCACAACAGGCCAGAAGTAGCTCAGCCCGTGAGCACTCATTCGCTCGGGACTTATGCCCATATCAAGGAAAAATTTATATACCTCAAGGGCCCTTAAAGCCGAAAGCTTCCAGGCCTGCTGAGGCCACTCAGGGTTTTCGGGCATTTCGTACATGTCAACATGACCGCGTATTTCAATCTCCTCAAAGGTTTTTTTCAAATATATGCCCAAAAGGGCCAGAAACTTTTCACCCTGAGGGGTCAGGCGCAAAGAGCCCGGCTCAAAAAGTATTCTATCGCTTATTCTTACAACAATTCGATTTTCCTCCTTTATCACTTCCGCGTCGGGATCGAGGTTATTCCTGATGGTGAGCTCCTTGAGCATGTCGTAAGAGATGGGAGAATTTTCCCTTAAAGGGGCTGTAGCTTCGCGCACGTCCATGCCCGTTTTTTGCCCAAGAGGTGATCTGCCCCCAGAAAGAAAACCGAAGGCCCCAACAAGCGAATTGAGGGCCTCTTTTTTCCTTTCTGGATCGATTACCGACATGCTGAGGAGAAGAACGAAGAAGGTCAAAAGTAGGGTGCAAAGATCGGTATATGTAGTAAGCCAGCTACCGCCTCCGCCTCCGGAATTTTCTTCCTTTTCCTTTCGGGCCATATCGGGCCTCCTACATTATTTCCAGATCTGCATGCAGCGCCCCGGCCGCTTTAATTGCCTGAAGAATGTTTATCAGATCCCGGGGTGTCGCTCCGAGGGCATTCAGGCCTTCCACCACCTGCCCTATTGTAACACCTCCTCCCACGACGGCCAGATGTGCTTTCTCTTCTTTTACCTCAACCTCTGTTCTGGGCACCACGACCGTCTCTCCGGGCGCAAAAGGCAGAGGCTGTGACACGTAAGGCCGTTCTGTGATGCTCACAGTGAGATTTCCGTGTGCAACGGCCACGGGCGAAATTCTAACGTTTTCACCCATAACAATTGTACCCGTTCTTTCGTTTATTACAACCTTGGCAATATAGTCGGGTATAACCTCAAGAGACTCGACCTTCGAGATGAACCCCACAATATTGGATGCCCATTTTGGAGGAATGCTCACAGTAACGGTGCCGGCATCTTTAGGTGAAGCCGTTCCGTTCCCGAAAACAACGTTTATGGCTTCGGAGATATGGTAAGCCGTAGTGAAGTCGGGATCTCTTATAATCAGATCGAGCCTGTTAAGGCCCGAATAGTCCACGGGAACCTCTTTTTCGACGATAGCCCCGTTTGCGATGTATCCCACCGTCGGGTGATTCTGCTGAACCTGTGCTGCCGCACCTCCTGCTGCAAACCCACCGATTGTAACGGGACCCTGAGCAACAGCATAAATTTCTCCGTCGGGTCCCTGCAAGGGGGTCATGAGAAGAGTTCCCCCCGCAAGGCTCTTTGCATCTCCGATTGAAGACACCTGTACGTCGATCTTGCTCCCGACCCTTGCAAAAGCCGGAAGCCTCGCAGTTACCATTACGGCGGCAACGTTTTTAACCTTCACCTGCTCTGGATCGACGTTAATGCCCATGTTGTCCAGAAGGTTTGCCAGCGTGCTCACCGTAAATTCAGTCTTGTCTTTATCGCCCGTGCCGTTAAGCCCCACAACAAGCCCGTAACCGATGAGCAAATTGGGTCTATTGCCGACAAAGTAAGCAATATCTTTGATTCTGGCTCCCGAGCTGAGTTCCGCCATCACCAGAAATGCCGTCACCAGAATTAAGCTCAAAAGCCGGCTCATTCTAGCCCTCCCCGTAAGGGATCTTACAGAGGAAAGAGTAAATCGATAATCTGCCCCAGCCATCCCGGCCTTTGCTGTCTCGATATGGGTCCTTTCCCGACGACAAAGATCTTTGCATCGGCGATTTTCTGGGACAAAATGGTGTTATTGCGGGTAATGTCCACAGGCCTTACGACCCCTTCCAGTATAATTTGATGCATTTCGTCGTTTACCTTTATCCACCTTGACCCTCTAATAACGAGATTTCCGTTGGGAAGAACATCAATAACCGTCGCTGTCATATATGCTTTAACGGAATTGGTTCTCGTTGTCTTCCCTGAACCTTTAAGGCCTCTTCCGAATTCCGCTCCGTAGTTAAAAGAAGTGGTCCCTCCAAGAAGATTCCTTCCCGCCGCGCTGAAATCCGATGCCGACAATTTTCCAGTCCAATCGTGAGTTCGTTCCGTCTCGGTTTCGGCTTCTCCCGAAGCATCGGCTTCTTCACTTATGGTTATGGTTAAGATATCCCCTATTCTGTGAGCTTTAATGTCAGAAAAGAGAGATCGAGACATGGGCGACCACAGAGAACCTGACGGTGCGCTCATCTGAAGATCCAAGGCGGAATCACGCCCCCCATGACTCTGGGCCGAATAAAACAATTCCATGGGTGGCGGGGGAGGAGAAACCGCCTGGCGGGTCATTCCGGCATTTTGCGTGCTCACACACCCGTAACATGCGGTCAGTATCCAAATAAGGCAAATAAAATCTTTAGTTCTCATCTTCCCTGGTCCCATGTTTATTCGACCATTACAACGTCCTTACTGGCAACCCGGCACTGTATCACCTTTCTTGACGAAAGGTTTATCACCTTTACCACATCACCGACACGCCCGTCCTCTTTGACCTGCCCCTTGGCCGTAAGAATCAGACCGGGGCGCTGAAAGACAATCTTTACCGGATCACCCCTGCGGACGACGATGGGATCGTCAATCTCCGAAATTTTTATGGGTTCTCCTGGATAAACGTCCTGAAGAACCCTTTTCCCTATCACCCTGGAGGGTTCCGTTACATAATCTTCGGGGCTTTCTGTAATGTCCGCCCTTTTCCAGGAAAGCTTTGAAGCATCAATAATCGAACCTTTCGGAATTATCTCGGAAGCATGAATCACCTCTTTGAACAATCTGACAAACCCGGCAACCCTGAGAGTCCTCGCATGACGACCGTTAACTAGACAACGGACGGTGAGGGTCACGTTACCCAGAAACCTTTCATTTCGATCGGCAGAAACCTCATACGTCCTTGTACCGGCAGGTACAACAGGAAGGCCTGCATATCTTATTTGTTCTATTTTGATATCCTCGGCATCCCAGGGGCTATGTGCCAGAACGTAATCAACGTAGGCTTTCTCTATTTCTTCTTTCGGTATAACAATCGTTTTTCTCGAAACAACTACTTCGTCGGGAATTGATATGACGATGTCTTCGGCACTTTCTGAACTCATCATATTCGAAGAGATCACCTTTCTGAGGTAATCGGCCAGAAGGGCTACCTGAACGTATTTGACTTCACCCGGCTGTGGAGCTTCTCCGAGATAGATGGACTGGAATTTTCTGAACCAGTCTTCCGGTACGCTTTCTGGAACCACAATGTCAGAAAGATACACAGCGTCACCGGTCACCTCAACCCTTGATGCTATCTCCACCCTGTGTAGAGGCGACAGGGCCCATAACCTGTCGGCCAGCGTTGAGGAGAACATTACCAGAAAAGCCAGCAGAACCGTCTTACGGGCTTTCATGATTTGTTACCCTTAAGCCTGAACGTTATTTGCAATTCTAAGCATCTCATCCACCGTGCGAATTATCTTCGAGTTTGCCTCATAGGCTCTCTGGCCCGCTATCATATTAACCATTTCTTCCACGACATTTACGTTGGAGCTTTCAAGAAAGCCCTGCAGTATTGTACCAAACCCCTCGGTCCCGGATTCTCCTTCCACTTCTTCCCCCGAGGCCTCCGATGGAATAAAGTAGTTTCGCCCTATGCTGATAAGCCCTGCAGGATTGGGAAAGTCGTAGAGTGTTATGGTTTCGGTTACGAGGACGGTCCCGTTTTGATCAAGAGCGGTCAGGGTTCCGCCGGCATCAACGGTTATGGTCACGGCTTCTCTTGGTATGCTGATTTCGGGCTGAAGCCTGTTTCCTTCGGGATCACATATGTATCCGTCGGCATCCAGCTTGAACGATCCTGCCCTGGTGTAAACTTCTTCTGTCCCACGCAGAACTTTGAAAAATCCTTTGCCTTCTATTGCAAGATCAAGGGGATTTTCAGTTTGAACGAAGCTTCCCTGACTGAACATCTTATCAACGGAAACGGTTTTAACGCCCATACCAACCTGAATTCCCGTGGGGATCGTAACATCGTTTGAAGTAGTTACCCCGGGGGGAATAATCGTCTGATACATTAGGTCCTCAAAATTGGCTCTGCTCTTTTTGAAGGCCGTAGTTTGAGCGTTGGCCAGATTGTTGGCAATTACATCCAGGTTCAACTGCTGAGCCGCCATTCCTGTTGCTGCTGTCCAAAGACTCCTGATCATATCCTACACCTCCTGTCAGCGCCCTGACACCTTTCGTGCAAGTTGAGTATCTTCCGAATGAAACAGCTTCATGGCTTTTTGATAGGCCTCAAACATTCTAAGGGTGTCTATCATGCGGGTCATTTCCTCAACTATATGAAAATTCGGTTCTTCCAGGGCTCCCTGCTGAATTCTGGTTCCCTCCGGTTCCTGCTCTCTTATGTCCGATCCAACGGTACGGAAATAACCGCCCCTGACCTTCTCAAGCCTGACACCCTCGTCAAAATCAACCACGGCAATTGTCCCTACGGTTACCCCGTTTTCCAAAACCCTTCCTCTCTCGTCGATCGTTATATCCGTCGAATTGATTTGAATCTCTCCGCCGGATTCGTCCAAAACGGGCCACCCTTCTGGGGTCACAAGCCTGCCCTCCGGGTCTCTCATGAAATTGCCGGATCTCGTGTAGAATATTCCCTCATCGGTCTTGACCTTGAACCACCCCGGACCGACCAGGGCAACATCAAGAGGCGATGATGTTATTCGGATAGGGCCCTGATCCATTCTTGTATGAGTTTCCTGATAGAGAAAGTCCGTAAAGCGGACATCGTCTTTTTTAAATCCCGGAGTCTGGGCATTTGCCAGGTTATTGGCAATTACCTCAAGCCGCTTTTCCTGCAAAATGGAACCCAGAGCCGAAGCCGCAAACCCAAGCCTCATAATCCACACCTCCGCCCTGAAAGAAGAGCAAAAGGAATGCCAAAAGGCTTTCCATGACGTTTCTTTATCCATGAACGCTTCAAGAGATTAACCGGGGAAAAAAATTCCTAATCGGAAGGGTTATCTGAAGTCGGAATTCCGTAAAGCCCGAGAATAAGCTCGATTTCTCCGAGGGGCTTCTGAAAGTACTGGGCTATCCGACGCGCGCTCAATCCTCGGCGGGCAAGCCTTACTATTTTTTCATGCTCGGGATTCACAGAGATGTCACCCATGGCGTTTTTTTCCACATTCATTGCACTTTCTGAAATTTCCCGGAGCCTTTCACCGAGCTCTCTTGCCGCTTCTATTCTTTCATCGAGCAGTTTTACCAGGCCTTTTATGATCTCTTCCCGCTCTGCCAGGTTTCGTTCAAACTGTTGGGCAAGGGATGCATGGGTCTCGGCCAGAGATTCCAGCATCTTCAAATATTCCATCATCTTCTTCTGAGTACGCACGTACTTCGTAGAAAAATAAACCGTTGCAATGAGCAAAACAACCAGCAACGCAAACTGAACAACCACATAGTAATGAGAATTCAACGGCATCATAAAAATCCTGTTTTACACCCTCTGCAACATCTCAAGATAAACGGATTTCACCGAACAGGGCACTTTCTCTTTATTCAGGTGCTCAAGAAGAGGCCCTTCAATTATCCTGCTCCACTGGGACTGAGCATTTTTTTCAGGCCTCTGTTTTTTCAGGAATCTGTAAGCCATATCCTTATAAAGAATCTCATTCCGCTCAAAACACTCTTTACCGTTTAAACTTGCAAAGCCAAAGGTCACATCCAGGCGTATAAAGTCCTCTTTTTCCTTGCTTTGAGCCAGGACATAAAAAGTAAGGCGGGAAACATAATTCTGAGAAGGTACAGGAGCTATTACTTCAGTACGAACAGGTCTGCTTTTTTCTTCATATCTAAATAACATGAGAGCAATCGGCGTAGTAAGGACAACGAAAATTGCTGCCATTCCCAGGGAAAACATAAACCGTCTCCGGTTTTTTTGCCTCTTTTTGACGATCTTTTCAGGCTGCCCGCTATCGCTTACGACGCGATCCTCATCGAGTTCGTCACCCCGGAAATCCGGGCCTTCCACCTGTTCAAAGTCCTCTCGATCCATCTCCGTCATGGCTCTATCACTCTGCGGCTACGCCCTCGGGTAAGTCGTCCTTTCTGAGCATTCTCCTGAGCCTGGTGCGCAGTTTAAGAAGAATGCTGGTATGAAGCTGAGATATTCTGGATTCTGTGTAGCCCAGGATTTCACCGATTTCCTTCATCGTCAGTTCTTCGTAGTAATAGAGCGACAAGATCAGCTGTTCCCGTTCGGGCAATCGTTTTATTGCTTCGGCCAGGATTTTTTTATCTCCTTTAGATAAAC
The DNA here is from genome assembly GCF_900114975.1 of Thermodesulforhabdus norvegica. Lineage (NCBI taxonomy): Bacteria > Pseudomonadati > Thermodesulfobacteriota > Syntrophobacteria > Syntrophobacterales > Thermodesulforhabdaceae > Thermodesulforhabdus > Thermodesulforhabdus norvegica. The sequence goes on from NZ_FOUU01000001.1 coordinate 417,949, forward strand.
CTGCCTGGTTACATCCCCACCGTCCTCCGTCAGAGAATCCGGATGCTGTCCCGAATCAAGGAGATGTTCCAGCGAATAAGACAGAGAAAGCCCCCGCAGGTTATCCAGGGTTTCGTGATATTCAGAAACATCCATCCCAAGCTCATTTGCTATCTCTTCATCTTCGGGAGGACGTCCCAACCTTTGTTCCAGTCTTTCGATGACCTGTTCAATCTCGGCAACCTTTGCTCTTACGCCTCTTGGAACAACATCTTTCGAGCGTATATCATCAATCATGGAGCCCCGTATGCGTATTAAGGCATAGCTTTCAAAGGGAATTCCGAAAGATGGGTCGTACTTATCCACGGCGTCCAGAAGCCCCACCACGCCGCTGCTGAAGAGTTCATCATAGGTAATATGATCTGGCAATCGCCCCATGAGGCGCAACGCGGCCGTTTTCACAAGAGGTAGATAGCGAACCACAAGCTCGTTTCGCTCTTCTCGGCTCAAACGCTGAAAACTCAATGTTCCTGCACTCCGCAATTTCTTTTCAGACATTTAAAAGTCTCTTCCAGAAAATTCTAACCGTACCCTGCTCCACCGGTGGAGACAGCCTCAACAACCTTTCGGCAACGGTCATAAAGGCCTTTGATGCCGGGGAATTGGGAAAAAGCTCCAGCAAAGGTCTTTGCTTCATCACGGATTTACCGAGATTCTCATCTCTCGGTATAAACCCAAGAAAATCAAGAGATATACCGTCCAGAAAGTAGTCTGCCACTTTGGAAATCTGAGAGAAAATCGTTCTGGCCTGTTTCTCACCATCGACGTTGTTCACAAGAACCCTGAAATATCTTTCTCCATAACGCTGATAAAGTACTTTGATAAGGGCGTATCCGTCGGTGAGAGAAGTCGGTTCGGGAGTAAAGACAACAATCTTCTCATGAGCCACCATATTGAAGTACATGACCATGTCTGAAATTCCCGCTCCCGTATCAATAAAGAAGACATCAAACTCCATCGGAAGTGACTCAAACAGATCCATAAGCAGAATCTTCTGATCCTGAGATAGCCTTGTGAGCTCTTGCACACCCGAGCTAGCAGGCATGATGAGCACATTCCCGGGACCCTTTACTATTATGTCGGTAAGCTCTTTTTCTCCCGAAAGCACATGGCTTATATTGTATTTCGGATTCAGCCCCAAAAGCACATCCACGTTGGCAAGTCCCAGGTCGGCGTCAAGAATCATTACCCTTTTTCCCATCCGATCAAGAGCTAGCGCCAGATTTATCACGATGTTACTTTTACCGACTCCGCCTTTGCCACTGCTGACAGAGATAACTCTCACACCGTTTCCTATCCCCTCCACCTTGAAACCTCCGGTTTCCATAAATGGTCATGCCACTCCCTTCCCGGAAAGCTTACCTTGACTGCCGGGGAAAAGTAGCTTCACAATCTGCCGTTTATTTGCTTCCTCTATATCTTCTGGAACCCTCTGGCCGGCACACAGAAAGGCCAGAGGATAAGGGTAGCGTAGAAGCTGATTAACCATATTTCCATAAGTCACGGTTTCATCAAGCTTTGTGAAAATCAAGCCGCAGGGTTCGAAGGGGCCGAATTGGGCTATCAACTTCATCATGTCCTTGTCCTTCATGTTAGCACTCAATACCAAAAAGTATTTAATCCGGCCTCCACCTTCAAAGCATTTCAACAATTCGTCAACATGCTTTTTATTCATGTAATTCCGGCCCATAGTGTCAATAAGGAGTATATCACAATCACGAAGCTGACGCCTTGCAAAATTGAGTTCCTCCCCACTCTGAGCAACCATAAGCGGTAAACCCATTATATCGGCGTAGGATTTTATCTGATCATAAGCACCGACCCTATATGTATCAAGGCTGACAATACCAACCCTGTAACCACGGTCACGCTTCAACCTGGCCGCAAGCTTCGCAAGAGTCGTTGTTTTCCCTGCACCCGTAGGTCCTACAAAAGCCCAGACTTCGTCTGTTTTATCGATCTTTTCTGCCGTTAAGTTACTGAGAGGCTGTATAACCTTAATGTACTTCAGTAGTTGCTGGCAAAAAGCTGTCACCAGTTTGCCCCTGTCCTCCAGTCTCCCGTTCAGAAGTTTCACCGCACGGGTAAGAAAAAGATATATTTTTTTCTCATCCAGTTCCTGCATCAAAAGATAATGATACAGTTCCGATAGATTTCTGTGCCGCTGGAGCTCGGCAAAGGTTTGTTTCGTGCTGACCAGTAAAGAAAGAAAATCCTTGATTTCCTCGAGTTCCCTCTTTAACTCACCCGTATCTGCCGACAAAGCAGGGAAGTTGTTTTTTTCTGCAAGGGCCATTCTGTCCACATTATCGGTTGCAGCGCGTACTTCAAAAACGTGTTTCCCGTCGGGTAACATCACTTTCCTGTGATCAAGAATCACGGCATCGGGGCCGAGATCCTCTTTCAGCAATTCGAGAGCTTCCTTCATGCTAGGAGCCGTAAAGGTTTTAATCCGCATCGCTCACACGCACCACACCCACGGCCTGAATCTCGATCGGGCCTGTTATTTCATTATGGCTTATTACGGCAATATCGGGTATGAACCGCTCAAGAATACGCCTCACGTGGCGCCTTATAGCCGACGAACAGAGAATAACGGGATGGTGACCCTGATGAATCACTTTACTGGCTTCCATATTTACAGCCTGAACGAACCTGTGCAGAAAGCCGGGATCAAACCCCGGAACCGCTCCATGCTCCGTTTGCTGTATGCTCTTCTTCAGAAAATCCTCGAGGGACGGATGAAAGGTTATAACCCTGAGTTTCCCGTCCTCTGACTCATAAGGCTGCGTTATGGTCCTTCCAAGAGCCTGCCTCACGTGTTCTGTTAAGATGTCGGGGTCTTTTATAGTAACCCCGTAATCGGCCAGTGTCTCGCATATGGTCTGAAGATCTCTTATAGAGACCTGTTCCTTTACAAGATTTTGAAGCACTTTCTGAATAACGCCAACAGGGAGAACATTGGGTGTAAGTTCCTCGACCAGTTTGGGTTGAGACTCGGCAAGGTGGTCGAGCAGTTGCTGAACCACCTGACGGGTCAGCAACTGGTCTGCATACTTCTTAAAAAGCTCGGTTAGATGGGTCGCCATAACCGCTGCGTGATCGATTACCGTGTATCCAGCCTTTTTCGCAACCTCCCTTTTACTTTCTGGAATCCAGAGCGCAGGCAAGCCAAAAGCCGGATCTTTTGTGGGAATCCCTTCAATTTCCTGTTTTACAGTTCCGGGATTTATGGCAAGCAGATGACCTGCCATGAGTTCGGCCCTGGCAATTACATTCCCTTTCAGGAGCAACTGATATTCCATAGGCCCTAACTGGAGATTGTCCTTTATGTGCAAGGGCGGGACCACAATGCCACGCTCCAGAGCAAGTTGCCTTCTTATGGCTTTAATCCTCTGCAACATCTCACCGCCATGACTTTCATCGATGAGCGGGATAAGGCCATAGCCGATTTCAAGCTGGAGCAACTCAAGCGGCGGCGGGAGCTCTTCAACCTCCCTTGCCACTCCCGAAGCATCTTCCTCTGGAGCCTCCTGCTCCGGCTTCTCTCCTTCTTTTGCAACTCGCTTCATAAGCTGCCATGAAAGCCCTAGAAGGCAGGAGCCCACGAAAAACAGGGGCAGGGCCGGAAAGCCCGGAACTATACCCAGACCGTAGAGCATCAGACCGGCCAGAGCTACCGGTCTCGGTTGCAGGCGAAATTGCCTGACGAAGGCTCTTCCGAGCCCCATATCCGTCTCTGCACGGCTTACGAGTATTCCCGCCGAAGTGGATATAACTAGAGCGGGGATCTGCGAAACGAGACCGTCTCCAACGGTTAAAATCGTGTAGGTCTCCAGCGCTTCTTTAAGTGGCATCCCTCTCAAGATAACGCCTATCGCAAGCCCCCCGAAGATGTTGATAAGAGTTATGAGGATTCCCGCTATAGCGTCACCTCTTACAAATTTACTGGCACCATCCATAGTGCCGTAAAAATCGGCCTCCCGGGCAATCAATTCCCGCCTACGTCGCGCCTCGGTTTCATTTATCAAACCAGCATTCAGATCCGCATCAATGCTCATCTGCTTACCGGGCATTGCATCAAGAGTAAACCTTGCAGCAACCTCGGAAATACGCTCGGTACCCCTGGTTATTACGGTAAAATTAACAATGACGAGGATTACAAAAACAACAAGCCCTACCACATAATTGCCCCCCACAACGAATTGACCAAAAGCCTTTATGATGTAGCCGGCAGCGGAGGGCCCTTCGTGACCGTAAAGCAAGATCAAACGCGTACTGGCTACATTCAGGGCCAGACGAAAAAGAGTGGTTACCAGAAGTAAAGAGGGATAGATAATGAAGTCCAGGGGTTTTAATGTGTAGATCGCCGTCAAAAGAATGACGATCGCAAACGAAATATTGAGCGCAAGAAAAATGTCAAGCAGGCGACCGGGGAGAGGTAGAAGCATAACTGCAAGAATACTTACGACGGCAATGCCCATAAGGGCATCGCTGTCGGAAATATTTCTCAATCTTCCGAGAATCCCCTCGTTCACTTCTGTTTTTGACACAGGTCCCATACTTCAGCCTACCCTACTTTCTTTGCGTCTGCCTGCCATCTTCTCTTCCTCTGATGATATACGTAAGCCAGTACTTTAGCTACAGCCCTGTAGAGGGCAACCGGGATGGTGCCCTCCAGCGGTACCTGCCTGTACAAAGCCCGTGCCAGAGGAGGATTATAAACCACGGGAACACCATGACGACGGGCAATACGAATTATTCTTCTGGCCATGAAATCAACCCCTTTTGCTACAACCTTTGGAGCCGACATCTCTCCAGGCCGGTACATCAGAGCTACTGCGAAATGGGTCGGGTTGGTCACGACAACCTCTGCCTTCGGAACCTGTGCAAGCATGCGAGCTCTTGCTATCTGGAGTTGCTTCGCCCTAATTTTCGACTTTATTTTTGGATCACCTTCAGCCTGCCTGTGCTCTTCCTTAACCTCCTGTTTCGTCATCATCAGGTCTTTTATATACTGCCATTTCTGGTATCTCCAATCCAGGTAAGCAAGCAGAACCATTACGGCAATGACCTTGAACAACATGATAAAGGCCAGAATGCCCAGTGTTCTGGAAATATCAAAGTTTGAGAGATAAACGGTCTGGGCTATTTCTGCGGCCTTAGAACGGAAAAGAGAATACATAACATAGGACACCACCACGAACTTTATTACGGCTTTACCCAGGTCCACGAGGGACCTCAAGCTGAAAAGCCTTTTAAGGCCGTTTACGGGATGAATTGCCGAAAGATCGAAGCGAACCAGATTTTTCCACACGAAAAGAAATCCTTTGTTCTGATATAAGTTCGCAAGGACGGAAAAAATAAGGCTCAGGGCAACAGCGGGTAGAGCCGAAATCAACAGAGACTCAACAGAGCGTCTGAAGGTCAAACCCGAAGTTAAATCTCCGGTTGTGATCAGACCAAAACCGTCACCCCAGAGGTATTGAAGCAGAGCTCTAAATTGATCATGTATAATCGCCAGGGAAAACCACAGACCGAGAGCTCCTCCTATTAGGGATGCCAGCGTATTGATTTCGCGGCTTTTGGCAAGCTTTCCTTCGCTTCTTGCCTTCTGTAAGCGCTTTGGAGTTGGTTTTTCCGTTCTCTCCTGGGCACCAGCCGGCAATGCAACACCTCTTGAGCGTCAATTTACCGTCGCAAAAGAACCTGAAATATAAAGTCCGTCGCCATCCTGAATCCCTGTGCAACGGCGGTTGACCATGCTTCAATTGATAGGGCAGCAAAAAGGATTCCAAGAAGGATTGTAAAGGCAAACCCAACGATCAGAATGTTTATCTGAGGAGCAAACTTAACAATAAGGCCCATGCCGAGCTCGCCCAAAAAGAGGGTTATCATTATGGGAGCGGCTATTTTCAGGGCCAGAGAAAAAACCATCCCCGAGAAAGCCACTAATCGGTCCAGATTCTCCGTCGAGATTGCAACAGCCAGCGATCCTACCGGAAATTCCTCAAAGCTTTCGTAAACAGCTCGGATCACAACATGATGGCCTTTAAGGGCGAAAAAGATCAATGCCGCAAGTATCTGAAAAAATCTGCTTATAAGTGTAATCTGTACTCCCGTTACCGGATCGGCCACCCTGACAAAGCCAAAGCCCATCTGAAAACTCACAATGTCACCGGCCACCTCAAAAGCTCCCATAACGATGAGCAAAGAAAGCGAAAAAACAATCCCGGTGATGAATTCGGAAACAACAAGGCTCATGACGGCTACGGGGTTAAGATCAACAGGGCGGACATATTCTGACAGGGGTAAATAAAATACAAGCGAAAAACAGAGGGCAAGAAAGGCCTTGAAAGTATTCGGCACATCCTGCCCTCTGAAGTAGGGGAACAAAAACAGCATTATGCTTATGCGCAGGAAAATTCCAAGAAAGGTCAAAAGATGAGGTATCGAAATGTACCATGGTTCCACGGAACTCGTTGCTCCTAAAGACACACCTTCGAATTTACCTTATCCAGTAAGGCAAATTTTCAAAGATAATCCTGGTAAAATCGGTTATTTTTGATATCATCCAGCTTCCAAATATGAGAAGTGACACAAAGGTGACCACAATTTTCGGAACGAAGGTAATCGTAGCCTCCTGAATCTGGGTAACGGCCTGAAAGATACTGATGATTATACCAACAGCAAGACTCACGAGTAGAACGGGAAGACTCACCATGAGCATTATTTCCAGAGCCTGACGCCCCAGACCTATAATGAACTCATCGGTCATAACTTCTCCTTAACCAAAGCTTTTCACGAGTGATCCGACCAGAAGATTCCACCCATCGACCAGCACAAAAAGCATTATTTTAAAGGGCAGGGAAATCATCACCGGTGGAAGCATCATCATACCCATGGACAGCAATATACTTGCCACTACCATATCGAGGATAAGAAAAGGTATGTACAACAAAAAGCCAATTTCAAAGGCCGTCGTAATTTCACTGATTGCAAAAGCGGGGATTACCACCGTAAGTGGTAATTCATCAGGGCTCCTGGGTTTGCTCTTGGACGAAAGAGAAACAAACAGAGCAAGATCCTTTTCACGGGTATGCTTCAACATAAATTCCCTGAAAGGGCGCTGGATGTCCTGAAGAAATTCTTCCCCGCTGATTCTGCCTTCTCTATAAGGCACATATGCTTCATGATAGGCTTTTTCCCAAACCGGCTTCATAATGAAAAAAGTTAAAAAAAGCGCCAGCGATACTATGACCTGATTGGGAGGGCTTTGCTGAGTTCCCAGGGCATGACGAAGAAACGAAAAGGCTATTACCAGCCGTGTAAATGACGTCGTCATGAGCAGTATTGCAGGAGCCACAGAAAGGATCGTCAAAATAATGACGATCTGAAGAACCGTTGAAAGTTGCTTCGGTCCATCCTGTGCATTCAGATTTAGTGTAAGGGGCGGTACATTCAGCTCGGCGGCAGGAGAAATACGGAAAGCAAGCAGGGCAATGGCAAAAGCTAAGAGAAAAATCGAAAAAGCCTTAGCGATCCCCCTTGGACAAAAGTGCCGAACGCCCATCTGTATCTCCGTCCATTTCTTTAACCACATAGACCCCGGCAGGAGTTACCGCAATGAGCAGGGCCTTACCGGCCCATTCAACATGGGCAAGATAGGTCTTTGGAGAAAGATACTGGCGTTCCACCACGGATATCAGACGCCCTTTTCCGATACCGGTAACGTAAAGGCCTTTTTTTCTGAAAAAGAAATAGACCAGCACCAGCAGGCAGATGATCCCAAAAAGAGCTATCACAATTTTGATTAAGGCATGAACAAAGGTTGGATCCATATTTACTTTGGACCGAGCTGTTTAATCCTTTCAATTGGGCTAACTATATCCGTTATCCGAACGCCGAACTTCTCATTGACCACCACAGGTTCACCCCGAGCAATAAGCTTGCCATTTACGAGTATTTCAAGGGGTTCTCCGGCAAGTTTTGTTAACTCAATAACAGACCCCTGACCGAGCTGCAGAAGATCGTTTATCAGGATGGTGGTACGTCCGAGTTCAACCGAAACTTCCAGAGGAATGTCAAGAAGGAACTCCAAATCACGGACCTTTTCTTGCTTTTCCGCTTCGCCGTCGACCTTCAGATCGGGGAATTCAGCATCCCTTTCGGCCTGACCGTCAATACCGGCCTGGGCATTTTGCTCCATACTCACATACCTCCGCATACTACTGAATTTCGGGATAAATCAGCTCTTCTATTTTAACCGCCTTGCTTCCTCTGAAAATACCGGGATACCCTGTAAACTTGGGCACTCCCTGGACCTTAACGGTCAGGGGTTTCCCGGCATCCTGATTCAACACTATTACGTCACCCACTTCGAGCTTGAGGAGCTCCGATGCCTGAATGGTTGTACGACCCAGCTCGACTACAAGCTCCACCTCCACTTCCGTTACTCTTTTCTTAAGCCTCCGCAACCAGGTTTCGTCTATTTCTAGCTGATCGCTCTGAAAACTTGCATGCAACTTGGACCGTATGGGCTCAATGGTTGAGTAAGGAAGGCAGAGAATCATCTTCCCAATTGCCTGATCGAGCTCGAACTCAAAATGGATCACGATGACCAGGTCGCTGGGCGGAACAATCGCCGCAAACTGCGGGTTAACCTCACTTCTTACAAACTGAAACTCAATGGGAACAACCGGTCTCCAGGCATTTTCCAGCTCAGAAAGAGCCATTCTCACAATTCTCATAATTATTCTCTGCTCAACGGAAGTAAAATCGCGACCTTCGATCTTGAAATGACTGCGTCCCGTTCCGCCGAAGAAGCACTCTAAAAGATTAAAAATCAATTTACTTTCCACAACAAGCAGGGCATGACCACGCAAAGGCTCCATCTTGATTATGTGAAGGCTGGTCGGCACCGGAAGAGTTTTTAAGAATTCTCCGAATTTCATCATGTCCGTCTGTGTTGTAGAGATATCCACGACCCGCCTGAGTGCGCTGGAAATCGTTACCCTGTAAAGGCGGGCGAATCTTTCGTTGATTATTTCCAGTGTTGGCATACGACCACGAATGATCCTGTCCTGGGCAGTCAGGTCATAAGGCCGTATGCCTTCAGGATACTGTTCCTCCTCGGCTTCCTTGGCGGGCTCTATTTCGCCCTCACTCAGCCCTCTGAGTAAAGCATCTACTTCTTCCTGAGATAAGATCTTTTCCATAAAATCCCCGCGTCCTGATTATTGAACGAGAAATTCAGTAAAATAAATGTTGAGGACGCGACCTGTTGTCAAAATAGAATTAAGCTTTGTCATGATCTCTTTTTTTAAAGCAAGTTTCCCACCTACCGTTGATATATCATCGAATTCTTTACTTGATAGTATCAAAAGTATTGTATCCCTGATTTTATAATTATTCTGAGTGATTTCTTCAATTACCTTCGGGTTATCCAGTTCCAGATCTATCGTCAGTTTTAAATATCTCTTCCCACCAGGATCGGCCAGGTTGACGAGGAAAGTATCAAGCTGATGGGTTATTACCTGCTGCAGCTGAGGAGCCTTATCCGGCGTACTTTCCTCATCTTTAGAAGAAGCAAAAAATTTCTTGTAGGCAAAAAAACCTCCCCCACCGAGAATTAAAATTAAAACCACCAGAATTATTAATTTTAACTTTGATCCCTTCTTCTTTTCATCTCTGGTTTCTTCTGTTTCTGCCATTTCAGTCGATCACCTCCCGATTTACTCAAACCTGCTCACTCTTTTGCTGGGAGCAAGAAAAGAATGCAACTTCTGTTCAAGAATCCTGGGATTTTCCCCATTTGCCAGTCCGATTATACCGGCAATTATCATTTCCTTAACAAGAGTTTCTTCCTTGCTTCTGGTACGGAGCTTTCCGGCCATGGGTAAACAAACGAGGTTTGCACCTACTGCTCCGTAGAAGGTGGTCAGTAGCGCTACTGCCATGGCAGGTCCTATTGTGGAAGGATCTTCCATCGTCTGAAGCATCTGTACCAGGCCTATCAGAGTACCGATCATTCCCATTGCGGGGAAAAAGGTTCCCATGGTATCCAGAATCTCCGCCCCGTTCTGATGTCGCTCTTGAAGATACTCAATCTCGGTCTCAAGTATTTCTCTGAGAGCATCAGGCTCCATACCGTCTATGGCCATTTGCAGGCCCTTGGCAAAAAAAGGATCATCTATGTTGGGAAGTTCTGCTTCAAGAGCCAGGATTCCTTCCTTTCGGGATTTATCTGCAAAGTCCAAAAACTGATCAACTATCCTTTCCGGAGTCCAAACTCTTGTAAAAAAAACATTTTTCACGACCTTGATCATCCCTATGACTTCGTTGAGGGGGTGTCTGATCATTGTAGCTCCCATGGTACCCCCTACAACGATCATAAGGGAAGGTATATTAATAAAAAGCCCCAGTCCACTTCCCATCATAATGGAAATGAGGACCAGGGAGAAGGCCAGTACGATTCCGATCAGAGTTGCCAGATCCATATCCCGCGACTACCTCGCGCTTGGTATGTCCCTCACACCTATTTCCCCATCATTTTTCCGGTTCACAGATCATGTAAATAACATTTCAAATACTCTACACAAAGACAAATGATTACCTGCTTTTCAGTAATTGCCTATCGGCCCAAAACGATCTTCTATCGTACAATGTTTACGGCAGTATTCAACATATCCGCTGCCGTGGTTATCACCTTCGAATTAGCATTGAAGTTTGCTTGATAGATTACCATGTTAACCAGTTCTTCAGAAAGATCCACATTCGAGCCCTCGATGGTATAGCTCATAATGGTTCCGAGTCCATTAGTCCCGGGTTGAGCCGGGTCTTGACGGCCTGAATTCGGTCCTTCTCGGTACAAGTTATTACCGACCCTGATCAAACCGTTGGGATCCCTGAAGGTAACCAGCCCTATGGTGGCCAGAGGATCGGTGCTCATATTTCCCGTGGCAGCTTCAATGCCGTAAATTTCACCGTTGCTGTTAACAACAAATCCGCTGTACTGGTCCAGGTCGAGCGTTATCGGGTTACCTCCTACATCTAAAAGGCTATAGCCCAAATAATTTACCAGTTCACCATTTGCATTTACATAAAAACTTCCATCTCGTGTATAGAAATTATTTCCCTGCGCATCCCGTACAACAAAGAAACCTTCACCGTTGATAGCCATGTCCGACCATTTGCTGGTGTTTATCATGGGCCCCTGACCCCAATCGGTTAAAATTGCAAGAGGATAAGATCCGGCGCCCTCCCGATCGTTAAAGGACGAAATGGTGGAGTAATAACTGCTTACCAGATCCGCAAAGCGTATCTCGTTGGACTTAAAAGCAGTCGTGCCTGCATTGGCAATGTTGTCACTTACCACCGAAATGGCTGTACTGAAACTCCTGAGACCGCTTACACCATTGTACATTGCTGTACCCAAACCGGCCATTTCTTCCTCCTATATTTTAAACACCGTTCTGGTTTTTTGCTCCACTTTCTTCACTATTGCTTTCTCTGCTATAGATTTCTTCAACAAAGCCAAAGGGCATTTTAAGACCGGTTTCTCTGTCGAGAATCAGATAAGGCAAACCGGACAGAAATTTCATTCCTGCCACATTTCCTTCTACATCGGGGTAAACCGTCTTGGTCTCGCCGGTCTGCGTTACAAGCTGAACTTCCACTTTGTAGTCACCATCTTCAACCTGATTTCCGTAGTAGTCTTTGCCGTCCCAGTCAATTTCATATGTACCGGCTTCAAGAGACCCCACCTCAATAGAACGAACCATCTTACCGTTTAGATCATATATGTTTATGGTAACCATGCCGGGTTCTTCGAGAGTATAAGATAGACTTACAGGAACACCGCCGGTTACGGTGATGACGTCTGTATTACCTGAGACATCCCTATCCACAAGGGCAAGTGCCTGAGCATTATTGATGGATGAAAGGTATTTGCTGGCATAATCAAGATATTCGTTTGCTCTGGTAAGTTGCTCCACCGTGCTGAACTGAGCAAGCTGAGATGCCAGTTCATAGGATTGCATTGGATTCAGGGGGTCCTGGTACTCCAGTTGTGTGGTGAACATCCTGAGAAATGCATCCATCTCCAAAAGATCGGTTTTACCGGTATCTAACAGCGTCTCACTGCTGAAAGGCGGGATGCCCAGTATGTAGTTTTCAGAAACGCTCATACCAAACCACCTCTTTCAGAAACTCAGGCGAACAAATAAACAGATCCGCTATGCCATTTTTTTCCAGACAGCAGGTTAGGTTTAACTCCTTTATCAACGGTCATAGAACCATTCCCCCTGGACCCGGAAAATATTTCCCTATCGGCCTTTTCCGCCGTACCTTCTTTGTCATCTCCAGAATGGACATCAACGGAGAAACCGTCGAGAACAAGGCCCTGTTCCTGAAGATAGCGTTCCAGTAGATACTGAGATTGTTGCATCATGTCCCTTACGGAATCGTTTGAAGCCGAAATGTGGGTGGTGATGCGATTACCCTCAGCCCTGAGTCGGATCAAGATTTGCCCTAGCTCGGGAGGTTCGAGCTGAAGAACCAGCTGATTCCTTCCCTCAACTACCATCCTCTGCAGGTAGCTTGACATTTGAGAAACCCAGGAATGAGTGCTAAACGTTGTGAAGGAACTTACAGGAGTTTCCGGATTTGTCATTCCACCGGATAAACTCAGGGTACCCTCATAACCCGTGAAACCAAGCATAGCTTGATCGTTATGCCCCATGTTTCCATTGAATCCACCGTTGTTATTTAAATTGGATCCCAAAGTACCATCAACTCTTGATACACTCGAATGTCTGGCAATGGACAAATTCAGGTTCTCTCTCACCGAATTGATATCCCTGACATTTCTCAAATTAAGAGGTCCACTTTCTGAAGCAGAGCTGGTCAAATCATCCGAACTGTAAATATCACTCCCCATTAAAAAGTTCTGTCGAGTTGAATTAGTGGATGTCACAATATCGGAGTTCTGGTTCAAATATTGCGCAACCAGCTGATCTTTACCGCCTGAAGAAGCTTTCAGATATTTTGCATCCAGAGTTATCAGGTTATTTTCTCTGCTTTCCGATGCTTTCTCTGCAACATTACTCAATATTTCTCCCAGTTCAGAAAAAGAAAAAGTCTTATTACCGTCAAATGAAATCACAAAACCTCTGTCGTTATTATAACCGATTGGGTTCAGTAGCTCATTAATAGTTGTGCCGGGAAGTGCGGTCAGTTTAAGGCCATTTTTCTCAAGATCGGTTACGCTTTTTATCAGAGACAGGAAGCTTTGAAGTGATACCTGATTTGACTCATTTGTCATCGAATGAAGGGTCTCAATAACATCGGAAGGAATACCAAATTTTGCCAACAACTGTTCTACATTCTTGGCATCAAGAAAAAATTTATCCAGCAGATCCTCGACGCTGCCTGATCCCGAATCATCGTCGGATAATAGAGTTTCTTCAGGGGAATTGAGCGATTTTTCTTCAATGGGCACGAAGTAGTAAGCCAGACCGAGATCATTTACAACCTTCTCAACCAGATCCTCTTCATCTTTCTCAGATTTTCCATCGTCACTTTTTTCTTCAGCTCGCGGAAGCTCACCTGAATCTACTTTTTCTCTCCTTTCCCTGTAGCTCCTTACTTCGTCCAGGAAAAGGCTTTCATCTCCGGTCCCGTTCTTTCTCTTACTACCACTTATTACCAATCTTCCGGTACCTTCCGATAATACCGGCGATCCGTCTACTGCCTTCACCAACATGATTAACTCCGGTTCTCCCTTTGTCCCTGAAGAACTGCACTCAACTTCTCAGGCAACCTGATTCTCAGGCAACAACCATACCAATCTCCGCCACGCTTTAGTTTCCAGGGAATCGGGAAGGAGCAACGATCAAATGCCGCGAAAGAAAGGAGAAAAATTTTTCCGTATTAAGGGAATGAAATAATCACCTGGCAAGAGGTTCTTTTTTTTCCGTGAGCTTTTGAGTAATTCGCGCGGCCTTCTTGATGTCCATACTGGCAATAATCTTGGCCGCCTGATCGGTGGACATCCTGGAAATTATCTGGGTAACCAGATCATCGTCCAGTTTTTCCAAAAGAGCCGCTGCATCTTTTGGTTTCATGGTAACGTAAATCTTAACAAGAGTATCCAGCCTTTCGTTTGCAAGCTGTTCCTGTTGACGGTTAAAAGCTTCAATGCTTTTCTGAAGTTCTTCCAAGTGTGCCAGTTTGGTATTCAGATCCTTTTCGAGTTCCCTAAGGATTTTTTCTCTTTCCTTAAGGGCTTGCTCTTTCTTTTGAATTTCTAATTCTTTTTCTCTCAGGTACTTCATGTATTCCGCCACTGACTCAGTGGATACTGTCTCACCTGAATTAGCACCTTTGGATTCTTCTTTATCGGAGTTCACTGCTACTGTGTTTTCACCGTTTGTCGTCTTATCCTGAGCATAGGCATTTTTACCCATATCCGCCTTTAGAGCGGGTAAATTTTTCTCCGGCTTATGGTGTTCGTCAGCTTTTAGCGTAAAATTCCTCGCAAGATCAAACAACTGAATACCGGAGAGCAAAACAAACCCAAGACAGCTTAAAAGCACGATCCAGAATATTGTTCTGGTTTTCATGGTTCTTTCACCGTTTTTTGTACGGCAATTTCATCGGCAAGCTTTTGTTCCTTTTTGGTCTGATCACGCCTATACTCCTGGACTTCCTGACGTTTTAGAATTTCGAGCATCTCCAGCCTTTTCTTGGCCTCAATAAGCCGCTCACGCTGCTCTTCCATTTCTTTTATGGCTTCTTCCAGTCGTTTGCGGGTCTGCCTGGCTTTTAACTCCAGCCCATAGAGGTTCTTAACAAGGAGCTCATGTTCTACGGCCGGAAGTCCTTCGCACTGTTTTTCGTATAGCAAGTCCTGGCAAAGTTTTTTTTGACTTTCTATTCGATCGACCTCACTTTGCACCTTCCTGACCTTTTCAAGGGCTCTGCCGAAATCTTGTTCAACACGCTCAAGCAAGTGCCGTCTGTAGTGAAGAAGCTGCTCAAAGCGAAACCGGAATGCCATAAATCACTGCTCCTCATTCAAAGAGACTGAAAAGAGCTTCTCTGGCTTCCTCAATCGTGCACCTTTCCTCAATGTCCTGTCTCAAATAAGCTTTCAACCTGCCTATCATAGAGATTGCATAATCCGTTTCCGGATCGGAACCCTTCACATATGCACCTATTCGTATCATATCCTCATTACGCCTGTAATTTGCCAGAACCTCAACAAAACGTTTTGCCGCATTCCTGTGTTTTTCATCCAGCAATTGATCCATAAGGCGGCTTACACTTTTCAGAAGGTCTATAGCGGGATAATGACGATTCTGTGCAAGTCCACGATCCAGCACGATATGTCCGTCCAGTATTGACCTTACCGTATCGGCAATAGGATCTTCGAAATCATCACCTTCTACAAGCACCGTGTAAATCCCGGTTATGGAACCCCTCTCAAAGTTCCCTGCCCGTTCAAGTAGTTGAGGGAGGGCACTGAAAACACTGGGAGTATATCCCCGGCTGGTCGGCGGTTCTCCGGCGGCAAGTCCCACTTCCCGCCCGGCCATTGCAAATCTGGTTATGGAATCCATCATAAGCAGCACATCCATGTTTTGATCCCGAAAATACTCTGCAACTGCACAGGCCAGATAAGCGGCTCTCATTCTAAGTGTTGCCGGTTGATCCGATGTGGCGACCACCACCACAGAATGGCTCATCCCGGAAGGACCGAGCTCATTCTCTATAAATTCACGCACTTCTCGTCCCCGTTCCCCCACCAGAGCTATCACATTCAGGTCGGCAGCGGTATATCTCGCAATCATTCCTAACAGAGTACTTTTTCCCACACCGGAGCCGGCAAAAATTCCTATCCGCTGTCCCTTTCCTACAGGAAGCAATCCGTTTATTGCTCTTATGCCCACATCCAGTTGTTCTCTTATCAAAGGCCTTGTGAGAGGATTGACTCCCGATCCTCTGAGCGGGTAAGGCAAGCCTTCAGAAGGGATTACTCCTAAACCATCAATAGGGCGTCCCATGGCATCAATAACGCGACCCACAAAGGCGTCGGAAACTCTGATAACGTCAGAAGCCTCAAACCGCCTCACCAAGCAACCCGGCCGAATTCCCCGCAGAGGCGATAAAGGGCTGAGCTTCATTCGCTTATTCTCAAACCCCACAACCTCGCCCACTATTGGGTCAGAACCGTTTGCGGTAGAGATAGAACATAATTCTCCCAGTGCGCACCTCAATCCCTCAACCTCTATGAGATTACCGACGACCCTGACCACCTTACCGTATTTGACAAAAGGCGGTTTCTCATCGAAAAACGGCAATAGATCGTACAGACCAAGGTAATCGGTATTTCCCGACCTTGTACCCGTCATTTCAAACTCTCACCCTGGCCAGGATGTCCTTCTTTAGTTCTTCAAGGCACATTTCAAGATCCGCATCAATAAGCTCTACTTCACTTTCCACTCTGCAACTTCCTCTGGGGAGCTGATCATCGGCCTTCAGTTTTATCGTCCGATCCTGTAGAGCCGCCCAGTCTTCCAGGTCCGCAGCTATACGGAGAGCTGCCAGGTCGTCAGGATTAAGGTAAACCGTAATCAGAGACGTTTCGTCTAATCTGGCAATCAATTTATTAAGCATTTCAAGAAACAACTGGGGATGTGATGTCAGTTCTGCCTGAACAATGCTTTTTGCTATCTTAAAAGCCGCTTCTATCAGCCAATCTCTGTAATCGTTCAGAATTCTGGCAGGCACATTTCTTATTTCCCAAAGAATATCTTCGACCTCGCCTAGTTTCTCTTTCGCCTCCTTCAATCCTTCATCGTATCCTTTGCCGTACCCATCTTTCCACCCTTCTTCATAAGCCCTCTGTCTTATGGCTTCAGCATCTTTCTCTGCTTTCGCCACAATATCTTTTATGATCTCATCCACCGAAGGAGCATTAAGAGGCTCAATGGAATCAGTGGAAACATTCTCATGGGAAGATCCTGACTTTTCAGTAAACCGTCCCTGTGCCGAATCTGGAAGGCTTTCATCAAAACTTTCAAAGCTAACCGACTGTACCCGTTCTTCCGGACCATGGAAGTCGGCTCCATGCTCCAGATCCTCAAACTGGACACTCTGAACTTCCACAACTC
Source organism: Thermodesulforhabdus norvegica (assembly GCF_900114975.1). NCBI lineage: Bacteria > Pseudomonadati > Thermodesulfobacteriota > Syntrophobacteria > Syntrophobacterales > Thermodesulforhabdaceae > Thermodesulforhabdus > Thermodesulforhabdus norvegica. Next base: position 435,165 of record NZ_FOUU01000001.1, read on the forward strand.
CATCGACCTGCTTAATAACAACTTTCTGTTTATACGAAGGCATCTCCACCTTCTCCGCTAACAAGCACTATACGGCCTTCTCGCTCCAGACGACGGGTAACTTCCAGGATCCGCTGCTGGGCCTCCTCCACTTCACTAAGGCGCACAGGACCCAGCACGGCCAGATCTTCTTCCAGCATCTGAGCCGCGCGTTTCGAAAGGTTTTTAAAGATCTTTTGCTTCAGGTCTTCCGACGCAGTCTTCAATGCAATAACCAGATCTTTATTATCAACCTCTTTAAGTAATTCTCTGATCCCCTGATCAGGCACGGCCACAAGATCTTCAAAAACGAACATTAGCTTGCGAACCTTCTCTGCTAACTCCGCATCTGCTTCCTCCAGGGCCTGCAACACCCTATCGGCAGTCCTTCGGTCGCATCGGTTAAGTATTTCCGCAGCTCTTTGTACCCCGCCCAGCACCTGATGCAGTTCTCCCATGGACAATAATTCCTGCTCCAGAGCTTCATCCACTTCCTTGATGACGTCAGACGGTATGGTGTCGAGGGAAGTAATCCTGGTTATAACCTCGAACTGCAAAGGTTCGGGCAGGTAAGAAAGCACCTGAGACGCCTTCTCTTCACCAAGATGAACTATGACCAAGGCAACCGTTTGAGGATGCTCCGTTTTAAGGAAATTGGCCAGCACTCTGGCGTCCATGTCCCTTAGATTTTTAAAAGGAACTTTTTCCTTTTCTTTCTCAATGGATTTGAAAACCTCAGATGCCTTGTCCGATCCAATTGCCGAAGGCAGCAGTCTTTTCAGGTATTCATCGCCCGTAACCAAAAGGGCTTCTTCGTCCTGAAATTGAGCATTGAATTCCTTCAGAACCTCCTCGGTCACCTTCCTGTCAATGTGTCTCAGGTTACTCATCTCGAGACCAAGCTTCTTTATCTCTTCCGTTTTTAAGTGCTTCAGCACCTGAGAAGCCACCTGCTCTCCCAGGCTTAACAATACGAGAGCCGCCTTTTGTACACCCGAAAGCTGTTTATCTTTCTTTTTCTCCGCCATTGCCTACCTTCAGGCCTCCTCTTCATGAAGCCATGCTCTGATTATCTCGGCCGCTTTCTCCGGCCTTTCCTGAACGAAGAGAGCAGCCTGCTGTCTTGGTGTAAGGGCCTTTTTCATCGCTTCAAGCTCTGCCATCTCTTCTTCAGTGGGCGGAAGTGCCTTGGGCTGAACCTCAACGGGAATCTTCTCCAGCTTTTTAATAAGGGGGCGTACCACGAATAACAGAACCAAAAGGGCCAGGAGGACGTTCACTATAAGCCTCCTATGCTCTTTCAACATAGCAAGCCACCATCGGGTAGGCGCCGGTTTGGGCGCAATCTCTTCTGCAAAAGGAATATTGGATACGGTAATTTCATCTCCTCGATCGGGATTATATCCCACAGCATTTTTCACGATACTTTCTATCGCTTTTAATTCATCTTCACTACGCCCTACAAAAACTTTTTTTATCACATTATCCGCCGTCTTTTCTTCTTTATAAGGCCCGTCCACCACAACGGCAACCGTAAGTCTTTTGATTGCCCCCGGGGCATAAACAACCCTTCTAAGGGTTTTATTTATTTCATAGTTTGTAATATCCTGTTGTCTCTCAAAAATTTGGGTTGACTCTCCTTCACCGCCTTGAGGTGGTTTACTTACAAGCAATTTGCTTTCCACGTTAATGGGAACATCGGGATTGCCTTTAGGGCCTCCCGGCTCCTGGTTTGATCTCTCTATCATCCTTTGCTGACTTCTCACGGCAGTAGTATCCGGGTCGAAAAGTTCCTCTGTTACATGAACCTCGCTGAAATCCACGTCGGCGGAAACCCTAACTATCACATCGTTTGCGCCCAGAACGGATGCCAGCATCGATTGAGCTTTGCGCTCCAGGGCTTCCTCAATCTTTTCTTTGTAACTTAATTGCAACTCAGAAAGTTCAAAGGACCTATCAATGCTGTCTTTTTTGTAAAGAACCCGACCATCGGTGCTCACGATGGTTACATGATCCTCTGTAAGTCCCTTTACAGACGAAGAAACCAGATGAACCATGCCCTGGAGATCTCGACTTGTTAGCTGTTGCCCTTCTTTCACACGTATAACGATTGCAGCACTGGGCGGTTTTTGGTCTTCGACAAAGAGGGTTTCTTCAGGAATAACAAGATGTACCCGCGCTTCTTCAATTTTATCCATGGCGGCGATTGTTCTGGCCAGCTCACCCTGTAGCGCTCTCTGATAATTAACCCTCTGAACAAACTCCGTGGCTCCGAGTCTCTGTTCATCAAATATTTCAAAACCAACCCCCGTTCCTCTGGGAATTCCTTCACGAGCAAGGGCCAGCCTAACCTCGTACAGGCGATCTTTCGGAACGAATATCCTGTCTCCCTCTATCCTGTAAGGCACCTTTTGCTGCTTTAATTGTTCCACCACCAGAGCCATATCCCGTTCGTTCATTCTGCCGTAAAGAAGGGCTAATTCAGGACGGTTGATCTGGTAGAAAACGAAGGCCGTGCTGAAAGTGACGGCAAGGAAAGTGCCTACGACGAGAATTTTGACAGGAGTAGTGAGATTCCTAAAGGCCTGAGCAAGCCCTTTAAGCCTCAGCATTATTCTATCCAGGGCCATAGTCTATCCCTCAGAACTGCATCCTCATGATTTCACGATAGGCTTCCAGGGCCTTATTTCGAACCTCAATAAAAAGCCTCAGGCTTATTTCTGCTTCCTGCAACCTTATCATTGCTTCGTGTATGTCCTCGGCTCCCTGAATAGCCCCTTTTTCCATGGCCCTGTCGGCCGCCTTCTGGAATGCATCAACTTCTTCAATTCGATCTTTCAAAGCCTCCCAAAAAGACTCCCTCTTCGAAGGCTCTGAGACCTCTGCGTTGCTTTTCGTTGGCTCCAAAATACCGTCAACCCTTACGACCTTCATGGATTACCCCTCCCTAAGAATCTACCGGCCCATTTCCAGTGCCTTCAAGGCCATCTGACGTGAGGTATCCACAACGGTCATGTTGGCTTCGTAGGCTCTGGCCGCCTCCAGCAAATTGGCCATCTCCTCAACGGGATTGATATTGGGAAAGAGGACAAAACCTTCATCATTGGCGTCAGGATGAGACGGATCATAAACACGGCGGAAATCTCGACCATCGGGAACGACATCGACCACTTTTACCCCATAGTAATCATTCTCCTTTTGAAGAACATTCCTAAATCCCCCGTCTTCAAGGGAGGATGCCTCAAAAATCACCGTTCTCCTTTTGTAAGGCTGACCGTCATCTGTACGGGTTGTATTAGCATTTGCCAGGTTAGAAGCCACGACGGTCATCCATATCCTGTTAGCCTTCAGTCCTGAAGCACTTATCCTGAAAATTTTTTCCAGGTTCATGGTTACCTACTCCCTTCGGTGAGTGCCATTTTTAACAGAGAAAATTTCTTTATGAGCATCGTCACGATAAATTGATACTCAACGTTGTTTTTCATAAGCTTCGCCATTTCTGTCTCAAAATCCACAGGACCGGTTTCAACAACTCTGACATCAGAACCGCTCTGGACGATAACATCTTCAGGATTCGGAGGCTTGATATGTTTTTCGTCGGAAGTTACCATAGAAATCCTGGGTTCCATTGCTTCTTCAAGAACCCTCTCAAAAGAAAGATCTCTGGCCACATATCCGGGAGTATCAATGTTGGCAATGTTCGAAGCTATGAGCTCCTGGCGTCTTGCATTAAGAGTCAGCCTATCTTCCATCAATGCCACCGTTCTGTCAAAAATACCCGTAACCTCTTTCATCCTATCACCCCCAACCAACCCACAGTTTTCGTTGCCAGATACACCAAGCAAAAGAAGTGCCACAGAAGAACATCGAATAGACCGAAAACCCGTAGTCAAAGCCGGGAATAGATTTGAACGGAGGTCAAGCCTTAATTTTTGAGTGTCCTGAATATCGGGTCTGGCAAAAACTTACTTCAGAAGATCGGTCTCAGCTAAACCGTCCTATCGGAAGTTTTTATAAAAGGCCCTGTTGTCGATATTCTCTCAGCTTATTTCTTAAGGTTCGAACCGTAATTCCCAGTATCTCTGCGGCCTTCGTCCGATTTCCGTTGGATACTTCAAGGGCCCTGAAAATCATCTCTCTTTCCATTTCCCGTATGGGCATAAGAGGCACCAGAGATCCTTCGGATTCAAGGTTATCAAATACGATCTCCGATGGGCCTATTTCGCTGCCCGATCTCAACAATATCGCCCGATGAATAACATTTTCCAGTTCTCTCACATTGCCGGGCCAGGAGTGTTGCAGTAGTTTCCTTTCGGCCTCAGGGGTCAGGTTTCTTTCGGACATATTGTAAGCCCTGCAAAACTTTTGAACGAAGTGGCGGGCGAGAGGAATTATGTCTTCTACCCTCTCTCGCAACGGCGGAATTTTTAAAGGAATTACATTCAGTCTGTAATAGAGGTCTTTGCGAAACTTTCCTTCCCTGACCTGCTCCTCAACCGAAATATTAGTCGTCGCAATAATCCGCACATTGACCTTAACCGGCTTTTTGCCACCGATCCTGTCAATTTCACCTTCCTGGATAACCCTCAGCAGCTTTGCCTGCAGATGGATGGGAATTTCGGTAACCTCGTCCAGTAAAAGCGTTCCGCCATGAGCAAGCTCAAATTTCCCGGCCTTTTGACGCGTGGCGCCGGTAAAAGCGCCTCGTTCGAAGCCGAACAACTCGCTTTCCATAAGGCTTTCAGGAATGGCAGCACAGTTTACGGCAACAAAGGGACCTTTTGACCTGCTGCTACGCGCATGAATAAACCTGGCAAAGAGCTCCTTGCCCGTACCACTTTCCCCCTGAATGAAGACCGAAGCGTCACTCCGTGCTACCTGAAGAGCAATTTGCTTGAGCTGTTGCATGCGCGGACTTACGGAGACGATGGGTCTCTCCACACTTTCATCTACGAGATCGGACTGGTTAAAGAAAGTATCCCGCAACCATTCTAAGGTGCTCAAAAAACGCTCTTCCGGTGTGGGCATTACCCAGAAATCATCCGCCCCGTTCTTCATAACATACACGGCTTCGTCAAAACTGGGTACATCCGTCAAAACTATGACATAGGGTTCCGGTGTCCTCGCCTTTATCTTCTGTAACACTTTGACGGTTTGCTCCGGATCGGAAAAAGATTTCAGAAAAACCACCAAAGCCCTGCCGTCCGGCAACGAAGGTATCTGTGAGCCGACGCCTTCAGACCGGAAAACCTGCCAGCCGGCGGCTTTCATTGCTCCTTCGGGTATCTCAACCTGCCCGATCACGACGACTTCCATATCACACCACCGAGGTCATCATCTACTTTGATTGCCCGTAAGTTTCATAAAGGCAAGCTCCTGTTCGGCCACCTTTTTCCACAACGGGTCTTTGCACTTCGAAAGCTCTTGCAAAGTCAGTTCCGTTTCTTTCATGTCACCGTTACGTCTCTGAAGCGATGCGAGCAGGTATAAAGTCTGGCATCGAACCGGTTCATCAGAAGCCAGTTTTATCATTTCTCCGGCCACCTTAATGGCTTCATCAACCTTTCCGGCATTCCGATAGCACTCGAGTTTCTGAGAAAGGGCGGAATACTTCATGGAATCGGTAATGTCCTCTTTACCAAAAGCGATCTCATCGGCCAATCGCGAAACCAGGTCGCACCTTTTAAGAGCCCCTGCACACTGGAGATATAATAACGTCAACTCGGGCGATAAAGTCCCCAATCTGGTCAGACTTTCAAACTGCGCCAAGGCAGCGTTATAATCCCTGCGTTCCATGTAAATTCTTGCAAGCATCGTTAGCTTTTCTTTGAGATTTTCAGCCTCTTTCAACATTTGGGCATACTTTTCAGCTTTTTTTGCATCCCCCAGGAGGTACGCAATTCGTGCAATGGAAAGATACAAAGATTCCGATTTTTTACCGGAATCGACGAGCTTTTCATATAGAACCAGAGCCTGGGGATACATTTCGAGTTTTTCATAGCTTGATGCTATCGCTTCAAGAGCATCAATACTCCATTCTACATTTTCATCTGCAGTCTCGTATAAGGATGTGACCTTGCTGTACAATTTCTGCCTGAAGTTCTCGATGACGGCCTCATTGAGGAGTTTGCTTTTCAACACCAGAAAATCGTCCACCGGAACCGAAGGCGGAACGGTCGACAGGAAGCGGTTCACAATATCCAGAGATTCCTCTATTTTCCCCTCTCGTCTTTTGAGATCAGCCCAGCGGAAGAAGGCAATTTCCTTCAAAGGAATGGGCAGATTCTTTTGTGAAAGATCCTGATAGATTGTCTCTGCCTGGAACCTCCCTCCCGTCCCTTTCTGCTCAAGATACTGAGCTTTTCTGAGTAATGTAATGTAAGCCCCTTCCGTATCCGGCATTTCCACGATGATTTTGTTCTGAAGCCTTTCTGCAAGCTCCATCTTGCCGCTCTGAAGCATTGATTCCGCAATCTCTGCCCAGACCATCGAGTTTTCCCGGGCCTGGTCGTCCAGGTTCAGATACCAGATAAGAAAATCCCGTGCCGATTGATAATCCCTCAGAGCAAAGAAAGCTTCGCCGATTAATTTGACGACATCCGGCTCTTCCAGGTAAAAGTCGGGTTTCAGTTCGAGAAGGGAGCCGAAATTTTTTAGAGCCTCCAAATAAGCCCCTGCTCCGGAAAGAGCTTCTCCCAGTAGAAAATGAAGTTCTGCCTCTTCATCAACCGGTGCTTCCAGTTCTAAGGCATCATTCAATATACTTACTGCCTCTATATATTCACCGTTTTTAATTTTTACCATTCCCAGGCCCTTCAAGGCGCATAACTTATCTCGATTTGTTGTTGCCTTCTTTTTCAACTCCTCGAACATGTCAGAAGCCCGTTTGGTAACTCCCAGAATAAAGTAAGTCCTTGCGGTCAGGCATTGAGCTTCAAGGGCTTTTTCGTGAGTGCTATCTGCAGAAATGGCTTCTCCAAAAAGCTGGATCATGTCGAAACCCACATCGGCTTCTCTGTCCCTGTTCATCTCGTAGAAAGAAAAAGCTTTGCCGTAAAGAGCATCAACTCTGTGAATTTCTCCGTTTTTTTGAAGGTAGCGATCAAACAGCACAAAGGCCCGTTTGTAATGTTTTTGTTCAAAAGCTCTTTTAGCTTCTTCATAAAAAGCCTCAACAAAAGGCACTATTCCGGATCTCTGCCCGATCGGTGGCGCAGTTTCAACAAAGCCTCTGGGCGGCGGGGAAGGTTCTTCCATCTTTTCTTCTATAAAAGGCATGGAAACTTCAGGGGCCTCTTTTTTGCCTTCCTGATCGGTCTTTTCAATCTTCGCAGAAAATAAGATATCGAGTATCAATCTATACTTTCCTGCGGAGGGTGGGACCGCGGGCAGAACCAGGCGTTCTACGTATTCGGGTTTTACGGAAAAGTCTATTTCAAGGCTTCCAGGCTGCCCTTTCCGGACCTGAAAGTCTTTGATGCCCGAAGGGAGCCGAAAATCCCTGAGCTTCTCCACCGTCGAAGATGACAGATTAAGTTCTTTAAAGCTTACTAACGCTCTATTGTGATCGGTGATAATTTCCTGGGGGAGCTCACCGCTCAGAACCAGAACAAGCCTGGTAATGCCGTCTTCAACCCGAAAAGAAACATCCTCCATGACGGCCGCTTTTGCACATTCAAAGGATGCAAAGGAGGCCGCAAGAAACAACAAGGGAAAAAGAAGAATCTTTCTTTTCATAAAAATCATTAAAAGATTCTCCAGAGCTCCGTTCGCTACCTGCCGGTCCTGATCACGGAGTTGACCTCCGAAGGAGGATAAGAAATGCCGAGCTTCTTCATCTTTTCAATGAGAGTTGTACGATTGAGCCTCAAAAGCTTTGCCGCATGGTTTTTTACTCCTCCTGCCTTATCCAGCGCCTGCATGATGAGATCGATCTCTATGGATTCCAGTGTTTTTTTCAAATGGATCCCCGAGTCGGGAAGGCGAATTTTTACAGGGCCTTTGCCGTCTCCTGCGTGATTCAAAAATCTGTCGGGAAGGTCCTTTATCGTTATCACATCTCCTTCCGTCAGAATCAGCAACCTTTCTATAAGGTTTTCCAGTTCTCTAACATTCCCGGGCCATGGGTATCTCATAAAACATTCCATCACCTCTTCACTCACATTCTTTGCCGGAAGAGCCTTCCGCTCTGAATGCATCTTGATAAAATGCCTGACCAGATGGGGAATGTCCTCGGTTCTTTCCCTGAGGGCCGGAACATGAATAGGTACGACGTTAAGGCGGTAAAAAAGATCTTCCCGAAAAGATCCTTCCTGCACAGACTTCCACAAATCTCTGTTGGTGGCCGCAATAATCCTGACGTCAACCTCGATGGTCCGAACTCCTCCAACCCTTTCGAATTTGCGGTCCTGAAGAAACCTTAACAATTTTACCTGCAATTTCGGACTCATTTCGCCTATTTCATCCAGAAAAACCGATCCCCCGTCTGCCAGTTCAAACCGCCCCTGCCGGGTTCTTATGGCCCCCGAAAAGGCCCCCTTTTCATGACCGAAGAACTCACTCTCCAAAAGTTCCTCCGGTATGGCTCCACAGTTTACGGGCACGAAGGGCCTCCTATGCCGGGAGCTCAGATCATGGATGGCCTTAGCCACAAGCTCCTTACCCGTACCGCTTTCACCGGTGATGAGAACCGTCGTATCCGTTGCGGCAACCCGCCTGATAACCCTAAAGAGCTCCCGCATTATCGGACTGTGACCAACTATGGAAGCAAAGGCAGGAATTTCGTCACCGGCATCTTCCGGAGACCTTTCTCCCCCATCCATTGCCCTCTTAACCGCCTCGTAGAGCTCACCAAAATCCGCCGGTTTCGTAAAATAATCTACGGCCCCCTTTTTAAGGGACTCCACAGCGGATTTAACGGAACCCTGCCCGGTTAACACTATTACAGAACAATGGGGAACGGACCGTTTAATGTAATCGAGCACCTCCATTCCGCTCCGGTCGGGCAAAAAGATCTCAAGGACACAAACATGGACGGTATGACGATTCACTGTCCTTATCGCTTCTTCTGCACTCCTGCAACATAATACCTTAAAACCCTTTTCGATAAATTTTTCACTTAAATTGCCTAAAAAATCCGGATCTCCGTCAACCAGAAGCACTATTCCCTCACCCTTCATCGCTCTCCCCACCGACCGCACTCCTTATTTGCAAGCCTCAGGCCAATCCTCTGCAAAATTCCACGACATAACATCCATCATAATCAAATCAAAAAAGTCAACAATGCGAGAAACCGGTTTGACATTTCTATGACTCATAATAAACCATGTAAGATCAAACCACCGAGATGCTGCATCTATGACGGCGCTATCACTGCTGGCAATAATAGCACCATCATAGTCAAATTCTCGTTCCGGTACCGGAACGGCTTTTGTCACAACCTTCACTCCGGCTTTTCCGAAAGACCTCCGATACAGTGCTGCCAGTTCTCCGCTTTTGCTTACAGGAGCGTCAAAAAAGATATACACCACTTTTGCCGGATATTCCCTGAAAAAATCGGTTATCAGGTCAATAACATAGTAAGTGGTTTGACCGGGTCGAAAATTGCGGGAAATCCTGGCAATGTCTCTTATAGCCCCATCGTTGGCCCTTATGAGAGTCCTGTTAAGGAGCAGGCTTTCAAGGGTGATATGAACGTTGTGACCGTCTATCATCACCAGTTCATCAGACCAGTCTGGACCGATCAACTGCTTGCTTCTTCTCAAAAGAGCCGTTTTCTGGTCGAACACCCCTCGCCTCAGTATGTCCCGATCTTGAGAACTCAACTCGTAGCGATTTCCCACCATCTCCAGGGACTTTTCCCTGGGATACCCGCGAGATTGAAGGAAGAAGAAATCCTGAGCAGCGGCTTTAAGAAGTATTAACGGTGCATGCATAGGGAGCCCTTCCCTGCTTTTTTCAGCTTTTCTCACATTGAAGTTTAATAAAAAATCTGTTCTTTAACATCAGCCTGTGGTAGAAGTTTTGTTCCCTTATGCAGCCCCGTAGAGCACTGGAGGGTGTATCTATGAGCCTGATTGTTCAGAAATACGGCGGCACCTCTGTTGCCAACGTAGAGAGAATAAAGGCAGTTGCCCGCAAGGTTTATCAGCGTAAAAGGGAGGGGCATGATATCGTTGTCGTGCTCTCTGCAAGGGCCGGAGAAACCGACAGGCTTATATCCCTTGCCCATGAAGTAAGTCCCAATCCTGATCCACGAGAGCTTGACATGCTCTTATCAACGGGCGAACAGGTTACCATTGCACTTTTCTGCATGGCAATGAAAGACCTGGGCCAGAAAGCCATATCTCTTACGGGCTATCAGGCCGGAATTATGACCGACGATCACTACGGCGAGGCGAGAATAACCTCGATAAACACGGCAATCATAAAGGAATATCTAAAAGACGGCTATGTGGTTGCGGTGGCAGGCTTTCAGGGCTACGATCCCCATCACAACATAACGACTCTGGGACGAGGAGGTTCGGACACAACGGCCGTTGCCCTTGCCGCAGCACTTCGTGCAGACATCTGCGAAATCTACACCGATGTCGAAGGCGTTTTTACAACGGACCCCAACATATGTTCTAATGCCCGAAAGCTGTCAAAGATCAGTTATGAAGAGATGCTCGAGATGGCAAGCCTTGGCGCAAAGGTGCTCCATGCAAGGGCCGTAGAGTTCGGAATGAAGTTCAATATCCCCATTCTGGTTTGCTCATCCTTCAAGGATGTGCCGGGTACACTGGTCACAGGGGAGGATCAGGACATGGAAAAATATGTGGTTTCAGGGGTTACCTATACCAAAAACGTAGGGCGTATAACGGTAACAGACGTTCCGGATGTGCCCGGTATGGCGGCGCGCATCTTCGGACCCGTTGGAGAAGCAGGCATAAACGTGGACATGATAATACAAGGAAGTAGCGGCATTCCCGGGAAGGCCAACATTTCCTTCACCGTCTCGAAGAGTAACTACGAGAAGGCCATGGAACTCGTTAGAGAAATCGCCCGTGATATCGGTGCCGGTGAGGTACACGGGAACGACCGGATTGCGAAAGTCTCCATTGTCGGGGTTGGAATGAAGAGCCACAGCGGTGTGGCCGGCAAAATGTTTTCTGCCCTGGCCGCAGAAAACATAAACATAATGATGATAAGCACGTCGGAAATAAAAATATCCGTTGTTATTGACGAAAAATACACAGAACTGGCCGTTCGGGTCCTCCACGATACTTTTGAGCTGGACAAAGACCCCAACGGGGTCTTCAGGGTAAAGGAAGAACCCTTTGAGTAAGGCCGGAGTAAAGGGATCATGAGCGTCGAACAAAAAGCAGTGGTTATCTACGACACCACACTGAGGGACGGAACACAGGGAGAAGATTTTTCTCTTAGTGTGGAAGATAAAGTGCGCATTGCTCTAAAGCTTGACGAGTTTGGGATTCATTACATTGAAGGAGGATGGCCGGACTCCAATCCCAAGGACAAGCAATTTTTTCAGGAAATAAAAAATTACGAGTTAAGAAATGCAAAAATCGCCGCCTTTGGCTCAACGCATCATCCCGCACAATCTCCCGAGAAGGGGCTTAGAGCGCTGGTCGAAGCCGGTACCCCTGTGATCACCATTTTTGGAAAAAGCTGGACCGTACACGTAAAAGAAGCCCTTCGCATATCCCTGGAACGAAATCTCGAAATCATACAAAACAGCGTCGCCTACCTCAGACAACATGTGGACGAAGTGATCTACGACGCAGAGCATTATTTTGACGGTTTTAAGGAAGACAGAGACTACGCCCTCCAGACGCTCAAACGGGCCCACGAAGCAGGCGCCACGACTCTGGTCCTATGCGACACCAACGGGGGCACACTACCCCATGAATTGGCCGAGATAATCCAGGAAACCAGAAAACACTTCCCCTCCGCTACCTTCGGCATCCATGCCCATAACGATTCGGAGCTTGCCGTGGCGAACTCACTGGAGGCCGTCAGAAACGGAATAACCCATGTTCAGGGCACAATCAACGGCATCGGAGAAAGATGCGGAAACGCCAATCTATGCTCAATCATCCCCAACCTGTGCCTTAAAATGAATATCCCCTGTATTCCAGCGGAAAACCTCAGAAAACTTCGCCACGTAAGCAGGTACATTCTGGAACTGGCCAACATGCCACCAAATAAGTATCAGCCCTTTGTTGGGCGAAGTGCCTTTGCTCATAAGGGAGGAGTCCACATCAGCGCCGTCAGAAGGAATCCCCGTACCTATGAACACATAGATCCAGAACTCGTGGGTAACAAAAGGCGGTTCTTGATTTCAGATCTTTCGGGAAAAGCGGCCGTAAAAATGAAAGCCGAAGAATTCGGCATCAAGCTACCCGAAGACGATCCGGTAGCACGGTCAATACTTTTGAGGATAAAAGAACTGGAAGCGGCAGGATTCCAGTTTGAAGCGGCCGAAGCGAGTCTGGAGCTTCTTATCAAGCGTCTGGAAGGGGAATCCAGGAAATATTTTGAACTCCTGGGATTCCGGGTCATCGACCAGAAGGAAGAAGACGGACGCCCCCCGGTTTCGGAGGCAACGATTCAGATTCGTGTCGGCGGGCAGGTAGAACACACGGCTGCCCTCGGCCAGGGCCCGGTAAACGCGCTGGACAACGCATTAAGGAAAGCCCTGGAAAAGTTTTACCCTCAACTCAAGACCATGGAGCTAATCGACTACAAGGTCAGGGTCCTGCCCGGTCGAGAAGGTACGGCATCAAAAGTAAGGGTTCTTATAGAGTCTTCGGACGGCAAAGACACCTGGGGCACCGTGGGCGTGTCTCACGACATACTGGAAGCAAGCTGGCAGGCTCTCGTGGACAGCATCACCTACAAAATGTACAAGGACGAAAAAGAAAAAAGCTCGTCCTGATTAACCGGGAACGCCCCACCAATCGGGCGTTCCCGAAAATTCTTGCTAATCACGCCAGGGTATTCCTGAAAAGGAGACTTCACAGCCACAAAATCTTTTGTGAATCATCATCGCCGCCGACTCACCCGACTCAAGGGCACCGTGAACGGTTCCGTAGTCCCGGGTATGACAGGCTTCACCGGCAAAATAAACTCGATCCAGTAGTGGCCTGGCAAGCAGTACTCTGTCCTCCTTTGAACTCCTGTAATCGCAGTAGGAATAAGATCCCCGGCTGTACGGATCGGTAAGCCAGCGACTGATTACGGCCACATCGGGAACAAAATCAAAGGGCCCGAACATCTCCTTCAGAGATTCGCAGGCAGCCCGAACTATCTCATCATCGGAAAGCTCCCTGTCAGCTCTGGCCGCCCAAAAGCTACTCGCATATCCGCCGAGAACCGGAGCATCCCTTGCAGGGTCATGATCTATCCAGAAAGAAAACCTTCCCCTATGTTCTTCACGGTCGGGCAACCAGCCCATACGGTCGCCGTTTTTCATCCAGAAGCGCCTGGGAAAACGGAGCACTACCTTATTGAGCACACAATCGTCTGCGTAACCAATTCTTTCAATTGCCCTGACTTTCCAATTCGGCAGAGGCGGATCAAAGACTATACTTCCGGCCTTAAGAACCCCCAGTGGGACGGTCACTACCACGACATCGGCGTTCCACCTATCAGAAGCGGTTACCACAGAGACGCCATTATTCCCGTAACCTATGGTCTTAACAGTCTGATTATAGTGAACATCTATTCCGGTAAGTGCATCTCTTATGAAAACATCCATGCCTTCAAGAAGTACGGCACTTTTCTGATGATACTCCATGGGGTTCCACTCGGCCAGACTGATCCTGGCAAGCGTTCCCCCCTCAATGGCTTCAATAATTCCCTCGCACCAGTAGAGAAACCGTTGAAGGATCTCCGGTAGCGGCTTACGGCCTCGAAGGGTCACAAACCAATCAGCCAGTGGCACATCACCGTCAAGGCCTATGAAATGCCTGCACTGAATCCTTAACTTGGTTCCCAGGGCCAGAACACCCGACGGGAATAATTCCCGGGCGAGCTTCATAAAGAGTCCGTGAAAGGAACCGACGACACCACCGCGCTCGTAAAAGAGGGGATCCCGTTTAGGCCATACTACATAATGAAATCCTCTGGAATCGCACCACCTGGTCAGAGGATTATTTTTCACTCCGTGAATCCAGGTAGCCCCCAGATCACAGGGCAACCCAGCCTGACGATCCGTCCATATTCGCCCACCGGGTCTGTTACGGGCCTCCAGGACCGTTACCCTGAAGCCGCTGTCGTGAAGTATCCGGGCACAGACGGCCCCCGCCATTCCGGCTCCTACTACGATTACAGATGGTAAATCTGCCGAAGGACTTCGACGATGAATGGTCCATTTGTCACCTTTCTCACTCATAACCTCCCGTCTCCGAATGTTAGTTCAATTGTCCGTAAGCTTTAGCCCATCCAGCGGGAAATAGGCTTTCAAGATACCATATTTCGCTTCCCCGTGATTTTAACATGGCAAGCCCGCAAGGAACGCCCCTATGCCGCACCAGCACATAACCCCTGCCGTCACATAAAGAAATCTGCTCCTTCGTCAGGGTCACTTCCTCCCGGCGGAAATAAGCCCCAAGCTGTTCCCTAGAAAGATCTACCGCATTTTTTCTGATCATGGCACCAAAGTACATTGATGCCGCCGTCGTCAACTTCGGAACAGCACCCTGATCTTTCAAAAAAGGCATACCGATACCCAGAGGTACCGGAAAACCGGGTATGCCTAATTTTTCTGCCTTTATCACATGCACCCGTTTTTTATTCCCACGGTAAAATTGATAAGCATCAAAGGCCGTTGTATCAATCTCAAAGCGCTTCTCTAAAAAGCTCATCCAGGAGCACACTTCGTCCTTTTTCCACCTGACCAAAGCGGGATCCTTTTCCGATCCCCGGGGGTATTCCCGGTCTCCTGATTTTTCCAGAACGGCCACGAAAAAGCCGCCCGTATCGTTTTGATGAGGCCATATTCGCAGGCATTTCCTGACCTGACGATCAAAGCTTCGTCCTTCCCAGGAATCGATGCCTTCAGAGCAAACCAGCCCGGGCAAATCAGCGTCAATGACACTGATCAGCCCATCGAAGACCCGAAGGACATGATCCACCACTTCCTCGTTTTCCTCTGGAGCGTAAGTACAGGTCGAATAGACGATTCGCCCACCGGGTTTACAAAGCCTTACGGCCCTCTCCAGAAGCGCTTTCTGAAGCCGACTCATTCGAAGAGAAAAGTCCTTATCACACCACCCCGGTCCCGAAGGGTTTTTCCGGGTTGTTCCTTCTCCGGAGCAGGGAGCATCTACCAGAATCCTGTCAAAACCGGCATCCCCTATCATACCGGAGTAAGGATAACTGGCTCCATTATACTTGGTAAATACCGCCGTGACCACGCCAAGGCGTGCGCAGAGGTGCATGGCAGTACCCAGACGATGCGTATCCATGTCGTTGGCCACAATACGGCCGGAATTCTTCATGAGCATTGCAGCAAAAGAGGTCTTGTTTCCCGGAGCGGCGCACAAATCGAGGACGCTTTCACCGGGTTGGGGATCCAGCAGGATTACTGGCACCAGTGAAATAACATCCTGCACATGGCAGAGTCCCACCAGAAAAAACCACGAAGAAACCACGGCTCCCGGATCACTTACCCTGTAACCGAAACGACACCACCGGAGGGGTTCAAAATCTATTCCCGCTTCCTGCAGTAACCTTTCACAAACCCTTTGCTCCGTTTTAAGAAGGTTAACCCACACCCCCGATTTAAGTGGCTTTCTGGAAAAGTGCAGGAAAGCAGGCCAATCGTCCACGATATCTCGGTAGCGTTCCAGAAACTCCATCATTTCGCTGGCACGGCGCAAGGATCAGGAAATTTTTTCTAAAATCGAAAGACTCAGCCCATGCCGCAAAGAAACTTCCTCGCTCTGGCAAGGGCCATCATGGGAAAGTAATGGCGGTACATGTTGTAATTGATCATAAACCCACGGCACAGCTCAAGCCCCTGTTCCAGCGTATCGGCATCCCCGTTCAAACGGGTCCTGCCACCATGTCCGTACCCGGGGAAACCCGTACCCGTGTAATGGGGCTCATCCCAGGTACCATCATCCCGCTGATGTTCAATAAGATATAGAATGCCCCGGCGTATTGAATCCCTGTAAGCGTGATCTCCTATGGCCAAAAGACCCAGAAGCGCCCATGCAGTCTGCGAAGCGGTGCTTTCTCCTCTACCCCGGAGTTTCGCATCCATGTAAGAAGCGGGAGTTTCCCCCCAGCCGCCGTCCTCGTTTTGATGTACAACAAGCCATTCACCGGCTTTTCTTACGTAAGGTTGCCGCATATCTTCACCGATTGCTCTGAGAGCCTGAAGTACGGCAGAGGTTCCATAAATGTGATTTACGCCCCAGCGTCCAAACCAGCTTCCGTCGCTTTCCTGCTCGCTCTTTATGTATCGAAGAGCTTTTCGTACGGCCGGGTCACGACGGTTCCTGCCTACCGCGGCAAGTGCTTCTACGACGTGGGCCGTTACATCCACACTGGGAGGATCAAGCACTTCACCGAAGTCACAAAAAGGAATCCTCGTAACGAGCCTGTTGGTGTTGTCCTTGTCAAAGGCGGCCCACCCGCCGTTTGATGACTGAAGTGCCCTTACCCACCTCTCGGCCCTCTCCAGCGCCTTAATAATGGGCTCTGCAGGGCCGGGCCAATCCGGAAGAACCCGGGCGAGAACCATCATGGCAACGGCGGTATCGTCCAGATCGGGGTAAAAGGAGTTGGCCATTTCAAAAGCCCAGCCGCCGGGTTCAACGTTAGCTGCCTTTACTGCCCAATCGCCGTAACTCGTGACTTGTTGCTCCAGAAGCCAGTTAACGGCCTTCCTCAGGGTTTCTGAGCTACGGGCATCTGCACCGCAGTCAAGCATTGCAAGCAGGGATAAAACGGTATCCCAGACGGGAGAGTTACTGGCCTGAACATACAATGCCCCGTCTTTCCAGTACGACCAGTGAGGTGCATCAAGGGCCTGCAGCCCTCTGGACATTACGGGATGATCCAAAGAATAACCTTCATTATAAAGCGCCATAAGGCCGTAAACCCAGGGAGGCTGTATGCCTCCCCAGGCACCATCTGATTCCTGATGTCTTATAATCCATTCGAGGCACAACCTTATGGCCGTTTCCCTGCCGGGACGGAATGGGAAAGAGGTGTATTTGTTCAGAAATCTATCTCCCCAGTAAAACAGGCTGTCCCAGGAAAAGAATTGCTGAGGCCGCGTAAGCTTGGGCCTTATGGAAGATCGCCCCTGAGGGAATAATTCGTCAAGGCGTCGATCCGGCGGTAGAGGGCGCACAGGTCGCCTTGCAGACAACACGGCCAGAGGCACTATTGTGGCTCTGGCCCAGGAAGCAAATTCGTAGATGCTTATGGGAAACCATCCCGGAAGGAAAATTAATTCGGGAGGCAAAGTGGGTGTGGCCTCCCAGGGCCATTCGCCGATCAGGGCTAGCCAGTACTGAGTGAAGACCCTTACGGAGTTCAATCCGCCGTGAGAAAGAATCCAGCGGCGTGCCGCTTTAAGGACTTCGTGATCCGGCGAGAAGCCAACACTCCTTAATGCGGCATAGCATTCCACCGTGGTATTTATGTCACCCTGAGGGGCATTGTAATAGACCTGCCACGATCCATCGGGCCTCTGAGCCCTGAGGATAGCCTTCACCAGGCCCTCTTCCTTCACCGGGTCGCGAATACCCATAAAGTGGAAGGCCAGAAGCCACTCTGCTTCCATACAGGAGTTGGATTCCAGCCACCCCATCCAGTAGCCTTCCGGCTTTTGTTGTGCTTCCAGCCACCGGAGGGCTAAACTTATAGCCCGGTCCATGGCAGTTCCAAAATCTCCTTCCCTGAGACAAGCCACCGGCATCATAACCCCTCCTATCTCGTTTAATGAAGTTCCTCTTTTGAACCGCTCGTCTGCTTCTGATGTGTCAGGACGCCACATAGGAGGATTTTTGTTATCGTCTGCAAATATTCGCAATCTATTTCTCCAGCACTCCTACCGGAGCCTTCAAAAAGTTTAACGAGATTGGCACGGTACTGCCACCAGAAGAACGAAGCCGCTTCAATCAGAATGGTAAGCATGATGGGGTCTATGTCGTTCCGCAAGATCCCTTCTCTCTGTGCTTCGGCAATCTCCTGGGCGAGAAAATCCATCGTTTCTTTTTCACCGGGCCATAGATCCGTATCTCCTTCAAGGCAAGCCCAGCAGCTCAGGCGCATAATCGTCTGGTTATCGCGTACAAACCAGTAGAAGGTTTCTATGCCCTCACGAATAATGTTGGGTCTATGTGTGATGGCAGAAGTTCTCGCATGCCACTTATGCCAGAATCGCTCAATTGCCCTGCGTTTAACCTCCTGATAAAGGGCATGCTTGCTTCCGAAATGATGATGTATCAGGGACTGCGATACCCCTGAAGCTTCGGAAATATCCCTGACGGAAACCCCGGAAAATCCCTTTTCAGAAAAAAGCTTTTCTGCTACATCGAGAATGGCTTGCTTGGTGTTTTCGGCATCTCTGCTTTTTGCCTTCTCAACAAGCACCGGTTACTCCAGTTCCCTGAAAGTTTCAAAAAAGCCGTTAAGCTAACTGAACGTTCGATCAATAAATAGATAAAAAATTCTCCGGGAGCAAGAAAAATTTTTTGCAATCTTGATCTGAATCAATGGTTTTAACCTGCCCGGGTTTTACCTTTACGGCAACAAGGGTCAACAAAACTCGAAAAGAGGAGGTAAGCCATGTTTTGCTATCAGTGCGAACAGACCGCAAAAAACGAAGCCTGCACCAAAGTCGGGGTTTGCGGAAAACAACCCGATGTTGCGGCCCTTCAGGACCTGCTAACCTATGCACTTAAAGGTCTGGGGCAGGTTGCCAGTGAGGCCCGTCGTTTGGGCATATCGGACGACGAAGTGAATGTCTTTACCTGCAAGGCTCTTTTCTCCACATTGACAAATGTAAATTTCGACCCTCAGAGGTTTCCACCTCTTATTCGCAAAACGGTC
Source organism: Thermodesulforhabdus norvegica (assembly GCF_900114975.1). Lineage (NCBI taxonomy): Bacteria > Pseudomonadati > Thermodesulfobacteriota > Syntrophobacteria > Syntrophobacterales > Thermodesulforhabdaceae > Thermodesulforhabdus > Thermodesulforhabdus norvegica. The sequence continues at coordinate 454,257 of NZ_FOUU01000001.1, forward strand.
GAACTCAGAGAAAGGCTCAAAAGAAAAGTGCTGGATGCAGGAGGTTCTGCCTTCCCTGAAGGGCCTGCAACGTTCCAGCCCGCAGAAGACCTGGAAGGAATGATAGCTCAGGGGGAAGCTCACGGATTTGCCCCGGAGGCTGGCGAAAACGCCGACATAAGATCCCTGAAGCACACCTTAATCTTCGGAATTCGCGGCATTGCCGCCTATGCCTACCATGCAGAGATACTCGGCAAAAAGGATGAAGCGGTTTACAGCTTTATCCATCAGGCTCTTGACTTTACGCTTAAGAAAACTCCGTCCCTCGAAGAAGCCGTGGAAATGGTTCTGAAATGCGGTCAGGTAAACCTGAAAGCAATGGAGCTTCTGGATGCCGCTCACACTGAGAATTATGGCCACCCCGTACCTACAAAAGTTCCGCTGGGACACAAAAAGGGTAAGGCCATTCTGGTTTCCGGTCACGATCTGAAGGATCTGGAAGAATTGCTAAAACAGACCGAAGGTAAAGGCATTTATGTGTACACGCACGGAGAAATGCTCCCTGCCCACGGATATCCCGAACTGAAAAAATACCAGCACTTTTACGGCCACTACGGCACAGCCTGGCAGAACCAGCAAAAAGAATTCGCCCAATTTCCCGGGTCAATACTGATGACCACCAACTGCATTCAAAAACCAAAGGAGTCCTACGAAAGTAACATCTTTACGGCAGGGGTAGTCGGATGGCCTGGAGTCGTTCACATCGACAACTATGATTTCTCACCGGTAATCGAAAGGGCCATGGAACTACCGGGATTTACCGAGGATAGCAACGGTCGTTCTGTTACGGTCGGCTTTGCCCGCAATGCCATTTTGAGCGTGGCCGATAAAATTGTAGAAGCCGTAAAAAACGGTAAAATTCGCCACTTCTTCCTTGTGGCCGGTTGTGATGGGGCCAAACCGGGAAGAAATTATTACACGAGATTTGTGGAGCTCCTTCCGGAAGATTGCGTAGTCCTGACACTGGCCTGTGGCAAGTTCAGATTCTTTGATAAAGATCTGGGAACAATAGACGGAATACCGAGGCTTATAGACGTGGGACAGTGCAACGACGCTTACTCTGCAATTCAGGTGGCCGTGGCACTTGCCAGGGCTTTTTCCTGCGACGTAAATGAGCTCCCCCTTTCAATGGTCCTTTCGTGGTATGAACAAAAAGCCGTTGCAATCCTTCTGACGCTTCTTTCTCTGGGCATAAAAAACATAAGGCTTGGGCCATCTCTTCCTGCTTTTCTCACACCGGCCGTCCTCTCTTATCTGGTCGAAAACTACAACATCAAACCGATATCAACCCCGGAAGATGATTTAAGAGAAATCCTCGGCTAATGTCTCAGGGCAGGGCGTTTCGAAAATAACGCCCTGCCCATCCATCCTTTTCCCACCTTAAACGCAAACATTTGATCATTCCCGTGCTTTGTGATTTTATTAGGAGGGTATTCATAAAAGTCTCCCGTGACGACAGAGGGGCAAAGGAGAAGGAATATGAATTCCATTTTGGTTGCCCTGGACGGTACCCCTGCATCCCTTAAGGTTGTAAAATACGTGGCAGAAATTATAGGCCATCTACCCAAGACGACGGTCTATCTTTTTCATGTAGTTCCAATGGTTTCGCCCAATCTTCTAACTTCTGAAGAAGTCAGACGAATAGAAAAGATTCACGAGGAAGTAGAACATCTCTCGGGGTTCTTCTGGAGCAAAGAATCCGAAGAAAAGATGTTTCAGATCTTTTCAGAAGCGGTGAACCTTCTTAAATCCCAGGGTATTCCCGAAGAAAACATAAAGACTTTTTTTGATGTTGCATCGGACACAATTGCAAATCTGATTTTGCGGCACGCCCGACGGCTAAACTGCCGCACAATAGCAGTGGGAAGAAGAGGCCTGGGCAGGGTAAAGGAGATCCTTATCGGGAGCACATCTTCGACGGTCGTTAGAAACGCTAAAGGTCATACCGTTTGGGTTGTCGATACGACGGAGGAAGAGTGATGCCGTCGCTGCTGGGAATTGTCTGTTCGCCCAGAACGCCCTCAAACGGCGAGCTTTTTATAAAGGCCGTCCATAAAGAACTGGGAAATGATTGGCAACTTTACATAATTCGACTCGTCGAATGGAACATAGGTCCCTGCCGTGCCTGTTACCGATGCCTTTTCGACGGGTGTCCTCAAAAAGACGACATGAGTCAGCTGATAAGACACATTGCATCTGCCGATGCCGTGATGATAACCGCTCCCACCTACTTTTTGGGGGCTTCGGCTACACTTAAGAAATTCGTAGATCGGGGGCTAATGTTCTATGCCCATCTGGATGAATTATGGGGGAAACCGATGCTTGCCGTCGTCACGGCGGGAATCCGACACATGGACGGCTATGCCCTTCTAATGGCAGAAAGTGCCGTTAAGATAATGGGCGGAAATCTGCTGGGATCTTTTGTTATATACGGGGCATTTCCCGGAGAAGGTGTAATTGGAGAGGAAAACAGAGCTAAGATAACGGAAGCGGCAAAGGCCATAGCCACCGGAAATCCCTTAGCTCAAAGCAACGGGCCTGAATGTCCCCTTTGCGGAGGCCGAAGTTTCCGCTTCCTGGATAAAAGCACAATTCAGTGCCTTCTCTGCAGCAACACGGGGAGCTTCCGGCTAAGTGACGGGGAAATGCTACCCGAAATAAATCCGTCAAAACACCAGCTCTTCCTGTCTCTGGAAGCGGCAAAGGAACATGCAGAATGGTTAAGGGGAATGAAAAAGAGGTTCCTGGAAGTTCGGGACAGCCTCAAACCCGTTGTCCGAGCCCTGGCAGGAAGGGGAACGACAATCACTCCGCCTAGTAAATCACGCTCTTGAGCTGATTACCGTAGCGTTCGTAAACCTGATTGGCCAGATCATCCAGTCTTCGTTCGATCAAAGGATGAGGAGGCAGTTCAGGCGGTTCCGGCAGGCTCCATTTTTCAAATTTAACCGGCTTAAAATAGAGTTTTTCGTCAACAGACATGAGCTCATCAGGGGAAAAGTTCTCTCCCAGAAACTTTTTCCTCTCTATGCCGCAAACGTCCATACTCTTAAGAAACTGCAAAATCGTTAGCAGGTCGTAGTTGGAATGAAACTTTTTGATGTTAAGATTAACGGCATCACACTCTTTTTTCAGATTCTCGTAAGCTTCTTTGTACTCTTTAACCCTTGCAAGGAGCCTTCTATAAGCTTCATGAAAAAGCTTTTTAAATTTCCCCTTATGAGTCAATGCCGTGACCCTGATAAACCGCACATCATTTTTGAACTCATCGGTAAGGCAACGAAACCAGAAGCTATCTTTGCCCAATCGTACGAGGTCGCTCCATTCTTTTCTGAATGCGTCATCTACAAGAAGATAGCCAATTCGGGTAAACCTTTTACCCGTCTTCAAGGCTTTTTTATAGGTCTTCTGGCCAAGTTCACCGAGTTCTTCGAGTTGCAGATCTATCAGCTTGCGCTCGTTGAGGTAATTTTCTATTACCTCTTCCTGCACCTGCCTTGTAAGACATGAAATGAGATCATCTTCCATCATGCCTTATCTCCCGGATCCCGGGGCAGATAGGAAGGACAGGACATCGGAATCGGAAAAAACACGAGGTGAAGTCAACCTTATGCCTTCCTTCACCAGCTTAAGGGAGAAACCGCCCTCAGGATTCGATTCCATAATTATCATTATTGCGCAATCACCTTCCAAAAGATCGCAGGGATAAGAAAGCCCGGCCTCCCCGTTTTCTCCCGGATATTTCTGCAATTGCACCGAGAGCCACGCCGGAATTTCGTATTTCTGCAGCAACTCCCGAAGACGGGGAACGAACCTCTTTTCGCAACGATCAAAATCCAAACCGTCTATAACGGCTACAGTGGGCCGAAAGCTGGTTTGCTCAACTATGCCCTTAAGGGCTTCTTCTAATTTGCCCAGAGAAAAGCTATTGTGCAGGTAGGATAGGACAAACCTGTATTGTTCCACGGCTCTGGTCAGCGTCTTCACCGTAGTAAAAGAAAGAGAAGGATTACTCGATCTTAGGAGTTCCTCATACCAGATCTTAACCTTCTCAGGCGGCTCGTCTATGCACACGTGGAGTACCCTCCCTCCATCGGATATTTCCGAAAGCGCAATCAGGGTCAGTAAAGCCGTTTTACCAACCCCGGCTCGAGCCGCCACAACACCTATTTCTCCAGGCCCGAGGTTACGCTTTAGTATTCCCTTCAATCCCCGCACCACCGGGAACTCCGAAATTTCCATAACAGGGCCCTCCGTAAAAATTCTTGCCTTTTTAATAACACACTTTCTCCATTCTATCCATCATTTAACTAAGCCGTTGCCCTGGCTCTGGCTTCCTTTTGCCGCCGTGATATTATCTCTTCTGCAATGTTAGCCGGAACAGGGCTGTAGCGTAGAAATTCCATGGTAAATTCACCTTTCCCCTGGGTCGCCGAGCGCAGGTGTGTGGCGTATCCAAACATTTCCGCCAGAGGTACCTCCGCTTCAATGACAGAATAGGTACCGTCATCCACGGCACTCACGATAGCCCCTCGCCGCTGAGTCAGCGTTCCCAGAACGGTACCCTGATATTCCGATGGAACCTCAACGGAAACCCTCATGATGGGCTCAAGTAGAATGGGCCTGGCTTTTTTGTAAGCTTCCCGAAAGGCTCCGATTGCAGCCTGTCTGAATGCAAGGTCCGACGAATCTACAGGATGATAGGCTCCGTCTTTCAGCACGACCCTCACGCCCACAACGGGATACCCGGCCAAAGCACCTTTCTTGAGACACGCTTTAAAGCCTTCGTCACAGGACGGAATGAACTCTTTTGGTATGGCCCCACCAACGATCTCGTTAACGAACTCGTACTCGCCCTCTTCCAGGGGTTCCATATAACCGACCACCCGGCCGTACTGCCCGGCTCCACCGGTTTGTTTTTTATGAGTATAATCGAATTCGGCTCTGTCGGTTATAGTTTCCCTGTAGGCTACCTGAGGTGGGCTGGTTTCAACTTCAGCTCCGTACTCCCGCTTCATCCTCTCAATATAAACCTCAAGGTGCAGCTCCCCCATGCCGCAGATCACCGTTTCTCCCGTTTCTTCGTCCACGTAAGCCCTGAAGGTAGGATCTTCTTTGGAAAACCTGTTCAAAGCTTTGCTCACCTTAACCTGAGAATCCCTATCCCTGGGATTTATGGCAAGGGATATCACGGGAGAAGGAACGTACATGGATGACATAACATACCTTACACTACCGTCGGTGAAGGTATCTCCAGACACACAATCAATACCGAAAAGAACCGCAATTTCACCGGGGCCGACTTCGTCGATTTCCTCCATCTCCTGGGCGTGCATCCGGCCCAGCCGACCAACTTTTACCCTCTGTCCCGTTCTCATGTTTACTATCGTATCACCTTTCCGCAGAGAACCCTGATAAATCCGACAAAAGGTCAGCTGGCCGAATCTACTTACCTCCAGTTTAAAGGCAAACATCACGAGGGCTGCAGAGGGGTTGCAATGAAGTTTTACTTCCGCTTCATCGTTATCAAGGTCATAGGCAGTTACCGGCATGTCCAGCGGACTCGGAAGGTAACGTATCACCCCGTCCAGAAGGGGCTGGATACCCCTGTTTTTATAAGCCGATCCCAGAAAAACCGGCGTCATCCTGTAAGATAGGACTCCTCTTCGTATAGCATCGTGAATCAGTTCAGGAGTTACCCTCTCTTCAAGAATCGCCTCGGTGAGTTCATCGGAAAACAAAGACGCTACATCCAGCAACTCTTCTCGTTTCTCCGTAGCCAGATCAACATATTCTGCCGGAATCTCGTGTTCCACAACCTCATCACCAAGATCACCTTCAAAAGAATAGGCCTTCATGGTGATAAGATCTATAACACCCCTGAATTCCTTCTCAAGTCCCCAGGGTATCTGAACGAGGACTGCATTAGGATCGAGCTTCTCCCGCATCTGGTTAACCACTTTGAAGGGATTGGCGCCAACTCGATCACACTTGTTTATGAAAGCTATTCTCGGAACTCCGTATCTCTTCATCTGGCGGTCTACGGTTATGGACTGAGACTGTACCCCTCCCACAGCACACAGGACAAGAATACCTCCGTCCAGAACCCTCAGCGCCCGTTCCACCTCTATCGTGAAATCAACATGACCCGGGGTATCGATGATGTTAATCTCATGACCTTTCCAGAAACAGTAAGTTGCAGCAGACTGTATGGTTATACCCCTTTCCCTCTCCAGATCCATAAAATCCATTGTAGGGCCACGACCGTCTTTTACGTCATGTACCGCATGAATTCGTCTCGTGTAGTAAAGGATGCGCTCTGTCAGAGTGGTTTTACCCGAGTCTATATGGGCGCTTATTCCTATGTTTCTGATTTTGCTTATGTCCGCAGTCATACTTAAAAAAACACCTCCCTTAAAACCCTTTAAATCCAATAAAAAAAGGCACTCTCGTGCCTTACCACTTTTTAAAAGGCGCTGATTTATAGCAAAACCCGAAAGGCGAGGAAAGTATAAAATACTATCTGGGAATAACTATTTTCATTCCGGGTTTGATGACCGATTTCGCTCCTATACCGTTAGCCTGCACGAGGTCTTCAATAGATACGGTGTACATGCGGGCTATATTCCAGAGAGTATCACCGGGTCTAACGATATGAACCTTTGAACTTCTCTTTCGGCTCCTCTTTGTGTTTTCCGGAATGACAAGGGTCTGCCCTGGCTTTATTAAGGCCTTACCGGGGGCGATTTTATTGACCATGCACAGTGCCGAAACACTCACGCCGAATCTTCTTGCAATACCGTAAAGTGTGTCTCCCTTTTTCACTACATACTTGGCGGCTGTTCGAGACGATCCGGGCGACTTACGGGTGGGAGTTGGGCTTTCCTCAGGGAGGCTCACAACCACCCGATCCTGCAACATGGCAAGCTTCGTAAAGATTCTGGAACGAAGATCCCTTGCATCAAGACTCAAAGCCAGTCGAACGGCATCCATTTCAAAATGCCGTTTATAAAAGACAATGCTCATTCCCGGATGCAAAACATCCAGATCACCGAGGTTGTTCCATCTTTTCAGATCATCCACAGACACACCAAGCTGGTGACTCAAGGTTTTTACATCCGCACCATGTTGAACGTAAAATAGAACTCTTTGAGGAAGAAAACTCTGCTGGGCAACCGCAATGATTCTTCTTTCCTGATCGGGAATCTCACGAAATTTACCCGCCAATTCAGACCAAGGAGCAAAAAAACGAACGTGGATATGATCTCTATGTCCGGGTTCATGAGAAATTACTGCGGGACCTTTATATTTTCCACAATTTCCGAAAAGTCGATCAAGATAAGCATCACCGTATCCTCTTGTTTTTGCGTACTTGAAAAGCAGCTGCTGTATAGAGCGATCCACAAAAATGTTTTCCACCATACCAGTGGCCAGGAGTTCTTCTAACAGAGTCCAGGTCTTTTCAACATCCAGATTATGTCTTCCCATTGGGATAAAGGATGATAGACATCTATTCCCGCGGGCGTACATTCCAAGATCCACATCACGGCCGCTCTGATGTGACCTGTGCTTGGGATACCACGGGCCACCTCCGGGTTTACTGAAATCACCGATATAAAGATCACAGCTACCGGGGTATTTCGCCTGAACCCCCTTTATGGCATCCAGAAGGGCTCCGATTACTTCAGGCGTAGTGTATGTGTGTTCCGGGCTTCTCAAAATATATCCGGAAAATTGACGGGGAAAAGGTATCCCGTTTTTGAGTCTCCCGGCCCAAGGGTAACCTATAGACCGAGTAATCTTATAAGAAGAAAGAACGGACTTGGCCTCGGCTTCGGCAGCTATCAAAAAGGCATAAAAGGATAACAATAAGAAAATATTCACAAAAAACAAAAATTTCTTCCTCTTCATAGCGTTTTCCCCTGTTTTTCACAAAAAAAGCAATGCAAATCCAGGATCTCGTATTGTGCAGGCCAACCCTTCACTAGCCGAAATTTTCTCTGTCTGTCAACGGCTTTATCTGCTAAATAGGCCACTGAAGTAGAATGTTACTACTTTGCTTTCATCTGAAGTGGTGGAGTTGGCAATGAGCGTGCCCTTTCGCTTCTTTGGAGTTGTGATTTTTGCATTGTTAACAGCCTGTGCATCTACCATGCAAACGGTACCACCCGAAAAAATCCCGGGTGAAATTTTACACAGATCGCCGCCCAAAAAAGCACTGGCCCTCTGGGAAAGAGCCTCCTCACTGGAGGCACGGCATCAATTCCTGGAAGCCCTAAACACTTACCGGGAAATCGCCGCCCTGTATCCCGACAATGCCATAGCACCCCGGGCCCTGCACCGGGCCGGGCGCATACTCGCCGATCGAGAGCAATGGAACGATGCTCTGGCCTTTTATACCTATGCTGCCAATAGCTATCCTCAGTGGAACGGGCTTCCAGAACTCTATCTTGACATGACAAAGGCCTATCTGATGACAGGAAAGGGTGACGAAGCCCTGAAGGCCTCATTGAAGGCGTCCAACAAAGCAGAAAAAAACCTTTACGCAGGCCTTGCCTATGTTCTGAAGGGACAAGATGGCAAAGCCATCTTTTCAATGGACCAGTACATCAGCGATCCTCAGGTAACTTCAAATCCGGAGGCACTGCTCAAGGCATCAGAACTTGCGGCACGGATACTGACCCCGGAGATGACAAATAATTATCTCAAAAAGCCCTTACCCGAAAGCTTGAGAATATTCCTGCACTGTGTTTTGGCACTTCAGGAGATATCGCTCGGAAGAACAGAGCAAGGCAGAAAAAGGCTCCAGTACCTTCGGGAAACCACTTCGGCTCAGAATCCCATGTCACCGTTAATAGAAAAAATAGCGAGAAAGGTTGCGGCCGAAGAAGTTTCCCCGGAACTGGGGCAGGCCAATCCGGGAAAACTCGGACTAATGGTTCCGTTACACGGAGAATTTGCGATTTACGGGCGAAGCATTTTGCAGGGAGCATCCGTCGCCCTGGAAAGGTGGAACAGAGATCATCCGTACGATCCCGTTGAGCTGGTCGTCTACGACACTTCTACTTACGAAAACGCCTCCGAAAAACCGGTATTTAAACTTCTCAAGGAAGATAAGGTTATTGCTCTGATAGGGCCACTCGGTACGAAGGCAGTGAACAGGCTAATAGAGGAAGGATATGCCGGATCGGTCCTCGTTGTCGCCCTGATACCCGACGAACCCCGCACGGAAACCACACCATTTTACATCAGAATGCTGCCCGGCCTTACAGAGTCCCTCGACTTACTGGTAAAATACGCCGTGGAAAACCTGGGAGTTCGATCCTTCGGCGTTCTTTATCCCTCCGACAATTTCGGCGAAAAGGCTCTTAAGGCCTTTAACACCGCCGTAGATTCTCACGGTGGGGAAATTGCTTCAGCGGTCTCCTATCCGCCCCAATCCGTTGACCTCGAAGCCTACATCAGAAATCTCGAAAAACAAACGACACAGGTCGATAAATTTAATACCGGTTTTGAAGCCCTCTTTCTGCCGGATACGATAAGAGCCGTATCCACCATAGTTCCCCAGCTTTTTTACTACGGCATAACGGGGATTCCCCTCCTTGGAAGTCATTTGTGGGATCATCCCGAGTTACCCAATCTTGCAAACGGGTATCTTGAAGGAGCATATTACGTGACGGCTTTTTCCACCTTCACAAAAGATCCGTCTCTTCAGGAGTTTATTTCCGACTTTCGCAACCTTTTTGGAACCGAACCCGAATTGCTCCACGCCATTGGATACGATGCCTTATCGCTTGTCCTAGACATAAGAAGCTCGCTTTCTCAAGACGAACGCACCCGTACGGGAATGATAAGCCGGGCCCGGGGTTTCAGACCCGCCCATAGCATTACGGGAATTATTGAAATAGAGGACAACGGACATTTGCAAAGAGAATACAAAATAATGACCATTACAAACAACACCCCTGTTCAGGTCCTGCCGTGATCCATGGTCTTGTAATTCCAGAGGGCCTGGAGGGTTTGACGCCACATTTGTCGTGAAAACAGCTCCTCTCATAAGGTCTCCCAAATCAGGTTTTTTTCGCCCTGGACATCATTCCAGAGGTTAGTTACGAAATTTACAAGACCGGCGGGCAAGAAGTCCGCGGGATTCTTTCTTGATTAACCACCCACCATGAAGGTGACGGCCAAGCTTTAAGGTCCTGAGGATCATCTATGCCATGAAGGCATTTGCTCACGAGAGCAGTGTGCTTATAGCGCGATTTTTCATGCGCGGATCAACTCATCAGTAAAGGAATGTGCAGTTTATCAAAACGCGCTTGATGTCATTAACAGAGACTGCAGTGGTGTCATGAGTTTAGTTTATACTAATTCACTACTTTGCTATGGCTTACCGGTGCCTATTTACTGGTTTCGGTTGACCTAAAAAAGCAGGAGGTATAAAGATGAAGCCAATAAGTCTGGTGCTCCTTTCTATTCTAATGATTCTAGGAGTCAGCGCATGGGCCGACGATTCGGCACAGAGCAGCGAAATTGACCAACTCGAGCTGCTCGGTGGCAGAGTGATCATCGGCGGTACAATGGCAGGGGCGTATCAGTACGAAAGCACAAGTGACTCGGAAGAAGATGATAGCTTTGGCAGAGGTGCCTTAACAATTCAGCCGGAGATCACGATAAGGCCTACGAAATCGGACGAAATATTCTTCAAATTAGGATTCGCCGCCGGAAATGGTCTGAATATAGATAAGCATCGATTTGCTCTGGCTCCCTGGGCGGCAGACCTGGAAGACGATGTTAAAGACATCAACGGAAGGAATCGAGATTACTTGCTCACGGCATGGTACAAGCACTCATTCAACATAGGAGAGAATGTAATTAGCCTGACCGGCGGCATTATAGACTCTACGGACTACCTTGATGAAAACGCCTTTGCCAATGACGAATTTACTCAGTTCATGAATGAAGCTCTTGTCAATGCCCCCGTGGCCTTTTTGCCTTCCTATGACGTAGGGGGCGCGCTGGAAGTGGAGATGGGCCGTTTTACCGTCAAGGCAGTGTTCATGCAGGTCGGGGAAAACGACGAAGGGAAAGGATATCAGTCCTACGGCCTTCAGGCCGGTTACTCCATAGAAACCCCCTGGGGGGAGGGAAATTACAGGATAATTCTTGACGCAACCAGTGATGATTTCAGTGATCCTTATGGGCGGAATGAGGAATCACTGAAAGGTTTGGTTATCTCCTGCGATCAGGAACTGGGCGAGGTTTTAGGTGCCTGGATCCGATTCGGATGGTCTGATGACGAAGCAAGTGTCACTTATGCAGACTTTTACTCTGGCGGAATCAATATAAGCGGGAAGATATGGGGACGAGAACAAGATAACATCGGGATCGGCTATGCCTATCTTAACGGCGGGAATCAGGAATTAGACAAAACCCACCTTTTCGAAGGTTACATACGCTTTGGCCTGAACGATATCTTCGCCCTGACCTTTGACCTTCAGTACATCGACGATGAGTATAAAGAGGAAGCAGGGGAAGATGTTGACGGTTGGATAGCAGGATTTCGGTTGACCGCCGAGTTTTGATACATCGGGGCGACCGTTCACGGTCGCCCTCCTTACCTATTCGGCCTTCCCAGGTCTGAATATACCGAGTTTTTTCATTTTTCTGTAAAGAGTGGCCTTATGAATTCCCAGGCGCCGGGCCGTCTCGGTGCAATTGTAACCCGTATTTCTCAAGGTCTGCTCTATCAGTCGGGCTTCAACGGTTTCTCGAATACCTTTTATGTTACCGGAGTGATGTTTCAGGCCTGGAGAAAAGTCAGAAACGATATGACTCACCTCTATCGTCTTTCCCGAGCACAAGATAAAAGCCCTTTCTATAACGTTTTCCAGCTCACGGACATTGCCGGGCCAATCATGGGCCATAAGCAGTGAAAGGGCTTCGGGAGAAATCCCCTCAATGGATTTCTTATGAAGCACATTAAAGCGCCTGATGAACTGGTCCACGAGAAGCGGTATGTCCTCCTTTCTTTCTCTAAGAGGCGGAAGCTCTATGCTCATCACATTTATTCTGTAATAGAGATCTTCTCTGAATGTACCTTTCTTCACCAGCGCCTTTAAATCCCGATTCGTGGCGGCGATTATACGAACATCGGCTACCTCGGATTTGGTGGCACCCAGCGGCTCATAGGTACGTTCCTGAAGCACTCTTAAAAGCCTGACCTGAAGGGCAGGGGTAACCTCGCCGATTTCGTCCAGAAACAATGTACCTCCTCTGGCAACAGCAAACTTGCCGGGCTTGTCCTTCAAGGCACCTGTAAATGCTCCGGCTTTGTAGCCGAAGAGTTCAGATTCAAGCAGGGTATCGGGCAGGGCGCCACAGTTTACGGCCACAAAAGGTCCGTCACGTCTGGAGCTCAGGTTGTGAATAGCCCGCGCTACAAGTTCCTTTCCCGTACCGGTTTCACCCAGGATAAGTACTGTGCTGGGGCTTTCTGCAATAGCCGGCAGGATTTCAAAAATTCTCTGCATGAGCGGGCTACAGCTTACGAGATCGCCGACCCTGTATTTCCCCTCGAGCTCCTTCCTCAACGCCTCAAGCTCACTCAGATCCCTGAAGGTTTCGGCACCACCGTAAACCTTTCCATCTCTATCGCGTAGCACCGCCGTGGATACGCTGATTGGAACCCTCTGACCCCTGGCGTCAATTATATAGCAGGATCTACCAATTACGGGTTTTCCCGTGGCAAGAGTTTCCCGGAGAGCGCAGGTTTCCTCGCACATACTGGACCGGAATACTTCCCAGCATTTACGGCCTATGGCTTCGCTTCTCGGAATCCCGGTAATAACCTCGGCAGCCCGGTTGAAGTAAGTAACATTCCACTCCAGGTCTATCGTGAATACTCCGTCGGAAATGCTTTCCAGAATAGAAGTTTCAGAATTAACGAACTTCATTACCGAAAATTTTTCGCTCTTAAATTAAATACACACTCCTAGCCCTCGCTACATAAAGAACATATTCACTTAAAAAGGGCGAGGCAACAGATCAACCTTCTATAATGTGCCCTTTAACAGCTCAGGTTTAACACGATAAAGAAACGATACGGCAAAAGCCGAAACACCCCCCTCCACAGCGGCAACGGGGATGTGGGCCAGAAAAGCCACCTTGGCCACACCCCAGAAAACTTCTCCCGAAAGCGCCAGTAAGACGGCCAGAATCAAAGCGGCCGTCAGAACCCCAATGGCTCCTGCTATTCCAGCAACCACAGCGGTTTTCCCAATATGTCTTCCCGCGAAAGCCCGGAAAATATAGCCCGAAAGCACGGCCGGTATCCCCATCATCAAAGCGTTGGCACCCAGAGCGGTTACACCTCCAAATTGAAACAGAAAACATTGAAGCACCAATCCCAGGGCTATCGCCAGAAAGCTCAAAGGCCCCAAGACAATCCCCACAAGTCCGGGCAGTAGCAGGTGAACACTTGTGGGTCCAAGAGGAATGTGGATAAGGGAGGCTACAAAAAAAGCAGCCGTCATCACGGCAATCCTGGGATAATCCTCATAGTGGAGCCTTCGAACGCTCAAGACCACCATCCCGGCGCTAACTACGGCAGTGCTAACGGTAACAGCCGGCGGAAGGACGCCGTCGGAAATATGCATGTCAAGCCTCCCTTTACTCCACCCGACCTTTCTTTAACATCGCTCGAGCATGGAAATAAAAACCCACGCCACAAAGGCCGAATACAAACCCGATACCTCCTATAATGTCGCGCACATCCGGGCTGCTTACTTCCTGACGCAACATAAGGATCTCTCTTTTCAACTGTCTGATCTCTCTGTGAAGAGCCTCATTCTGCTTGTGTAACTCATCGGAAATGCTGTCACATACGGATTTACCACCCGTCGAGAGATTCTCCGGGCCGGGATACGGCGTAGCAGAAACACCTTCTCCACCATGTCCTTCAAGGGCACCGCAACCCGTAGCGGCAAAAAGAACAACCATCAGACCAATAACAACCCCTTTCCAGTTCATCACTTCAATTCATCTCCCTTGAGAACATATTCGCCTCTGTGTCCCATGCCGGCATCGATAACGACCTTCACCATGTTGACATTACCGGGCAAGGCCACATCACAAAGGCCCTCGCTGTTGGTTTCACACCTGCCGATTTCCTTCCCTTCCCCATCGTAAATCGTGACCATTCCCTGCTTAACCGGGCTGCCGTCGGCAAAATAAGCCTCGGCATAAATCCTTCCCTGATCTGCGTAAGCAAACACCTGAACCTTGTGTGCCCAGCAGGTTACCACGAAAAGGCTTAAAATAAAGGCTGCCAGGCTCAGCGTAAAAAAGCATCGGGACATTTTTATGTACCTCCATAAAAGTTACTTCATGTCGACCACTCGCACCCAGACAACGCCACCTATTTCAACGTCCTTTTCCTGACCATCATGCTTGAGCTTCCATGGAGCGTCGGCCAGGGCTGCGAATCCCCACCATCCCGCTTTGGGCATGGCATAGGTAAAAACCCCGTTTGAGTCGGTTTTTATCACCTGGGTTATGTACGGATCGGCCGGAGGGATTACTTTATCATCTCCCGACCCATTCATGTATTCAACCTCTACTTCCAGATTCGGAGCAGGTTTACCATTTACCAGCACCAGACCCTGGAAAACATTGCCCGTCCACAGGCCATATGGCCTGGTCAAAGGGATAATCTCTATGGGAAGGTTGAGACTGGCATCCCAGCCTTCTTCCATACCGAGAGCATTCACCCAGACTTTGGTATAGTGGACAATGTACTTGTCTTCGGCAGGTTCCCAGTAAGGTTCGGGCTCAACGAAGAATATATAGTCGCCGGGACGCTTGATTGTGTACGTGGCAGTCCAGTAGGTACAGGATCCGCCTTGACAGGGGCCTTCGGCCTTGGCAGAAACAAGACTCCCCGTGAGATCCTCACTTTTCCCTCGACAAAACACCCCAAACTTTTTCGGCTTTGCCATTTCCATGTAAACGCCTTCCATTGGATGCACGAATTTGACCGAAAGAGAAATCTCCTTGCTTTCAGATCCGGCCACTATGTCATCAGAAGGAATAATGACTCCAAAATGAGCATACGATAAACTCGCACAAATGAGCAAGCATGCCACCACCATCGTTACAAAAGCTGGTTTAACACCTTTCATGATCCCTCCTCCTTAAAAACCAGAGTTTAAAAGAAAAAAGGCCACTTCCCAACGGAAGCGGCCTTCATGACCACGGTCCACAGACTTATCAAATCTTCGAAGGCTCTTTTCGCCACAACTTCAGAGGGATCTTCTTGATCCCCTTTCCGTTTATCTCTTTAGCACGGAAATGAGACCGGGTCAATAGAGCAATCCAACCGTCTTTTTTAAAGAAACCGGCGTCAGGAGCTTTCAAAGCGCGCCGGATATAACCGGCAGATAGTCACGATAAAAATCAAACAAGTTCAATTCCCCCGAAGAGCCCTACCTGACCATCAATAATGGCAATAACGGCGTAAATCTCCGGCCTCAGTCCCCATTCACCCACCACAGGCTCCAGATCGTCAGGACTGTGAATTGAATTGCAAACCGCTGTTGCGGCGGCATCTGCAAGAGCTCCGTCGGAAGAAAATATCGTTACCAGGTCGGCCTTGCCGAGACTCAACGAGTGTCCCATAGTTGCAGAAGATGAACAAACACAAAGAGGTAGTTTTTCGGAAGGTAATTTAACTCTAAGTCTGATGTTTCCTCCGTATAAACCGATAATCGGGTCATGGGCGGAAAAAAGGAAGCAATCTCCGCCGTTTTCAACGATCACGTCCCCCGCAGGATCGATCCTGCGAATCTCCACTCCAACACATTCGGCAATGGCTCCGGCAACAGATGCCATCGGTCCCACGCCGGCAAAATCAGCAGCCCTCAGCATTTTTCTTACAATCGGCGGAGCCAAAGGATCCCATGGCAGGGGTCGAAGAGATGTCAGAAATCGGGAGTTTTTCTTTGCATAGGCCATGATCTGACAATGGGCATCCATCACTACTTTGAGGACAAGTTTCGAAAAATCTTCGGAGGAGCGGATCCACAAATCGGTCTGACGAAATCTAACCTCATAGGCCGTGCCCTTTCCCGAAGCATGCCAAAATCGATAGAATCTACTTTCTTTCCCGATTACTCCCATTCAATAGTACTCGGCGGTTTTGATGAAATGTCGAAAACCACGCGATTTACGCCCTTTACTTCGTTAATTATGCGGTTTGATAGGCGGGCAAGCAAATCATAGGGAAGCCTTGCCCAATCGGCGGTCATGGCATCTACGCTCTCAACAACCCTCAGAGCTATAACCTGCTCGTAGGTACGCTCATCTCCCATAACCCCAACGGAACGAACGGGAAGAAGCACGGCAAAGGCCTGCCAGACCTTATCGTACCAGCCCGAAGCTTCCATTTCCTCCATCACGATGGCATCGGCTTCTCGAAGTATTGACAATTTTTCGGCCGTGACCTCTCCGATGATGCGTATGGCCAGCCCAGGTCCCGGAAAGGGGTGCCTCATTATTATCCTTTCTGGAAGACCAAGCTGGCGCCCTAAAGATCGCACCTCATCTTTAAAGAGCTCTCGAAGAGGCTCGATAAGCTGCAGGCTCATCCGATCGGGCAATCCCCCCACATTGTGATGGGTCTTAATGGTAGCAGAAGGCCCTTTAAAGGATACCGATTCTATAACATCGGGATAAAGCGTACCCTGGGCAAGGTACTTGACCCCCGTTATCTTTCTGGCTTCTCTTTCAAAAATCTCGATAAAAAGATTCCCGATAATTTTTCTTTTCTGTTCGGGATCGGTCACCCCTTTCAATCTGGACAGAAACTCTTCCGAGGCATCCACATAAACCAGATTGATGTCAAAATGATCGGCAAATACGCGTCTTACTTCTTCGGCTTCACCCTTTCGCAGCAAACCGTTATTGACAAAGATACAGTAGAGCTGTCTGCCTATAGCCCTGTGGAGGAGTACGGCAACAACGGAAGAGTCAACCCCACCGCTAAGCGCACAGATCACACGGTCGTCTCCAACCTGATCTCTTATCCCTTTTATCACCATCTCCGCAAAGGATTGCATCGTCCAGGAAGGTTCACACTTACAGATGCGGAACAGGAAATTGTCCAGTACGATCCGCCCACAGGGGGTATGGGCAACTTCCGGATGAAACTGAACCCCAAAGTAGTTTCGATCAAGATCTGCCATAGCTGCAAAGGGAGAATTCTGAGAATGAGCAAGGACGCGAAATCCCGGGGGGAGTTTCAGGATCCTGTCTCCGTGACTCATCCAGACCCTTATCCCTTCTGAAGATTTTTCAGACTCAATACCCTCAAGCAACGCTCCGGGTTCATCAACTTCAATGTATGCCGGCCCATATTCCCTTTCTTCCGCCTCTGACACCTCACCACCCAGCTGATACCCCATCATCTGCATACCGTAACAGATTCCGAGAATAGGAACCCCGAGTTCATAGACGCCGGGATCGACTAGAGGCGCTCCTTCCTGATAAACGCTGGCAGGTCCTCCTGAAAATATTATGCCCTTAGGGCAAAATTTCTTGATCTCCCCAAGCGGCATGTTGAAGGGATGAATTTCGCAATAAACATGACTTTCTCTGACCTTGCGGGCAATTAACTGAGTGTACTGGGAACCAAAGTCCAGAATAAGGATCCGATCTTCAGGCAAATTTATGTTGCTCATGGCTATCTCAAATCCACCTGATAGTTAGGCGCTTCTTTGGTTATGATAACGTCGTGGACGTGGCTTTCTTTGAGCCCGGCAGCCGTTATCCGTATCATTTTAGCTTTCGTCCGTAGCTCCTCAATCGTACGACAGCCGAGATAGCCCATCCCGGCACGAAGCCCTCCAATGAGCTGATGAACAACCCCTGACAGGGGCCCTCTGTAGGGAACCATACCCTCTATGCCTTCGGGAACCAGCTTGGACAGTTCCTTCACATCCTGCTGACAATACCTGTCACGGCTTCCTTCACGCATGGCTCCGAGCGAACCCATGCCCCGGTAGGTCTTATAACTCCGACCCTGATAAAGTACCGTTTCACCGGGGCTTTCATCGGTTCCCGCAAAAAGACTGCCGATCATCACGGCATGAGCCCCACAGGCAATGGCCTTCGTTATATCTCCGCTGTATTTAATTCCGCCGTCGGCAATAACGGGTATTCCGTAAGCCGATGCTGCTCTGACACACTCCATTATTGCCGTTGCCTGGGGTACCCCCACTCCGGCAACGACTCTGGTCGTGCAGATGGATCCCGGTCCCACACCGACCTTCACTGCATCGGCGCCGGCCCTGATGAGCGCTTCAGCCCCTTCGGCCGTCGCCACATTGCCCGCAATAACCGGCACATCGGGAAACTTTTTCTTCAGGGTTTTTATGGCCTCAATGACATTTCTGGAATGGCCGTGAGCACTATCTACGACCAGTACATCGACGCTAGCTTCAACCAGGGCAGAAGCCCTGTCAAGCATATCACTTCCAACCCCGACGGCCGCCCCGACCCTTAGCCTGCCAAATCTGTCCTTACAGGCATTGGGATACTTCTTTATCTTCATAATGTCCTTGATGGTTATGAGCCCTCGAAGATTTCCTTCCTCATCAACGACGAGAAGCTTCTCAATCCGCTTTTCATGAAGCAACTTTTTGGATTCCTCCAGGGTTATCCCTACCGGAGCGGTTATCAGATTTTCGCTGGTCATGACTTCCGAGACTTTTTTCGTGAGATCATCTTCGAAGCGAAGATCCCGATTGGTCACGATACCGATGAGTTTCCCGTCCTTCACGACCGGAATACCGGATATTCTGTACCTGCTCATCAATTCGAGCACATCGGCAATACTCTGATCGGGTTCAACGGTCACGGGATCCAGGATCATACCGCTTTCCGATTTTTTTACCTTGCTAACCTCAAGGGCCTGCATCTCTATAGGCATATTCCGATGGATGATACCAATACCGCCCTCTCTGGCCATGCTTATCGCCGTGTCTGCCTCCGTCACCGTATCCATGGCGGCACTTAAGAGCGGGATGTTGAGCTTAATGTCCCTGGTAAGCCAGGTTTCGGTATTCACTTCAACGGGTAGAACTTCGGAATAGGCCGGTACGAGTAAAATGTCGTCGAAAGTGAGCGCCTCGGGAATTCTATGAACTTCTACCATGATTTAACCTCTCAGCAATTACCGATATTGTGACGGCCCGATAGTTAACGTCGGGCATCAAAAAAATTGTTCTCGCCTTTAGCCTTTTCGAAATGCCATGTCAAGGGTGAGTATATCCCGTCAGGAGTCAACCCCATGTACTCTTCGGCTGCAATCAGTGCAAGTCCTTCCAGGAGCCCTGCATCGGAAACGATCATCTCCTGCCGGCCTAAAAGTGAAAGAATACGATGCACGATCAGGGTTCCGCCCACTATCACATCTTCCCTACCGGGTTCAAGCCCCGGTATTTTCCTGCGGTCCTCAAAAGTAAGCCCTGCCAATTCTTTCAGGATCTTTTCCACCCACGGAAGTGATAGTTTCGTTCCAATCATCCTATAGGGTTCATAGGACATCATGCCCAGGAAAATTGCGCCCAGAGTTGCAACCGTCCCGGCGGTACCGATCAACTCGAAACTTGAGTCCACAAATCGGCCGATCTCCACTACTGCCGGCTTCAATAGATTATCCACATATTCTTTTGCTTCCCGAATTTTACCGGACCCAACGGGTGCATCTTTAAGGAACATTCCCGTAATCGTTGAAGCCCCCACAAAAACACTGGTGCTGAAAACCAGACGATCGCTTCTGACCACGACAAACTCGGTGGAACCTCCACCGAGATCGAATAGGACAGCGGGCATTCCGTAGAACGACAAATCCATTCGAGCCCTTATCACGTTAAGAGTTCCACGGGCAGCAGTAAGAGCCTCATCCTCTTCGGAAAGAACCTTACAGGGGTAGCTCAAAGCGGACTCCACATCCTTCACGAATGCTTCTTTCTCGCCGGCCCGCCTCACCACACCCGTTGCACCGCAAAAGGCATAGGCCACACCAAAATCTTTTAGAATACGGCAATAGTCCCTAAGGACCTCCAGGGTTTGCCGCTTTCTCGTGGTGCTCAGATATCCCTTGTCCTGGAAATTTTCCGCAAGCCTCGTTATACGGCGATGGTGACTCAACGGGAACAGAGCACCCGATCTCTCTTCGACAACAAGCATTCGTACCGTGTGGGATCCGATATCAACTCCTGCGAACCTCTTCATCTTACCTCCCTGCGGTCGGAGACCCCTTCCGTAAGGGAGGGGAGGAGACCGCTCTTGAAATTTTGCAGGTATCGAGGTAACGCATTTATTGTGCGGTCGGAGACTCCTTCCGTAAAGGGGGAGATGAGACCGCAAGGTGTGCCAGGATCGTAATAACCCCAAAGGCACTCTCCGCTTCCGTGGAGAGAAACGGCTTCGGGGAAAACAGAAACAGAAACTATCCGGCTCAGGTCGTGGCCGGGAGCGGCATGTCCCTCCCGGTGGGACGCCGTCAACCGTCCCAATGTAGCGGTGCTACCCGTTAGCATCAGCTACAAGCTCCTTCCGTTAAGGAGTAGTAGTTGACTTTGCATCTCCTGCACAAAGGCAAAAAATATTTCTTGACATCACTAATTCACCTATCGTAGGGTTAATTTCGTATTGTGGTTAAATCGGTCAGGTGCCCGAGAGGGCTTAAAAGGGAATCCCGTGGGAATCGGGAGCGGTCCCGCCGCTGTAACCGGGGACGAAAGTCGCAGAGTGCCACTGTCCTGATTATCCAGGATGGGAAGGTGCGGCGAGTAGGGTGATCCGGGAGCCAGAAGACCTGCCTGAACCGTAAGTGCCGGGCGAGGACATCGGCCATCTGGCGGATGAAGTAAAACGGGTGCAATCCCCAGAGTCTTTTTGAAGGCTCTGGGGTTTTTTTATGCACCGAATCCCTCCTCATCGTTTCACTAACCCTGCAACCCCCGGGACGTTTTACCGGCGTCCCGGGGCATTTTAAACCGTTTTAGGAGGATAAGTCATGAGGGAACTTCAAAAAAAATCTTGTTCTAAACTCATTCTAATGCTTTCGGTTATGGGCCTTTTGATTTCAGGACTCTGGAGCAACGGAGCCGAAGCCATGGAGAAGCAAAAAGAGAAAAAAACGGCTATACTCCTCAGCGCATTTGGAACCAGTATTCCCGAGGCACAGAGCGTTTTCAGAAACGTTGAGAAAATGGTCCGTGAGCGTTTCCCCAACACGGAAGTCCGCTGGGCCTACACATCCTCAATCATCCGGAAGAAGCTGGCTGCTCAAGGGCAGATCCTCCACTCCCCCGAAATGGCGCTTGCCCAGCTCATGGAAGACGGATACACCCACGTCGCGGTTCTTTCCCTTCATTTTATTCCGGGAAAGGAGTTTCATGACCTGATGGCAAACGCCCGTTTTTTTGAGCAAATGGCGGGTGGCTTCGACCGGGTCGTCGTAGCATGGCCTCTTCTTTCCAGCCATGACGATTTCGTACGGGTGGTTGAAGCCGTCATGGCCCACATACCGAAGACCCGGAGGCCCGAAGATGCCGTTATCCTCATGGGTCACGGCAGTGAAAAACACCCTGCCGATGCCATTTATTCGGCCGTTGACGTGGAATTTAAGAAAAAAGATCCCCTTATTTTTGTTGCTACCGTAGAAGGTCATCCAACACTGGATGACCTAATTCCCCTTTTGAAAAAGAACAGGGTAAAGAAGGTATTTCTTATGCCCTTTATGAGCGTTGCAGGGGATCATGCCAGGAACGATATGGCAGGGGACGATCCTGATAGCTGGAAATCCCTTTTGACAAAAGAAGGCTACGAAGTAATTCCAGTACTGGAAGGAATGGCCGGATATCCCGAGATAGTGAACATATGGTTGGATCATCTCCAAGAAGCAATGAAAAATCTCTAGTTTCGAGGGATGCTGAAGGAACAAGGAACATTGCAGGAGCATTGACCGCACACATCAGTTAGCGGAAGATCAGAGAAACGCTCGTTATTTTCAAGTAATCTCTGGTAACATAAAGATCGATTTAAGCCGTTAACGGAAAGGGCCCCCACGGGGCATCGCTTTAAACATGCCTCACAGGGGAGCCCTCGTTTGCTCAAACAAAATTCTTCCTGTGGCTTCGCAGAAGTTTCCACCGGAGCGCTGGTAACCAGACTCCCGAACCGTCCACAACAGCCCGAAGCAGTAATCAGAAGATGGTTAAGACCAAAGGTCCCCAGGCCTGCGTAATAAGCAAGGTGCTTATGAGACCATCTGCTGACAAGCCTCCGGGAATCGAAATTATGAGTAGCCGGCGTTACCGCAGTCTCATATCCCTGATCCCCCAGGAACGAAGCCAGATCCTGATTGATCCGGGCTATCAGAGCATTTGTCTCAACATAGGCAAAGGCCCAAAGCCGGGATGCGAAAGGGTGAAACTTACCGTTATCTTTTGCCACATCCTCAACAAAGGGCAGGAAGTAAACCACGACGCTTCTGGCCGAAGGCAGAAGATCCGGAGGAAGAGCATGATCTGGGGCAACCGCTTTTTTTAGTTCGAGAAGTCTAGCATCTCGAGCATCCACTGCACCAACAAGAGGTTCACGCCACAGGCTTGAATAGCCCCTTTCCAGCAACCATGCCTCAATTGAACCAAGTACTCGATCTTTTATGCTAAGAAGGGTCACCTTCATCAGCTCCAAACCTCCAGGGTCCCGGTTTACCTGACGAGCCCAGTTTTCTAAAGGTTAATCTTCCAAAAGGCAACCGAATTCTTGATGCAGAAGAGGGCTTTAGAGCAAAAGGTATTGTCTTACCAACCTTTATCCCTAGCTGTTTTATTGAGCATGAAGAACCGTACTAAAAGGTCCTAAAGGGGGTACCGGAGAAGAGTAATGTTACCAGGCAAAGTGTCCGGAAGCATTTATGCCAAGACCGAAACCCGGGAGTAGAAATTACTCAAAGCCACGATAGGAGCTTCTGAAAGCATCTTTAAATTTTGTCAAAAATTCATGAAAATCCCATTCCTCACCGGTCAACATCGAATAAAAGGCAGGTTTAACAACATAGGCAAAGGCTTCTATCTTTTCGCCGGTCATGAGAACCGGGGTAACGGGAACACGCTCGTACATGTCACCTTCAAATCTATCGAGTCCCTGCCAGAGTTCGTCAGAAACTCCGAAATATACCACTCCTCCGACAAAACCACCGGGGTCAGGTAAAATACCCGGGTAAAACTCATCGCGTATCCGGTATCTTGAAAACCCCCGGAGAAGAGCCCGTCGACTCGCAAGAACGGTTCCGCAAACTTCGAGCATTATTTCGGGGCACATGAGAGTACCATAGGCGAACAGGTTGCCTTCGGTTTTAGCTTGCTTCATGCTGAAAAGTTCTCTTTAAAAGCTCATAATAAAAGCCACAAAAGCACAGGAGCACACCGCTACGAGATACAGTATCTTAACGCTCTCTCTGTAAACTTCACACCCCACCGTGCGAAGTGGCTCGCCGATCAGCGGTTTATTTACGATACGGCCGAAATAGGAAAGTCGCCCTCCCAGTTGCACACCCAGAGCACCTGCAACAGCCGCCTGAGGATACCCAGCATTAGGGCTCGCAACCTTACGGGCATCTCTGAAAACCGTCCTGAGAGCTCTTCCGGCATCAAGACCCAAAAACCACGCGGAGATTACGATAAATCCCGCAGTAAGTCTCGCCGGTACGTAATTCACCAGATCATCGAGTCTTGCAGCACAGCGACCGAAATGAAGGTAGCGATCATTCTTATAGCCGATCATCGAGTCCATCGTGTTTACGGCCTTGTAGAGCAGTGCTCCCACAGGACCTCCCACAAGCAGATAGAAGAAAGGCGCCACCACACCGTCGGAGATATTTTCCGAAAGCGTCTCAATAACGCTTTTCATAACCCCCTGCTCGTCAAGAACATCCGTATCCCTGCTAACTATCCAGGACAGCTCTTTTCTGGCTCCTTCCAGATTACCCTTATTCACCCTTTCAACCACCCTCGCCGTTTCCACATGAAGACTCCGGGTTGCGACGGAAGTGTAAATTAACCAGACCGACAGGGCGTGCCCCAGCCATTCCGAAAGCCGGTAGGCCAGTAAAAGTCCCAGCACGGCACAAGTGGCCGTAATTGTCAAAACCATTGCCACCAGAAGAGCCCCACGGGTAACCAGAAGGGAACCTTCCTTTGCGCCTACGTAAAGTACCCTTTCCAGTTTGCCTACAAGACCGCCAATCCAGCGGACGGGATGAGGCCAGCCCTGAGGATCTCCCACAAACAGATCAAGCAGAAAAGCCATCAACACGTCCAGAGGAGAAACAAACATCAGAGCCCCATAATCGAATAGAGAAGTTCGACCTTAACGTGTTTTCGAAAGTGTTCCGCCAGCAGGTCATACTGTTTATCAAGAACGGCACTCCAATGTTCAGGGATTTCTTTCTCCCAGGCTATTTTTTTCCCCCGCAGAAGGGCAACCTTTGAGACAAACCACCGGCGGAATTCTGCATTGTCAAAAATGCCGTGAACATAAGTACCCCAGGCATTACCCTCAAGGGAAGCGCATCCTTCGAACTCATCTGCCGGACGGCCTGATCGGGACACAATCTTGAAAATTGAAAGCCCTGCCGCATCTTTTGAAGGGTCGGCAACGTCACCGGTTTTAAGGTAACTTCGGCCCATGTGAATCTCATAGCCTCTCAAGACCACGGAAGACATTTCTCCCGACCACAGAGGATTATTATCGTTGGGCACGACTTCAACCTGATGGGTTAGCTTTTCCCGGACCATCTCCGTTACAATCGGAAGTATCCCCAACCCCTGCATCTCACTTGGGGTTCCCTCAACCCCGAAAGGATCTCTCACACAGTTTCCAAGCATCTGATACCCACCGCAAAGCCCAACAACGGTTCTCCCGCTTTTCCAGAATGCACGAAGGGCGTCGGCAAGGCCGCTTTCGTGCAGAAAACGAAGATCATGTATCGTGTTTTTGCTTCCGGGAACAATAACGGCATCAAAAGAAAATATCTCCTCAGGGTTACTGAAGTAACGAACCAAAACTCCGGAATCTCCGCTGAACACATCGAAGTCGGTATAGTTTGATATGTAAGGAAGCCTGACTATGCCCAGTTTAACGCCGTCGTTACTTTCTACGGAAGCCCTGCAGATTCTAGACAGTGCCACACTATCCTCCTGCGGAAGCAGGATGTGATCGAAATAAGGGATTACTCCCAGAACGGGTAAACTCGACCTTTCTTCAAGGATCTTTATGCCATCTTCAAAAAGCGATGGATCCCCCCGGAATTTGTTAACAATGAAACCTTTAACAAGCCCTCGTTCCTGCTCGTCCATTAAAGCAAGGCTCCCGAGAAGAGACGCGAATATTCCACCGCGATCAATATCCCCCACCAGCACACAGGGGGTTCCCGTGCGGCGCGCCATGGAAAGGTTTACAAGGTCATGCTCCTTGAGGTTTATTTCCACGGCACTTCCGGCACCCTCCATAACTATGACGTCGAAGCTTCGGCTCAAGCGCTCAAAGGCGGCCATAACAAGAGGGATCAACTCTTTTTTCCGCCTGTAGTATTCCGGAGCGGACATGTTACCTATCGGTTTTCCCAGAACTATAACCTGAGAACCTTTTTGAGATGTGGGCTTGAGTAAAATAGGGTTCATATCGACGTGAGGCTCCACGCCTGCCGCTTCTGCCTGCATTACCTGAGCACGACCCATTTCTCCCCCATCCGGGGTAACAAAGGAATTGAGGGCCATATTCTGGGCTTTGAAAGGAGCCACTCTGTAACCATCCTGTTTCAACACCCTACAAAGTGCGGCAGCCAGAACACTCTTCCCAACGTCCGATCCAGTACCCAAAAACATGATAGTTTTGGCGCGTCTCACGGCTTACTCCCTTTTGGCTTACCGGCTTTTTTCGCCGACTCGACGAAATACTTCGCCATCAAAGGATTACTTCCCCAGTGCAGATGTACATAGCTTGCCAGAACGGTCCCCAGAGAATAGCCTTCACGAGAATTGTCTTCACTTCGGGACAAGGTTATTTCGTACACCCTGTTAACCTGACCTGAGAAATTATCATCGCAAATTTCGGAATAGTGAAATTCGTGACCCCTTACGACACTTCCGCGAGGCCCCAGAATGCAATCACTCAGGAACTTTACCTCCACATATCCCAGAGCCCGCCGTCTGGGAAGCATCCTGACACCAAAAGGCAGAATACCGGCCATCGGCCATAGAGTTCCATCAAGCCTCCGAATGAAGCGACTCAAAACCATAAGCCCACCGCATTCAGCATAAACGGGAGCGCCTCGCTCCACACACCCCTTCAGGCTGTTAAAAAAACCGGTGTTACCCGAAAGCTTATCAGCGTGAAGCTCCGGATATCCGCCTCCCATATAAACGGCGTCAACGTCATCGGGTATTACATCTCCATAAAGAGGTTTTATGAAAACGATCTCCGCCCCAAAGCGCTTCAGTAAATCCAGATTATCCTGATAATAAAAGCAAAATGCCGGATCCATGGGAACCGCTATTCTGACAGGCCCGTCCACCGCTGCCTCCAGCTGACAAGAGCAGGAAGGTCTCGAATCAGGCAACACCTCAACTCTGCTCTTTTCCAGAAGTAAATCCAGATCTATATGGCGTGAAACGAGCTCCGAGGCTCTTTTAATCCAGCCTTCGTCAACAGGAGATTCCTGGGCGGTTACAAGCCCCAGATGCCTTTCCGGAAGACACAGGGCTTCCCGATAGGGTATCCACCCCAGAATCGGCAAATTCGGCAGTGCCGTTTCCAGAGCTTCCCTCAGATACCGGAAATGACGGTCGCCGGCCACACGATTCAGAATACACCCTGCCCATCGAACATCGGGATCGAAATTCAGATATCCCGAAACAAGCGCGGCAACACTCCTGGCCATGCTCCGGGCATCAACCACGAGAACAACAGGAAGATTCAGCCACTTGGCCATCTCTGCCGTGCTGCCCGCCTCCCCGCGACCACTGTGGCCGTCATAAAGACCCATAACCCCTTCCACAACGGCCACATCTGCGTCCAGAGTGTTAAGGTAAAACAGAGAGCGGTTATAATCCCGGCTTAGCATCCATCCGTCAAGGTTTCTGGAAGCCCTGCCGGTTACGAGTGAATGAAGGCCCGGATCTATAAAATCCGGGCCCACCTTGAAAGGCTGGACACGGAAACCCCGTTCATAGAGATGGGCCATTAAGGCCAGAGTCAGCGTGGTTTTTCCGACGCCACTGTGAGTACCTGCAATTACAAAGGCATGTTTCAGCATAATCGCTCTAATCTTTCATGAGTTCAAACTGTTCCGGTCGGATATACCACAACACCCTGCCCGTACCAAAGGCAATCCCCTCAGATTCAATGCAAAGCACACCGGCATTTACAAAGGCAACCGTATTGGATCCCCCGATGAGGGCATCGGCAAGATATTGAAGTCCAGGCATATGCCCGGCAATGAGAATGCTTTGTGCCGGCTTGCTATATTCTTTCAAGAATTTTGATATCTCCTCCGGGCTCCCGGAAGGCCTGAAGACGTCGCTCTTCACAACCTGCTCATTCGGAAAGTTCAGGATACTGGCAATCAACTCGGCAGTTTGAATCGATCTTTTTTTCGTGCTCGAAAAAATCGCATGAGGCTTAATACCCAGAAGTTTAAGACCTCTGGCGGCCGCCCCTACTTCTTTTATCCCTTCGGAAGAAAGGCTTCTTTCGGGATCAACATCTTCCGGCAGTGCCCTTCCGTGTTGTACGAGATACCAGAGCACACAAATCACCTCCTTTCGTATTTTGGTCTTTTTAGTTTACTCTTTCGATACCTCAGGAACAATGGCGTGACGATCTCTCTTAACAAACATAACGGGGCATTAAAAACCCTTCCAGGAAAAGTCTCAGCAGGACTTAGCTCGAAAAAGGATTATCCGATCATGACCTTCTCTTCTGCGTAACTGTAGGAAACAGACCTTGCCTGTACCGCCATCGCAACCGTAAGAGGGCCCACACGGCCGATAAACATGAGCAACACAATGACCAGCTTCCCAGGCCCGGACAGAGTCGGAGTTACTCCCATACTCAATCCCACAGTTCCGAACGCAGAAATTACTTCAAAAAGGTACTCCATAAAGTAACCTTCCGTTTCGTGATAGGGCTTGTACCCCAGCTCCGTTACGAGCAACAAAACCGTGCCCATAACGACAATCCAAACCCCTACAACAAAAACCACAAGAGCTCTGTTTACCGAGTCATTGCTTACAGTTCGTTTAAACAAAAAAGGCTGTTCAAAGCCTCGAAAACGACTCCATCCCAGAGCAAGGAGAACCATAAAACTGGTGGTCTTAATGCCACCCCCCGTAGAACCCGGCGAAGCGCCGATGAACATAAAAATCATAGTAACAAAGATGCTGATGTTATTCATGGAAGCAAAATCCAGAGTGTTGAAACCTGCGGTTCTCGTCGTCACAGATTGAAAGAGGGATGAAAGAAGCCGCTCGGAAAGCCTAAACCCTTTCATCGTTACGTGCCATTCACTTACGAGGAAAAGCAACGCTCCGATCACGATCAGTGCGGCCGTTGAGGTCGTCACAACCTTCGTGTGCAGGGACAGCATATTCCAGAATCTGCGAAGGTCTCTGGCTTTTCTCAGGGTTGCATATATTTCGTGCATTACCAGAAAACCGAGCCCTCCCATCACGATAAGGCCGCACATGGTAAAATTCACAAGGGCATCGCCACGAAAGCGCATCATGGAATCGGGAAAAAGGCTAAAACCCGCATTGCAGAAGGCAGAAATCGAGTGGAAAATAGCCTGATAGAGAGCCGATATCCAGGACGGAGAAGTCTTTACGAATCTTAAAAAAAGCAACAGGGCCCCGACAAATTCAAAAAGCACCGTAAAGATAACAATTCTTTTAACCAGTGATGTGAAATCGGATCGAGGGCTATAGGTAAAGATATCCTGAAGAACAAAACGGGATCGGAAGGAAATGCTCCTTCCTAAAAAGAGCATGAGGCCTGTTGAAAAGGTCATTATACCCAGCCCACCTACCTGGATCAGGGTAAGGATGACCAGTTGCCCCCATATTGTCAGATCGGTTCCTATGTTCATTATCGTAAGCCCCGTCACGCAGGATGCCGAGGTTGCCATAAAAAGCGCATCAATAAAGCTCAATTTTCCTTGCCCGCAAATCATGAGAAGGATTGCTCCGGTAAGTATTAAGGCGGAAAAAGCCATTAACGGAAGAGACCAGGGGGTGAAAAGAGACCGCATAATTCGGGGTAACCGATCCCCAATAAGTTCAATCAAGTCTCCATCCTCCGGCTGTAACCATGAATTATGTGGCTCTTGCATAATAGCGAGGGCAGGTCATGTCAAGCGCAGGCAGTCTAAAGAAGTGACATCTCTTTTCTAAGACCTCGAAGTACATTCACGGTAACCCTGGGCACAGGCTCTATCTCACCGATTACCCTGACATTCCCGTAATATTCAATGGCCTCACGGTTATGCTTATTCCTGGGTCCGTTAAGTATTACTCCCAGGACTTCCACACCCGAGTTACGCAGTGCCGATATCGTAAGAAGAGTATGATTGATGGTCCCCAGGGTGCTCCTTGCAACTACCAGAACAGGAAATCCTAAATAGAGCATCAGATCCAGCATAAATTTATCTTCATTTATCGGGACCATAACCCCACCCGCTCCTTCAACAACCAGCTTACGGGAAGGCAGTGCGGGTAGCCTGATGTTCGACAGATCTATCCTTCTT
Source organism: Thermodesulforhabdus norvegica (assembly GCF_900114975.1). NCBI lineage: Bacteria > Pseudomonadati > Thermodesulfobacteriota > Syntrophobacteria > Syntrophobacterales > Thermodesulforhabdaceae > Thermodesulforhabdus > Thermodesulforhabdus norvegica. The sequence goes on from NZ_FOUU01000001.1 coordinate 484,174, forward strand.
TTTTCCTGCATCGAGGCCAGATGAGGCGATACGGGATCTTTAAAACAATAGACCTCGGGTATAAAACGATAATCCGGAAGGCCTGTAACCCGCCGTATCCATTCCCGATCGGTGCCCTCAGCACTTCCGGTCTGGATGGGCTTCCAATAACAGGTATCTTCAAAAGAGATCATGAGAAGGGCACAAACGAAAGTCTTTCCCACTCCCGTATCGGTACCCGTAACAAAAATACCATCAGGCATCATTTCAGGTCTTCCTTTTCCAGTCATCAAGGGCTTCCAGCAGGACTTCCAGATCCTGTAGAGTGTGACATGAGCTCAGAGAAATCCTGATCCTGCTTGTCCCATCGGGCACCGTCGGCGGACGGAAGGCAAGAGCGAAGATACCCTTTTCCATCAAGTAGCCGGACAGATCAAGAGCCTCCTTATCGTCACCCACTATAATCGGTACTATGTGAGTTGTAGAGGATCCCGTAGAAAAGCCCATGAAATTAAGTCGGTCTCTTAAAAACCGGGCTTTCTGCAGTAAACCTTCCCGCTCACTTCCCATTGCGGGAAGAAGGTCCAGTGCAGCATCTACGGCTCCTATAATCGCCGGCGACAGGCCCGTGGAATATATGAACCCCCCGCAGCAGTTAACGAGATAATGTGCCATCTTTCTGGAACAAGCCACATAGGCCCCGCTTGCACCAAGAGCCTTGCTGAAGGTTCCCATAATCACATCCACCGGGAGACCGGTGCAAAGCCCCATTCCCTCAGGCCCCATAACCCCTGTTGCATGAGCCTCATCGACAACGAGTAAAGCCGAATACTTCATCGCAAGCTCCACTAGCAAAGGTACATCTGCGGTGTCTCCGTCCATTGAAAATACGCTCTCGGTAACAATGATCACCCTGGAATATTTACCAGAAGCCTTTTCTAACAGCGCCCTTAGAGCCTTGTAATCATTATGAGGAGACACCCATACAGTGCAACGGGCAAGCCTTGCTCCCATAACTATGCTGGCGTGATTCAGCCGATCCGAAATTATAAGCGATTCCCGATCCGCAAGAGCTGAGAAAAGGCTTACATTAGCCTGAAAACCCGAAGGAAAAAGAAGGGCACATTCGGTACCTTTCATCGAGGCGATTTTTCTGGCCAGTGCTTCTGTGCACGATAAATTTCCGCACACGAGAGGTGACGCTGTTGCTCCGGTACCATAACGCGCGATGAACTCAACCGCTCTCTTTTTTACCATCGGATGCTTCGAAAGGCCCAGGTAGTCGTTTGATGCAAAAGACAGCATTTTCCTGCCGTTGATCTCTATTTCTCTGGGCGAAATAACATTAACAACTCCAAGCCGCCGTAATCGACTCAATTTTCTTCGTCTTTCGAGCTCCTCGTCTATGAACCGCCATTCCACATTCATCAGTACGTTCTCCCCCACATATCCACGACTTCACAAAGGGCCTCACAGAGAATGACCAGATCTTCCTTTCCTATTACGTAAGGGGGCATAACATAAATCAGCCGGTCAAAAGGCCTAATCCACACACCTCGTTCCACAAAAAGCTTTTGCAAAAGGGCCACATCCACGGGCCTCTTGGTTTCCACGACACCGATTGCACCCAAGACCCTCACATCTTCCACAACGGGCATACCCCTGCAGGGCTCCAACCCATCTCTCAAAACCGACTCAATCACTTTCACCCGTTCACGCCATGGATACGACATAAGCAGACGGATGCTTGCGGCACCAACGGCACAGGCCAGAGGATTGCCCATAAAAGTGGGACCGTGGGCAAATATTCCCGGATCGCCACCTCCGATTACCTCGGCAACATCATCCGTGGTTAGAACGGCGGCAAGCGACATCATGCCTCCCGTAAGAGCCTTTCCCACGCACATGATGTCCGGCGTGATACCGGCATATTCACAGGCGAACATTTTTCCCGTACGGCCAAAACCCGTAGCAATTTCGTCGGCTATGAAAAGCACACCAAACTGTTTAGATAGCTCATAGGCCCGTCGGACAAAGAGAGGATGATAAAACCTCATGCCCCCGGCTCCCTGTACCACCGGCTCCATGATAACGGCCGCAATTTCGTCAACATGTTCGGAAAGCAACTTCATCAAATCGCTGATATCGTCTTCCTGCCACTCTTGATCAAATGTACAGGAAGGTTCGGGAGCAAATAGATTTTGCGTAAGAAATCCGGCAAAAAGCCGATGCATGCCGTTTACCGGGTCGCAGACACTCATAGCCCCGAAGGTATCACCGTGGTAGCCTTTTCTTACGGTAAGAAATTTTTTCTTGCCAGCCTTCCCCAAAGCGTGCCAGTACTGAAGCGCCATTTTCATGGCAACTTCAACGGCAACAGAGCCCGAATCGCAATAAAAAATCTTTGTCAACCCATCTGGGGCAATTTCCAACAGCAATTTTCCCAGTTCAACGGCGGGTGGATGGGTAAGCCCGCCAAACATTACATGGGCCATCCGCTCTATCTGTTCCCTTGCAGCCTTTATGAGTTCAGGATGGCTATAGCCGTGAATCACACACCACCAGGAACTCATACCGTCAATGAGCTCCCGTCCATCGGCAAGTACTATCCTGACACCTTTAGCCCTAACCGCCGGGTATACGGGCAAAGGGTCTACAGGCGATGTATAGGGATGCCAAAGATGAATCCGGTCAAATTCCAACATCTCGCGTATTGTTTCGCCAGCACTCTTCATGATGTTTCCCCTTTGTCAACCACTCACAGCAAGATGGTTAACATCACTCGGCTCTTTTTGTCAATTCCCAAAGACTCGCCACTTCAAGGGTTTTACATCCCTGCTCGTAACTGGTTACACTTTTTCAGCTCTAAGAGGGGATCAAGGATAAGGCAAAAACGGCAGGTGAAACTCTGGTATTACAGCTTGAGGGATAAACAAAGCTTATAACAAAATCACCTGTAAACTGTGCGTTTTCAGCTACCATCTTCGGAGCCCAAAACCCTTGCGCGTTGATCATCGCAAGCAGAGAAATGTCCTCTTTCTTTTGGGTTGTCACCGTGGTATGAAAGTGGTTAAAAGTATTTTACAAATCGGAATTCGAAGGAGATATGGCTTATGCCTGTGAGTGTATCCTTCATAAAAAGGCTAGAATCGCTGGATCCGCAGCTCCGAAGCATTTTAATAGCGATGCTTGAGGAAATCGAGCGTCAGAGGGAGGAATCTGTAACAAAGAAGGAATTCAACGAATTAAAAGGCATCGTAAAAGAGCTCGCAGAAGCACAAAAACAAACCGATCTTAGACTGAACTCACTGGCTCAGAAGGTTGAAGAACTCGCTGAAGCCCAGAAAAGAACTGAAGCCAGGGTTGAAGAGCTCGCAGAAGCACAAAAACAAACCGATCTTAGACTGAACTCACTGGCTCAGAAGGTTGAAGAGCTCGCTGAAGCTCAGAAAAGAACCGAGGCCAGAGTCGAAGAGCTCGCCGAAGCTCAGAAAAGAACCGAAGCAAGAGTTGAAGAGCTGGCGGAAGCCCAGAAAAGAACTGAGGCCAGGGTTGAAGAATTGGCCGCAGCTCAGAAGAAAACCGAAGAGGAGATAAGAATCCTGGTAAAGCGGATGGACGCTTTCGAGGAGAGATTGGAAGGCATATCTCACAGCGTTGGATACAGTCTTGAGAACAGGGTATATGGAAAGCTTCCCGGGCTTCTTAAAGACAGGTACGGTATAGAGATCGAGGGGCGGCTTGTAAGAAAATACTTACCCGTTGACGGTAAGGACATTCAGGTGAACATTTACGGTTACGGTAAAAGAGACGGGCAACGACTCCTTCTGCTCGGCGAGTGTAAGGTAAGGCCTTCGAAAAACGAGATCAGAAGGTTTAAGAAATATGCCGAAAAGATTGGGGCTTTAGAAGAAGCCGAAGTGTTCCTGCTCGTTGTTGCTCACGACTTTCCACCTGCTATAGAAAGGTTTTTGCAAGACGAGAACATACCCTACATCTGGTCTTATGAACTGGAGGAATAAGGAAAAATTAGCCGGGATATATAAATTTGTTCAAAATTCAAATGATACGGAACAGGGGAGCAGGGTATCTTGGATGGATCACTTCCAGTTAAGGCAGATCTTGCTGCAAAGTTTAAAACCGAGAAATAGAGATAAACGCCGTTTTACCGCTGTGGAAAATGTTGACAGGCTTCTAAATATGGGGTTAAAGGTACTGTGGCTTTACGAGAAGGATGGTGAGGTAATCTGATATGAGCTTAAACCCGCCAGCAATAAAGCGCACGCTATTACTTCTTCTTTTGCTTAGCACGGGCCCAGTTCGGGGACCCGATGGCTGTTGCGTGCGGTTGCCGGAAGGGTAAATCGCACGACATACCGGAAAAAAGGCCATGGGTTCCCGCCCATGGCCTTTTTTATTTCCTGAAAATTTGAAAAGGAGGAAAAGGACTATGGGGCTTGTTATCCAAGTGGATTTGTCTGAACGGTTTCAGGGAAACAACATTCACGGGTCCGGTCGGATAACATTTCTCGTAAAAACAGAGGAGACAGGAAAATGGCCAGAAGAATTTATATATTCGATACCACACTGAGAGACGGGGAACAGGTACCCGGTGCAAAATTGAACAAAAGACAGAAGCTGGAAATTGCGGAGCAACTGGCAAGGTTGGGAGTTGATGTAATTGAGGCCGGTTTTCCCTGTTCGTCCCCTGAAGACCTTCAAGCCGTAAAGGCAATCGCCGAACAGGTAAAAGGCCCGGTCATTGCGGGGCTTGCACGGGCCGTACAGCAGGACATAGATCTTGCGTGGGAAGCCGTAAAGCCCGCCGAAAGACCGAGAATTCACGTCTTTCTAGGATCTTCCGATATTCATCTCCAGAAGAAACTCCGACGAGACAGAGAAACCGCTCTTCAACAGGCGGTTGATTCCGTGAAATACGCAAAGCGCTATTGTCAGGATGTCGAATATTCGACCGAGGACGCTTCAAGAACGGACTTTGATTATCTGTGCCGGGTAGTGGAAGCCGTCATAAAAGCCGGGGCAACGGTGGTAAACATACCGGATACGGTGGGATACGCAATTCCCGACGAGTTCGGTGAAATGATAAAAAAACTGCGGGAGCGCGTGCCTGCACTGGACAGGGTAACCCTGAGCGTCCATTGCCACAACGATTTGGGGCTCGCCGTTGCAAACACACTGGCAGCGATACGGAATGGCGCCGACCAGGTCGAATGCACGATAAACGGCATCGGAGAACGAGCAGGTAATGCGGCGCTCGAAGAAATCGTCATGGCTCTGAAGGTAAGGCAGGCCAGCTTCGACGCCTACACCAACATAAACACAAAAGAAATATACAGAACAAGCAGAATGGTAAGTCGCATAATGAACATTCCCGTTCAACCCAACAAGGCGATAGTCGGATCCAATGCCTTTGCTCACTCGTCGGGAATCCATCAGGATGGAATACTCAAAGACCGCAGCACCTACGAGATAATTCGCCCGGAAGACGTGGGAATAAAGGACCACAAGCTGGTACTCACGGCGAGGTCGGGACGGGCAGCCCTGAGACACCAGCTCCAGCAACTGGGGTTTTCGTTGGGCGAAGAGAAGTTCGAGCGGGTCTATCAGCGGTTTCTTAATGTTGCCGACAGAAAAAAGGAGGTTTCTTCGGAAGACCTGGTCACCATTGTAGAAATTGAGCTCACAAAGGTTCCCGAAACCTATACCTTCCACAGCCTGCAGATAATGAGCGGTAACACCATAACACCTATGGCTTCGGTTACCCTTATAAAAGGGGAAGAAAAGATAACCGAGTCGGCTCTTGGAAACGGGCCCGTTGATGCCGTTTTTAAAAGCATAGAAAAGATAGTGCGAAAGACCGCAAAGCTTCGAGACTATGACCTGAAGGCCGTTACCACCGGAACCGACGCCCTCGGCGAAGCCATGGTTCGGGTGGAAATAGACGGCATGATTTACTCAGGGATCGGTACAAGCCCCGACGTCATTGAAGCAAGCGCTCGCGCTTATGTTAATGCCTTCAACCGTTATTTTGCCGCCAAAAAAGGAATAAACGGGGTATTAAGCCTGGACTGATCTTCGTGAAAAAGCCCCACCATTGTGGGGCTTTACCATCATTTTATTCGAACAATTGCGCCGGTTGGGCATTTTTCTACGGATTCGTCCTTTACCTTATCCGCATCAACCACCCGGGCAAGGTTGTGTTCGAGTACTATAGCTTCGGGCGACTTCTTCGCACAGATCCCACAGCCGATGCAGGCCTTTTTGCAGGTTGCCTTCGCCACCTTTCCCGGGTCCTGAGATACACAGAGAACGAGAATAGTTTTATTCTCCGGCTCCAGAGATATTATCCCTCTAGGACAGGTATGTACGCAGATACCGCATCCGGTACATTTTTCTGGGTCCACCTGAGCCACGCCCAGTTCATTAACCACAATTGCCCCGAAAGGACAGGCCCTTTCACAATCTCCAAAGCCAAGACAACCATGGTTACAGAGCTTCCCGGCTCCTCCGGCAAGATGAGCAGCGGCACAGCTCCGGATGCCCGTGTATTCGCCACTCCAAACGGCCGTTTCCGAATCACCCTGACACCGTACTCGAGCTACCTGCCTCACCATCTCGGCCGGAGCAACACCCATGATCTGACCGATCAATTCGGCAACAGCCATGCCGCCGACCGTACATCTGTTCACAGGAGCCCCTTTCACCACGGCATCAGCGTAATTAGCGCAACCCGGATAACCGCAGGCTCCGCAATTCGCTCCCGGCAGGATCTCTATTATCTGCTCAACCCTGGGGTCCACTTCAACCCTGAGACGCTGATGAGCAACCGAAATAACGACCGAAAAGAACAGACCGATGGCCCCCATAGTAAGAATTGCCGCAAGAACCATGTCCATCCCCCCTGCTCTCTTATCTGATGAGTCCCGAAAAGCCCATGAATGTGAGGGCTAGGATCCCGGCAGTAATAAAGGTTATACCGGGGCCTTTAAAAGGCACGGGAACATCTGCCGCATCCAGCTCCTCCCGGATTCCCGCCATCATGACAATGGCAAGGGTAAAGCCCAGCCCGGCCCCTATCGCAAAGGAAACCGTTTCGGCAAAGGTATAATTTTTCAGAACGGCAAGAAGGGCCACGCCGAGAATGGCGCAGTTTGTGGTAATCAGTGGAAGATAAATACCTAGGGCCTGATAGAGCACGGGCGAAGTCTTTCGTATGAACATTTCCACAAGCTGCACCAGGGAAGCTATTACCAGGATGAAGGAAACAATTTCGAGAAATTCAAGTCCATAGCGCACAAGTACGAGATGGTAAATGCCCCAGGCCACCATGGCAGCAAGGGTCATAACGAAAGTAACGGCACAACCCATGGAAAAAGCCGAATCCAGCCGGTTGGAAACCCCGACAAAAGGGCATATTCCCAGAAAATAGCTTAAAACGAAATTATTGATGAGAAGCGCAGAAAAGAATATGAGAACCAGTTCCATTTTGGCCACCTCTTTTTACCTGTGCATGATGTGCCTTACAAGCCCGATGATTACTCCAAGAGCAAGAAAAGCGCCCGCAGGCAATATCATAACCTGCCAGGGCGTAAACAATCCCCCGGTTATGTTCACACCAAGCCATGTACCGTTACCCAGAATCTCCCTCACAGAAGCCAGGATAAGCAGAGCTATACCAAAACCGCAGGACATCCCCAGGGCATCAACAACGGACGGAACAATTCCGTGCTTGGAGGCAAAGGCCTCCTGACGGCCCAGAATAATGCAGTTAACAACTATGAGCGGAACATAGGGCCCCAGGGACTTGCTCAACTCGGGCAGGTAAGCCGCCAGGAAGCGATCTGCAACGGTTACAAAAGTGGCAATAATAACTATGAAGGTCGCTATTCTGACCTGTGAAGGCACGATTCCTCTTATGAGAGAAACCATTGCGCTGGAGCAGGTTAAAACAAAGAAAACGGCTCCGATCATTCCCAGGGCATTATGCACCGTGTTTGTTACCGCCAGAGTAGGACATAGCCCCAGAAGCATAACAAGAACGGGGTTTTCCCTCCATAAACCCTTCTTGAATTCTCTTCTAAGGGATACGCTTTTCACCTTACTTCCCCTCCCCCTTTACGACGGTCCGAGCCCTCGCTATACCGGCATTAACTATATCCACAACGGCCTTAGACGTAATGGTTGCCCCGGTTATCGCATGAACTTCATTGGGCTTCTCGGGATTTTTGCCTTTAACCAGCATAATCGGGTTTGTTGCGTCTCTTTCACTCCATCCTGCCAGATAATCCGGCTCCACAATCCTTGCTCCAAGGCCCGGGGTTTCCTTTTGCTCCAGCACCCGTAAACCGTAAATGCGCTTGAGGTCCCGGGAAACCCCTACCAGAACCCTGATTTTGTCCTGGTAACCGTTTCCCTGAGCTTCTACGGCATAGCCCACCACATCGCCGTCCGAAAGCACTCTATATAGCGCAAAATCACGCTCTTTGACGACTTCCTCATAAGAACTCATGCCCGGCACAACCTCCGACAAGCTTTTTCTCAACTCGGCAAGCTTGTTCTCTATAACCCTGGCTTCGGTAAACTTGTTAAACCAGGCGAGAACGGCTCCGGAAAGAACGGCACAGAGAGTAAGCACAATAACGGTCTTGATGGAGTCCTTCATTTTGCCTCTCCCAGCATCCTAGGTCTTGTGTATCTTTCAAGAATGGGGGTCAGGGCGTTCATAAAAAGTATGGAATACATGACACCCTCGGGCATACCGCCAAATAAGCGTATTATCACGACAAAGAAACCTATTCCAGCTCCGTAAATCCAGACAGCCAGAGGATGCACGGGCGAAGTCACCGGGTCTGTTGCCATAAACCAAACGCCAAGCATGAATCCTCCGGCCAGCAACATAAAAATGGGATCAGGATACCTGACCGGGTCGATCAAATAAAAGGCACCGCTAAAAATCACCAGGGAAAGAATGGAACTGACGGGAATACGCCAGTCTATGTAACCCCGCCACCAGAGGTAAAGCCCTCCCAGAACCAGCAAAACAGCAGATGTTTCCCCGAGACTTCCCCCAACTCCGCCGAGAAGCAGGTCTTTATAGGGCGTAACAATCTGAGAAAACTTAAATCCTCCCAGTGGCGTTGCAAAGCTTACGGCATCCACACCATGCAGGGTTCTAGGAGGAACCCACGTGGTCATCTCGACGGGAAAAGCAGCCTGAAGAAAGGCTCTGCCCACCAGCGCGGGATTGAAAATGTTGCTCCCGAACCCTCCGAAAACCTGTTTTCCAATGGCAATAGAAATGAATGCCCCTATTGCCGCAGTACCGATCGTAACGCCAGGCGGCAATGTCAGGGCAAAAAGAAGACCCGTTACAACCGCCGAGGCGTCAAAAATCGTGCGCAAGGGCTTCCGCCTCATGGCCAGCGCCCCCGCTTCGGTCACCACGGCAACGATCACGGACACCGCAATTAACAACAAAGCCCGGAGACCGAAAAAGTATAAAGATCCGACCGTAGCCGGTAAAAGAGCGTAGACGACATGCCTCATGATCTTGGGCATATCATCCGAAGCAACAACATGAGGCGAAGAAGAAACAATAAGCTTTTCTGCCATTACTTCTGAGCCTCCATTTTCCTCAGCATGAATTTTCCATAGCGGAGCCATTGAACCAAAGGAATTCGAGACGGGCAGATGAAGGCACAGCAACCACACTCCATGCAGTTAAGCAGCCCGGCCTTCTTGGCTTCACTCCACTTGCCCGCCCGTATGTACTTGACCACTCTGGTCGGAGCTATTCCCAGAGTGCATACATGAACGCACTTCCCGCAGTTCAAGCAGGGTCTGGCTTCTTCCCTGAAAGCCTTCTTAAAGGTAATGATTCCCGATGTCGACTTTATGACCGGAACATCGTAGCCCTTGAGCGACATTCCCATCATAGGCCCGCCAAACACTACCTTTTCTATCCCGTCGAAGTCGGCACCACACTTTTCAAGAACCCTTCTGGCCATTACGCCGAATCGTATGATGTAGTTTCCCCTCTCGGCAACACCATCTCCGCTTACGGTCACAACCCTTTCAATCAGCGGCACACCCTCTACGGCGGCTCTGTAAAGGCTGTAAACCGTACCGACATTCTGAATCGCCACATTTACATTAAAAGGCAACCCTCCTACGGGCACTTCCCGCCCGGTAATGACCTTAATGAGATTTTTTTCCGCTCCCTGAGGGTATATGCTCTTTAACGACACGACTTCCCAGCCGGCCCGGTTCCTGAGAAGCTCGTCGAACTTTTCAACGGCATCTCCCTTGTTCTCCTCAATACCAATGAAAACCCGTTCTGCCCCCACCGCGCGCCTGACCAGCTCTGCGCCTTCTATGATTTCCCGGGTCTTTTCGAACATAAGGCGATGATCTGCCGTAAGAAAGGGTTCACATTCGGCACCGTTGATAAGAAGGGTGTCTATCTTTACGTTATCGGGAGGCGTAAGTTTGACCGCCGTTGGAAAGGTGGCTCCACCGAGCCCCACTATACCGGCTTCCCTGGCAATGAGTCTAATATCCTCTGGCGAAAGCTCTTCAAGCGGTTTTATCGGCCAGGATGGTTCCGCAAGCTCATCATCCCCGGAATCAACCTCAATGACCACAGCATCGTCGTAAACACCGTTGGGTAGCATAACCCTTTCAAGAGCCTTAACCTTGCCGGCAGCAGGTGCATGAACGGGGGCAGAAATAAAGCCATCCGCTTCCCCTATCTTCTGCCCCTTTTTAACAACATCACCTTTTTTTACCAGCGGCTTTGCCCGCCTGCCCATGTGCTGCTGAAGAGGTACATAAAGAAGTTCAGGCAGAGGAAACTCCCGTATGGGATCACCGGCAGTAAACTTGCATTCCGCCGGATGCACTCCCTTTTTCAGAGCCCTGACAAGCATAATCTCCCCTCTCCTCCATTACCACAAGAAGATAACACTCTCCCCTGCGACGACAATACCGCTCTCCTCCACACACGGCACACCCCTTATTACCTAATGCACCGTCCCCCCTCCATGGACGGGCTTGCAACGGCACAATAAGTGTGGCATTTTCCGTCAATGTCAAGGGAAAATTTGAGTTCGTGAATTTCAAAGTATATTCATTTATATCAACAACATTTGGTTTAAGCGGGAGAACCGATGGAAACATCGTCGTCCCGAGCCGTCATAGCGGCCGATATCGGCGGAACTCACGTTCGTTTTGCCCTGGTAACGGAAAAGGGAGAAATTTTACTTCAGGAAAAGCGTTCCCGAATTCGTGGATCCACTCCCGAACGAATGATTTACGACTGGATAGAAATTGCGAAGGGACTTGAATCCAGGGCTCAAGGATTCGGGCTGAAGGTTTCTGCACTCGGTTTTGGTATTGCCGGAAAGATAGATGTGGAAGAAGGTCGTGTTATCTTTTCACCGAACATACCGGAGCTCAACGGCTTTGATGTGGTGGCCTTTTTGCGATCTCATCTGGCCTATCCCGTTGCCATTGACAATGATGCCAACGTTTTTGGCAGAGGCGAGCTGTGGGTTGGCAAAGGGTCAAAGTACCCTGATTGGCTGGGCATTACTCTGGGCACCGGGGTTGGCGGCTGTGTTATACTGGACGGTCGTGTCTGGACCGGTTCCAGAGGAATCGGGTTTGCCGGAGAAATAGGCCACACCACGGTTTATCCAAACGGCCGCCTTTGCATGTGTGGAAAACGCGGATGTCTCGAAGCCTATGCATCGGAAGGCGGTCTTTTAAGGCACATTGCCAACTGCGGTTCTGGCAAAGAATACGGCCTTTCAGCTCTTTCTGCCAAAAGACTCTACGACATGGCTCTATCGGGTAATCCGGAGGCTTGCAGGCTTTTTGAAGAATTCGGAACTGCTCTGGGGATTGCCATAGCAAACGCCTTTACTCTTCTGGGCATCCGATGCGCAATAGTCGGCGGCGGAGTAAGCAACGCCTGGGGCGTTTTTTACGAACCCCTGCTGCGTGCAACGGTGAATAACTGTTCCATGCTGAACGCTGAAGACATAGTCATTGAAAAAAGCGAACTGGAAGACTCTGCTGCCCTTTACGGGGCGGCCCGTCTCGCTCTGGACATAATTTAGACGGGGTTATGAATTCAGCCGATAACCCTTTCTACAACAGGCCATAGATACCTGGCGGAAACTCCCAATATGGCAAAACCCAGTATAAGCTTGATGTAAGACGCCGGAAAATATTTTTGCAACCTTGCTCCCGTGTATATGCCTATAAAACCACCGAGACCGAAAAGTGCACCCAACAACCAGTCGGGGCTGGCATTGGCGCTTTTTGTCGTTAAAGGGCCGAAGGCGTAAAAAAGCGCGGCAACAATGGAGGTTACCCAGGTAGAACAGAGGGCTGCTCCGGAAACAATGTAAACGGGCAGTCTCATGACCGAAACCAGGAAAGGGGCCATTAAAGCCCCACCGCCTATTCCGTAGGCACCACCTATCACGCCAACGACAAGGCTTACTGAAGCAACAAACAAAGGCGAAAAAGAGTAGGGCCGACCTTCAAAGCTCACGACGCAAACCCTGCCGAATTTTTCGGCCGTGATGCGCCCTTTCGGCGGCGGAAGAGAGGAACCGCCCTTCTTTGATGCCGTTACATCCGAATAGCCGCTCCACAGAGTACGAAGCCCCAGATAGGCCAGGACACACCCGACGAAAATTTTGAAAGGACCGGGATTGGGCAAATAAGTCAACCTTATGAAGTAACCCAGAAATACCCCCGGAAGAGTCCCGATCATAAGAGTAAGGAAGAGCAGTCTGGAAAATTTTCCGTCCCTGATGTATCGATACACGCCACTGGGGATTGAAACTATATTGTAAACGAAGTTAGTAGCACTTACTCCCGGAGCCGTATAATGAAGGACACTCATCTGAAAAGGCAGAAGAATAAACGCACCGGACACCCCACCCATGGAAGTAAAGAAAGAGATAATACCCATCACAAGCGGAGGAACGAAAATGTAGGTTTCTACTCCGGATACGGGAAAGCGATACCTGAATATTTCGAAAATATCCATAAGACCTGTTCTCCCTGTCAGCTTCAAATGCTACACCGCTTCCTAACTTCTCTGATCGCAGAAACCATGATTGTTATTTTATTCACAACATCAAAGGAAAGTCAAAAATTAAAAGCTCTTGCCCCAGGCACCAGCGCCCCCCACAGGAGTCGATCATCATGATTGCCTATCCTATGCACTGTGGCTCTATGGAAATTCCCTCAACCGTCAGAGCTTTCCTGGAATGGCTCGTCCGGAACAACTACAGGGCCTGGATAGTCGGGGGAGCCGTGAGGGATTGGATTCTGGGGAAAAAACCCAAGGACTGGGACATTGCAACGGATGCTCCCTCCAAGGTCATTCTCGATTCTCCTTTTAAAACTTACGCCGTAGGTACACGCTTTGGAGTAGTTGATGTAAACGTCGGAGACCACATTGTGGAGGCCACCAGCATCATCGAAAGTGCGGGATCCGACCGGATAGAAAAAGATCTTGAAAGACGGGACTTTACAATCAACGCCCTGGCGATTTCGTTTCCCGACGGGAAATTTCTGGATCTTTTTGGAGGAATAAAGGACCTGGAGCGCAAGAGACTTCGTCCTCCAAAAGACCCCGTCCGGCGCTTTCAGGAAGACCCGCTCAGAATATTGCGGGCGGCACGATTCGTTTCCTTAGAGGATTTCCACGTAACACCGACAACCCTTTCCGCAATGAAAATGACGGCTCCCTTGATCAAAACAGTAGCGGCCGAAAGAATTCGGGAGGAAATGTTCCGCATGGTCGTCGGCGCCAACATAATTGAAGGCTTCGAGCTTCTTCGAAAAAGCGGAGCTCTCAGGGAATTCTTTCCCGAACTTCTGGAAGGATGGCGTAAGAAGCAGAACGTTCATCACCGATATGACATCTACCATCACATATTGTACACCCTATTCCATTCACCTCAGCGCCTCAGGGTAAGACTTGCCGCTCTCTTTCACGACATTGCAAAACCCAGGGTTCGCATTAAAAAAAATGGGCGTTTTCGTTTCTTCGGCCACGAAAAAATCGGCGAGCAGATGACCAGAGAGATTCTGGAACGATGGAGGACATCTCATCAACTCACGAAGGAAGTCTGCATCTTGGTCAAAAACCACATGGTTTACAACATTGAAAAATGGTCTGATGGGGCGATACGAAGGCTCATTCACCGTGTGGGGAAACCCTTAATAAACGATTTTCTGGACTTGCTGAAAGCGGACAGGCTGGCTCACGGCACCGATGACAGGAAATCGGTTGAAGAAGTTGAACTCCTTGAAACCCGTATAAAAAGGGAAATTGGATCGAACGGGCTCTTGTCCCGCAAGAACCTTGCCATTAACGGCCACGACGTCATGAAGTTTCTCAATGTGGGTCCGGGCCCGCTGGTCGGCAGGGTACTGGAAAACGCCTTTAGACACGTGCTGAAATATCCCGAAGACAACCGAAAAGAGAGGTTATTAGAGCTTTTAAAATCGGGAAAATTAACCAGAAGTGTAAATCATCTTGACGACGGAAGATTTTCCTGTTAGTTAGCATTTTGAAAGGTGGGGCTGTAGCTCAGTTGGGAGAGCGCTTGAATGGCATTCAAGAGGTCAGGGGTTCGACTCCCCTCAGCTCCACCACTTATTATTTTTACCTTCGTTGTTTCGGTAACTCAGGAGCCTTTCAAAGCCGGATTCACAGTGTTTGCGCTCGAAATTTTAACCCCTCTGTTTAAGGTATTTCTGAAGGGGCCTTAATTCATAAAGTCTCACGGTAAAAAGCAGCTCTGCCATTGATCCGGTCTCCCCCTTAAAAATATGGACCGATAGCCATGAAGGTCAGATGTTGGCGTTGTGGAACCGAAAATGAGTTCTGGTCGCAAAGAACATGTAAGGCCTGTGGTTTACCTCTGTTCCATGCCATGTTTTTTTTAACAGATGGATTGATTTTGGGCTTACTTCTATTCCGTTGTTCTTAAACAACGGGCGCTTTTCCCGGGCTTTTCCTGCAAAAACGAAATCGAGTGACTGAAAGTTGCCCTGGTCAACCGGAACCCCGGCAGGCTGAAATTTCTTTTTTCCCAGGGAGTCTTTTGATTACAGTAGAATACTTTGACGGTGCGGAAGCAATCCTTTTGACAGACTAATCTGGAGACGGGGGATGCTTAAAATACGCCGATGGTTAAAAATCTACTCGGCTCTGCTCCGTACATACTGGCAGATAGTGCTGGAATATCGGGGCAGCATGGTTATGTGGATGTTAAGCAACATAATGCCTCTCGTGATGCTTTCGGTATGGGTGTCTCTGGCCTCCACAGGACCCGTCGGTAAATACGGCGTGAAGGAATTCGTTCGTTATTACCTTGCCGTTCTCATGGTAAGACAGCTCGTTACCGTCTGGGTTATCTGGGATCTGGACAGAGAAATACGCCTTGGAGAATTATCGTCACGACTCATGAAACCCTTGAATCCCATACATTATCACATAGCCTTCAACCTGGCGGACAAGATCTTCCGCCTGCTCACCCTCGTTCCGGCCGTAGTGGCAATAACCCTTCCCTTTCCGGCCCTTCGATTTTCTTCCTCTCCGGAACACATCCTGGGATTCTTGCTTTCGCTGTCAATGGCCTGGAGCATCAGATTTGTCTCACAGTATTGTATCGGTCTTCTGGGTTTCTGGGTTACACAATCAATGGCCATAAACGAAATGGTCTATGCAGGCCTTCTGCTTTTCGGCGGTGTCATTGCCCCCCTGGACCTGTTTCCGGCCCGGTATCAAGGGTTCATCATGCACCTGCCCTTCAGATACATGCTTTCCCTTCCCGTGGAAATACTTCTCGAACTCCTGAACGGAAAAATGATCATCCTCGAACTGGCAATTCAATTCGGCTGGTTGATAACCTTCTTCATCATCTATCAGATCTTATGGAAAAAAGGACTCAAGAAATACAGTGCGGTGGGAGCGTGACAACCATGAAGACGCCAAGGCTTCTCGTAGCATTTTTGAAAAACTCTCTGCTCGTGGATATGGAATACCGAACCCACTTCGTCGTAAACAGCTTTATGAGCCTTTTCTGGATATGCTTTTCCCTCCTGAGCCTTTCTCTTTTTTTCCACCATAGGCAGGAGATCGGCGGTTGGTCCTATCACGAAGCCATGCTGGTCATGGGTTTTTTTTCATTTTTCGGTTCTTTCATCGAAGGGATTCTCGAACCCAATGTTGCCAAACTGGTTGAAGACATTCGTTTTGGTAATTTTGACTTTATCCTCGTAAAACCCGTGAATGTTCAGATTATCGGCACACTAAGGGTATTCTCAATAAAAAAATTTCCGGGGTTGGTCGCCGGCCTGGGGGTCTGTATATATGCCCTCTGTAGCCTTAAGTACACTCCTTCAGTTGAAGAGGTAATAAGCTTTGTAATTCTTTTTATCTGCGCTTTTGTGATTCTCTACAATCTATGGGTCATGCTGGTAAGTACAGCCTTCTGGTTTATACAAATCGACAGCATCATGGAGTTCATCTTTTCTCTTTTTGAAACCGGTCGTTTTCCCGTGAGCGTTTACCCCGCGCCAATCAGGATATTTCTCACCTTTATAGTCCCCATTGCCTTTATAACCACTTTTCCATCAGGAGCCATTCTGGGAAAGATCGGGTACTCTCATGTTGTTGCCGGTCTTTTCCTGGCTCTGGGAACTACCTTTTTAAGCATTCGGTTATGGAAATATGCTTTAAGGCAGTACAGCAGTGCCAGTAGCTAGTAAACGAAAAGGTCATCCCGGAATGGAAGCGGCCCGTTTTATTCGTAGGCTAAACCGGTTTGTTGTGGAATGCGAGAAAGACGGGAATCCTGTAAAAGCTTACCTCCCCAACCCCGGTCGTCTCTGGGAGCTCCTTTTACCGGGACGGAAGGTCTGGATCAAACCCTCCGGGGGAAAGGGGAAGCTTACCCACACACTGATGGCGGTGGAAAAGAACGGTTACCCCGTTATGCTTCACACTCACCTCACCAATTCCATTGTGGAAAGACTGTTGTCCGAGGGAAGAATCCCGGGGTACGAGGACTACGGCGTTGAAAGGAGAGAAGTCAACTCAGGAGGCAGCCGTATCGATTTTTTGCTTTCCTGCCCCCAAAAAGGGAAGCTTCTCCTCGAGGTAAAGACCTGCACTCTTTTCGGAAACATCCTTGCAATGTTTCCCGATGCTGAAACCTCCAGAGGGGTCCGACACATAAGGGAGCTCGTCCATTCCGACTCTTCTCATCTCCGCGGATCCGTCCTCTTCGTTGTCCAGTGGCCTCATGCTCGATTTTTTATGCCCGATGTCCATGTGGATATAGAATTTGCCAGAGCTCTTCTGGAAGCCAAAGACCGTCTGGATATCCGTGCGGTGGCACTCGAGTACCCTGACCTCACGTTCACCGTAAAATCCGTTAAAAAACTCGACATTCCCTGGGATTTTGTGGCGGACCATGCAATTGATGCGGGATGTTACATTCTACTCGTTACCTTATCCGAAACCGTTTCCATAAAATTTGGCTCCGGATCCTCCGCTTCACCTTTTCCAGCGGGGTTTTACATTTACATTGGCAGGGCAAAGAAGGGCCTTAAAAAACGCTTGTCCCGACATGGGCGAAAAAACAAGAAACTACGCTGGCACATTGATTACCTAACAGAAAGAGCATCGAGAATAAAAGCTCTTCCCATAAGGTTGCCCGAAACACCGGAATGCGAAATTGCCGGGTCTTTTGCGGAAGTCTTTCCCGTTGTACCCGGTTTTGGAGCCTCCGACTGCCGGTGTGAAAGCCATCTCTTCTACAGTCCCACCGATCCCATTACGAATCCATCCTTTATCGACAGGCTCATGATGTTCAGGGTTTACCTGCTGGAGGAACGGCTAAAAAAGCTCTACGGGTTGTGAGAACCGAAAAAACCAGGAAAAAGATCAACAGGAGCACCAGGATGAGATCCACCACCAGAAGGAGTTTCTCACCCAGCCAGGCCGTTACCGCGATGTTGAAGGCGAGAACAGAGAAATAGAGCAGAGGGCCGGTTAGGAGAGCATACGACCTGACTCCTTCTATTTTCACAACCGATTCGAGAGGATCGAGGCTCTGGAGGATTCTGACAAGAACGGAACCCACCAGAAACCATCCTGCGAAGTTAGACATAGGTACTCCGAAATAGACACCTTCGCAGGGATATTCGTAAATCTTCCCCAGAAACCATCTGTCTCCACGGAGTGCGACGGGATCTATGATAAGGTCCAAAAAGACGAAACAGCAACTTCCGTAGATTGTGATAAGAACTGAAGTCCCCGGCCATGTAGAATACCAGCAGCGGTTTTTCGGCACAAAACAACCCGATGCAAACCTCACAAGTGAATAAGCGGCGTAGCTCAGAAAAACATAGGAGAGCGAATCCATAAAAGGAACTCCGAATACCCAGAGTTCCCGTCCTTTTGTAGCCTCAATATATCGATACATTCCGTAGGGAACTCCCGTATGGATGGAGGAAAATTCGGAAAGCCACGCGATGAAATATCCGCAGGGCACATAAAAAAGCGCTCTTTTGATCCCCAGATGATACGAAGCACCGATAAAGTACACCGTCAAAAAGACGAACACATAAGGTCGAAGCTTAAAGGTCCCAATCAGCAACTCTGCTATTTCAACCATGAATGTTCCACAGCATCATTCGGACCGCATCACGGAGTGACATAGATCTAACAACGGTGGGTTCGTAACCGCAGTGAACCATACACTGTTTACACCTCGAATCACGCCCCGAAGCATAATAGTCCCAGTCCGTCTTTTCCATAAATTCTTCGTAAGTTGGGTAGTGGGCATCTGTGATGAGGTAACAGGGGGACTTCCAGCCCTTGACATTTCTCGTGGGATTACCCCAGGGAGTACATCCCAAAGAGCGAAGCCCTGCACAGAAATCCAGATAGATGGGATTGCTCATTATTGGAAAGCGGCGCGTCCAGCCTCGTATTACTCTGAACTTTTCGATAATCTCCTGACGGGTTAGAAAAATCTCTTCGTCCACTTCGCTATAGCTGAACCCCGGCGCTACCAGGATTCCTTTAACCCCTACGGAAGAAAGTATTGTGAAAAGCTGTTCCAGGTCATCCAGATCCGTCTCTCTGTAAACGGTTGTATTGGTTATGACCTGAAAGCCTGCCTCAAGAGCTTTTTCCACGGCTTTAAGCGCTTTCTGGAAGCTTCCGTGCCGACCTGTAATTTCATCGTGAACCCTTGCGGTGCCGTCCAGATGGACATTCCAGAAAAAACGGCCGTGCGGCTGGAATTCGCCAAGAGCTTCTTCCATCAGTAACCCGTTGGTACAGAAAAAGATATAACGCTTTCTCTTAAGTACTTCACCAACGAGTTCTTTCATGTGGCTATAAAGAAGGGGTTCTCCGCCCGTTATAGTAACAACCGGGGTCCCGGTAACTTCCACGGCATCTATGCAATCATCAAGGCTCATTTCTCGATCCAGGGTATCGCGATATTCCCTGATCCGACCACATCCCGCACACTGGAGGTTGCACCTGTGAGTGGGTTCAAGCATCAGGACAAGAGGATACCGTTTTGTTCCGGCTATGCGATGTCGAAGTAAATACTCCGTCATGGTCAGACTCAAGCCGATAGGAAATTTCATGTCAGAAGCTCCCCTGGAGAAATTGGCAATCTTGTCTTACAGTAACCGTTTTTAACATACCACCATACCGCCTCTTTTACCGCCTGCCGCACCGGGGTAAGCGGCAGTCCCAGCTCTTTTACGGCCCGTTCAGGCGAAAAGAACATGAGATACCGGCTCATTCTCACGCCCTCAAGGGGAACCGACGGAGGCCTTCCCGTAAGCCTGGAAAAGATCTCGCAGGCAACTCCTGCCGTTAAGGCCACGAGATAGGGTATTCTGATCTTTGGGGCAGGCAGGCCCGTGATTTCGCTAAGGATACGCAAAAAATCACGAAACGAGAGGTTTTCATTACCCAGTATGTATTTTCTACCCGATATACCCTTTTCCCAGGCCAGCAAATGCCCTAAGGCCACATCACGAACATGGACGAAGTTGAGCCCTGTGTTGACATAGGCCGGCATCCGACGGTTCAAAAAATCAACGATGACCCTTCCGGTCGGAGTGGGTTTATGATCTCTGGGGCCCACGGGGGTACTTGGATTCACGATCACGAGATCCAGACCCGAGCGGGCATATTCTTCGGCAATCCGTTCTGCAAGGAATTTGGAACGCTTGTAATGACCTATCATATCGGAGTAAGAAACAGGGGTGGTCTCGTCGGCCGGTCTACCGTCACGCCGAAGCCCCAGAGCCCCCACACTGCTGGTGTAAACAACCCTGGGAATTCTCAATTCCCTGGCCACAGAAAGCACCCTGCGGGTTCCCATGACGTTGTTTCTGTATATTTCCAAGGCGTTTCTGGCCCACAGCCTGTAATCTGCTGCAACATGAAAAAGGGCATCACAGCCGGTCATGGCCTTCTTTAGAACATCACTTGCCAGTATGTCGCCGGGCACCCAGTTTACTCCTGGAAAGTTAATAAAAGAAGGAAGGCGCACAGACCGGGCAAGGGCAACCACATGCCAACCCTTCGAAACCAAACATTCGATAACATGGCTTCCTACAAAGCCCGTTCCTCCCGTAACGAAGGCCCTCGGCATCGCCTGCTCCCTTTTCCATTGTCATAACCCGGCAGATTCTCTATATCAGAAGACTGTGGGTACGGCAATTTATTACAGGAGAAAGCGGTCGTGATAACCCGGAAAATCGGCTTAAAAGAACTCCTGGAAGGGTCGATCAAGTTCTTTTCCATGAAAGCCGGAAAAAGCTTTTTCGGCCTTCACATTGAAGTAACCAGACGATGCAATGCCCGATGCGTCTTTTGTGATTACTGGAAGACAAAGGGCCCTGAAAGTCTCTGCCCCGATTACGGGCACATAGTCAAAAAGTTTAACCCTCTTCACGTGACCATAACGGGAGGCGAGCCGCTTCTCAGGAAGGATCTCGAAGCTATCGTCAGAAGAATCGTCGAGCAAAATCGCTTCGTTTACATAAACTGCATAACCAACGGTATATTGCTCAACAGAGAAAAGGCCCTGAAGCTCTGGGAAGCCGGTCTCTCGCAGATCTCCGTATCTCTGGATTTTCCGGATTCTCGCCACGATGCTCTTCGAAACGTTCCGGGTCTCTGGAACCACATAAAAGAGCTTATGAAAACCCTTCCCTCTACCGGAATAGACAACCTCTGTTTTAACACCGTAATCATGCGGGATAACCTGGATGTTCTCGAAACCATTGCCGGCATTGCTCACGATCACGGCTGGAAGGTCTCTTTTAGTACCTACAATCCTTTTAAAAACAAAAACTTTGACCACAAGCTGGACTCACAGTTCCTGAACCGGCTGGAAGAAACAATCCTGCGCCTAATCTACCTGAAAAGCCGGTACCGTAACATAACGAATTCGGATTACTATCTCTTAAGGATTGTGGATTATGTGAAAAATGGGGGAATACCCGGATGTCTTGCAGGGCTTAAATGGGCACATATAAGCCCTGACGGCATGGTTAGAAGATGCTCCGAAAAAGAGATTCTGGGAAGGTGGCAGGATCTGAACCTAAAGGCAATTCCACAAACGGGTTGTAGGGAATGCTGGTATGCCTGTCGGGGCGAAGCCGAAGCGCCGCTTGACCTGAAACGCATTATTGAATTGAACAGATAGCAATTGTACAAGGGCTAAATTCAATGAAAAATCTTTTTGAAGGGTTATCGGGTTACCTGAGCAGGCTCTCACTCTGGTCGCTATCCCATCCGGGAACTGTTTTTTTGTCTGCACTGCTTATTGCCTTTGTTTCAATCGCTTACACCGCCTTAAGACTCGATTTTAAAACAAGCCGAAACGACCTCGTGGCATCATCAGAGCCGGCCGTTCAGCGTTTTGAAGAGATATCGGAAGATTTTGGAAGGCTTACGAATGTGATCGTCGTTGTTGAAGGAAAAGATCTGGAACAAATGAAAAACTTCGCCCGACTCCTTGCAGAGCGACTGAAGCAAGAACCACAATATTTCGGCAACATTCTCTATCGCATAAATACGGAAACCCTTGAAGGAAAGAAGTTGCTCTTTTTATCTCCCGAAGATTTGCAAAACCTCAAAGATAAACTGGAAGAATACGGTGAACTTATCGAAGAACTTGCCTTCGAACCCTCGCTGGCAACCATATTTCAATACGTTAACCAGAAAATTAGCGAAGCCACCGTCAGTCATCTTGTTGGGGAGTTTCTCGGCAAGGGAGAAGGCAAAGAAAACAAACAAGAAAATGCTGAAACCACCAGAAAACCTGTGGATCTGAGTTTCCTCAGAGAACTCCTGACGGAGATGAGGCTTTCTCTGGAGCCGGGTTATCAGTTCCATTCACCCTGGGACACCTTTTTCAAGGCAAGCAAAAAGTTTTCTTACGACGGGTTTCTCGTCTCTGACGACGAACGATTCCTCTACATAACCCTTGAAGCCAGAAGCCAGGCCGACGGCTTTACCAAAAAGAAGGCGGCCCTGGATAGGCTGAGATGGCACATAAAGGAACTGAGGAAGAAGGGCTTTGAAGATCTTTCGGTAGGGGTTACAGGGGGGGTTGCTCTGGCAACCGACGAAATGGTTCAGGCTATGAAGGATACTCAGCTTGCCACGGCGGTTGCCGCCATCGGAATCGCCCTGCTTTTCATGATCGTCTTTCATCAGGTCTATAACCCTCTTATGGTCGTAACGACCCTTGTTATATCCATCGCCTGGACTTTGGGATGGCTAACCCTTACCGTTGGCTCCCTAAACATTCTCTCCGTTGCCTTCGTACCCATTCTCATGGGCCTGGGCGTCGATTTTGGGATACACCTGGTAGCCAGATACTCGGAAGAGCGGCAAAAAGGAGCCGATGTAGTGGAATCCATGAAGATCTCTGCGGACCATACCGGTCGGGCCATAACGGTTGGAGCCATAACGACGGCTCTTGCATTTTTTTCTTTAATGCTTGCCCGCTTTCGTGGAATTCAGGAGCTGGGTTTTATCGCAGGCTCTGGAGTCCTTCTTGCACTGGTTGCCACCTTTACGGTGTTTCCCGCCATGCTCAAGATGGTCGAAAGCAGGTCAAATCCCGGAACAGGACACGCAACGGCCCTTCGAATCAACATATCGTCGGAAAAGCTGGTAACGGGCCATTCAAAGTTAATCCTTCTTATCTGGGGGGTTCTTACGGTCTGTGCCCTGGCCGGCCTGTCCCGTGTGCGTTTTGACTATAACCTTCTAAAACTCCAGGCCAGGGGCACCGAGTCGGTCGTCTGGGAAGAAAAAATTATAGGTGAGTCCGGTCGATCTTCATGGTTTGCCGTAACGACGGCTCGGGATCTTGTCGAACTCCGAAAAAAACACAGGGCCTTTGAAGAACTTCCTTCGGTTCGCAAGGTTGACAGCCTTGCGGATATGTTGCCGGAAGATCAGAATGTAAGGATTTCTCTGGTAAGAGACCTCGCTCCATACGTACCGAACATAGAGCTGGAAGAAATCAATCCCTCGGGAGATGATCCCGCCGAACTTCTCGACATTCTGGAAAAAATAAAATTCAAGCTCAGAAGCGATACCAGATGGGATCCCACAAGAAAACCCGACGACCGGGAAATCGAATCCACCCGTGAAGCCCTTATCCTTGCCATAGAGGGGCTGAAAAAACGTCTGGAATCAATGGAAACGGTTAAAAGTCTCCACGCTTTCGAGAAAAAACTTTTCGACGACTTTCTCACCAAATTCACCCTTCTAAAAAACAACGTAAATCCTCCCGGCCCGATCGAAGAAAAAGACATACCTCCCGAGTTGCTGGCAAGGTTTAAAGGAAAGAGTGGACGATACCTTTTGCAGATTTATTCCCGGGAAAATATCTGGGAAAAAGAACACATGGAAAACTTCGTAAAGGAGCTTGAAACGGTGGATCCCTCGGTGACGGGATCTCCTGTTGTGGGATACATTGCAATATCCACCATGCAACAAGGCTACATCGAGGGTAGCATATATGCCCTGTGCGTAATCTTCGTTGTAATTATTGCAACCTTCAGACGAATATCCCTTGCACTTGTCTCCTGCATTCCTCTGGCCGGAACCATCGTGCTTATGCTCGGTCTTATGGGCTGGACGGGAATACCCTTTAATCTGGCAAACCTTATTACTCTGCCTTTAATACTGGGAATAGCCGTTGATGATGGAGTGCACATCATGCACCGCTACAGCGAAAAACAGGGGGATTTGCACGAAACTTTTTCAGGGGGGCTCACCAGGGCCGTTTCACTTACTTCCTGGACGACCATGATCGGCTTCGGAAGTCTTATGCTCGCTCACCATTACGGAATATTTACCCTCGGCCTGCTTGTAACGGTGTCGGTCGGTATTGCATGGATACTCTCCCTTTTCGGTCTGCCGGCTATTCTTCAGATCCTTTCAAAAGGTGGCACAGAAACAAGATAAAGGAGGAGGAAGATGAGCGGTCATCAAAGGGGAAATAAAAAAGGCTGTCGGGTAAGGTTGATAAGAATTCTGGCAATCATAATTTGCATCTTTTATCCCTTTTGCTCAAAGGCCGAAAAGCTGTCCCTTGAGGAGTGTGTAAAGAGAGCGCTGGAATCTTATCCTTCCCTGCAGAAGAGCCGCTATGAAGTTGAAAGCTCTTTATGGAGACTGAAAGAAGCAAAACTCAGAAGATGGCCCAGCATGGAGCTGGAAAATCTCATGGGGATTGTACCCGATGCAGAAGGAGACGCCATTACAGGCGAGACCATAGATGATGAGTACGGCTTCTTTAACAAACTTGATGTCAAGATGGCTCTACCTCTTGTAACCTTTGGCAGAATTGGTCACGGTATAAAGGCCGCTCAGGAAGCCCTTAAATCGCAAGAAGCCGCATACCGATCCGAACTTGACGAGGTTGTCCTCAGGGTTCACGAACTTTACTACGGCTATTTGTTGACGTCCCATCTGATGGACTCCACGGGAGATTTGCTCGAGCGTTTTCAGGAAGCCTACACCATCGCTCAGGAACGCCTTGAAAAAAACGAGCCCAACGTAACGGAAGCGGACGTACTGAAGCTGAAAATCGGTCTTGAAGGCGTATCCAAGGGGATGCGCAAACTGGAAAGGCAGAGGCAAACCGTTATCGCTTCTCTTCTTAACTTAATCGGCTGGGATAAGTCAGAAGAGGAGTTTGCTACCGAAGATAAACAGCTCAAACCGGTAAAAATAAAGCTTCTGGATCTGTCGGAATACGAAGAAATGGCAAAAGAAAACAATGCCAGAATCAAGCAACTGGAAGCGGCCGTTCAGGCGGCTAAAGAAGAGTATATGGCCGAAAAAGCCAAGTATTATCCAATGCTGCTTGCCGTAGGAGGGGTCAAGTATGCGGTAGCACCGGGTCGCGAAGACCAGGACAACCCCTTTCTAAACGACGAATACAACTACTTCAGCGCCGGGGCAGCTCTGGCTGTGAAATGGAATATGAACATTTTGGAAACCCGTGCGGAAGTCGAACAGAAAAGAGCCCGTTATCTTTCACTGGAACGACAGCTCGAAGAGGCTCGCAGGGGCATAATGGTCAAAGTACGGGAAGCTTACGAGAAGGTAAAAGAAACGGAGAAGAACCTGGATTCAAGCTGGGAAGCCCGCAAAGCGGGAAGAGCCCTTCTTATTCTCAACTTTACCAATTTCAAATTCGGCATAGGATCGGGAAAGGATGTCTTTGACGGATTGAGTATTTACGCAAGAACGGCGGGACAGTATTATGAAAGCGTTTACGATTACAACATGGCGGTAGCTCAGCTTAAGCAGCTCACGGGGCAACTTTATAAAGCAAATAATAATTTTTAACATCTGAGGAGGGACAAAAATGAAACGCCTGTTTCTGCTGTTGCTACTGACGACGGTTGTCTGCATGGGGCTAGCAGGTTGCAAAGAAAAGGCCGCAAAGCCTGCATCCGACACCGGAAAAATCCGGCCTTATTCAGCCAAAGATTTTTCTTATCTTCTCGGAACACCCGGCTTCAGCGACAATGCTCTGAAGCTACACTTTGCACTGTACGAGGGTTACGTAAAGAATACCAACCTTTTGCTCACAAAGATGGAAGAGATGGTCCGGCAGGGGAAGTCTCAGAGTTCCGAATTTTCGGAACTGAAACGGAGGTTCGGCTTTGAGTTCAACGGTATGAGGCTCCATGAATACTATTTTTCATCTTTAGGCGGAAACGGCATTCCGGATAAGGAAAGCGACCTTTACAAAGCCATCGTTGCCAGCTTTGGCAGTTTCGAAAACTGGCAAAAGGATTTCGTCGATACCGCCATGAGCCGCGGTGTTGGCTGGACAGTTCTTTACTACGATGAAATCCAGAACCGCCTGATGAATGTCTGGATTAATGAACACCACGTGGGACATCCTGCCGGCTGTAGAGTAATTCTGCCGCTGGACGTTTTCGAACATGCCTTCCTGGTCGATTACGGACTGGATAAAAAAGCTTATATTGAAGCCTTTTTGAAGGCGCTGAACTGGAAGGTTCTGGAAGAGCGTTTTAGAGGGCAACCCTTTCCCGAAAGACCCGCGGAGGTTACAGAAAAATCGGGACAGGAAGCTTAAATTGGTTCTTGACTGACAGGGGAATCTCGTTTATTAGAAAATTGAAAATAAAGGAGCGGGAATAACTCAGTGGTAGAGTGCAACCTTGCCAAGGTTGAAGTCGCGGGTTCGAATCCCGTTTCCCGCTCCAGGCTGAAGTAAGAGAAGCGGGCAGCAAAGTTGTCCGCTTTTTTTATATTTTTGGCCGCGAGTTGTCCGGAATGGATGCCTTGTCCCTTAGAAATCGAAACGATCGGCTCAGGACTCTGCTATCTTTTTTCCGTCCCGACGATAACGTACTCATTGTGATAGACCCGGATCCCGACGCTCTGGGATCCGCCTGGGCTCTGAAGCGGATACTCTGGAGACGTGTAGCCTCAACGGTCATTGCCATAATACGTCCGGTAAAGAGATGGAATAACATCTCGATGATCCGCCTTTTAAGGATTCCCTTAACCCCTCTTGAAAACGTCCCGGTGGGATCTTTCTCCAAATTCGTCCTGGTTGACGGCCAGCCTCACCATAACCCCGTCTTCGGCAGTTTCCGGTTCGATGTTGTGATAGACCATCACCCCCTTCCGCCGGAAAAACCTGCATCGGACAACGACACCTTTTACGACGTCCGCCCTCAATACGGCGCCACATCCACCATTCTTACGGAATATCTAAAAACGGCAAAGATAACACCTTCCAGATCTCTTGCCACTGCTCTTCTTTACGGCATAAAGACGGACACGCGTAACTTTGAGAGGCATACCAGAGAAGAGGATATAAGATGCTTCCTTTATCTGTATCCAAAGGTAAATCACAGCGTATTGAGCAAAATCGAAATCTCCGATCTAGCCGTTGAAGATCTCGTTTTCTTCGAAAGAGCGCTTAAGTCAAAAATAATTTCCGATCAGAAAATACTGGTTTATCTTGGTGAGGTTCCTTCATCGGACATCCTCGTTATCGTCTCCGAATTCTTTTTGAAAATTCATAACATTTCCTGGAGCATTGCCGCGGGCAAGGTTCAGGACAGGCTAATTGTTGTGGCCAGAAGTGATGGATACCGGAAGAACGCCGGTAAAACCCTGCAGCGTTGTTTCGGTTCCATGGGGCCTGCCGGCGGGCACGCTTCCATGGCGAGGGCAGAAGTCCCCCTCGAAGCCCTGAGAACCCGGCTGCACAGAAAGAGGCTTACCAGGACCTGTATAGAAAGCTTTTTAAAGAAAAACCTTCTATGAGGGGTATGCTGTGGGAAAAGAAGTGGTGATTTTCACCGACGGGGCCTGCAGTGGCAACCCCGGCCCTGGAGCATGGGCAGCAATACTGAAATACGGAGAGCACGAAAAGATACTGGCAGGCTTCGAACCGCTGACGACCAATAACCGAATGGAAATGGCTGCGGTAGTTCACGCTTTAAAAGCCCTCAAGGAACCCTGTCGAGTTACCGTTCACACCGATTCTCAGTACCTTAAAAACGGCATAACCCGCTGGATACACAGGTGGAGGCAGAGTGGCTGGATAACCTCAGAAAAAACTCCGGTAAAAAATCGAGACCTCTGGGAAGAACTTGATGTGCTCTCGAAGGCTCATAGCGTTACCTGGGTCTGGCTAAAAGGTCATTCGGGTCATCGAGACAACGAAAGATGTGATCGCATCGCCCGTAACTTTATAAAACTCTGTAACAACGCTGTCTGATTTTAAGAAATGGGCCGGGAAGGAAAGTGCAGTGATTTTGCAGAATGCCTCTTGTACCAGAGAAGTCCTGCCTCAAGTGAATACAAAAATTTAAGGCCATGTGAAAAATTTAGCGTTCCGTCTTGACAGGGGCACGATTTTTCGCCTAGTTAGAATGTGAATTTTTTCAGAAGCTTTTTATTATTGTTCACAAACGGTTTTATTCTTTTCGGAAAATTGGGGAGTCCTATGAAAACCATTTCCGTCAAGAAAGGTATCACCATAAGGGCTGCCTTACCCGAACCTGCAGTTAAGACCTTATCCCCATCTACCAGAATGGTTTATCCGCTGGGAAATCGCTGGGGATGGTTGTTACCTGCACTTAAAGAAGGTGACCCGGTGGTTGCAGGCCAGCTCATTGCCTCTTCTTCATCTCCCAGGGTACCGGGTATAAGGTCAACTGTTTTCGGTAAGGTAAGCCGAATTATCAAGCTTCCTACAGTCCAGATGAAAGAGGGTCAGGCGGTTGAAGTCGTGGTCGAAAATCAGCCTGTAGAAGGCACAGAAATGCTCACAAAGGTGGATGACTCCTCCGATGAAGGGCAAATCTTGAGCGCTTTACTTCAGGCGGGTATCTGGGAATCTGAAGACTACGGCTTGCCTCTTGCCCTGAGGGTTGCAGGACCCAAAAGCGTCCAGTCCTTCGCTTCATCTGCAACCGACGAAGATCTTGTGGCATCTGTGAAAAACATCCCGTACATTGACCGACCCATTAAGATCCTTATTTTGAACGCAATCGACCGTGATCCTTACTGTCGAACCCGCTCTCATGTGCTGCTGAATCATCCTGATGAAATCGTATCTGCGGCGCGCCTGATTCGTAAAGTTGCTTCTCCTCAATCTGTAATACTGGCGGTACCTTCTAACCTCGCTAGCAATCCTTCGGTCCAGCAGTGTGCCCAGGCGCTTCAGGCAGAAATTGCGGTATCTGACGGCAAGTACCCTTCCGGTCTGGAATCCATCCTTATCTGGGCCTTAACGGGCAGAGAAATGATTTACCCTTCAAAAAACAGCAGGGCCCTGGAAACTGCGGTCGTGGATACGCTGGCTTTGTATCAGATCAAGCAGGCGCTCCTGGACGGCGATCCGGCTTTGAGGGTCCTTCTCCAGATCAATCTGGTTCCGGGTGGTGAATCCTTTATGATAGAGTGCTCTGTGGGAACGCCGATAAGTCACATAATGGATCAGCTCTCGATTTCTTCGGATCAGGTCACCAAATTCGTATTAGGAGGAAGATTTCTCGGTTATGCACATTACGACCTCAACGTCCCCGTAACCGGTGAAGTGGACGCCATAGACATCTTTACCGGTGATGTCTTCCACTACTCTCACGAACCCTGTGTTAGATGTGGTTTCTGTGTGAAGGTTTGTCCTGTATCTATCGTACCGGCCGAACTCAGCATGTACTGCGAATATAAGCGATTTGAAGAAGCCGTTCACAAGGGGTTGTGGCAGTGCATTGAGTGTGGTCTTTGCGCCTATGTATGTCCGGCCCATAGGCCAATGGTGCAGCTTATGCGGTATGGGAAATACGAACTGCAGTTCACGAGGGTGGCATCATGAAAAAGGGCACTTTTATCGTTTCGCCTCCGCCTCATGTGCATTCGGGCTGGAGTGTTTGCCGGGTGCATTGTGAGACGGTTCTTGCGCTGGTGCCCACAATACTGGCGGGCATATATTTCTTCGGTTTTGGAGTACTGAAACCAATAGTTGCGGCAGTCGTGGGCACGGTTCTGGCGGAAGCCGTCTGGCAAAAGGCCATAAAAAGGCCTGTGACCGTTAGTGACGGTAGTGCAGTTTTAACGGGGGTTTTACTGGGCCTTCTTATCTCGCCTTCCGTTCCCTGGTGGATTCCTTTCATTGGCGGCGTGATTGGAATTCTTGTACCCAAGCAGTTCTTCGGCGGAGTCGGCCAAAATGCATTCAGTACAGTTCTGGTGGGCTGGGCAGTGATGTACGTGTCCTATCAATCCATTATGGCCGATTATCCCATGCCTGCGCCCTTGTTCGGTTTGACCCCCGGAGGCTATGTGGAATATCCGCCAACGGAGGTTCTAAAGTGGGATGGGGTTGAAGTCGTTCGGGATATTCCACTTGTAGATCTGTTCATCGGAAATGTTCCCGGCACGGCGGGAACGACTTCCGTGCTCGCCGTCCTTATCGGCGGCATATATTTAATCCTGCGGGGCATAATCCCCTGGCAGATTCCCGTCTTCTACTTGATCGGAGCGGCAGGCTTTGAACTGATCTTCTGGATGATAAACCCCGCCAAGTATGCTTCCCCTATTTTCCACCTTTTCTCCGGATGGATGATGCTGGGTGCCTTCTTTCTTTCCACCGAAAAGGGCACGACGCCTCTTAAGCCTGCGCCGATGGTACTTTACGGCCTGGGTTGCGGCATCATGACCATGATCATAAGAAACTGGGGTGTTTATGTGGACGGGGTGCCCTTTGCGATTCTTTTCATGAATGCTGTGGCGCCTCTTCTTGACAGGATGAAAACCAAACCAATAGGGAGGGTAGAGGGCCTTGCGTGACATGGTAAAGATGGTCGTCGTACTTACGGCCATATGCGCCGTATCGGGTTTTACCCTTGCCTTCCTGAACGATGCAACCCGGGAGGCACGGGCTTATCAGTTGCTCAAATTCGTGAAGGAACCTTCCATCAGAGCAGTTTTCTCGGTACTGGATTATGACAACGATCCCATAAAGGATCGTATGGAGGTCAAGGTAGGAGAGGAAACCAAAACCGTTTTTCCTGCCAAAAAGGGTGGTCAGGTTATAGCCGTGGCGTTGGATGCTGCTGCTTCTGGTTACGGCGGTCCGGTAGAGGTCATGGTGGGATTTAAGCCTGATGGTACTCTTGTGGGAATTGGTATAATGAGACATTCGGAAACACCCGGACTGGGAGCAAGGGTTACGGAAGATGTCTTTACGTCTCAGTTCAGAGACAAGACACCTCCCATAAAACTGTCGGCACAGGGTGGTACGATAAACGCCGTATCAGGGGCCACGATCTCCAGTACTGCTGTCGTTACTGCGGTAAATCAGGCAAGTGAAATCTTTTCTCAGATCAAGGGGGAGGTTTTTTAACCTATGAGTGTTGCAAAAGAATTCACAAAGGGTTTGTGGAAAGAAATACCTCCTTTCAGGCTTGTTCTCGGGCTTTGTCCGACACTTGCCGTAACCACAGCGGCCGAAAACGGGCTTGGTATGGGGTTGGCCACAACCTTCGTCCTGGTGGGTTCCAATTTTATAGTCTCAATTCTGCGTAAGATCATACCTTCTAAAGTTAGAATAGCCTCCTTCATCGTTGTCATTGCAACTTTTGTTGTTATGGTGGAATTGCTCATGCAGGCTTACTTCTATCCTCTATACAAGGTGCTTGGAATTTTTATACCCTTAATCGTGGTTAACTGTATCGTTCTAGGTCGAGCTGAGGCTTTTGCCTCAAAAAACGGGGTAATTCTGTCTCTGGCCGATGGGCTCGGCATTGGGCTTGGTTTTACCATCTCGCTTACGGTGCTCGGAGCTATAAGAGAACTTTTCGGAAGTGGCACAATCTTCGGGCATGCCGTTATGGGGGCATCTTTTGAACCTTTGAGTTTCCTGATAAAAGCCCCGGGGGCTTTTCTGTGTCTGGGTGTTATTCTCGCAATTATGAACGCCATCAGCGAAAAGTAAGAGAGTGAGCGGGCCATGAACGAGTATTTGTTGATTGTTATCAGTGCCGTTCTTGTAAAAAACATCCTTTTGATACGTTATCTCGGTAACTGTCCTTTTCTGGGCGTGTCCAACCGAATGGACACGGCTACCGGCATGGCTATGGCCGTCGTCTTCGTCATGACGCTGGCCAATCTCATAACCTGGTGTGTTCACAGATACATTCTCGTTCCCTTTGGTCTTGAATACCTTCGCACCATTGCCTTCATATTGGTAATCGCATCGCTGGTTCAACTTGTGGAAATGTTCTTGCAAAAGTCAGTGCCTGTTCTCTACAGAATGCTGGGGATTTTCCTGCCTTTGATTACAACAAATTGCGCCGTGCTTGGTGCGGCTGTTATAGCCATTAACGAGGAGTATAACCTTGCCCAGGGTGTTGTCTTCGGCATTGCCTCTGCCGTTGGTTTCGGTCTGGCACTGATATTGATGACTGGGCTTCGTGAAAGGTATGCTCTTCAGCCCGTACCCCGGCATTTCAGGGGTACTTCATCGGGCTTAATTACTGCAAGTTTGCTTGCTCTGGCCTTTTTTGGCTTTTTTGGAATGGTTGAATAGAAGTTTGACCTTTTTTCATACTTGCGTTATTTACGGAGTTGAAAGAGCGTAGCTAAGGCTTCGGCATCCCGGAACACGGTGAAAATCCGTGGCGGACCCGCCGCTGTGATCGGGGACGGGAGGTCACCCCAGGGATTCGGGAGTTAGCTTTCCGGATCCGGCCACTGTTCTGCTCAAGCAGAATGGGAAGGCTGTGGCCATCCCGGATGATCCGAGAGCCAGAAGACCTGTCGAAGCCGTTAGCGGGCAATCCTGATGGCAAAGGGATCCCGGATCGATCACGCTGTAGGTGTGTGGTTGATCCGGGTTTTTCTTTTAAACCAAAACCGTAACGGGAGGTACTGACATGAAGGCAAAGGTCATCAGTTACCGTCGTCGCTGCCGTTCTGCTGCCGGAACCGGGCTTTCCCACTACATTTTGTTGACTCCCAAAAAGTAACCTAGCTACCGACCACTAATCGGGAATCACGGCAGGCCGTGGCCTGCCGTGACGAATTAGAAACTCGGGGAGGAAAGTTACCACTATGACAATCCCGCTTTACGCAAACACCGGTTATGGACCACACTTCAGCGTAATCGACATCGGCCTCAAGGACAAGGTCGCCGTAATTGACCCCGACACAGGCTTCTGGGCCCTGAGTGAATCAAGTTCGTTGGGTGATATACTGGCCGGCGACTTTGCAGAAAAATACATGGACCAACGGCAAAGTTTCGCCGAGGAAATGGATAATTTCCGATTTAACCTTACTCCCTCGGCCGTGTACTTCAACCCCACGGAAAAATGCAACTTTAACTGCACTTATTGCTATATTCCGGAGGAAATTCGGCGTAACGGCGTAACAATGACCTCCGAAGAAGTTTCCAGGGCCCTCAATGTCCTGAAGGAATATTTCGGTAAAACTCTGCCCCCGAAGGTTAAACCTCAAGTTATCTTCCACGGAAGCGAACCGATGATCGCCCGTGACGCCGTTTTCCGGGCAATTGAGGATTTTCGTGATGATTTCCTGTTCGGCATACAGACAAACGGCATTCTTCTGGATCGCGAAGCAGTGGAGTTCCTGACATCACGGAACACCGGAATCGGGCTGTCTCTAGATGCCCCCGTTGAAGAGGTTGCCAACACAACCCGGAAGAACTGGAGCGGTCAGGGGGGATTCCGAAAAATCCTCGAAGTGCTGGAGATGCTTCGAGAATATCCGGCCTACAATGTCATTACCACGGTCACCCGAGAAAATGTCCATCTTCTACCGCAGATGGTTGACTTCTTTGCAGATCTGGGCGTTCAAATGGTGATGTTTAACCCCGTAAGATGCACTCAACGGGGAGGCAGAGAACTTAAACCCGAGGACTCCATTATGGCAGAATACTTCTGCCGTGCCCTAGACCAGACGAGAACCGTAAGAGACCGCAAGGGATTCAAAATTGTGGTGGTTAATTTTGCCAACGTCCTGGCCGGGATTCTCGGCCCCACGACAAGAAGGCTCATGTGCGACATATCGCCATGTGGCGGAGGCAGGTGCTTTTTTGCGGTTTCGGCCCGGGGAGATCTCTTTCCCTGCAGTGAATTCGTGGGATTTCCCGAATTCCGTGGAGGAAACCTTTTAAAAGACCCTGTTGAAAATGCCCTTAAATCCGAACCTTTCCTCAAGGTTACGAATCGCAAGGTGGAAGACATAGCCCCCTGTTTCAGGTGCGCCATAAAACACTTCTGCGGCGCTCCTTGCCCTGCCGAAGTGTACTCTCTTCACGGAAAACTCAATGCTCCGGCCCCCTATTGCAAATTTTACGAGGAGCAGGTTCGATACGCTTTCAGGGTAATAGCGTCCGGAGAAGAAAAAGAATTCCTTTGGGACGGCTGGGAGGAAGAAACGGAGGAAACCTTTTCTCAGATCCTGCCTTAGGTCTATAAGGGGTCCGATTTAGGTCGGACCCTTTCATTTCTTGTTTTTCAGGTACCTGAGAAATTCTTCAACATCGTCCGGCGTATCTATAGAAATTGTATCCCGTGAAGACGGAAGAATTTTAACGGAATAGCCCCGTTCAAGGGCTCTGAGCTGTTCCAGGCGCTCAAGTTGTTCCAGCTTACCCGGTGGCAACTTCACAAAAGTTTTCAAAAAGCCGTAACGATAACCATAAAACCCCAGATGCTTCCACCAGACCAGATTATCAGACGTGTCGTCTCTGACGTGTGGTATCGGAGCACGGGAAAAGTAAAGAGCTCGCATTTCGTTATCAAAAACAACCTTGACGGTGTTGGGATTCAGGAATTCTTCTTTTGATTTTGATCGATAGGCCAGCGTAATAATGGAGAATTCCGGATACTCCACACAAGCCGTTATCAAATCGTCCACAATCTGCCCGTCAACCGTGGGTTCATCACCCTGTACGTTAATAATGACGTCCTCGTCGCGGCAACCGTACTTCTCGGCCGCTTCGGCTATTCTATCGGTCCCGGACAAGTGTTCGGAACTGGTCAGCACGACAGATGCACCGAAGCTTTCGGCTTCCTCACGAATCCTTTCATCATCCGTGGCTATTATCACATTATCGGCTTTCAGGCTCCGGGAGCATCCCTCGTAAACCCACCTTAATAAGGACTTCCCCGCCAACTTCAAAAGAGGCTTTCCGGGAAGCCTTGTCGAAGAGTACCTTGCCGGTATAAAGACATAAGTTGCCATGAAAACCTCTTAATGTGGAGGAACCTCGATGTCCGAAAAAGCCCAGCTAGATATTACGGATCCTTCCGATCAAAGACAAGCCCTGGAACTGGCCTCCAACTATGCGAAAACCCTCCTTCAGAGATTTCCGGAATACTCTGAATGGTTATGGGATCAGAAATCGATAAGAAGAAGCTTTTCGCTTTTGGATGTTCACAGGGATTTTCAGAAAGAAATCGGTGAAGCTCCTTCTCTGGCCGAGGTAGCCAGAGCTATGAGGCGGGTGAAGCAAAGACATTTCCTGAGACTCGCCCTGAGGGACCTAATCGGTTTGGACGACCTCCAGAGTTCAACGGGTCAGCTATCGGATTTCGCCTGCGCTGCATTTCAAACGGCTTACCAATTTCTCGAAAAATTTCCCCATCTTTGGAACGGGGTTTTGCTTATTGATGAAATAAAATCAGGAAATCTATCCCTTGCGGTAATCGGACTCGGCAAGCTGGGAGCCCACGAACTGAATTTTGTTTCAGATGTGGATATTATGTTCATATACGAGATGGATCCGACCTCATCCAACCGCCTGCTTCACGAAGTCGTCTCAACTCTAACCCGTTTATGCCATGCCTTAGTTCATCTGGTGGACGACATCGTGGAGGGTGATCGGCTGTTCAAAGTAGATCTGCGCTTAAGACCCGGCGGAAAAGACTCGGAACTGGTCGTCCCTCTGCCCTTTGCATTACACCATTACCTTGTGGAAGGTCAGAGCTGGGAAAGATTTGCTCTTATCAAGGCCTCCCCCCTTGCCGGTAACATAAGTCTGGGTAATTACCTGATAAGGGAAGTTCAGCCCTTCATATACCGTCGTTTTCTCGACTTTCAGGCGCTGGACGAGATACGGCGGATGCGAGACAGGATTCTTTCCGAAACACCTCCCACAAAACCCGGGCCGGGTTACGACGTTAAACTCGGCATTGGTGGCATAAGGGAAATAGAATTCATAGTGCAGGCTCTTCAGATCATATACGGGGGGAGAAAACCGGACCTTCGTGAGGCTTCAACCTTAAAGGCCCTTAAGAAACTTGCAAAGGAAGAAATCCTTCCGGAAGATGTGGCTATGAAGCTGAGCGAGGCCTACGAGTTTCTGAGGAGGACGGAACACTGGATTCAGCTTGCGAACAACGTTCAGAGCCACAAGATCCCCAGGTCCGCAACGGCAATGGAAAAGCTGGTTCGTGCCGTTATGAGGGTTCACCCTTCCGAGGAGGTCGGACCCTACATTGAGCAGTTTATAAAACATCTTCACAACCAGACCGACTTCGTTAACAACCAGTTCCGCTCTCTCTTTGGTGAAGAGTTCACACGATACGGGGGTAGAGGCGAAGAAGTGCCGAAAGAGGAGGAAGAAACAGAGGCTTTAAACTCGAGGTGTATTAAGGAAATAATTGAAAAGTGGTCGGCTTCTAAAGAGCTTTCGGAGGAGAAAAAAGCCTTCGTTGCCGTAGTTGCCGACAGGAGCTCAACATTGGTTTGCAAGCTTCCAAATTCCTTTCCCGCTGAAACTGCAGCGGTGAAAATAATCCGCTTCATGGAAGGCGTACTTCGAAGACCGGGTTTGGTAAAGTTTTTTCTTGGAGGAAGCAGAAGACATCAATCCAATCGGACACTTCAAAGAGCTCTGGAGGCGCTGATACGAAGCCCTTTTGCAGCAAACATTCTGATTCATCTTCCCGGCCTTGCCGAAAATCTTAAGGACACCTTTCAGGACTTTGAAGATTGGTCATCTGAGTGCAGTGCCGTAATGGAGTCAACTCCGGCTTTTGAGGAAAAAATCCAGTGGCTCCGGCGTTTTAAAAATGAACGCCTTCTCACGATTGTCCTGCAGGACATCCTGAAGAACCCGGGACCGGAAATAATCGGAACCGAGCTAACCCGTCTTGCCGAATACTTTGTAAATCAGACCTACAGGATTACCTGCGAACGGCTTGGAATTAATCCCGAAGCCTATCCGCTCTGCGTATGTGCACTGGGAAAGCTGGGCAGCAGAGAAATGGGGTACCATTCGGACCTTGACCTCATGTTCGTTTTCTCCGCCGAACTCGCCGATAACGGCAAAGGTCTTGAACAGATACCCGAAGAAACGGTAAAACTGGTGCAAAGATTTGTCAGGCTTCTCTCCATAAATCTTGAAGAAGGACCCGGTTATGAGGTGGATATGCGTCTGCGCCCCTCTGGAAATTACGGACCTCTTGTGGTTACCAGAAGAGCCTGGGATGAATACTATCAGGATCAGGCCGATCCCTGGGAATACGCTTCTCTTGTCAGGTTTCGACCGGTAGCTGGAAACGGTGAGCTTGCCCGCGTTCTTGTGGACAGGGTGACCGAAATCCTTTCGGTTCCAAGAGATCCGGAGAAGGTATGGAGACGGCTTTGCGATCTGCGCAAACGCATGGAAGAGGAACGCCTGGGTGAAACCGGGGACAGGGAGGGAATTCACATCAAGCTTGGTAGCGGCGGCCTCGCCGATATTGAGTTATGGTGTCAGGGAACGGTGGTCGTCTGGAATCGGCCTGGATGGACGCCCGGTACTACCACGGGAGAACTGCTGCCGGGGGTTTTGGATACCTGGAATGTAAATCCTCGGGAAGCGGAAAAGATCGCTGATGCCTTTAGAATTCTCAGGTGGCTGGAATTAAGGACTTCCCTGGTTCATCCGGAAGGACACACAGGCTGGTTAAAGCCCGACGATTGGGAAGCACTGGAAAGCTATGGGTTGCTTCCCTTAAAGGAAGCCGAATTATCGTATGGTGACGTAAAAAGGGCGATGTCACTCATACGGCTATGGTGGAATAGGGTTTGCGACACCAGAAGGCCTTTTTAATTTGAAGAAGGGGGATTGTAATGAATGTTGCCGTAATCGGTAGCGGAGGCATTGGAGGGCTTTACGGAGGAAAGCTCTATCAGGCAGGTGTTCACGTCACCATGGTCTGTCGATCCGACTACGAGGTCATACGAGACAGGGGAATTACCGTTGAAAGCATCTGGGGATCCTTTCACTACCGGCCTCATAAGGTTGTAAGATCTGTTTCAGAGTGCGATCCCATACCTGACTATCTCCTTGTCTGTACCAAGGCCGTCTCCGATGATACGGCGCTGAAATTGCTGGAAGGACTGCCGGAAAAGAGCGACGAGGTAGCGGTGGTGCTACTCCAGAACGGCATTTACATTGAAGAACCCGTCAAAAAATTCAGGCCGGACCTTACCGTCATAGGCGGAATAGCTTTTGTCTGTACCTTTCGCACTCAACCCGGTTACATCTGCCACACCGACTATGGAAGAATAGTGCTGGGAGACTATCCCCAGGGGGTATCGAAAAAAACACGACTTCTTGCCGATACTTTCAAAAAGGCCGGGGTGCCCTGTGAAGTTACTGAAGATATCATAAGGGCCAGATGGGGGAAATTGGTGTGGAATGCTGCCTTTAATCCTCTTTCGGTCCTGGCCGGCGGAAAAGACACGGGGGAGATTGTCTCAGACCCGTATCTACTGAACATTGCCAGATCGGTTATGGAAGAAGTGGTAAGGCTTGCCGATGCCGACGGTCATCCCCTGTCGCCTGCCGTGGTCGACGAAAACCTTGAGGCAACCAGGGCTATGAGCCCCTACAAAACGAGCATGCTTTTGGACTACGAAAAAGGACGGCCTATGGAGTGCGAAGCCATACTGGGAAAAGCCGTTAAGAAGGCCGAAGAACTCGGGGTGGAAACGCCGACGATAAGGACACTTTACAACCTTCTCATGTCCTTCAACAGGAAGCTGGGCGGAAAGAACCGTGATGTTTGAAGCCGTAGAGGTTGAAACTCTCGATTTTTATACGGGTCAGCAGGAGCCCAGAAGGTTTTATTGGAAAAACAGGTGGTGGACTATTGATGACGTCATAGATAGATGGTATGAGGGTTACGCCGACGAAACACGGGTGCCCATGCGGTATTTCAGGGTACGAACCTTAGAAGGCGGAGTTTTCATATTGCGGTATAATCAATTATTTGATCGGTGGGCCCTACTGGTTAAAGAACGGTTGTGAATGTTTCACGTGAAACATTTTTCCGGAGAGAAGCCCCAGGATGGCCGAACAAAAGGCATACGTCGTTGCCGTGGTCAATCAAAAGGGTGGGGTCGGTAAGACCACAACGGCTGTCAACCTTTCGGTCTGCGTCGCCGAAATGGGGCACAGTGTCATCTTGATAGACGGAGACCCCCAGGCCAATGCGTCAAGTGGGCTTGGTGTCAGGCTTTCCTCAGGCAGCCGATCTTTTCTTTCCTTTCTACAGGAAGACGGCGGCCTGCCTCCGCTGGTCCAGCCCATCGAAAAACTACCCTTCTGGTTACTGCCTTCCCACGCAAGCCTTGCATCCTTTGAGTGGTCAAAGCACGACAGTGTTTTTCTTCTCGCCAACCGTATGCCCCTTTTGAAAAGCCGGTGCAGCTACGTATTCATAGACTGTCCGCCTTCCCTGGGAATTCTCACCCTGAACGCCCTTGTTTCGGCAGATGCCGTTATCATACCCATACAGTGTGAATATTACGCCCTTGAAGGGCTTTCACTTTTGCTCGAAACCATTAGAAACGTGAGGTTGCGCTGGAACCCCACCCTCACCGTTGACGGCATAGTCTTCACCATGTTCGACAGGCGCAATCGCCTGGCCCATCAAGTTATCCGCGAAGTCAGGCGGCATTCCCCCTTTCATACCTATGACCCGCCGATACCGAGAAATGTGCGGCTTAGCGAAGCTCCGAGTCATGGCCTGCCCGTAATACTTTACGATCCCTCTTGCGCAGGATCCAGGGCATATCGTAAACTTGCTCAGGCTTTTGTGGAAAAACCCCGGAGCAAAAAATGACGAAAAAGAAAGGACTGGGAAGGTCTTTGAACGATTTAATGTCAACTCCAACGGAATGGATGTTCAGAGACGATCTGAAAATTTTCTTCTGCCCCCTTGATACGCTGGAGCCCAATCCATACCAGCCCAGAATTGCCGTTGAAGACGACGAATCGCTGGAAGAGCTGGCAGTATCCATAAAGGAAAAAGGCCTTCTGCAACCCCTCATAGTAACCCAAGGAAGCACTAAAGGCAGGTATGTCATAATTGCAGGGGAGCGCCGCTGGAGGGCTGCAAGGAAGGCTGGACTGTCAGAAGTTCCCGTTATCCTGAAGGAGGCTTCGTCGGTTGAGGCGGTTGAACTGGCACTTATTGAAAACATCCAGAGGAAGGACCTGACCTGCATCGAAGAAGCCCTTGCTTATAGAAGGCTTCAGGAAGAATTCGGACTGACTCAGGAAGATATCGCAAACCGTGTGGGCAAGAGCCGCTCGGCCGTTGCAAACACCATGAGGCTCCTGGCCCTGCCGGAGGATATCCAGAAAGACGTTCTTGAAGGACGGCTATCTATGGGTCACGCCAGAGCCCTTTTGAGCCTTCCAGACCGGGAGCTGATGCACAGGTTAAGGGATCAGATACTGGCTCAGGGGCTTACCGTCAGAGAAACAGAAAGACGGGCTCATTTGCTCTCCGAAAGATTCCATGATGGTTCCCAAGAAGGGGATAAAAACAGGTCTCTGGAAAACCGGGATTATTTCACTGCCAGAGAACAGTTGATCTCATCGATACTCCGAACAGAAGTAAAGATCCGCAGGTTCAAGAAAAAGTTACAGATAGTCATAGAAGCAGGAGACGAAGAAGAACTCGATCGAATTGTTTCTCAAATTGTTTCTCAAACCGAAAAGCAGGATACGGAGGGATAAGAGGTGATCCGTATAGCCGTCATTGATGGTCAGGGCGGAGGTATCGGCTCGGTTATCATAAAGAAGATCAAAGAGGTTTTCGGGGAGTCCGTAGAGGTATGGGCCCTGGGAACGAACGCAATTGCAACCTCTCAGATGCTCAAAGCCGGCGCAAATCGGGGAGCAACGGGCTCTTCGGCCATTTGTCACTGTGCAGACCGAGTGGACATTATAGTGGGGCCCATTTCCATAGTTATAGCCCATTCCATGATGGGCGAGGTCACGAGTGAGATTGCTTCGGCCATAGGAGCGTCCAGAGCCAGAAAGTTTCTAATCCCCCTTGCCCAAGAGCCGGTACACATAGTAGGCACCATCCGAGAGCCTTTGCCCCATCTGGTGGAAAGTCTGGTTTCTGAATATCTCAAAAACTACATAGAAGAGCAGAGGCCATGAAGCTTTTTCCCGGAGTACATCTGGTAATAGGGGGAGCACGAAGCGGCAAAAGCCTTCACGCAGAAAAGCTGGCCCTGACATTCCCCGCCCCCCG
The DNA here is from genome assembly GCF_900114975.1 of Thermodesulforhabdus norvegica. Lineage (NCBI taxonomy): Bacteria > Pseudomonadati > Thermodesulfobacteriota > Syntrophobacteria > Syntrophobacterales > Thermodesulforhabdaceae > Thermodesulforhabdus > Thermodesulforhabdus norvegica. Next base: position 525,859 of record NZ_FOUU01000001.1, read on the forward strand.
GGTGTATTTGGCAACGAGCCTTGCCCTGGATAGAGAAACGGCCGAGCGGATTGCGGCTCACAGAAAGCGCCGGGGAAGTGAATGGACCACGGTGGAAGAACCTTACAGGCTCGCCGACGCCTTAGAAAGGGCAAAAAGGCTCGGCAACGTCGTACTTGTAGATTGCGTAACCATGTGGCTCACAAATCTTTTACTGTCCGATTCCTTTGATGCACAAAGAGAAGTCGATTTTCTTTGTAATCTTCTGGCGAAGGAGCAGGAGATACCCATAATAGTGGTGTCCAACGAGGTCGGGCTCGGCATAGTTCCCGAAAACGAACTCGCCAGGAGTTTCCGGGATCTTTCGGGAATTACCAATCAGAAGTTAGCCGATCTCGCCAGCACGGTAACCTGGATGGTTGCGGGAATCCCGGTGGTAGTAAAAGATGGTCATCCTGAATGATGCGCTTCTCACCCTGTCATTTTTGACCCGTATTCCCTTACCTGCTCCGGCGGTTTCATCAGCACAGGCCAACCTTTCCCGTACCTTCCCCTACTTTCCCGGTGTGGGCATTTTACTGGGGGCTGTATGTGCCGGGGGTGCAGTCCTTCTCACGAGGTTATTTCCGCCCGAAATTTCGTCTTTTATAATCGTCGCCTTTCTTGCCTGGATTACCCGGGGTCTTCATCTGGACGGTCTGGCCGACTGGGCCGATGCCCTCGGTGGTGGATACACTCGAGAAAAACGCCTGGAAATTCTCAAGGACAGTCGCGTTGGCTCCTTCGGGGTAATGGCCCTGTTCTTTGTCATTATCGGAAAGACAACGGCATTATCCTTTTTGATCGACCGCGGCTGTCTTTTCCCAATTCTCTGCGCACCTCTGTTCAGCCGGTCTTCAATGGTGGCGGTCGCAATTGGAATGCAACCCGCACAGAGAAATACTCAACAGGGATTAGGAGACCTTTTCTTATCAGGTTTTACAAAAAAACATTTCATTCTCTCCCTGCTGTGGTGGATTCCTTTTCTGATCTACCGCCCTCGATTTATCGTCTTCACGGCTTTTCTGGTCTTCCTTGAGGTAATAATTTTAAGACGTAACTTTGCTAAAAATTTCGGGGGGCTAACGGGAGACCTCTTTGGAGCCACCTGCGAACTCGTTGAACTTACGGTTCTTATTGCTGCTACTTTGCGCGGAATGTCCTGACAAACGCTTCTGGCATCAGGAGTAACAATATGTTGACGGAAGACAGGGTAACAATTGACGAAAAGACGGCTCGTCTTTCCAAAATACTGAAGATATTCGGAAAAGCCGGTCAGAAGCCCGTATCGGGAGGGTACCTCGCAAGCCGCTTCGGCGTATCGCGCACGATGATATCCAAGTACATAGGAGAAATCGAAAGCCTGGGTTATAGGTTCGAAAAACGAACGGGGACGGGTTACAGGTTAATACATGAGCCGGACACTCTACACCCTGTTGCAATCCTTTCCCTGCTTGCCACAGAAAATATGGGGCGCTCCTACCATTACTGCTACGAAGTGGGATCCACAAACGATTTAGCCGTTTCTTTAGCGCTTGACGGAGCGCCGGAGGGTACCTGCGTTGTGGCCGAGGCTCAGACAAAGGGTCGCGGAAGACTCGGCCGTTCGTGGCTTTCCGTTCCCGGTAAAGGTATATACATGTCGGTTATATTGCGACCTGATATTCCTCCCCGGCAGGTTCCACAGCTAACTCTGCTTACCGGTATAGTGCTGGCCGCCACACTCAACGTTATGTACGACATAGACGCAAGGGTAAAGTGGCCCAATGATGTCGTCATAAAAGGGAAAAAAGTAGCAGGTATTCTGGCAGAAAGTCAGATTGAACCTCAAAGGGCAAGATTTGTGGTAATCGGCATAGGCATAAACGTTCATCACGGGCAAGAGGATTTTTCCGGTGGCACTTTCAGGTATCCCCCCACTTCGGTAACCCTTGAAGCACCGAAAGACCGAAAAATCACGAGACAGCACATTGTTTCTAATTTCCTGAACAATTTCGAAAAAGCCTATAAAAATTACTTGTCAGAAGGGTGGGAAATATGGAGCGAAAAGCTGAAAGCAATGTCCATGCTACTGGGATGCCAGGTTGTTATTGACACTGGAGAAGAAAAAATTGCGGGGTTTGCCTGCGATTTCTCACCCGAAGGATCGCTTGTAATTCAACTTCCCGACGGAGAAAAAAGAAAGGTACTCGCAGGCGATGTCGTCCACGTCTACCCCGACGAACGGACCCTATTCACCCCTTAGTTTTTCAAGAGCCTCCTGTTTCCTTTTGCATTCTATGCAAAGGGTGGTCACAGGGCGGGCTTTGAGGCGTTCTATGTCTATTTCATCGCCACAGCCTTCACATATACCGTAAGTGCCGTTTTCAATCCTTTCCAGGGCTTCTCTTATTTTTGCTATAAGCTTGCGTTCCCTATCACGAATCCGTAGCAGGAAGTTCCTGTCCGTTTCCAGAGAAGCTCTGTCCGTTGGATCCGGGAAGAAGGTGTTTTCTCCCGTCATCTCCTGCATGGTTTTTTCAGCCTCTTTCAGAAGCTCCTGAAGACGATCTTCCAGCAGCTTTTTGAAGTAATTCAAGGTTTCCTGATCCATAAAAATTACCTCTGCAAATTGGTTTCCCCTTCATCGGAATTGAGCACGAGATTGCCGTCTCGTACGAAGACCCCGCTTTTTCCTCCGGATTTGTAAACAAGTCGTATTTGGTCAATTGTCATGGTTTTGTCAAGAGCCTTGCACATGTCGTAAACGGTAAGGGCCGCAACCGACACCGCCGTCAGGGCTTCCATTTCAACCCCTGTCCTGTCCGTTGTCCTGACGATGGCGGTTATGTGAACGCCGGGAAGTTTGCGGTCCACGGTGAAGTCCAGGGAAACGGCGGTCAACTGTAAGGGGTGGCACAGAGGAATTAAATCCGCCGTTTTCTTTGCAGCCATGATACCGGCAATACGGGCCGTTTCGAAGACATTTCCCTTCGGGACTTTTCCGCACACAACCATATCCAGGAGCTCCGGACTCATCCTGATAGCCCCTTCCGCCCGTGCTTCCCGAACCGTGGGTTCCTTGGATGTTATGTCAACCATCCGAACCCGGCCTTCTTCGTCCAGATGCGTAAACGAAGCAGCCATGGCAATCGCTCCCGACGCTACAAACTTAAACACGATAAGCCGCCCAACCCGGCTTTGAATTAACACGCCTTTTCGGAGAGGGCAACCCGTCAAAGAGAGCCTATCGATCCGGCAGGATAAAATCAACTTATCTCTTTTATGCGCCTTAGAAGCTCGTCCGTTGTGAAGGGCTTTTGAATTATTTGCTTTAATTTTTCGTGGGTCAGCCCGAGTTTTTCCAGATATTGGCCGTTATAACCGGTCATGTATAATACTTTAAGGTCCGGTTTTATCTTCAGGAGAGCTTCGGCCACTTCCCACCCAGAACGGTCAGGCAAAACCACATCAACAATTAGCAAATCGAAAGATGCCGAACCTTCCTGAAAAAGGGTAAGCGCCTGTTCAAAGGAATCGGCGGTTCTCACCGCATATCCTGCACTGCTTAAGGTTGATTGCAGGATCTCCCGGATTGTGGGATCGTCCTCAACGACCAGAATATTCTTCACCTTTTGGTTATTACCGGAGTTATCAAAGTTTTCCTGATCTGCAGCGACAAGGGGGAGATAGATCGTGAAGGTCGTTCCCTTTCCGACGGTCGAGTCCACAGTGATGTGACCACCGCTCTGGTTAACGAAGCCGTAAACCATTGCCAGTCCAAGTCCGGATCCACCCTTTTTGGTAGTAAAATAGGGCTCAAATATGTGTTTCAAAATCTCTTTTTCTATCCCGGAACCATTATCAGAAACGGAAATCCTGGCATAAACTCCCCTTGGAACCGAAAAGTGATGTATTGTCAAGGTCTTATCAATTTTTTCAATACCCGTGGTTACGGTAATCCTGCCACCTGAAGAAATGGCTTCCCGGGCATTTACGATTAAATTCACCACTGACTGCTCCAGATGGAAGGGATCGACACGGCAGAGGATCGGTCGGGAATCCAGTTGCAGTTCAACGGTAATGTCTTCACCCAGAGCGTCGGCTATGCTGCTCACGGCATTTCTGACATTTTCATTGATGTCAACCGTTCGGGGTAAGAAGCGCTGGCGTTTGCTGTAGCCCAGCAATCGTTCAACCAACTTCCCCGCTCGTTGTACGGCTCCGCGAATTTCCTGAAGATACCTCTCGGCATTTTCCCTGTCGTCCAGGCATATGCCCAGAAGATCACACCCTCCGAGAATGACGGTTAATGCATTGTTTAAATCGTGGGCAATCCCCGATACCAGTCTTCCTATTGCTTCCATTTTCTGAATTTGAAAGACATTTTCCCTTAACCTTAACTCTTCCGTAACATCCTTAGCACACTGCACGACGCCAATCAGTTTTCCCTCATCGTCATGAATTCCTGCGGCCACTATGTGAACATAGCGTTCTTCTCTGCCTGCAAAGATCATCCCCCGAGCTTCTACGGCATTCGGGAATTGATCATGCTGCCTGATTCGACCTCTAAATTTTGCTCCTATCTCCTCAGGGCTATGCTCCAGAAGCAAAAGGGCAGGAACGGGAAGTTCTCTTCCTCCAAAAAGGGGTTTCAGGTCAAGCATTTTTCCAATAACTTCGTCTCGTCCGATACCCGTTATCAGTTCGGAAGCTCTGTTCCATATCAGCACCTTACCCGTTGTATCTATCATGAAGGTTGCCACGGGAATACCGTCAATCACCTTTTCCAGAAGTCGGGTTCGCTCACGGATTCGGTTTTCAAGATCGATGCGTTCTGATTCATCGAAAAGCGCACAGAGCACCCTTGGGGTGGATTCGCCGGTAATCGGAGCCAGCATTATTCGGCAGGGCATTTTTCTGCTGACCCCCATCATTGAGACAGTAAGCGATTGATTAAAGCCACCTAGGACACAATCCAGTGCAAGCTCCAATTTTTCGGCTTCCTCAGGATCGATCAGGTCCCTCAATCTCCTTCCATCAAGTTTAAAGCCAAAATCATGACAGGCCCTGGCATTACTCTGACAGATGATTCCTTCTTCGTCGATTAGAAGAAGGGCGATAGGCATGAAATTGAAGAAAGATTGAAAGCGCATCTGGGCTTGAAAGAGTTTGTCCGTGAGCGACCTGTTTTCCCTCCTTTGATCTTCCAGATCCTTCTGAAGGCCCTTCAAAAGGCGGTTCTTGCGCCTGATGGACACAAAACAAAAGCCCAGGGCGAGAAAAAGTAACAAAATGACAAAAAGCGCAAAGGGGGTGACAAGGGGCGGCAGGCGATTCTCCCCGTTCCTAGCAGAAGTATCTGCAAAGGGGTACATAGACCTTTCTCCCGAATAGGCCTGCAAACTTCGGATCCCGGCGAAGTAGGTATCATCGGAAAAAAGGCGATGGGCATTAAGATCACGACAAAAGAGCAAGATAAAAAAAATCATCGATATTAGAACCGCAGACAGCGCTCTTCCAGACCCTTTTCTGGCCTCTAACCATTGCCGAATCATGTTGCACAGTGAGGGTGATTGTGCACGGGAACAGGAATTTTTCACTTTACCATCCTCCGTTTGAATGCAGAACCAAGAGTTACAAAAGTACTCCGAGCCCCTTGCAAAATTCTTTTTCCCGGAGATCTTCGGCAAGCAAAACTCAAGCCAAAAAAAACCCGACATGGCCACCGGACCATGTCGGGTTTTTTCCCTTTTCTGGCGTCCCCAAGGGGATTTGAACCCCTGTTGCCGGCGTGAAAGGCCGGTGTCCTGGACCTGGCTAGACGATGGGGACGCTCAACAGCAAAAGCCTTCTATACCAAAGAGCCCGTCACGTCAAGTTATTTCGTCACTTTCAAAAAATTTCTCGCGGTAAGAGCCAGGGTCAGTCCTCATCAAGCCCCAGGGCTTCACGAAGTTCCTTTTCTTTAAAGCCTACGATTATCCTGTCCCCTATAACAACGGTTGGAAATGTGAGCTCCGGGTTAAGGCGGCGAACTTCTTCAACAATCCGATCCCGCTCCTCCCCTGTAAGAGTATCAACATCAACACAGTCGTATTCTACTCCACATTTCTTCAAAAACTCCTTCGTGTTCCTGCAGTGAATGCAGGTGCTAAGAGCATAAACCTTTACCTGATCGCTCAAAGCCTTACCTCCTTCTGTTTGATTTAACCGTTCTAAATAACCTCCGCTCTGACCTTTCTCAATCTCAACGCATTCGAGATAACGGAAAGTGAGCTCAAACTCATAGCTGCGGCGGCTATGACGGGCGAAAGTAAAACCCCAAAAAAGGGATAAAGGAGCCCTGCTGCGATTGGAACTCCTAAAGTATTGTAAATAAAGGCAAAAAACAAATTTTGCCTTATGTTTCTGACGGTAGCCCGGCTGAGTATTATTGCTCTCACAATACCCCTCAGGTCTCCTTTGATCAGGGTAACATCTGCACTTTCGATGGCCACATCCGTACCGTTACCCATGGCTATTCCCACATCTGATGCTGCCAGGGCCGGGGCATCATTTATACCGTCGCCTGCCATAGCAACGAAGCGTCCTTCTCGTTTAAAATTTTGAACAATCTGATACTTCTCTTCAGGCAAAACTTCGGCAATAACCCTGTTAATCCCCAGCCTGGACGCAACCGCTTCTGCGCTTTGCCTCCCATCTCCGGTCACCATTACGATTTCTATTGCCTCTTTTCGGAGAAATTCGATAGCCCTGCCGGTCGTCGGTTTAATGGGGTCTTCTATACCGAGAATTCCTGCGGCCATTCCATCCACGGCAACCCATATAACGGTTTTGCCTTCCGCCTGCCACCTTAATGCTTCCTTTTTCATATCTCCGGTGTCGATACTCTGGTCTCTAAGAAATCGTTCACTCCCGACAAGACAGGTCTTACCGTTCAACAGGGCCGATACCCCTTTCCCGGGGAAATTTTCAAACTTTTCCGCTTCCTCGACGGCAAGACCCCGCCTGGTAGCCTCGGATGTTATGGCGCTTGCCAGAGGATGTTCACTTCCTTTTTCTACCGCGGCGGCCATCGCTAGGACATCTTCCTCAGCAAAACCGCCTGCAGTCAGGACGCAGGTTACCTGAGGTTTCCCCTCCGTCAGGGTCCCCGTTTTATCGACCACCAGGGTGTCAATTCTGTGCATATTTTCCAGGGCTTCGGCGTTACGGAACAAAATGCCCAAGGAGGCTCCCTTGCCCATGGCCACGGTTATGGACATGGGAGTAGCAAGGCCCAGAGCGCAGGGACAGGCGATAATCAAAACAGAGACGGCAGCAACCAGAGCATAGGATAACCTGGGTTCAGGCCCCCAGACAGACCAGATAAAGAAAGCCAGCAGTGCCGTACCGATAACAGATGGAACAAAGTAAGCAGCCACACGATCGGCTATGCGCTGCATAGGGGCACGGCTTCGCTGGGCTTCTGACACAAGCCGGACAATCCGGGACAAAAGCATTTCCGAACCCACACGCTCGGCCCTGATTATCATCGTACCGTTTCCGTTTAAAGTCCCTCCTATAACCATGTCCCCCGGTTTTTTCTGAACCGGAAGAGGTTCCCCCGAAATCATAGATTCGTCCACATTGGATGAACCCTCGATTACAAGGCCGTCCACGGGGATCTTTTCTCCGGGCCTCACCCTCAGAAGATCTCCTTTCTGAACACTATCGAGAGGAATATCCGCTTCCGAGCCGTCCTCGCTTATCTTCCTTGCCGTCTTTGGAGCAAGGCCGAGAAGCGCCTTTATGGCCTGACCGGTTTTCTCCCTGGCTTTGATTTCCAAAAGCTGGCCTACGATCACGAGCAAAATTATCATGGCGGAAGCTTCAAAATAGACGGGTACGGTGCCGTCGGGTGTTCTCATGGATTCCGGGAAAGCTCTGGAGAATAATACTGCGACGAGGCTGTACAGGTAGGCCGCAAGAACTCCCAGACCTATTAAGGTAAACATGTTGGGAGAGAGATAGCGGAGTGATTGGACAGCTCGAACGTAAAAGGGCCATCCCGCCCATACCACAACGGGTGTTGCCAGAAGTAACTGCAGATATTGATGATTTTTCAGGACCCAGGTGGGCAGGCCGGATCCAATATCCAGAATCATATGTAACATTGCAACGATCATAAGAGGCACGACAAAGATGAGCGCTCCCCAGAAACGCCTTTTCATCTCCAGGAACTCAGGATTAGGGCCTTCTTCTACGGCGACATCCCTGGCTTCAAGGGCCATTCCGCATTTCGGACAGGTTCCCGGGAAATCCTGAACGACTTCGGGATGCATCGGGCAGGTATACACTTTCCTGGATACCAGCGATGAAAGATCCGGCTCAAGGGCCATCCCGCATTTCGGACAATTCCCCGGTCTATCCTGAGAAACCTCGGGACACATGGGACATATGTACCTGGCTCCTTTGACATGAGCCGCCCTTTCCGCCCCCCCAACCTTACCGCTCAGGTAAAAATCCGGATTCTCTTTGAACTTGTTCAAGCAATGAGCCGAACAAAAATAGAAGATCTGTCCCCGGTAGCTGTAGGAAAGATACTCAGAGGGGTCATCCGTGGACATGCCACATACGGGATCGACGTATCGTTTTTTTTCCGTGCGACCAATCTCTTGAGCGGCCTTCAGCATGATATTCCGGCAATGAGGACAGGATCCGTGAGAATTATCCATTCCCATCAGGGCACTCCTCCTTTGAGCTTAAGAATGAAACCCACTAATGGTTAACCCGGTATGTCAAAGCAGGCAACCGTCAATTGAAAATTTTTACCGAAAAACAGGCCAACTGGCGGTACCGCTCCTGGTCCTGCGATACTTTCCGCAGCAAAAGTGGAAACAACACACACACGGAAGTATGACAATTGATGGAACTTTTAGATTTCAGATTGGGGGAAAATGCTGACCCAGAAATAACCGCACATACCGGCAAAATAGATAAATTCCCGAATCAGCATTTTTGAACAAAGTACGAAAACAATTCCGATCCCGATTGAAAATGCAGATCTGCCTTTTGAGCATCTTTTTCGCAAAATTTCCTATTAAATCCACAATTACCGGCGTTCGTTGGGGCGATTTTATTCGCGTCGCGAACGATCATAAAAGGGACGGGTTCAGGCACATGGGTTCTTACCGAAAGAGGGGTGTAGTGATCCGTAACAACAAGCAAATCAACGGAGTCGAAAGCCACGATTCCTTTCAGAATGGGGCCCACGACCCTGCGGTCGAAGTCCTCAATGGCGGTAAGCTTTTTTTTAAGATCCCCTTCGTGACTGGTTTCATCAGGCGCTTCTATATGTACGTAAATACAGTCAAGACGACTCAGCCCTTCGAGAGCAACCCGGACTTTTTCTTCATAGTTCGTGTCGAGATATCCTGTGGCTCCGTTGATAACGGGGGTTTCAAAACCGGCATAAACACCTATGCCCTTTATAAGATCGACGGCGCTTATAACCATCCCCGACAGGCCGCACCTGTCTTTAAGAGACTGCATTGCCGGAGCCGGGCCCTGTCCCCAGGGCCAGAGGTCCGTAACGGGTTTCTGCCCCCGGGACAAACGCTCAATGTTAACGGGGTGATCCCGCAAAACCGACCTTGCCCGATCTCTAAAGGTTTTCAAAACGGGGGTGGTGTTATACACCTCCTCGTAGGTATCAACGGGCTGGCCCAGGATGTCGTGAGGGGGAGTGGTGTTAAGAGCCGAGGGCCCACCCTTCCAGACAAGCAGATGGCGATAGCTCACCCCGGGATAAAGCTCCAGCGGAAGCCCCTCGAGACATCCCCTCAGATCTCTGACTATGTTCCGCGCTTCTTCGGTTGTTATATGGCCTGCAGAATAATCGGCCATAATTCTAATCCCGTCTTTGTTTTCAACCGTCACGAAATTGCACCTAAAGGCAATATCGCCTGTTTCGAGGCGCACGCCCATACTTGCCGCTTCAAGAGGGCCTCGACCCGTGTGGCATACTTCGGGATTGTAGCCGAGGAGGCTCATGTTTGCCACATCGCTTCCCGCTTCCATACCCTCGGGAATGGTTTTCACCGTTCCCATTTCTGCGTATCCGGCAAGCATATCCATAAAAGGGGTATGGGCTGCTTCGAGAGGAGTCCTGCCATTGAGTTCTTCAACGGGGTAATCACCCATACCATCGCCCACAAGAATAACGTATTTCTTGCTGGGTCCCATCCTGTCAGACCTCGCTGTAGTTTACGGGCAGATTTTCAATGCGGATAAGCTGGGTTTTTGCCCTTACCACATCGAGACGGTCTATCTCTTCAATGGCCCGCCGCACCGAACTTTCGACAGCTTCGTGGGTTACCATCACTATGGGGACTGCCCCACCTATATGGCGTCCCTTCTGGATCACGGCCGAGATGCTTATGTTATTCCTCCCCAGGATGCCCGAAATTTTCGACAGAACACCGGGCTGATCCACGGCACTGAACCTGAAATAGTAACAGGTAACCACCTCATCCATGGGCTTAACGGGTATAGGATTCAACTCGTAACTGCCAAGAGCGGGAAGACGGCAATGTATCCCCTGAGCAATATCCCGTGCCAGATCCATAAGGTCTGCAACGACGGCGCTCCCCGTTGGCATCATCCCGGCACCAAGGCCGTAGAGCATCACGTGTCCAACGGCATCACCGTGTACGTGAACGGCATTGTAAGCACCCCGGACGCCGGCCAGCACATGACCGGAAGGGATGAAAGTGGGATGAACACGGAGTTCTACTCCACCCTCACCCAGCCTTGCGATGGCAAGTAACTTTAAGACGTAGCCGAATTCCTCACCGAACTGAATGTCAAGAGGATCTATACCCGATATGCCCTCAACGTAAATGGAATCGAAAACTATGGACATATTAAAAGCGATGGCTGCCGTTATGGCCAGTTTATGAGCCGTATCGATACCCTCTATATCCAGGCGGGGATCGGCCTCGGCATAACCTCTGGACTGAGCTTCTTTGAGGGCCTCCTGAAAGGTCAGTCCCGATTCACGCATGCGGGTGAGAATAAAATTTGCCGTACCGTTCAGAATCCCGAACACCGTATCGATATTGTTTGCCGCAAGCCCTTCTCTCAACGATTTTATAAAAGGAATACCACCCGCTACGGAGGCCTCATAAGCTATAATTCTCTGGTGTTTCCTGGCAAAATCAAACAGTTCGTTTCCATGGTGAGCGAGAAGAGCCTTATTTGCGGTAACGACATGTTTACCCCGTTCAAGAGCCTTCATGATAAAGCTCCGAGCGGGCTCAATGCCCCCTATCAACTCCACAACTATGTCTATGTCGGGATCTTCTATAACAGCCTTTGCATCCCGGGTAAGGATTTCCCGGGGCAGGCTTACGGGCCTGGGTCGCTCAAGGTCAATGTCGGCAACCTTCTTGAGAACCAGCTCACGCCCCAGCCTTTTCTTTATCTCCTCTCGATGACTCTGCAATATCTCAATAACACCGCACCCTACGGTTCCCCATCCAAGAATTCCCACATTCAATTGTTCCATATCGACGCCTCACCATCACGAACCACTGTTAAAAAGTTTTCTCATATTTCGAACCGCCTGCCTTATCCGATGTTCGTTTTCAACCAGAGCAAACCTTACGTACTCGTCGCCGTATTCACCAAATCCCAGTCCCGGGGATACGGCAACTTCGGCTTTTTCTATCAGAAACTTGGAAAATTCTACAGACCCCATTTTCCTGTATTCCTCGGGAATCCTGGCCCAGACAAACATGGTTCCTTTAGGCGGGTCCACGGTCCAGCCGATTCTATTCAAGCCCTGTATCAGCACATCCCGGCGGGAGCGATAGGTGTCCACAATGGCCTGCACACAGGATTGATCTCCGTTCAGGGCAATAATTGAAGCAATCTGTATGGGCTGGAAAATACCGTAATCCAGATAGCTCTTTATTCTGGTAAGGGCGTGAACTATGTGTCTGTTCCCGACACAAAATCCCACCCGCCATCCCGCCATGCTGTAGCTTTTGGACATGGAAAAGAACTCGACACCTACATCCTTTGCACCTTCCACTTCCAGAAAGCTTGGAGCTCTATAGCCGTCGAAGGTTATGTCTGCATAGGCAAAGTCGTGGATTACTATGATCTTGTGCTCACGGGCATACTGGACAACCTGCTCAAAAAAGGCCTTATCCACTACCACGGTTGTGGGGTTATGGGGAAATGAGATTATGAGCATCTTGGGACGAGGCCAGGTTTGCCTTACAGCGTTGTCCAGATCTTCAAGAAAATCTCTTTCGGGGCCAATGGGGATGGACCGAACATCACCGCCTGCTATGACAACCGAGTAAGGATGGATCGGGTATGTGGGATTTGGCACCAGGACCACATCGCCGGGAGACACAAGAGAAAGCACCAAATGACTCAGCCCTTCCTTGGCTCCAATTGTCACAACGGCTTCCGTCTCCGGATCGATTTCAACGCCATACCTTCTCTTATACCAGTCGGCAATGGCATGACGGAGTTTGGTTATGCCTCTAGACGCAGAATAACGATGATTATGGGGCTTAAGGGAGGCTTCAACAAGTTTGTCCACGATATGCTTTGGAGTGGGCATGTCGGGGTTACCCATTCCCAGGTCTATGATGTCCCGCCCCTCTCGCCGAAGTTTCATTTTCAAGTCGTTAACCTGAGCAAAAACATAGGGCGGGAGACGCCTCATACGCCCTTGCTTTACAACTTCTTCTACATTCCAATCCATTTCTTCCTCCGAAAATGCCGCCCTGGCCCTAAGTTTGTGTGAATCTTTTGCCGGATTTGAGATGGAATAAAAAAATAACCCGGCAAAATCATCCAGTCAAACATTCGAAGCAGCCTGACAAAAAACCGGGTCGAAAAATTCTAACAATCCCTTCCGCGCATAATTAAAATGCTTTTCATTAACTCAATAACAGTTAGAATTTTAATGAGTTTTGGGCTTAACAAAATATGCAGGGAGCCCGTAACATGAAGGAAGGTGTCGGACTTTCAACGAAGAGACACATCGTACCGCTTCAGGTTTACAAATTCACCCCAAAAACCAACTGTAAAGAATGCAGCTACCCCTCATGCCTGGCCTTTGCCACTCACGTTGTAAAAGGTGAAGCCAGAATTAACGATTGCCCCTACATATCGCCTGAAATCAAAAAAGAACTGGATGAGAGAATCCGGAACCAGCTTTCCGAAGGAGTGGGGACAAAGCTCGAAGCTTTTGAATTTGTGAGAAGAGAGTTTGCTTCAAAAGACATGGAGGAACTCGCAGGGCGGCACGGCCTTGAAATTACCGAATTTCAGGCTCAGCGGGGGATTGTCGTTCCCTATCTCGGTACATCGGTGGTGGTCACATCGAAGGATATTTATAATCCAGAAGGTCAAAGGATCTCCGAAAAAGAAAAAATCTTCATTTACAACTACCTTCTGCAGGGTGAGGGAGAGCCTTCGGGCAAATGGGTAGGCATGGAATACTTTCCGGGAAGCATTTCCAAAGTCAAAACTCTTGAAAACCACTGTGAAAAGCCCCTTGGAGAAGCCTTTAGAGGCAGGGTAGAAGCCCTAAAGGCAAAAGCCTCTGAAAAGGGCAACATTCTTCCCGAATACGAGGGCGCAGATGTGGCAATCCTTTTCAATGTGTTCCCGAAACTCTCAATTCTGCTTCTCTTCTGGGATGCAGATCCCGATGATCCCTTTCCTGCAAGGGCCAAGTTTCTTTATGACGAGAAAGCATTACAAATCATAGACTTAGAGAGCCTGACCTTCATAAGTGAACATATTGCCGAGTCTCTATTGGCAAAAGACTAGTTCAGGTCTCCGGCAAATTTCTCCAGAGCAGATCTCACATCATCGGGAAGAGCACAGGACTTCCAGTTCCGATCAATGGCAACTATGGTCGCTTCTCCTTTTGCCACGAGATCTTCCGAATTCTCTTTGTAGAAGAAAAAACCGAAGGTGACCGACTTTGCCTTCAAATGTTTCACGCAGACCTTCAGAGTTAATTTATCTCCGTATTTTACGGGTCTGTAAAAATCACAGGAAGCTCCAACTATCGGCAAGCCGAAGCCCCGCTCGCTATTCCTGAAGTATAGATGAGGCGGCAAACCGAGGCGTTCAAATAGTGCCTCAATGCCCTGATGGCAATATCTGAAGTAAGAAGCAAAGTACACAACACCATAGGGGTCCGTATCGCCGAAGTGGATCGATACCGGAACGGCGATAAAGGATCCCTGGGGCTTTTCCGGATCACCAAAGGGATTCATTTCTTCTCTCCCGAGATTATTTCAACAATTCGCCTGCTGGTATGCTCTGCTAAATCTGCCAGTACATCCACGGGCATGAAGGCCGTGGATCCCTTGGCATAAAGACACTTAGCTTCTGCAGGGAATTCCTCATCGGGAAGAGAGAAAACATAAAGAAGGGGTACCTTGGGAAGAGGAAAGAGAACCATGGCAAAATCGCCGGGAGCGTCATCCGTCAAGTATCCGTCTAAAGTCTCGCAGATTCTGGTGCTCTCGTGATGAATGGTGGGAACATAGGGTAAAAGTGGTTCCTCTACGTTTTTCCTAAAAGGCCCCCAGTAAGGCATCGTCCCGGGAAGTTCCCTGAAAGAGGTCCAGCTCGTCGTGTAGGTTACCGTTTCTTCGGGCACATTGAGGGCATAAATGCTTATGATTATTGCTCTGGGACCCTTGTCAAGTCTGCCGCCAAGAAAGACCCCCTCTCGAGAAATACGACAGGAATGCCCGAAGGCCCGAAAGGTCACTTCACCACCCGAAACACTTCCGGGTAACGCCTTGGCCAAAAGATCCAGATCTCTTTCAAGGGCATGTCTCAGATAATTAAGCGAAATATGATGATAATTCTGGCTTTCCATAAAATTTCTCCGTTTATCTCTACAAGATTGTGAAAAATGTTTTATAGTATTCCCCGGGCAAAAGGCAATGATAAATCAGGAAAGGAGTATTTTTATGGACGGCAAGATTCCCACGGCAAAGGAGCTCATGGAAGCCAGGCCGCTATCAATGAAGAACCCTTACATTCTCAATTTCTGCAGAGCACTGGTCGAAAAGAAGGGTGAAAAACACTCTCCCGAATCACTCAAGAAACTCCTGAACGACATGTACAAGCTCTTTGAAAACCTCCTGGGACAGAACATGGTAAAGGCTCTCCCGGAGGACAAGCGTCGCGAATATCTGGCAATGTGTGAAGATCTAAGAAGTCTGACCTACGAAAAAATCGCCGAGATCTTCGACAAACACGTACCCAATTACCGCGAAGTTATGAAACAGACAATGATACAGTTTACCGAGCTTTTTATGAGAAACCGGAAGTTCGACCCGGAAGAAATACAAAAAAGAATCCAGAGCGATGAGGACATTGTGCTGGATTAGCCAAATCTACTTCCAGGAAAGGAGATGGCATGACCGTAGAAGATAAAACAATATGCCCTCATTGTGGTCAGAAGATGAAAAAATGGCGGGTTCCCATGTTTTCGACCTGGACTGCCGAATTCTTTTACGTCTGTTTCAACGATGAATGCCCCTACTTCCAGAGAGGGTGGAAACACATGTTCGAAACTTACAGGAACACCTGCTCTTACCGCTACCGCTACGATCCGGAAACGGGCCAATCGGGCCCTCTGCCCGTATGGTCTCTTGACGATCTGAAGGCCGACATCATAGAAGACTGATTCATCCGGGGTTTGCCGGAGCATCGTCCAGCAGGTGCTTTAAGATGGGATGGGATTGCTTAAGGCGGGAAATCACCTTGTCGTATCTTCTGAGCCTGAGCAGAGAACGCACCACAAGGTAGGTCCCCAAAACGGTGAGCAGGGCACAAAGGATGAGCAAAGGTGCAAGAAATGGTAGAACTTCCGAAGCCCTGTAATAGCGAGAAGTCGTGATAAGGAGCCCTAAGACCGACATGGGAAGGGCGAAAACGGCAATCCCCGTTCTGAGCGTAGCCAGGGCCGTTCTTTTTTCTGCAAGGATAAGCTGAACTTCGTTAAATATCACCGCTTCTTCTTTGGGCAGAAACTCTTCCATACCTTCTTCGTCCAGCTCTATTTTTCCACCCTATCCTGAGACACCAGGAAAGACAGCCCCAGGGTTGCAAACTGACCAAACATTGTAAACATGGAAAAAACCTCGTCGTTCATTTTTTCAGGTTTATTCCTCATGTCGGCGTAAATAAAACCTATGGTAGTGTTTTTAGGACGAATAGGCATTAACATACAGGGTACCGCCACAAAGGATGAAGCAGGCGGAGAATTAGCCCTGGCAAGCAATTGGGGATCGCCTTTTTCATAAACCCAAACAGCCGAATCCTGGAATAGAAGATGGTAGAATAGATTTTTTTCCTTATTTTTCAAATTAACGAGATCCGGAAGTTTTATGTCCAGCCCCTTACGAACCAGACTGTATCGTATCCTAAAAGCATTTTTTTCCGCCGTGAGCAGCCCAAAGAGCACAACGTCCATATCCAGACCCGAAAAAATCGCCTCCATAACGAGACTGAACAGAACATGGGGATCCGTAAATCCTCTATACATCATGGCAACGATGTCCTGAACAATTCCCATCAGTTCCCTGAGCCGTCCGTCTTCCGTTGAAAGGGCTTTATCCGGGGCAGTTTCCTCAGACTTCACCAAATCTTCCGCAAATTCAGGCTCCTTTACCTTCCCTTCCGGGTGTTCGACCTCTTCGGGAGGAAGAATATGTTTGGAATACTCCTTTTCGAAGGTTTCCGAAAGATTCTCGGCCGCCTTTATCGCCTCCTCAAGGGATTTTGCGGAAATGCCCAGCTCCGATGCTACTTTTTTTAAAAACTCAGCACCTTCCGGTGTATCAATATTGTGTTTGTCCAAAAACTCGACGATTTTTTCTGCCGTTGTTATATACCTGGTGCGCCTTGATTCCTTGCCGGGTGTTAAAACATCGTTAAGTAGCGGCGATAGTTTCCAGGATTTATTAAGCTGAAATGTTACCTCTCGGGCATCAAAACCCAGCAGGCGTCTTCTGACCGTTTCAATCGGAATGTCGTCCCTAAGGGCTATGTCCCTGATACGATTTTGCAATTCCAGCGGTACAAAAGCGTCAAAGACCAGGTTGCCCAGATCGTAGAGAAGCCCTGCAATAAAAGCCTCTTCCGATAGGTCGTCTCCCGAAAGAGCTGCAATTTGCTTGGCATGGACGGCTCTTTTGAGTGCACGAACAAGCCTGGGGAAAACCACCGCCGCCTGTTCTCTGGTCATTACATCTTCGAGAACGGCCGCACTCAGGGCAAGAGACACAACGTTTTTAAGGCCCAGCATTACCAGGGCTCTTGTAATCGTCCTTATCCGGTAAATACCGGGATTAAGAAGAGGGCTGTTGGCTATACGAAGGATTCTTGCCGACATGCCGGGATCGGCCATTATGTCGGCAGCCAGAGCTTTTATCGACGCTTCCCGATCGTATTGAACATTCTTTACAATTGCAACGGTTCGCCTGAGTAAAGGGAAGCCTTCTTCAGTTATTCGGCCTATTATTCTGGAAAAGGTTTCACGAATCTCCTTGGTTGAAACAAAAGCATTTTCTGCCGTCATCGTTGAAAGCCTCTCATGCCCCGTTACCTGATTGCCGATCCCTCCGGAACAAAGTAAATCATGGGAACCGACACAAGGGTTATCAAGTACTTAACAAAAAGGTTCATAAGCCATATTTGACCAATGACATCGGCGGGAACAATTCCCCAGAAGGCGCCGAAAGCAAAAATGGCATTATCTACGGGGATGCTTAACCCGTTGCTGACCATTACCCGTGCCCATTGATGTCTTGGCGTAACCCGATGAACAAACCAGTGGTAAATTTCTGTGTCCAACAGTTCACTTATCACCTCTGCCACTATCGAAGCAATGACTATTCGCCACACGGGCATGAGAACGGCGCGGAATTCTTCCTGTAAACCCCAGGACGGATCACCCGGTATCCGGGCACACCACCAGAGGTAAAAGGCCATAAATAGATTGATAAGCCCGGCAAGAATAATGAGAATTCTGGCATTTTTCTTCCCCAACCTTTTGTGCACCAGGTCTCTCAGGGTAAAAGTTACAGGATAGATAAAAGTACCCATGTCAACGGCAAGTCCGAAGACAACCCCTATTTTGAGACTGGCCACATCAGAGAGCATCTGAGTGGCCACATAGCCCGAAACAACAACTATGCCTAACGCTCCGTCACGTTGAGCTTTTATGCTTTCCGAAGGGCTGGACTCAATAGGCTCCATGCTACCTCATTACAGGTAATACTTATGCAGGTACTCAAGAACCATCCTATGGGTATTGAAGTAAGGGGTTATGTCGGCAATTGAATGCTTCATAATCCGCGTCCATTGATGGGGCGCCGCATAATACATCGTGACCATGTCGTCGAGATCCCGGTACAGATCCATGGCCGCTTCCTCATCGGTCTGTTCCTCGTCATCGCCTATCGCCCACCCGTTAACCCTGTCCCTACAGGCCTCACGCCACCATCCGTCGAGCACGCTCATATTGACACCTCCGTTGAAACATACCTTCATACCGCTGGTCCCGCAGGCTTCCCTGGGTCTTCTCGGAGTGTTCAACCATACATCCGCACCCTGGGTCATTAGCTGCGCAAGCCACATGTTATAGTTGGGCAAAAACACAAGGCGCAGACGATCCTCGTAACGATGGGCAATTTCCACAATCTGCCTTATGAGATCCTTACCTGCTTGATCCTGAGGATGGGCCTTGCCCGCAAAGATGAACTGCACACGATCGTACGACAGATTAAGAAGGTATTCAATGTCTGTAAAGATGAGCGTAGCCCGTTTATATGCCGCTGCCCGCCTGGCAAAGCAAATCGTCAGCATTTCGTCGGTAAATCCAACACCTGTCAAAGAATTAACATATCTTATCAGCCTCTTTTTCGCCTCAAGCTTGGCAGATCTAATTGCATCATCGGGAATGTTCACAGCATCCCTGAGAACTTGAGGCTGTTTTCTCCATTCGGGCACATACGAATCGAAAAGCTTAGCAAATTCCGGTCCGGTCCAGGTCAGGTGATGAACTCCATTCGTTATGTGCCCTATGTCGTAGCCGGGAAACATCTGACGGGAGATCTCACCGTGAAGCTCACTAACCCCGTTGCTTGCACGGGAAAGGTTTAAAGCCAGGAGAGTCATGTTGAGACTCTCTTCTCCGGCCAGCTCTTTGATGTTGGACGGGAGGTAATCCCCCAGCACATGATAGGCCATATCATAGGGAAAGCGATCATGGCCTGCCGGTACCGGCGTGTGAGTCGTGAATATGCACCTGTGCCTAACCTTCTCTTCGTCGCCATCAAGATCCCTCAGCAAAGCAAGAGTCAAAAAAGCTGCGTGGCCTTCGTTCATGTGGTAGGTGGTTATGTCGGGTTCGAGTTTTTTGAGTATCAGATATCCCCCTATTCCGAGCACAACCTCCTGAACTATCCTTGTGTACTGGTCACCGCCGTAGAGGTACTGGGTTATCATCCTGTCTTCAGGGGCATTATCGGGAAGATCCGTATCGAGAAAATAAACACTGGTCTGCCCGTTCAGCCCACGGTAGCGATACTTCCACGCTCCTACCGCCACATTGCGACCGGCAATGGAAAGATTGACCTTAAAGGGGATCGGTTCCATGTAGCCCCGGGGATCGAAAAGTGGATATGCCTCAAGCTGTATGCCATCAGGAGTCAAATGCTGAAGAAAATAGCCCCGCTTGTAAAGCAGGGTAACTCCCACGACAGGCAGTGCAAGGTCCGCACTGGATTTCAGATGATCCCCTGCGAGAATCCCCAGCCCCCCTGAATAAGTGGGAATATTCTCGTCAATGCCGATTTCCATGGAAAAATATGCAATCTTCATCTCGCCCCTCACATTTTCCACCTTTAAAAACCCGGATACGCTTGAAAAGGCATATTATCGTTAACGGGACCGGGTAATCAACCGAATCTTATTTCGCAGGACTTCAAAGATGTTGTTGCAACGGGCACGATAATTTCCTAAATAGAAATTCTCGCTTAACTTTAACCGGTAACCCGAAACTGCGAAAAGCCTATGAAGGACTTGCTTAAGCAGATCATCGACAGCATACCATATCCTCTTGGTATTGTAGATACCCGCGGGGACATCATCCTGAATCCTGAAGCCCTGTCTCACATGGGACAGATCGAAATCCCTCAATGGCAACAAATGCTGGCAAACAGGATTACAACCTTTGAGGTCATTACCTCTTCCAGGCGACTTGTTGCGGTCCGGTCGGTACCGCTGACGGGAAGGGAAGCCCTTCTGGTATTCGAGGAGCCTGATCAAGCCGACATCCCCAGAGACGAACTCACCAACCTCATGACCCGCCACCATTTGCACAGTATCGGGGAAATCATACTCAGAGGCACTTCCCCTGATCGCAAAACTGCAATATTATTTCTGGATCTCGACGGCTTTAAACTCGTGAACGACACGCTGGGGCACGATGCAGGCGACGAAGTTCTCGTGGAAGTGGCAAGGCGCATGACCTCCGCCATACGATCTGTCGATCTATGCTTTCGATGGGGTGGTGACGAGTTCGTCATCATAACTCAGGGACTTACCGAAAAAATTCACTCAGGGCTTATTGCCCGAAGGATCATTAACGCCATAACCCGCCCTTTAGTCGTAAAAAAACGCGAAGCCCGGCTGGGTGTAAGCATTGGCATAGCCGTTGCTCCCGACGATGGATCCGATATCGACGAACTTCTTCGAAAGGCTGACAAGGCAATGTACGAAGCCAAAAAAAGCGGCGGTAATACTTATGCCTTTACCGTGGAGTAGCCTCAATGACCGATGAGAAAAAAATGCTGGAAGAACTTGCAGACAAGATTATCGAACGAATGGGACCGTCAATGCGTCAGACCTTAAGCCAGATCGTTCAGGACGAAGTGGTGAAAGCTTTAAGAAAAGCGCTTTATGACAGTGCTTTTTACAAGAATTTAAGTGAAGATGCCGTTAGCGGAATAGAGAAAATCTATTCAACCATAAGTTCGGTAAAAAAGGATATGAACATTGAAGGCATAATAGGTGACGCCTTTCAGAGCATTGAGAAATCCGAATCCATTCTCGATAGTGTTCTCAAAATAACCGAGGATGCCGCCCTTCAGATCATGGACATCATAGAAGAGATGCAGGATATTATCGGCGAAGCCAGGGAAAACCTTCTTGCCGACAACATGCAGGAAATACTGGACAGCATTAATCGGAAGCTGCTGGATATAATGACCCTGCTGAGCTTTCAGGATCTTGCAGGTCAAAAAATTAAAAAATTGATACAGGTTCTTAAAAATATCGAAGGAATCGCCTTTGAACTGTACATTCAAACAGAAGCGATAAGAAAAGCCAGAGATCTGGGTGAAGAGATTGATTACGAAGAACTTCGCGAAAGGGTCCGCCGACAAATGTTAAAGGAAAAACCTCAGGTTGAAGTTGTGGATCAATACGCCGTTGATGCCCTCATAGAATCCATAGCCGGATCGTGACCGATATCAATCCGAAAGCCTCTCGGCTATTCTTTCAAATTCGTTCTGTATCTCCACAAATGCGTCAATTACCAGGGGGTCAAAGTGAGTGCCCTTTTCGGCCAGTATAATCCCAACAGCATTGGAATGGGGAAGCGGTGCCTTGTAAGGTCTTCTGGATCTCAGGGCATCGTAAACATCGGACACGGCCACAATGCGTGCAGCAAGCGGAATTGAGTCACCCGCAAGCCCTGCGGGATAACCCATACCGTCCCACCTTTCATGATGGCTCATTGCGATCTCTATCCCCATCGCAATGAACTCATTCTTCGGATGCATCCGTAGAACATCTCTCAGAGCCGAGGCCCCGATCACGGTGTGTTGCTTCATGATCTCCATTTCTTCATCGGTGAGTCGCCCCGGTTTGAGAAGGATGGAGTCGGGTATCGCCACCTTTCCTATGTCGTGGAGGGGACTGGCTTCGAAAATGTTTTCAATGAATCTGGGCGTTACCACCTCGCTATAGTGTCCCATGCGGGCCAGTTGTTCCGCAAGCAACCGGGAGTATTCCCGAACCCGCTCAAGATGGTGCCCCGTGGCATCGTCCCTGTACTCGGCAAGTTTTGCCATTGCAAAGATGGTCGCCTTGTAGGCCTGGGTAAGTTCCTCTACTTTTTGCCGAACCAGAAATTCCAGATGATGCGAGTAGGCTTCCAGTTCCCGTTTCATCCTGTGGATTTTTAAATGAGTTTCCACCCTGGCCAGGAGTTCGTTGGTCCGAAAGGGTTTTTCTACGTAATCAACACTGCCGGATTCAAAACCGGCAACGATGTTCCCCTCCTCGTGCAACCCGCTTACGAATATGATGGGCACATCCCTGAGTGTGGGAATCTGCTTTATGCTTCGACAGACCTCATAACCGTTCATTCCCGGCATATTTATGTCCAGAAGGACCAGGTCGGGCGGGTTTTCTTTACAGTAAGCCAAGGCGGAAACTCCGTCGGTAAATCCACGAACACTGTATCCCCGGCGTGATAAAAGGGTGGTTATCATTTCAAGGCTTTCCTTCATGTCATCAACAACCACGATTTCCCCAGCGGGACGGCCTTCCACACCTCCGATAATTCCGCCAGAAGCCTTCAAATCCATGGGCTATTCCTCAAATCTCAGGAAAGGGTGGTCTCTTCTTCCTTTTTGGGTATGTAAAGATAAACCGATGTACCACTTCCTTCGGTTGAAGTAATCTCAACGGTTCCTCCCATGGCGCTCATAATAGAAAGGCTTTCCGCAAGCCCCAGACCCATACCTTTCTGCGTGCCCCTTTGCTTCGTGCTGTAGTAGGGATCAAACACCCTGTAAAGGAGTTCCGGTTTTATGCCCGGCCCTGAGTCCTTGATTTCCACAACGATATATGATCCCCCTTTAAGGGTGGGATGACTTGCCGATACAGAACGGTTCCAGAGAGAAACCTTTACACCCCCTTTTCCACCCGTGGCCTCTTCGGCGTTTTTCACCACGTTTTCAAAGGCTCTTCTCAGTAACTCAGGGTCTGCAATTACTCTGGCATCTTCAATGTAGCTCGTTAAGTCATACCGGCAGGGCGATTTTTTCATGATATCGGCCAGCCAAACCGGCAGTAATGTGTTAAGATCACATTCGCACAGATGGGGATGAATGTGCATTGTTGCATACAGGAGCCTTCTCACAAGATCGGCCGCCCTGAATACCGCTTCCTTCGCCCTTGAAAGTTTGTCGTAGGCGGGGGAGTCCGGAGAAATATCCTTCTGGGCAATTTCAACATTACCCGCTATTATCATCAAAAGGTTGTTAAAATCGTGAGCTATGCCTCCGGCGATGGTCATTGCAGTCTCGAACTTTCTTGCCAGCATTCGCACTTCCTCAAACCGCCTCTTTTCCGTTACATCCTGTATGAAGTGCAGGGTTGAGACAACGGAACCTTTTTCGTCATGCAGGGGCACAACCGTAACGGCAAGCCACCTGTTAAGGTCCGGTTCAAAAAACTCCCGGTGAAGCATTTCAGCCGTGAGTGCGGCCTTTTCTTTGAAACATCCCTCAGGAACATTTTTACACCCTTTGAAAAGTTCATAGCATCGCCATTCACCCCCACCTCCGGGGGGGGGGGGGGGGTAAAAGATTACGCAAAGTCCTGTTCATCCTGCGAACGACAAAGTCCTTATCTACCACCATGATGCCGAAGGGGGCGTTGTTAAAGGTATTTTCCCAATCCCGCACGGCCTCTTTGAGCTTTTCGGTCTGGATTTCGAGTTTTTCTGCAAGCAGCCGATTTTCCAGATAAGTCAGAGCCGCATCGGTCAGTTCATTTCCCAGAGCAAGACAGGAAACGGCTCCATGACACGCAACATTGGACCCGTCTCGGGCTACCCCCTGTTCGCCAAAAGAATAGAACCCCACAACGGGGCAGGATCCGACCATATTCCTGACACACTCCACTTCCGAATTCCTCAGATCCTGACCCATCATCACATGAACCAGAGCGCAGGAAAACATGAAAAGAACGGCAGGGCGCCGTATATTGGCCCGCCATAAAGCCATTGACGCGGCATGCTCTCCCACATGCTCCACATCAGGCCCCGGGATCATGAGTGAAAGGGCAGTCCCTTCCGACACGGGCTGTGCCACCCTGAGAGTTCCCCGATCCGTAAGGTAGGTCATGGGAATAACCTGATATCTCTGCTCCCGGGTTTTCACACCCAGGGCCTTACGGGCAAGAGCCGAAACGCTTATTTCCGTTAACCTGGAAACGGGCATGCCCAGAAGTGACGGCAGGACTTCCATTACCGGTTTACCGTTAAGTTCCAGAATCTCATGGCCCTTCACTCTGGTAACCATCAGGCTCCTATCCTGAGGCACAAAACCGTGATACATGCCCATACCGTGACGAAGAGAGGTTTCAAAAATCGCTACGGCTACTCCATCGGCAATTACCCTGTTCCCGACGAAAACGCTGTTTTCGTCTCTTTCTCCCGGAGCGTTCCCCGCACATCCTCCGAAAAAAGGAATTTCAAAGGAAGTCGCTTCCCTGAGAGAGGTAAATATCTCATAGGCTCTGGTATCAGCGGATCTGGTCGTTCCTGCCGTGAACATAACACCGAAAATCGATTTCCCCGATCGCCTGAGTTCTCTACGGTAATCGTCTTTCAGCAGACCCTCTAAATCCCCCTGAGAAAAAATCGACCGAAGAGCCTTCTTATAATCACGATTTGCACCTTCAGCACCCCAGACCCCGACGACATCCAGAAAAGGGGAAGCAATCAGAACAACGCTCAGCGACCCCTTTTTCGGCTCGTTCAGGATTTCACCCGCCGTCGTACATCCGAGAACGGGAATCTGCCCGAGTAATCTGGTAACCGTAGAGGGAACTTCACCTGTGGCATAGCGCTGAGCGGCAAAAATAAAACATACCGAAGGATCATAACGGCCTAAATTCTCTAAAGCCTTTAGTATTGCCTCCCTGCAGGCCTTCGCCGGCTCGGGATGAAAAGAAAAACCCGTCCCGATTTCGACGTAAATCCCCTGTTCGTTGCTCATGGTCTCCTCTCAAAGAAAACCAAAACATCACCGTCCCGTTCCAAATCCTTCGAGCTTTATTCGCTCCTGAACAATCCCCATCCCTGCAAGCATTTTTTGCGTTGCATCGACCATCGAAGGCGGACCGGCCACAAAGTAGATAGCATCCCGCCAGGAGTCGAAGTGTTTCCCGATCAACTCCACAGAAACTCTACCTGTTTCACCATCCCATCCGCCCTGCCCCGGAGATACCCTGGTCATCGTGGGTACGAAGGTAAAATTCTTAAACCGGCCGGACCATTCGAAAAACTCCTGCAGAAAAACCGCTTCTTCGGGGGTTTTGCTGGAATAAAAAAGAGCCAGAGGGTGAGTCCATCCCGTCTTCAGAGCATGTAAAACCATCGAGCGGAAGGGTGTTATGCCAACACCACCTGCGATCATTACAACCGGCCCTTCGGCCTCTTCGGGAAAAACCAGATTCCCCCGGGGATCATCTACAAATACCTCATCACCGGCAGATAACCTTTGAAGCGTTTTTTTGAAGGCACTTTCCGAAAGCCCTGTTGCAAAGAGAAGGAAGTCCTCGAAAGGAGCCGAAGCTATACTTAAGGGCCGAGCAAGCCCTTTTTCGTCGGAAAAGCCCTTTTCGGGAAGCGACAAAACCGTCCACTGACCGGGCTTAAAGGCGAATCCGCGCGGTTTCTCAAGCTTCAAAACCGCAACGGTTCCCGTCTTGGATACCCGATCGACCACCCTGACGCTGTAACCCACAATCACCCCCTTAACATGTTAAGGATTAACCTTTCTTTTTCTTCTGCTTCCTGAGTTCGGCAAGCGACACAACCTTACCGCCTCGCCCCTCGTCGCCGCCCTTTACGCCGTCAACATCCTCTTCCTCTTCCAGGTCTTCAAGCGGCTCCGGTGGAGCTTCAACCCTTTCCATACGGATCGGCGTTCCGCCCATGGTGAATTCTGCACCGTTTATGTATTCTTCTCTCAAAATCCAGGTGACAACCACAAAAGGAATTTGAAGAATCAGCATCTTTACACGAAACCACAGAGGCTTCACGTCCGGCGTTATGGCCTCAATTCTGGCAAAAAAAGCCGGTTTGTTCTCCACATACACCAGCACCACGTCACCTTCACGGGTCATATCATGCCCCCTTTTGACTGGACTTTCTCTTTTTTCTCCATAATAAAATCTTCGGGCCGGTTGTCCAGACAATTCAAAAATAGGGTTTAGTAATGAAAGAGGCGAGAATTGAAAAAGTTCGAAAGTGGATGGCTTCGGCGGGACTCGATGCCTTCATCGTAACGGAACCGGAGAACCGGTACTACCTGAGCGGATTTTCCGCCGAAGATCCCATTCCTTCAGAAATATCGGGTTTTCTCTTAATAACGGAAACAGAGCTGGCAATTCTGACCGATGCTCGATACGGCGAGCAGGCGGAAGGCGAAGCCCCCGATTTTGATGTCCTCCTTTACGGCAATGAAGGGGCCTGCGAAACGGTTGCCCGCGTTCTTGCGGAATCAGGCGCAAAAAGGTGCGCTTTTGAAGATCACCACCTGAGCGTTGAAACCTTCCGGGCAATTTCCGATGCTCTGAAGGAAATGGGTAAGTCGGTGGAATTCGTGCCGGCCAGGCGATGCGTCGAGGGTATGAGGGCGGTTAAGGACGAGGAAGAAATCGAGCTAATTCGAGAATCTCTTCAGCTCACCGAAAGTGTGATGGAAGAAGTCCTGCATCTTCTTGGAAAAGGGCTTTCGGAGCGTGATATTGCGTGGTTTACTGAAAGGCGCATGAGAGAAACGGGGGCAGAGGCCCTTGCTTTCCCGCCCATCGTTGCAAGTGGCCCGCGATCTGCACTGCCTCACGCCTCGCCCACCCATCGCATACCCGGCCTCGGCGAACCCGTAGTGATCGACATAGGAGCCCGCAAAAACCGCTACTGCTCTGATATGACCCGGACCTTTTTTCTCGGGCAGATTCCCCGAAAATGGATAGAACGGTACAAAATAGTTCGGGAAGCACAGATGGCCGCCCAGGAAGCAATCAAACCCGGGATTATGACAGACCAGGTGGACCGTATTGCAAGGAAAATCATCGAGGATGCGGGATACGGTGACCTTTTCGGTCACGGTCTCGGTCACGGGGTGGGGCTTGCCGTACATGAACTGCCACGCCTGAGAAAGTCTTCCTCGACAATGCTCGAGCCCAATATGATCGTAACGGTCGAACCGGGCATATACTTTAAGGGCGAAGGCGGTATAAGACTGGAGAACATGGTCAGGGTTACGGAGGGAGGCTTTGAAATATTAAACCGCAAGAGCCTGTTTATCCTGGAGGACTGAATCATCACAGCCGATGGAGTTATAGATCGTTAAAAGAACCCCGTAAGCCCCCCGTACGATTAATCATTCTGCCCCGGTCTGAACATCTGAAGGACTTCTGAAATAACCTCAGCTCCTTCCGGGTCAATTCCGACGAGTCGCTCCATCCCCGACCTCCTGAAAAAATCTTCCCCAAAGACCGGCTTCGGGTCTCCCTTATAGAGAACCCCTACGGCAAAATCATTCCTCAGGGCAAGATCAAGGGCTTTTCCAAAATCCGACGGATCGTGCTCACCCTCGATGTAGCTGACCCGTTCTCGAAACCAATCCAGGGGTCTGGGATCCCAGGTTATACAGGGCTGGATGATGTCGACAAGAGCACAGCCCCTGTAGGAAACAGCTTGAACCATCAGTTCCGCAAGATGTTCAACATCCAGAGCAAACCCGCGAGCCACGAAACCACATCCGGCAACGAGGGCGAGCGCCAGAGGAGACAGGGGAGGCTCAAGGACTCCTCGCAACTGAAGCGTTCGGCGTTCGCCAAGAGGCGTGGTCGGCGATGCCTGACCCTTGGTAAGAGCATAAATTGAGTTGTTGTGGACGAAAATCGATATATCGGGATTCCTTCGGAAGGTATGGAGAAAATGATTACCCCCTTCGCCGTAGCAATCCCCGTCTCCCGTTGTGACTATGACCTTGAGAGACGGATTGGAGACGGCTATCCCTGTGGCAACGGGAAGTGCACGGCCGTGCAAACCGTTAAAAAAGTTGCAGGCTATATAATGAGGCAACTTTGCAGCCTGGCCGATTCCTGAAACGAGACAGATGTCCCGGGGCTTCAGACCAAGGGATGCGAGAGCCTGTTTCAGGGCCCTCAGGATCATATGATTGGGACAACCCGGACACCACTGAATTTCCGTTACCACATTGTAATCTTTTACGCCAACCATAGAACACGCCTCCTGATCAGGCTCTGAAGTTCGTAACGATCCACTCTGCCGTAATCGGTAACCCATCGTACCTTAAAATTGGGGCATCCATCGAAATACCGTACTCACAGGCAAAGAGCCTGCCGAACTGAGATGTCATGTTCTGTTCAACGGCAATCCAGCGTCGGCCTTCTGGAAGAGAAATTTCCGGAAGAGGCCAGACTCCGGGGAAATGAAGGCATCCCACCTTCTTTCCCTCTTCCCGCAACCTGTCCACCGCCTCTAAAAGAGCATTCCGAACCGATCCCCAGCACACAAAGACGGTTTCGGCATCTTCAAGAAGATAGAAAAGCGGTTGAGGAACCATTTTCCGAAGAGATTTCATCTTTCGCATTCTCTTCTCCATCATCGGACGGGCCACCTCTGCAAGGTTCTCCGTAATGTGCCCCCACTCGTCGTGTTCATCGCTATCGGCTCCTACCAGGTGAGAGCTCTGGCCCGGGTAGAGGCGTGGTGACACTCCATCCTCCGTAACAGCGTAACGTCTGTACTCGCCGATGTTTTCGGGATCGGCCAGGAAAAATTCTGGCCCCACCTCTCCGGGATCAAAGTCCTTTATGGAAAACTGCGAGTCTGCCAGGAACTGATCGGTCATTATAATGACGGGAATTTGAAATCTATCGGCCAGGTTAAAAGCCGTAACGGTCAGCCGAAAGGCTTCCACGGGGTCTGCCGGAGCCAGAACACAACGGGGGAATTCTCCATGACCGGCATGAAGGGCGAAAAGCAGGTCACCCTGAGCGGTTCGGGTGGGAAGCCCTGTTGCCGGACCGGGTCTCTGGGCGAGCACCACCACCAGAGGGGTTTCGGTCATGCCGGAAAGGCTTAAAGCTTCAACCATAAGGGCAAATCCACCTCCTGATGTAGCCGTCATGGCCCTGCACCCAGCAAATTGAGCCCCGATGACCATGTTAACGGCGGCAATCTCATCTTCGGCCTGTTCCGTCAGAACCTCCAACCGGTCTTCCTGTTGGGCAAGAAAGGTTATAATGCCCGTTGAAGGAGTCATCGGGTAAGCCGCCATAAAGCGGCAACCCGCCCTGACAGCTCCCAGAGCAATGGCCGGTTGGCCGTTGATGAGATAATATTCTTCTGACCTCTTTTCCAGTTTCCAGGGGCAGATGCCTTTGCAGGATTTTTCCGCCATTTCGTAGCCGGTTTTTAGCGCCTCGAGGTTTCTGGCAACTATATCATTGCCCTTGTCCGCAAAGGTTTTTTCCACGGTAGCAGCTATGACATCGAGGTCGGCTCCCAGCATTCCCCAGAGCACCCCAAGAGCCAGAGAATTGGCATATACGGGTTTACCCCATCTTTCCGTTGCCGTTTTTGAGAAGGGGACGGCAAGAGGCGAGTCAGTAGCTCCTTCACCGACAAGGATACCGCCATCGCGAAGCCATGAACGATACTTGTCTGCCGCAGGTCCATTGAGGGCAACCAGAATATCACAGTCCATTCGAGGACTGTTTATGGGCCGATCGGTTATTCTGATCGAGTAGCTGTTAAGCCCTCCTCGTATGCGAGATTCGTATTCCTGCCAGGAAAAAACGGCATACCCAAGCCGCGAAATTGAACGGGCGAGTACCGAACCTATCGTCTGTATCCCTTCGCCCGCGGCTCCCGAGATGGCAATGTTAACGTCAAGCAACGCCACTGTTGTCCTCCTGCTACGAAGTTTATGTGAAAATTTTTCCTGCATAACGCACGGTTTACTTTTATTGAAGATATTCGCACGAAATAAAAAAGAAAAGCATTATTAGCTTACGAGTATGGACGCCTGCTACAAAAAGCACACCCGGATGTGCTAACGCCTTCAGCCTTTGGAAAGGACACAAGCCATCTTTCCAATTGCAGGATAGGGGAAAAAAGGCTAGATTACAAACTAAAAGGCGGTGTGACTTTGCCTCAGGAGGTTTTTATGGATGTACAAAAACTTGCAGAAACCATAAAAAACCTTGTCATCGGGGAACTAAGAAATGAGCTGAACAATTTCAGATCCGAGGTTTCCGGACATCTGAAAGGATACGGCCTCGCTATCGAAACCCTCGCTTCCAGAATGAACGGCATTGACGCCACCGTTAAGGACATAAGAGATGAGCTAAGAAATTTGAACGATAGAATCGACGAAACAAACAAGAGAATCGACGAAACAAATAAAAGAATCGATGAGACAAACAAAAGGATTGACGAACTAAGAGCAGAATTAAAAGCCGAAATTAACCAAAACACCACCAGAATCGATGTAGTAAACAAAAGAATCGATGAGACAAATAAAAGAATTGACGAGCTAAGAGCAGAATTAAAAGCCGAAATTAACCAAAATACCACCAGAATCGATGTAGTAAACAAAAGAATCGACGCCATTTTTGTAGAAATGCTGAAAATCAGAGAAAACCTTGAAAAAGCGCTTCAGACCAAAGCCCTGATTGAAGATATTATCGTGAGAGTCGAACGGCTGGAGTCAAAGGTTTTAAGTCAGTAATAGTGCACAGCCCCGTCTTTACAACCTCGAGGCCTAATCTGAATCGAGGCAGGAAACCCCAGATCAATATACAACTGTAACCGGAGGGAAAACGGTATGGGAGAACGCATCAAAATAACGGCCGGTCCGATCGTGCTTGAAGCAGAGCTCGGAGATACGGAGACAGCCCGGGAAGTGATAAAAGCGCTCCCCATTGAGTCCACCGCCCAGACCTGGGGAGATGAAATATACTTCACGATCCCCGTACAGATGGGAAGAGACGACACGGCAAGGGATGTAGTCGGAATGGGTGAAATCGGCTATTGGCCTCCGGGAAGAGCTTTTTGCATTTTCTTCGGCCCGACACCCGCCAGTGAAGGCAACGAAATCCGGGCCGCCAGCGCCGTCAACATAATAGGACGGGTACTCGGAGACCCGACAGTTCTGAAGCAGGTTAAAGACGGAGATATTGTAAGATTGGAAAAAAAGGATTAGTTTAAAAAAGCCTGATCAGGGCGAACGAAAACTCCAACGGAGGTGTCCGAGGTGCCCATTTACGAATACGAATGCCCTAAATGCAATTGTAGATTCGAGCAACTGGTTTTTCGGCAGAGTGAAAAGGTCTGCTGTCCCGAGTGCGGATCATCAGAAGTTTCCAGGTGTATGTCTATTTTCGGCTTCAAGAGTGGAGGGGACAAAGGAGCCGCAAGCAGCCGTATGGGTTCATCCGGGTCCGGGTGTTCGGGCTGCAGGGCCACTTCCTGTGCATCCTGCCACTAAACCGGGGCGTCGAAGTGGAGAGGATTGTCCTGGGAACCCGGGGTAGTAAACTCGCCCTGAAGCAAACGGAAATAGTAAAAAACCTCCTGGTAAAACATTACCCCGGGCTCCGGATAGAAGTCGTTACGATAAAGACCACGGGAGATCGCATAACCGATGTTCCCCTTGCCCGAATAGGTGGTAAGGGGCTTTTCGTAAAAGAGATCGAAGAGGCCCTCCTTGAAGGGCGTATAGATGCAGCCGTGCACAGCATGAAGGATGTTCCCTCTGTACTCCCGGAAGGCCTTGAAATCGTGGCAATTCCCCCGCGCGAGGATCCTAGAGATGTTATAGTATGCCCCGGCGGATACGACCTTGCGACTCTGCCCCGGGGTGCCGTGGTCGGAACCAGCAGCCTTAGAAGGGCTTCGCAGATCAGACACCGCCGTCCTGATCTGCAGGTTCAGGTGCTCCGGGGAAATCTGGACACCCGCCTCAGGAAGGTTATGTCCGGACAGTACGACGCTGTAATACTCGCAGCCGCCGGAATCCGCAGAATGGGTTGGGATGAGGCCATAACGGCCTATCTGGACCCTGAAGAATTTCTGCCTGCGGTGGGACAGGGAGCAATCGGCATCGAAGCAAGAAGTAATGACGAGATCACCAGGGAAATTCTGAGGCCTCTCCACGACGAAGCCACGGCCAGGGCAGTTGAAGCAGAGCGAAGCTTTTTAAGAACCCTCGAAGGAGGGTGTCAGGTTCCCATAGGAGCACACTGCTTCGTTGAAAGCGGACGGCTCCGCATAATCGGCATGGTTTCATCTATTGACGGATCAAGCATGTATCGCGAAGAGGTCGTGGGTTTATGGAGCGAAGCCGAAGAACTGGGTCGGAACCTGGCAATGCGCATTTTGCAGGCGGGAGCAAAAGCCGTGCTGGACGAAATCTATGCCGCCTTGCCGAAAAAGGGAACCTTCTATGAGTAAAGCAATTACCGGTAAGGTATATTTAGTGGGTGCAGGACCCGGCGACCCGGGCCTGATCACCGTTAAGGGGCTAGACCTGATCGCTCAGGCCGACTGCATAATTTACGACTATCTGGCCAATGAAGCGTTGCTATCCCACGCTCGCCCGAATGCGGAAAAGATTTACGTGGGCAAGCAGGGCGGTCGTCATTCCATGAGCCAGGAAGAGATAAACAGGCTTCTCGTGGAAAAAGGCCGATACCTTAAGGTAGTGCGCCTGAAAGGAGGCGATCCTTTTGTTTTCGGGCGGGGCGGAGAAGAAGCGGAAGTTCTGAAAGAGGCGGGTATCCCTTTTGAGGTCGTCCCGGGAGTAACTTCGGCAGTTGCGGCCCCTGCATATGCCGGCATCCCTCTTTCACACAGAGACTTCACGGCTTCAATAGCCTTTGTCACCGGTCACGAACGTGAAGACCGGCAGGACTCTAAGGTAAACTGGAAGGCTCTGGCAGAACTTAAAGGCACACTGGCTTTCTTCATGGGAGTAAAAAACTTACCCTACATTGTGGACCGACTGATTCACTACGGCGCCCCGAAGGATACACCCGTAGCCGTTATCAGGTGGGGAACCACGCCGAGGCAGAAGTCGGTCACGGGAACGCTGGGCGATATTGTGGAGCGAGTAAAGGAGGCAGGGATTACCCCGCCTGCCATAATCGTCGTGGGTTCTGTGGTAACGCTGAGAGACCGGCTGAATTGGTTTGAAACCAGGCCGCTTTTTGGAAAAAGAATTATCATCACAAGAACCCGCACACAGGCAAGCGAGCTCCGACGCGAGCTGGAGGCTCTGGGAGCCGACTGCATAGAGTTTCCCACCATAGAAATTATCGATCCTCCTTCGTGGGATGCCGTAGACGAGGCCTGCAAAAACCTCGAAAGCTACGACTGGGTCATTTTCACAAGCGTTAACGGCGTTGATCGGTTTTTCGACAGGCTTCTGTATCACGGCCTGGACGGCCGGGCTCTTGGAAAATGCAGGATTGCGGCCATAGGGCCGGCAACGGCCCGAAGGCTTCAGAACTACTTCATAAGAGCCGACGTTATACCGGATGGCTACAGAGCAGAAGAACTGATAAAGGCCCTTCCGGAGGAGCAGATAAAAAGAGCGAAGGTCTTAATACCTCGTGCCCTGGTTGCAAGAGACCTTCTTCCGGAAACTCTGAAGGACATGGGCGCTCATGTAGATGTCGTACCGGTCTATCAGACAGTGAGGGCTTCGGGAGAAAGAGCCCGGGAAACGGCGGAAATGCTTAAAGAGGGCTCTATTGACTTCATCACCTTTACATCATCTTCAACGGTAACCAACTTCGTTTCCATTATGGAACCCTGGGGGGGTGTATCCCTTTTACGAGATGTAAAGGTCGCATCCATCGGGCCAATAACCACGGAAACGGCGCATTCACTGGGCATAAAAGTCACGATAACGGCCCGAGAATACACCATAAGAGGCCTTGTTGAAGCCATCACGGAATTCTTTACCGCCCGGGTTTAAACATTCCTTTCAAAGTCAAAGAATCAACGAAAATTACCGTGCCGACGTAAATTGCCGGCAGCGCCTTTATTAAGAGAAGCAAAGCTATTTCACCGCCCTGTAAAAATCTCGATGTTCCTCCCGTAGTCCGTTTCTGTCACGCTTGACTCCTGCAAGCTGATAATATAATTATGTCATTAGATGTATTTTGGATTGTCATGTGTGTGTAATAAGTTACATGTATATTTGTGTACGATTTCACTTTATTGGCCCTGGCGGGAGGAGGGGGAAGATGTTCAAAATTGTGGATAAAAAGACCCTGAGCCCGTCCACAAAGCTTGTGGTCGTGAGAGCTCCCCATGTGGCAAAGCGGGCAAGGCCGGGGCAGTTCGTTATGATTCAGATTGATGAGTCGGGAGAAAGAATTCCTCTAACCATTGCAGATTTCGACCGAAGGGCAGGAACCGTCACGATGATCTTTCAGGAAGTCGGGAAAACAACCATGCACCTCGGCACACTTCGTCCCGGAGATGAACTGTTTGCCGTAGCCGGCCCCTTAGGGCATCCGTCGGAAATAGCCCTTTACGGCAAGGTCCTGTGTATAGGCGGCGGTGTGGGTATAGCGCCCATATTCCCCATAGCAAGAGCACTCAAAGAAGCGGGTAACACGGTCCTTTCCATTATAGGAGCCAGAACAAAGGATCTTCTCTTCTGGGAAGATCGTATGGCTTCCGTTTCCGACGAGCTCATTATCTGCACCGATGATGGATCTTACGGCAGAAAAGCAGTCGTTACCCAACCACTTCAGGAAATCCTGATGAAAGAGGCATCGAATATCGCCCGGATCTGGGCAATCGGACCGGCCGTGATGATGAAGTTTGTCTGCAAAGCCACAGAACCCTACGGCATTCCCACAATCGTCAGTCTGAACACCATCATGGTTGACGGCACGGGTATGTGCGGTAGCTGTCGTGTGGACTTAAAAGGAGAGACCAAGTTCGTCTGCGTTGACGGGCCCGAATTCGACGGACATCTTGTGAACTGGGAAAACCTCCTGATGCGACTTTGCATCTACAGGGAAGAAGAGCAACTCGCACTTAACCGATGGCTCGAGACGACTCAAGGTGTTATTGCGGCTGGAGGTAAGGCCTGATGAAGGGCTGGTATCCTCAGGTTCATTTTGGAAAGGAACGACAAAAACACTACCCCCGGTTCGTGCTCGATCTCAAGCAGAAGGAACGCATGGCAATCCCCCGGCAGGTTATGCCCGAGCAGGATCCCACGATCAGACGATACAACTTCCAGGAAGTTGCCCTGGGGTTTACATGGGAGCTGGCCCTTCAGGAGGCCGAAAGATGCCTTCAATGCGAGCATCCCAGGTGCGTTCAGGGTTGCCCTGTTGGGGTGCCGATACCGGAATTCATTCTGGCACTCAGAGAAGGCGACATAGAACGGGCGGTATCCGTAATGAAAACCAAAAATAGCCTTCCGGCCGTCTGCGGAAGGGTCTGTCCTCAGGAACTACAATGCGAAGCCCTGTGCGTCAGGGGCAAAAAGGGTCAGCCCGTCGCCATTGGGCGGCTCGAAAGATTCATCGGCGACTTCGAATTGACGCACAGAACATGCCCGTTGAAGAAAAAAGCCGACACGGGCAGAAGGGTTGCAGTCATAGGAAGTGGCCCTGCGGGTCTTACCTGCGCAATCGATGTGGCTAAAGAAGGGCACAGGGTCGTAATTTTTGAAGCCCTTCATCTGCCGGGCGGTGTGCTCGTTTACGGAATTCCCGAATTCCGACTGCCTAAAGAGGTGGTGCGCAGCGAGATACAATACGCCGCGGAGTGCCTTGAAATCGAAATCCGCACAAATCACGTAATAGGGAAAACCCTTACAGTTGATGATCTTCTCGGGGAATACGACGCCGTCTTTATCGGAACGGGTGCAGGATTGCCTATTTTCCTTGAAATACCGGGAACCAACCTTATCGGTGTAATGAGTGCCAACGAATTTTTAACCCGAGTAAACCTCATGAAGGGCTACCTCTTTCCCGATTACGACACTCCGGTAAAGGTGGGCAAAAAGGTTTGTGTCATCGGAGCGGGAAATGTGGCCATGGATGCCGCAAGATGTGCGGTAAGGCTTCAATATCTCAGGGCAAAGAGGGAAGGATGGAAGGAACCCGGTCGGGTATCCATAATCTACCGGAGATCACGGGAAGAGATTCCCGCCAGGGCCGAAGAAGTTCACCATGCGGAAGAAGAAGGCGTGGTATTTGAGCTGCTCACGGCCCCCGTTGAAATTCTCGGGGGTCCGGATCAGCGCGTTCGGGCGCTGAAATGCGTCAGGATGGAATTGGGAGAGCCGGATTCCTCAGGTAGGCGAAGACCCGTACCCATCGAGGGATCAGAATTCGAAATCGAAGCCGACATGGTCATATTCGCTCTCGGTACCTCACCCAACCCGATGGTCTTTAATGAGGCTCCGGGCCTGGAGAGAACCAAACACGGAACAGTGGTTATGAAGGATCCTGAAAAATGCAGAACCACCCTTCCCCGGGTGTGGGCCGGGGGCGATATCGTTACCGGAGCCGCAACCGTTGTCAGCGCCATGGGTGCGGGAAAGCGAGCAGCAGCGGACATTAACAGGTTTCTTACCGCAAAGGAACAGAACTGGTAAACAAAGGCGTTTTCAGGCCATCACCACCTTTTCACGTCCTTCTTTTACATACCGGGTGGCATTCCGGGTATCCACGACCAGCCCGGCATGTCGTACAATCCAGTCGTAATCGTAGGACGAGTGATCGGTTACTATAACGACGGCGTCAACACTCTCAAGAAACTCCTCCGTCAGTTCAACGGCTTCCATGGAGAAGGCGTACTTTCTTGTGGGTTTGAGCTTTGGAATAAGCGGATCGTGATAACTGACGGATGCACCCAATTTCATAAGCATATCCATAATGGGATAGGCAGGAGATTCTCTATCATCATCGACATCCTTTTTGTAGGCTATTCCGAGTATGAGTATTTTGCTACCCTTCAGACATCTTCCCCGATCGTTTAAGGCTTCCATAATGCGCTCGACCACATACCGGGGCATAGATACGTTGATTTCTCCTGCCAGTTCAATGAAGCGAGCCGTAAGCCCGTATTCTCGAGCCTTCCAGGAAAGATAAAAAGGATCAACGGGTATGCAGTGTCCTCCAAGACCCGGACCGGGATAAAAGGGCGTGAAGCCAAAAGGCTTTGTTGACGCCGCCTCGATAACTTCCCAGATGTTTACTCCCATTCGGTGGGCCAGGATCTTCATTTCGTTTACCAGAGCAATATTTACACTCCTGTAAATGTTTTCCAGCAGCTTGGCAAACTCGGCAACCTTTGTAGACGAAACGGGCACAATCTTACCCGATATCTTCTCGTAAAACGCCGATATGACCTTGAGACACCGGGGGGTTATGCCGCTCACTATCTTGGGAATGTTCCCCGAATGGTACACGGGATTGCCCGGGTCTTCACGCTCCGGGGAATAACCGAGGAAAAAATCCCTACCCACCAGAAGGCCCGTTTGCCTGAAAAGGGGAAGAAGGAGTTCCTCGGTCGTTCCGGGATAAGAGGTACTTTCAAGAACCACCGCCTGGCCGGGTCTGAGCTTTCCGGCAATATCCTCTGCGGTTTTCACCACGTAGCTCAGATCGGGTTCCCTGTTGGGTGAAAGCGGTGTGGGAACACAAATCAAAATACAGTCCGGCTCATTCAGCCTGGAAAAATCATCGGTAACGTCCAGCAGGCCTTTCCGTCTAAGGTTCCGAATTCGCTCGGGATCGATATGTCGAATATAGGTTTCCCCCCGACGAAGCAAATTCACCTTTTGACCGTCTATGTCAAACCCGATGATCGGAAAGCCGCATTCGGCACATCTGAGAAGCAGAGGCAATCCCACATAGCCGAGGCCTATAACGCCTATCTTCGACGAACGGGCCTCGATTTTTCTCAGAAGGTCCGATTCCATAAAATCTCTTCGCCCTTACCAGTCAAGCGGTATAAGCTTCATTACTTCGTGATGCACGAGATAATAGAGTTCCTCATCCGTCCCGTAAATGTCGATCACGCACTTATGGTCTATGAGTTTTTCCAGAATCCAGGCGGTAACATAGAGGCTTACAAAGTGAGGTCGGGGAACGAGGTTTCTAATTTCCGCCGTCTGATACTTAATGTCGAACTCGTCGGCCGTCAGAAGATTTTGAAGACACAGGTTTATCTGCCTTTCCAGTTCTATCTTGCTGGTCGTTTCAACGGCCTTGGCCTCTATCAGTCTGGTTGTAATCCTTTCGCTGAGGTCATCGAGGTGTTTCTTCAGAAGTCGCAGTGCCTTCATCTTCTGAGCTTCTTTGGCATGATCGAGCTTCGAGATCACTGCGGCTTCTTTCCCATCGGGTCTGAAATCTCCTCTCGCCATCTTCCCACCCCCTTCCAAGGGCTATGCGTCTGTGTATAACAGATGCCACATACCCCCCTCCAAAGCCATTGTCAATATTTACGACAACAATACCCGGGACACAGGTGGTCAACATGGCAAGCAGAGGCGCTATACCGTTGAAGTGGGACCCGTAGCCAACACTTGTGGGCACTGCTACCACAGGGCCTTCAACAAGGCCGGCGACAACACTGGGAAGCGCTCCTTCCATACCGGCTACGACAACCCATGCAGAAGCCCCGCATACTTCTTCCCGAATGTCCAGCAATCTGTGAAGTCCTGCAACCCCAACATCATAAAATCTTCTGACCTGACTACCCATAAGCTCTGCCGTCAATGCCGCTTCCTCGGCAACGGGTATATCGAGTGTTCCGCCCGTAAGAACGGCAATGTAACCATTGGGAATAGAAGGAATTTCCGAATTCTGAAGTATCCATACCCGCGCATCTGCATGATAACGGGCTTCGGGGAAGGCATGATTCAGGATTTCTGCATTTTGACGGTCCAGCCTGGTTATAAGTACATTACTGCCCCTGCGGGCCATGGACTCGACAATAGCACGGAGATGTTCCGCTTTTTTCCCCTCGCCGTAAATTACTTCGGGAAAACCCCGCCTGAGGGCACGGTGATGATCTATACGGGCAAAAGAAAGATTTTCGTAAGGCAGCTCTTTGAGAAAAGACATAACCTCATCGATACCGACATTCCCCTTCCGATACTCCTCAAGAAGCCTGCGAAGTCTTTCCATAAAACCTCCATCACGAAAGAATTTCCATGATCCGGGCGGCGCAGATTTTCGAAACACCTGCAAGTTCACCCATTAAGGCGTGAACAACGGCTTCATCGATCTTTCTCCTGTGCAACCCTTTAAGGGCAGCCTTAACGGCAGAATAAAGTTCGGAAAGATTTTCTACCCGAATTCCGGCGCCCGCCTTTTCCAGCAGATCCGCTTCACGGGATACTTTAAACACATGAGGGCCAAAAATCACGGGACACCCCCACACAACGGGTTCTACAATGTTATGGCCTCCGATCTTCTCAAAGGTTCCACCACAAAAGGCAAGGTCGGCCAGGGAATAGAGCTCAAAGAGATGACCGACGGTGTCAACAATTATAATCTGCCTTCTTATCTCGTCTTCCCGGTCCAAACTACCGCAACGGGGATTGAGATAAGCAGAAAGCCGCCGGGCAGGAACACCGGCACGGGCACATTCCCTTTCCAGCTCCGAAACCCTTTTG
Organism: Thermodesulforhabdus norvegica; assembly: GCF_900114975.1. NCBI lineage: Bacteria > Pseudomonadati > Thermodesulfobacteriota > Syntrophobacteria > Syntrophobacterales > Thermodesulforhabdaceae > Thermodesulforhabdus > Thermodesulforhabdus norvegica. The sequence goes on from NZ_FOUU01000001.1 coordinate 565,698, forward strand.
CCGTGCCTGGGGGCCAGAATGCAAACGAGCTCGGCAAATTCGGCAAAAAGATCCACGGCGAGTTCAGCAAAAGCCCGACACTCCTGCCCTCTTAAACTCCCCGCAACCATGACGGGCACACCATCGGCAACGGGCAATAGGCCTTTCCACTTTTTATAAACCTCAGATAGTCTGCCCACCTGTTCTGCCAGCAGATCGTATTTCGTGGATCCAACAACTTCCACCCTTTGAAAATCGGCCCCTAAAGAGATCGCACGGGTTCGATCTCTTTCATGGACCATTCCCATCCAGGAAAAGTGAGAGAAAACCCCACGGAACAGGCCACCGCAAAGCCGGTAAAGGCGAAAGGAAGGGGAAGAAATCCGTCCGTTACAGAGTACTGCAGGGATTGATCTTTCCGCAAGCGAAAGAATCGTTGCAGGCCAATAGTCTGCTTCGAACAACACATACAGAGACGGCTTAAGGGAGTTCAGAAAATTAGCTACGGCAGGGAGAACATCAAAAGGTGCAGGAACGGCGAGCACCTTATCCTCTGCAAGAGCCTTAACCCTGCGGAAACCGGCCGGAGTTCCCGTTGAGATAATCACGGATCCGGAGAATCCCATTTCGTTTAAGCTTTTTATTACCGGAAGAATGCCCGTGATTTCTCCTACTGAAGCCCCGTGAAAAAGAATTCTGGGTTCAGGGAGAGAGACCCCTCTTTCGGCCGACCACCGGCGCCCATCCCAGAAGAACGCCTCATCATTGCCACGAAGGGTTCTATATGATACGTAAAGTCCTGCCAGAACGGGACCCGTTGCAGCGTACAGCCTTCCGGGAAGCGAAGAGAGGTATTTATTTTTTGTTGTCATTTGCTTTGGCCTCGACTAATGAATTTAAAACAGGGTGACAAAAAGGATTGCACGAGAGGACGCCATGATTCAAGAAGGAACGCCGGTTCGTGAAATCCTGAGAAGATGGGCAGAACATATCGGTCGCAGGGTAATGATTAACGGATGGGTCAGAACCCGGCGGGACTCCAAGGCAGGTATAAGCTTTGTGGAAGTTAATGACGGGAGCTGCCTCAAAAACCTTCAGGTCATAGTGGATCACGGCCGGGACCGATTTCAGGAAATCCTGCAAAGCCTCACCACGGGAGCGTCGGTTTCGATAACCGGCGTCGTCAGAAGGTCCCCCGCAAAGGGTCAGCCCGTGGAAGTTGAAGCAGAAAGCATCTCCATTGTCGGCTCCTGTGACCCTGCTTCCTATCCGCTTCAGAAAAAACGCCATTCCTTCGAGTTCCTCCGCGAAATTGCCCATCTCCGCCCTCGCACCAACACCATCGGAGCGGTTATGAGAGTTCGTAACTCCGTAAGCTATGCCGTTCATCGCTTCTTTCAAGAGCGGGGTTTTTATTATATTCACACGCCCATTATTACAACCAGCGATTGCGAAGGGGCGGGAGAAGTTTTCAGGGTCACGGCCCAGCAGGATCCGGAATTCTTTGGAAGGCCGACCTACTTGACCGTAAGCGGTCAGCTACAGGCTGAAGTCTATGCTTTGGCGCTGGGTAAGGTTTACACCTTCGGCCCCACCTTCAGGGCGGAAAATTCACAAACCCGGAGGCACCTTTCCGAATTCTGGATGATCGAACCCGAAATGGCCTTTGCCGATCTGGAAAACGATCTGGCTCTGGCCCAGGATTTTCTCCACCATGTTGTGAGCTCCGTAATGAGCGAATGTGACGAGGAGTTACAGTTCTTTTCAAAATTCTTTGACGAAAAGCTCCTTGAGAGACTTCAAACGGTCGCCGAGAGGCCTTTCGAAGTCGTTACGTATACCGAAGCCATATCATTGCTTAAAAAATCCGGGGAAAACTTCACATATCCCGCCGAATGGGGTTGCGATCTTCAGGCCGAGCACGAACGCTACCTGACCGAAAGGGTTTTTAATGGCCCCGTTGCAGTAATTCACTTCCCCCGAGACATCAAGCCCTTTTACATGAAGGTAAACGATGACGGACGAACCGTTGCGGCAATGGACGTGCTCGTGGCCGGGGTGGGTGAGATAATAGGAGGATCAGAGCGAGAATACCGCTACGAGCTTCTTTTGGAACAGATGAAGCTGAAGGGTATGAACCCCGAGGCCTATGAATGGTATCTTGATTTAAGGAAGTACGGCAGCGTTCCCCATGCAGGCTTCGGGCTCGGGCTTGAAAGGCTCATACAGTTTCTCACGGGCGTCCCCAACATTCGCGAGACCATACCCTTTCCTCGAGTGCCCGGTTATGCCTTTGCCTGAGGCCCAGTATAAGGAGGAAAGTGATGTGTTTCCATCAAAAAGTCCGATGTGTCTGTGGCAAAGAAGAAGCGTACATTTTCCATAAGGATAACATTCTCCCCGAAGAGGTGGTAATTGAGGTTTTCTGTCCGGAGTGCAGCAACAGAGCCGAATGGAATCCTGAAGAGATGATACGGGATGGCGGCTGGATAATCCATTACGACATGGAAATTGCCGAATATTTCTTCAAACAGAAGAAAATCTCCTATCGCCTGACCCCTGAATTTATCTTCGATAAAGAATATTGCTCCTGGTACGGCTTGAGCCCCCACGATATCGAAGAGAACAGAAGGCTATCCGAAGAAATTGCCGGGATTAAGCATGCCAGCTTGAGGGACTACTACGAAGCCTTTCGGAAACGCCGTATTGAACGGGTTAAGGAGTTACAGAAACAGGGATTCAGGAAGGCTATGGATCCACATTGAGAGTTTCCTGATGCTTACTGCTGCCGGCCGGCCCCTCCGGCCGGGATCCTTTTTCGGCCTTTCTCCGGTCGTGTACCCGGGTTATATTAGACAATAAATAAAGAGTTAGCGGAATTATATCCACGACCATAGACATAGAGGAGAAAGGCCATGTATACCCACGACGACATTATACGTCAAAAGAAGTTGCCCAGGGTTGGAGACATCGTAAAAAGCAAGAAGTACGGAACATTGTGGCGGGTAATGGAGAAACGAGAAGTCTGGGTTAACACCAGTGATGATCCCGAAACCAACGAACCGAGAATGGTGCCCGCCATTTATCTGGCTTACTGGAAAGTAACCCCGGGTGCTCTGCCGGGCGTCGGAAAGATGATGGGATATGCATACACACTTCATGACAACACCTTTGAAGCGAACTGGGAAATCGTTAAATCAAGTAGTGGCTAACGGTTTCTCCTGTGACCGCCTCTCAAGGCACAACAATGTGGCTCCCAATAGGTTCATCCATCTCGTCAAAGAATGGAGTCGAGGTATTACGATTAATCAAAGAGGCGAGTGGCGGAGGTGATTCTCCCCGCAAAGTAATCGGCAAAAGAGTTAAAGTGGCGGCAGAGGTTTTTCCGGAAAGGGGAGTGCAAAACTCTTGTCTTTAGGAATTCAGCCCTTTACGATCAGAGTTGGGTCCGGTGTACGTGAATTATTCATTCGTTTTTCTGAGGTCTTCAGATGAGCGCCTATGATGCGGCGGTGAAGGCGGTGTTTTCCTGGTGTCGGGATGCGGTGCTGGAGTATTTTCTGGGACTTGACGTCCTGGAGTCGGAAGTCCTTGAGCTGCCTCAGGAAACCGTGACGATCAGAAGGGCGGACATTCCCATAAGGGTAAGGACAAAGGACGGTCGGGTTTTCGTTGTGCTTCTGGAGGTTCAGAGCAAGTGGCAGGACAATCTTCCCCTGAGGCTTCTGGAATACGACGTAAGGTACCGGATTAAAACAGGGCTTTCCGTACTTCCGGCCGTCCTGCTTCTGAGGCCGGGCGGCAGAGTAACGGAAGAATTCTCCGACGGAGGGATTCATTACAGGTTCAAAGTGGTCTCTCTTGCCGAAATGGATGCCCGGGAAGCCATGGCAAAAGGAAAACCGTGTCTGCTCCCCTTCGTACCCCTCATGAAAGGTGGAACAGAACTACTCGACGAAGCCGACAAACTCCTCAACAACGCCCCCATAGAAAAATCAGAAAAAATAGACCTCATCTCCGGCCTCGCACTGCTCACAGGACTGGTCTCTAAAGACCTGTGCAAATACCTCTTGCAAAAAAGGAGGAACATCATCATGGAATCCTTCGCATACGAAATCATTAAAAAAGAAGGGTTTGAAGAAGGATTGCGAGAAGGATTAAGAGAAGGATTGCAGGAAGGATTACAGAAAGGTTTAGAGCAGGGGATGGTGGAAGAAGCCCGGGAGATGGTGATAGAGGCATTGTGTGAACGCTTTGGATCGATCCCGGAAGAACTGGAGCGGCGAATAAGGGCTATCAATTCCCGAAGAAAACTTAAAGAACTTCACAGGTGCGCCATAAAAGTTGAATCTATCGAAAAATTTACGGAGGCTCTGGATTAAAAGGCAGGCTTCTACCATGAGTGCCTATGATGCGGCGGTGAAGTTTTCGTTCCCCCTGTGCAGGGATCAAACGGAATACCGTCATGGAACCCTTCGCATATGAAAAAAAGATGGGTTTGAAGATGAGCTAAAACAGGGATTGCAATAAGGAATGAAGGAAGAAGTCAGGGAGATGGTTGGAGGAGTGTTTTGCGAGCGCTTCGGTTTAATTTCCAGAAAACTGAGCGCCGGATCAGAACGATCAATTCCAGAAGAAGGTCGAAAGAGCTTTTAAGGTTAGCCGTAAGGGCAAGTTCAATTGATGAGTTTTTAAAAGTCCCAAATTAAAATTCGTCCGTCTAAGTTTGCTCCTACTGCTATGTCATTACATTAAAGCGATTCCACACCGCCGACCAAGCGGTGTGGAATCGCTTTTAAGCCTTAGAAGTCTTCAAAGTCTTCATCGAGAGGTATAACTTCTTCGGGTCTTACTTCTTTTGCTTCGCCCGTGGAACGCGGTGCCGGTTTCTGGCCTTTCTCGGCCCGAGCAGACTTCGCCCTTTTCCCGCCTTCCTTTTCGCCGCGCGGTGCGCCGGTCGAAGCCACTGCAGGAACGGCTTTCCTGCTTACGCCCGTTCTCGGAACTGCCGATGTCACTTTATCGGCCCCAACCATGGTCAGGAGTTGCTGTACATTTTGTCTCAACTGCTGAGCCTGAGCGCTCAATTCCTCGGCCGCAGCAGCAGATTCTTCTGCATTTGCCGCCGTCTGCTGAACTATCTGGTCCATATCGGAAGCCGCTTTGTTAACCTGAGCGATCCCCTCTGCCTGCTCCTGAGACGCCGCCGCTATCTCATTTATCAGCTCCGTTATCTTCTGCGTATGGCTGGACACCGTAGAAAAGGTCTGCTCGGTAACTGCCACGTATTCGGCTCCGTCCTTGACCTCCTTACGAGTGTTTTCAATAAGTTGCGCGGTGTTCTTGGCCGCTTCTGCAGCCCTCATGGCGAGAGCCCTCACCTCATCGGCCACGACTGCAAACCCTGCTCCGGCCTCCCCCGCCCGGGCCGCCTCAACAGCCGCATTCAAAGCAAGCAAATTGGTCTGGAAGGCGATCTCATCAATGGTTTTTATTATCTTCTCCGTCTCCTCGCTGGCCTTATCAATCGCCGCAATGGACTGGACCAGTCGCTTCATGGCCTCGTTGGCCTGCTGAACCGCGCGGGCAGTTTCCTGAACAACCCGATTGGCCTCGGTGGCGTTCTGAGAATTCTGATTGGCCATTGAAGCCATCTCCTCGAGAGCAGAAGCCGTTTCTTCCAGCGAGGCGGCCTGACGGGAAGCACCCTCTGCAAGCTGCTGGCTGGCATTTGCCGTTTCCATTGAGGCCGTAGCAACCTGTTCAACCGCCTCACCCATTTCACGACTGATGTTTATCAGCGTCCGTGTCAGGCTCCTTACAAGGAAGGCTGAAATCAGGACACCGATCACGATGGCCACAACCGACACGATGGCTATGATCCAGTTGTTATAGTTCACAACGCTCATTAGCTTTTGCTCGGTCACACCCCTGGTCTTTATTACGTCAACAGCCTTGTCCAGGCTTGACATGATTTCGTTGTAAGCCGGCAGGATTTTAGTCTTATACAGGTTCTGGGCCACCTCGATGTTGCCTCGCAACGACGTTTCCATATCCACTATGTCCCTCACGGCAAGCTCCAGATTGGTCAGAAGCAGCCGGAGGTTCGAGTCCAGTTCTCTCTGCGCCGTGGCAATGTCGAGATTATTGATTGCGGCTTCTATGCGCCCGGCAGCCTCCCGCATCTGTTCGTTTATCTGCTTCATCGTTCCCATGTACTTTTCAATTGCCGGAAGATCTTTGGCGGCATCCTGCATAAGCTTTAAATCAAAGCTCTCCCACTCGGGCAATCGGGCAGTAAAGGCAAAAGGCTCACCCGCCGCAAACTCTTCGGCTCTCTGCATTAGCCGGGCATTCTTTTCGTCAAGATAAATACCCGTTCCGAAAATCCAGCCCCAGGGTTCATAAAGCTCCACATAAGAAATCTTTGGAACGGGCTGATCGGCCCCGTACTTGGGCCAGTAGTACACAACAAAGCCCGAACCTTTAGCCTTACAAACCTTTACGAATTCCACAAAAAGCTTCTTGCCTTTTTTATCCTCGAAATTGGAGAGATCCTTGCCGTCGAGCTCCGGTTTGTAAGGATGCATGACCATTACAGGTCCGGTGTCGTTGATCCAGATATAATCTTTACCCTCAGGACCGTAACGGAGGTTTCTTACGAGTTTCTTGGCAATCTCTTTCCGGTACTCTTCGGGCCCCAGGGTTGCATCCCTGGCTACGGCGTCAACCATCGTTATGGCAGATTTTACGATGTTTTTTAACATCTCCTGCTTCGAAGTAAGTCCGCTTATCTCCTGCCCGAGTTCTTCCGAAATCCTGGCAACGTAATCCTGATGGGCGCGGAGAAAGGTGGTCAGAAGATAGGTGCGGAGACAGAAATGAGCCGCCCGGTTAAGCGAGGCTATCTCCTGCCCCGTATCGTGCAGGGTTTTATGAGGAGCTTCAAGGGCGGCAAGTATCTGGGCTACATCGGGAAACCGGGACTCCAGCTCACTTCGCACCGGTCCGTAAAGGAGCTCTCCGAGCTTGCACTTCTTGTAATCCAGTTCAACCCCGGGGGTTTTCATACTGGGATCGGCGACATAGTTGGACATTTTGAAAACCCATTCGGTGTGAGCTCCCCTGGCGGCTTCAAAAATTCCCGTCCACCTGGCAGTACCTATGACCCCGTCGGCCGCATCTTTGATCTTGGCAACCCCGATGTAGGCCGCAGCCGCAAGGATCACAAGAAGGAGCAAAACGACAAAAAATCCGGTCCCTATCTTTTTGCCTATCGTCATTGTTTACCTCCCGACGCTAAGGTTTCTTAAGGCCGGTTAGCGACATTCAATACCAAAAATCGTAAAAATCCCTTTCTTTGTCAAATATTTAAGATTTTCGTTTTAAGGCCACATAAAGAGGACGGAAAACTTTCCCCGAAAGATACCGTAGCGGAACTTTACCTTCATCTGAGAGGCCAGTCTTTCGCTGAAGATTAACCCCATTCCCGTTCCCGGTGACTTTTCGGACCCGAGATCGTTAACCACCGCAACATAAGGCTTTTTTTTATAAGAACCCACTCTGATGCTGACCTTTCTACCTGCATACTTAAAGGCATTTTCCAGCAACAGCAAAAGCATTATGCGGGTTTCCAGCATGTTGGCTCTGATCCTGGAAAGGTAATAGCTCTTTCTGACGCGCAGGCCCGAATCCGTTCCCATGCGCCCCAGTTCACCTAAAACGGAATCCACGAGTTCTGCCGGGTTAAAAGGCTTTTGCCGAATGTAGTCCCGGCTAAAGGTTTCTATCAGTGCAAGAATCTGGCGAAAATCTGCTTCAATTCTCGACAATCCCTGCTTGATCCGCATTACGGCCTCAGGGCTGAAGTTTTTTTCGAGTATTGATGCGTTAAGCTTCTGGGCCAGAAGAAAATTGCCCACCTTATGAGACAGCAGATAGAGGAACATTTCATGAAACCACCTCATTCTTTCCTTTTCTTCAAAAAACCTCAGCAGAAACTCTCTGAATAAAAGGGAAGATACGGCAATGAGCTGACATCCACCGAGAAATAGAGTGGTTCCGTAAAGGAGGGTCACCGGTTTTGCTATGGTCTGATTCAATTGTTTCAGCGACAGGTAAAAAAACAAAGAAGTCCAGGCACAAAGAGTCAGGAAAGAGAAGGTAATCACAACAATAAATCTAACGGTTAATTTATTTTTTTCTTTCATTTCAGCCTGTATCCACGCCCTTTAAAGGTTTCTATGCTGTTGGGAGGGAGAATCTTACGAAGCTCCTTTATATACGCCCTTATCACGTCCTCGGTAACGTAAGCATCGTACCAGACCTTTTCCAGAAGCTCACGCTTTTCGACCACTCTGCCTCTGTTTCTGGCGAGATAGGCAATAAGGTCCCACATACGCCTGCTTACGGGAATTTCCTCGTCCCCTCTGATAAAAACCCGTCTATTCAGGTCTATCAGACAATCCCCGACGGCAATAAACCGCTTATCTTCAGCGGACTCCGATTCTCGATTTACCCTCCGCAGGAGCGCTTTAATCCTGAGTATGAGCTCTTCCATGTCGAAGGGCTTTACCAGATAATCATCGGCTCCCTACTGAAAGCAAAAGCGTTTGGATTCCAGGAAATCCTTTGTAGTCAGTATGAGTATGGGGACCGATGTGTCCAATTCCCGAACTTTTCGCAAAATAGCTTCCCCGGAAGTTTCGGGCAGAATTAAATCCAGTATCAAGAGATCCACTTCTCCTGCGAGTTGGGGAACCCGGTCGAAGCCCCTGTTGATCCAGAGGACTTCAAAGCCGTTTATGGTCAAATAATCAACGAGGCTTTCGCCCAGAATGTCGTCGTCTTCTACCAGCAGAATCTTTGGAATCACGGCAAGAACTCCCGATCCTTCAAAATAGTTATTCGGATTCCCGGCGCCGGAGGATTAGCAGAGCAATGCATATCTTTCCCATCTTCCATAACTTGCTTACGCCCTTTCCAAAACAGGGCGTGTTTTTCAATCGATCTCTTTCAATATTTGACTATCTTACCGTTATGTGTAAATTGAAGCGACTGATTGTGAAAAAAATTTTTTGGAAAATCCCGTTGAAACACGCACACGCAGAAGAAGGAGGGTCTATGGAAGATCAAAGGTACAGGGTGTCAGGAGTAAATCGAAGTTTCTTACAGAAGTCGTTGATTATCGGAGGAATTGCCGCACTGGTTGGGCTTCTTTTGTTCCTTGCGATGCCGGTTAAGTACTATTTTCTTGTAAAAGACGGAACCCTTGGGCTTTATTCGGGAAGGATAGGCTGGCTTGACGGGACAAAAGACAAAGGATTTGTTCCCGTCTTTATCGGTGAATCAAAAGACGAGGGCCTGAGAGTGCTTCTTGCCGAGAAATTCAAAAGCCGTGAGGAGGCACTCGATGCACTCAGGCCCGTAATGCTGAAGATAGTTGTTAATCATCTTTCCGAAATAGCCGAACTCGAGCAGACCCTGTTCGGTCATTACAGGGTTCTGTACGGAGAAATCCTGGCCGCTCATCAGGCAGGGGCTACCGGCCTGGAAAAATCTCTAGAAGCTCTGAAGCTCTGGCTCGACATGTACGCCGGGAGAAGCCAGCTCATTGAAACCTGCAGGGCTTCACTGGAAACAGAGACAACCGTTAAGACCGGTGAGCCGGTAACCTCCGAAAAGCCCGGCGAAGAAGCCGAAGCTCCTGAACAGGCGAAAGGAGAAGAACCGGAACACCAGGAACAGGCCACTGCGGCTCATCAATAGAGACGGCGCCGGGGTGTTACTCTTCCCCGGCACCGGCTTCCTATAAGATGCTGTCTTCCACGACTTTTATTGAATCGTGAAGGATTCCGACCATTTCGTCTATCTGCTCTTCCGTGATTATATAGGGAGGAGCGAGGAGAATGTGATCACCTCTTATGCCGTCGGCCCCACCGGTGCCCGGATAGGTGATAAGACCTCTGTGAAAAGCCTCATTAAATACTCTATGGGCAACCTTCAGGGCGGGGTTGAAGGTTTTACGCGTTTTCTTGTTTGCAACGAACTCAATGCCGGCAAATAACCCGATACATCTTACATCCCCGACGATTTCAAAGGACTCAAGAGTTGAGAGCTTTTCCCTGAAGACTTTTTCAATTTGGCCAACCCGCTCGATCAACCTGTGGCGTTCGAGATATTTTAACACGGCGGCTCCTGCGGCCACCGAAACCGGATTTTGACCGTAGGTATGTCCGTGAAGAAAGCTACCGGATCCGGAGATTATGGCCTTGTAGATAAAGTCTTTAACTATCATTGCGCCCAAAGGAGCATATCCTGAGCTCAGGCCTTTGGCGAGAACGATGATGTCAGGCACTACCCGCCAGATGTCCAGAGCGAAATTCCTTCCGCAACGACCAACGCCGGTCATTACTTCATCGGCTATAAGTAAGACCCGATAGTGATCGCATATTTCTCTGATTCTCTGCCAGTATCCGTCGGGTGGTACGATCACGCCGCCGCTGGCCCCAACCACCGGCTCGGCAATGAAGGCCGCAACGGTTTCAGGGCCTTCGTACTTTATCGTTCTTTCAAGCTGTTCAGCACATTCAAGATCGCAGACCTCGGGATCTTTCCTGAAAGGACAGCGATAACAATAGCAGGGCATAATGTGAGGGTTGTGAATCATGATGGGATGGTAAAACCTGCGCCGGCCGGTGTTGCCCCCGAGGGCAACTGCTCCCATGGTATTGCCGTGAAAGCTGGTCCATCGGGAAATCATCTTGTACCGGTCGCGCTCTCCGACTTCTTCCCAGTACTGCCTGGCAATTTTCATGGCCGATTCAACGGCCTCAGAGCCGCCCGAAACGAAGTAAACGCGGCTAAGTGAATCGTCGGCCACGAGCCTGCACAGCCTTTCCGCACACTCTTTTGCCGCTTCGCTGGTGAAATGAGTACCGTGTACATAGGCAACCTTGAGGGCCTGTCTGGTCATGGCATCCACGATTTCCCTGACTCCATGGCCGACGGTGACAACGGCGGCCCCACCGGACCCGTCCAGATACTTCTTTCCGGTTGTATCCCAGATGTAAACACCCTCTGCGTGATCAACCGTTGGATAATGCCTTCCGGGAACACGGTAAAAAACATAATCATTTGGCCATTGCATTTTGCCTCTCCTCTGCTATGAAAGCTAATGCCCTTTTCGTTCAGGGTGAACACATTTTACAAAAAACCGGAAAACAATGAAGGAGTTATCGGAAAAAAACATAATTGAAGTGCTCGAGAGGCTTAAGGAAGCTTACGGAACAAGGCCCTGGAACTGGCATACTCAGCAGAAGCCCTTTTACGTGCTGATCTCAACAATTTTATCCCAGCGCACAAGAGACCCTCAGACCGATGCGGCGGCTCAGGCCTTGTTGAGGCGGTTCCCCACGCCTCATGACCTTGCCCATGCGCCTCCTGATGAAATCGCTCTGATCATCCGTGGAGTGAACTATCACAGAACCAAAGCCCTTCGAGTAAAGGAAGTCAGCAGGATAATTGCAGAGCGTTATGGAGGAAAAGTTCCCACAGATCTTGAATCCCTCCTTTCCCTGCCAGGCGTAGGACCTAAAACGGCAAACTGCGTTCTTCTATACGGATTTCATCAGGCCGTTTTGCCTGTGGATACTCACGTGCACAGGATAGCCAATCGACTGGGCTGGGTTAACACAAGAAGACCGGAGGAGACGGAAGAGAACCTCAAGGAAGTCATCCCGAAAACCTGGATTCCCTATGTGAACGATCTTTTTGTCAAACACGGCCAGACCCTTTGCAGACCGAAGCGGCCGCTCTGCGAGGAGTGCAATGTTCGAAATTATTGTCAATACTGGAAGGACAGGGAACATCAAAAGGGACCGGAAAAAAATTTATAAAATGCGTTCCATTAGCAGATAAAAGTATTGAAAAAAACAAAAGCTTTTCTATACTTTTGAAGTCTATGTCTTTAGTGGGGAACGGGAAGTGATTCAGGAAACCTTGAAGGATGATCTTTTTCGCAAATTCAGCGCCCTGGTTTACGAAACGGCAGGAATTCACCTTCACGAAGGCAAAAAAGCTCTACTGCAGGCTCGACTTTCCAAGCGTCTTAGGGCAACAGGGATAAAAACCTTCAAGGAATACTACGATTTTATTACAAAACCCGAAAATGTAGCGGAATTTATTCACTTTCTGGATGCTATTTCTACAAACTTAACGTATTTTTTCAGGGAAGAGCAGCACTTCAGGTTTCTTGAAAGCCGGGCTTTGCCCGAAATCGTTGAGGTGAAGAAAAAGGAAGGCAGTCGCCGGGTCAGGATGTGGAGTGCAGGCTGTTCTACGGGAGAAGAGCCTTATTCTATTGCCATGTGTGTACTCGAGTTTTTTGAAAAAAAGACACCGGAAATTAGATGGGATTTCAAGCTTCTGGCGACGGATATATCCACAAGAGTCTTGCAGACCGCCATCCGGGGACTTTACTCCAAAGAGAAGGTAGAGCGAGTTCCTGCTCCGCTGAGGACCAAGTATTTCAAAAAAGTCCAGGGTTCAAATGCCGGCGAATACGTCTACGAGGTGGCTCCGATCTTGAAAGAGGTGACCGTATTCCGTCGTTTAAATCTCAAAGATCCCTATCCCTTTCATGGGCCTTTTGAGGTTATTTTCTGCAGAAATGTTATGATCTACTTCGACAAACCCACTCAACAGGAGCTCATACAGAGAATGACTTCCTATCTGTCCCCCGGCGGATACTTCATGGTCGGTCATTCGGAGAGCCTTGCCGGGCTTTCACACGGATTGAAGTACATTCAGCCGGCCGTGTATAAGAAGTTGAGCTAAAAACGAAAAGGACGGGAGAATTGAGGTTTAATGGGCAGAATAGTTGTCGGAGTTGGAGATCTGGCGGTAAGTAACAAAGCAGAGGACGAGATAATCACCTACTCCCTGGGATCGTGCATCGGGGTTGTCGTTTACGATCCGGTTGCCCGGGTGGGAGGCATACTGCATTATATGCTTCCCGAATCGTCTATCGATCCGGAAAAAGCAAAAAATAATCCCGCCATGTTCGGAGACACGGGGATACCCCTTCTGTTCAAGAGCTGCTACAGTCTGGGCGCAAAAAAGCAGAACATGATCGTAAAGGTAGCCGGCGGGGGTAACATCCTGGACGAAAACGGGGTATTCAACATAGGCAAGCGGAATTATATGATATTAAAGAAGTTATTCTGGAGGAATAACGTGCGCATTACGGCCGAACATGTTGGTGGAAGCGTAAATCGCACCGTTCGGCTCGATATAGCTACGGGTCGGTGTATTTTGAAGGTTTCAGGGGAGGGAGAATTTGAATTTTAACGGGCAGAAGGTACGGGGTAACCATGTCGTACAATGTGCTGATAGTTGACGATTCACGATCGATGAGAAAGGTTATAGAAAAAACTCTACGCATTTCCGGATTTGACATAGGTGAAATATACGAAGCCTCGAACGGCCAGGAAGCCCTTGAGGTGCTCGAAAAAAATTGGGTGGATATCATTTTATCGGATATTCACATGCCCGTAATGGACGGCCTTAAATTCCTGGAAGAGTTAAGAAAGAAAGAGGATTACAAAGACATTCCCGTGGTCCTCATAACCACGGAAGCCTCGGAAGAACGGCTTGGATATGCAATGTCGCTGGGGGCACAGGGTTATATAAGAAAGCCCTTTGAGCCGAATCAAATACGAGAATACCTTTCCGGAATAATGGGAGAGCCTACTTATGGAGTGGCAGGAACTGATGAGGGATGTGATTTCTGAAACTCTGGAGAAAATGTTTTTTACTATCGTGGAATTTGAAGGCGAAGAAGAAAACCAGCCGGACCAGCAATTAACAACCCACATAAACCTGAAATCAGAAGAAAATAAAGAAGTAATCACCATCGTTATTTCTCTCAATTTATCCTTTGCCAGACAGCTAACCGCCGACTTTCTTGGTAAAATTGCCGACGACATTACAGAAACGGATACAGAAGATTGCATGAAAGAGCTCGCAAACATGACGGGAGGCGGTATGGTAGCGAAGCTCGGTGGTTCCTACAAGCTCGAGCTACCTCAACCCGGCGAGCCTTCCACGGAGGGAGGAAACGCTCAAGAGGAAATTCCTTTATTCGTACTTGGTAGTCCGGTAGGAAAAGTGAGACTGTATAAAGAAACTTCATCATGAGTGAAGCAATACGCCCAAGGGAATACTTTCTGAAAAAAGGGTACATTTTCATTCCGGCCGTTCCAACCCTCATAGCAACGGTGGTTGGTACGGGTATTGCCGTATGCCTGTGGGACAGAAAAAAGCAGCGCGGCGGCATGAACCACTTCCTGTTCCCCCGGGCTAAAAATCGTTCGGAAGCGACCCCTGTGTTCGGTAATGCGTCAATTCTCGCCCTTGTAAAATTTTTCAGAGAAGACGGGTCGGAAATAAAGAACCTGGAGGCTCAAATATTCGGCGGGGCAGTGCCGGAAGAATCGTCTCCGGAGGCGGCACGAATTGCAAGGGCAAATGTTCACATAGCCCGCACAATGCTGGGCCGCTATGGCATACCCATAGTGGCCGAAGATGTAGGAGGACATAAAGGGAGAAAGGTTGTCTTTCACAGTCACAACGGAGATGTTGCCGTAATCCATGCAGATCGCATAAGAAAAAGCGACTGGTATCCTTATGATGAAGGAGAAAGATAAAAACATGGGCGATCAAAAAAAGATCAGGGTCTTAATCGTTGACGATTCCGCGATAGTTCGAAAGATTTTCACCCATGAACTTTCCAAGTATCCCGACATTGAGGTCGTAGGTACCGCCCCCGATCCCTACATAGCAAGAGACAAAATCGTAAAGTTAAAACCCGATGTCATAACTCTCGATATCGAAATGCCCCGCATGGACGGGCTTACCTTTTTGAAAAAACTAATGAAATATTACCCCGTACCGACAATTGTTGTCAGCTCTTTGACCCAAAAAAACAGCCGTATGGCCCTCGATGCCCTTGAGGCAGGTGCCGTAGAAGTGATGGCCAAACCGGGAGGATCTTACAGTGTCGGTGATATGAGCGTCCAGCTTGCCGAGAAAATTCGTGCCGCAAGCAGAATAAGGATGTTTCCTTCCCAGCTACCTCGAAAAGACAAAAAAGAAGGGGATAATCTTAAAGTCACTTCCTTTGCTTTGGGCAAAACAACTCACAAGGTAATTGCCATAGGCGCATCAACAGGCGGAACCGAAGCCATCAAAACCGTATTGACGCAGCTTCCACCGACAACCCCCGGAATTGTGATCGTACAGCATATGCCGCCCAAGTTCACAACTTCCTTCGCAGAACGCCTCAACGACCTGTGTCAGATTGAAGTAAGGGAGGCAAAAGACGGTGACGCCGTTGTTCCCGGTCTCGCTCTAATTGCTCCCGGCAATTTTCACATGGTTCTGAAGCGCAGTGGAGCAAGATATTACGTAGAAATAAAAGACGGACCTATGGTATGTTATCAGAGGCCTTCGGTGGACGTGCTGTTTTTTTCAGTAGCCCGATATGCGGGAAGCAATGCGGTAGGGGTTTTGATGACCGGGATGGGAAAAGACGGAGCTCAGGGCCTGCTTGCCATGAAACAGGCCGGAGCGAGAACAATAGCACAGGATGAGGAAAGCTGTGTCGTCTTCGGAATGCCCAAGGAGGCTATAAAACTCGGCGCCGCCGATTACGTCGTTCCACTTCCGAAAATACCGGAAACCATCTTCAAACTTCTCAGCGAAGACGAAAATCAAGAAAGGTCAATTCAGAATTCACAAGATATACGGAGGATTTAGAGTTATGCCGTCCTATAAAGACCTAACGGTTTTAATCGTCGACGATTTTGCCACAATGAGGAGAATAATCAGAAACATATTGAGAGACTTGGAATTCAAGAAAATCCTCGAAGCCGAAGACGGAACGGCTGCTGTGGACATCCTTAAAACTCAAAAGGTTGATCTTATTATATCAGACTGGAACATGCCCAAAATGACCGGGCTGGAACTGCTCAAGTGGGTAAGATCCAATGAGGACACGAAGGATCTGCCCTTTCTTATGGTCACGGCAGAGGCTCAGAAAGAAAACGTCATTGAAGCCGTGAAGGCCAAGGTAAGCAATTACATCGTAAAACCCTTCACGGCACAAACCCTTGCAGAAAAGCTCGAAAAAATTCTGCCGAAGGATTAAGGCGGAGTGATTGTAATGGAAAAGAAACAGGAAATACTGGAAAAGCTTTCCCGAGGCGTCATAGCCTCCCCCGATGATCTGATAGGTATGGGAGAATGCTTAAATCTCCTGGACGAACTGGAAAACCTGGAGCTAACCTCTTCGGAAAGGGAAATTATTTCGGAACTCCGGGGTGTCCTGAAACGATTGATTCTTGAAGATTCTTCCAACGTCGAAAAGGACTGGCAGGAGATAAAAACTCTTATAAACAAGCTGTCGGGTGAAACGCCCCCCGAAAAGATCACAACCGGTAAAGTGGAAGAAACCCCATCGGAGGCTCTATCGGAAACTCATACATCGGAGCAGGCACAGGAAGAAGCACTGTCGGTGGTTACGACGCCGGTGGACGATCCCGAGCTTCTGAAGGACTTTCTTGAGGAAGCGAGAGAGCACCTGAACGAAATCGAAATAAATATGATCACCCTCGAAGAAAACCCAGAAGATCGTGAAGTTGTAAACGCCATATTCAGGCCCTTCCACAGCATCAAAGGCGTAGCGGGTTTTCTAAACCTGAAGGACATCCACGAACTCAGTCATGAAGTGGAAAATCTTTTAGACGGGGCAAGATCCGGCAACTATCCCGTAACCGAAGCTATCATAGACATTGTTCTGCAATCCGTGGACATACTGAAAGAACAGCTCGCTCTTATCGAAGAAGGTCTTAAAGCGGGGGAAATCCAGATCTCGGGAGACCCAAAGCTACACAGACTCCTGAAATACATTCGAAATTTCGATCCCACAAAAGAAGCTCCGCCTGTAACCGTTCCACCTGTGGGAAAGATTCTGGCTGAAAGGGGCGCCGTTGAAGAGGAAGAGGTGGAGGAAGCGGCAGAGGAAGCCAAAAAGGAAGGTAAAAAATTAGGTGAGAAGCTCATTGAAAAAGGGCTTGTTACCCCCAAAGATGTTGCCGGCGCCCTCAGAGAACAGCGAAAGCTCAAGGATACTTCATCTTCCATAAGGGTGGATACGGCAAAACTGGACAATTTGGTGGACATGATCGGTGAGCTCGTAATAGCTCAGTCCATGGTACTTCAAAATCCGGAAGTGCAGAAAATCAAGAGTCAGAAATTTCAGAAAGACATAGTTCAGCTCAGGAGAATCACGGGAGAGCTCCAGCGGATAAGCACATCCTTGAGGATGATTCCCATAAAGAGCACGTTCCAGAAGATGATCCGGCTGGTAAGGGATCTTTCCCGCAAATCCGGTAAAGAAGTCGTTCTAAAAATGTACGGGGAAGAGACAGAAATCGACCGCAATATGGTCGACCAGATTTACGAGCCTCTGGTTCACATGATCCGAAATGCCATAGATCACGGAATTGAACCACCTGATGAGCGTGTGAAAACGGGCAAACCCGCTCACGGTACGATAATCCTTTCGGCCGAGCAAAAAAGCGGAAATATTGTCATCGACATCAAGGACGACGGCAGAGGACTGGATGCAGCAAAAATAAGAAAGAAGGCCATTGAAAGGGGCCTTATTTCTCCGGATGATCAGCTTGACGAGGAAGAAATCTTCCAGCTAATCTTCCAGCCCGGTTTTTCCACCAAGGAAACCGTCACGGATGTTTCGGGCCGCGGCGTCGGAATGGACGTTGTAAAAAAATGCGTCGAGAGCCTCAGGGGCAAAATAGAAGTTAACAGTACTCCCGGCAAAGGCTCTCACTTCCAGTTAAAACTGCCTCTGACAATGGCAATAATTGACGGTATGATCATACAGGTTGGAAACGAAAGATACGTCGTCCCGACCATATCCCTTAAAGAATCCTTAAGACCCGATCAGAAAGATTACTGCACCGTTCAGGGGCGCGGTGAAATGATTAATGTCCGGGGTACTCTTATGCCCCTCATAAGGCTCTATGAACTCTTCGACGTAGAGCCCAAATTTCGCAACCCCTGGGAAGCACTTCTACTGGTTGTAAACGAAGACGGTCGTAATTACTGCCTTCTTGCCGATGAAATTCTCGGGCGTCAGGAAGTGGTTATAAAAAGCCTGGGCAGCATCGCGAAAAACGTGGCCGGTATTTCCGGTGGTGCCATTATGGGAGACGGAAAAGTTGCGCTGATCTTAGACGTTAAAGGAATCGTGTCCGTGTACGAAGGCAAACAAAAATAGGGGCTAGGAGGGCTCTTGGTGACCGGTATGGACGAGATCTGTGAATTGATAGAAGAAATAGAAAAGAACCTTGCAGAAAAAGCGGATACCGATTTGATCCACGACACAATAAGAAAACTGAAAAGGTCGGAAGAATTATCCGCAGAACTCGGCATGGTGAAGCTGAACTCCTGTGCTTCTGCTTTGAGAAGATTCATTCAGGAACAGGGCGATGCAAACCCGGAAGCATTTCAGGTTGCACAGTTCTGCGTGGCAAGCCTGAAAGAGGAGATTCTGAAAGGAAACAAGGACGTTACCGATAATCTCGTGACGGAAGTTTTCACCCTTTTGGGCATGGATAAAGCTGAAGAATCCGACAGGGCCGACGAATCAATTATCGACGACATAATAGAATCGTCTTCGCCTGCAGAGGCCGTTGATCTTTCCCGCCTTAGAGAGATCTTAGAAAGGGGTGGTGCCGAACTGGTGGAACCCGAAGAGGGGTCGCCTTATTTTGCAATACGCTTCCCGCTAAGGGAATCGGAGGTCAAAAGGCTGGAACGCATTTTCGGCATGTCTGACCCGGGAGAAAACATGAACGGCGAGTTTTCAGATCCGGCGATGAAAGAGCTCTTTTTAACACTCAAAGAATTCATGATCGCTTTCTCACAGGGTGATCTGGAGCTTGCCGGAGAAACCCTTAACAGGCTATCCCGGAACCAGGGACAACACGAACTTTACAACGAACTGGGAAGTATTGCACGAAAGCTTCACGAAGCACTGAAAAACCTCGGAGCGGCTTTAGATCCTCAGATAAAAGAGTTCGTAGAGGATAAGCTTCCAGATTCGGGTCACAGGCTGGAACATATTTTAAAAATCACCGAAAATGCGGCAAATATTACGCTTGACCGACTTGAAAACCTTCAATCTCGCAGATCCTCGGTGGATAAGGTAATCAAGGAACTGGAAGAGGCAATCCTCTTTCTCTATCCGCTTGGAGAAAAGGCAGAATCACAGCTTGAAGGCATTCGCATGAGAATCGAAAAAATAAAAGATCTTCTGGGCGAAGACCGAGAAGACTTTACCCAGATTCTTACGGCTCAGGATTTTCAGGACCTCACGGGCCAGATCATAATGAAGGTTATGAACCTTCTCACAGAACTGGAACAGAAACTGGTGGAACTGGTCGAAACCTTTGGAATAAGAATAAAGGGAAGGTCTAAAAAAGAAAAAGACAGAACCGACGAACTTTACGGACCCGCTCACGAGAAGAAAGAGGGTGCTTTAAGGTCTCAGGACGAGGTGGACGCCCTTCTGGCCGAATTCGGATTCTGAAAATGGCTCAACCCAGATATCAGGACCATTTTTTCAAGCGGGCAAAACAGGAAGGTTACTTCAGCCGGGCGGTATATAAGCTGATCGAAATAGATAAGAAATACGGGCTCATCCGAAAGGGGATGAGGGTTCTGGACCTGGGAGCCGCACCGGGATCCTGGCTTCAGTGGACTTCCAGGAGAGTAGGCTCTTCGGGTCTTGTCGTTGGAGTTGACCTTCAGCCCGTATCGGGCAATTTTCCGGAAAACACCATATTCGTAACCGGCGATGTTATGGATGACAGTTTAATAAACAACATAATCGAAAGGTGGGCACCTTTTGACATCGTGCTCAGCGACATGGCCCCCTTCACGACGGGAAATAAGTATGCCGACAGTGCCAGGTCGGCCCTTTTAGCCGAGCGGGCTATTGAGGTGGCCCGGCTTGCTCTGGGACAGGGCGGCCACATTCTTTTAAAGATCTTCCAGGGAAGCGATTTTCCTGCTATTCTTTCCATACTGAAAAAAGAATTTGCTTCGGTAAAAACCGTTAAGCCGAAGGCTTCCAGGAAGGAGAGCAAGGAAGTTTACATTCTGGGTATGAAGAAAATCATCCGGGAGGTTTGATCTATGGCCGGCCATTCCAAGTGGGCCAATATACGGCATAAGAAAGCTGCACAGGATGCAAAAAGGGGAAAGATCTTTACCAAGCTGATAAGAGAAATCATGGTAGCTGCCCGTCTCGGCGGCGGCAACCCCGATGCAAATCCCAGATTACGTGCCGCAATCGCCGCCGCCAAGGCCGAAAATATGCCTAAAGAAAACATAGAAAGGGCAATCAAAAAAGGCACCGGGGAACTGGAAGGAGAGAGCTACGAGGAGATTACCTGCGAAGGCTATGCGCCGGGCGGCGTTGCCGTTCTCGTCGAAGCCATGACCGACAACCGCAACAGGACCATCAGTGAGATAAGACACATCTTTACAAGGAATGGCGGTAATTTGGGAGAAGCAGGCTGTGTTGCCTGGATGTTCCACAAGAATGGCTTGATAGTCTTCGACAAGGGGAAATACTCTGAAGAGGAGCTCATGGAGGTTGCCCTGGAAGCCGGAGCAGAGGATGTGAAGGATCAGGGTGATCAGTACGAGGTTATAACCGATCCGGCGGATTTCCTTCAGGTCAAGCAGGCTTTTGACGAGCGGGGTATGGCCTATGACATGGCAGAGATCACGATGATACCTCAAACCACGGTAAGGGTCGAAGATCCAAAACAGGCACAGCAGGTACTCCGTCTGATGGAGCTTCTGGAAGATCACGATGACGTGCAGAAGGCTTATGCCAATTTCGATATTCCCGACGAGCTTCTTCAGTCGGTTTCGGCATGATGGAAAGGAAGCGTATTATCGGTGTCGATCCCGGGTCTCTCCACACCGGTTACGGGATTGTGGAATCGGGAAAGGGAGGTCTGATCAGGGTGCTTATCAGTGGTACGATACATCTTTCACCCAGAAAACCCTTTACCGAAAGACTGGGATTAATCTTCCGGGAGCTTGTAAAAATCATAAAAGAATTCAGGCCCTGTGGTATGGCCATCGAAGATGTCTTCTGCGCAGCAAATCCTAAAACGGCTCTGAAGCTGGGGCAGGCCCGGGGAGCCGCACTGCTTTCGGCAATAACCGAAGGAATTCCCGTCTACGAGTATTCTCCTCTGGAGATAAAACAGGCAGTAGTTGGCTATGGAAGGGCGAGTAAAAACCAGGTTCACCGAATGATTACGACCCTGCTTGGTTCTCATGTACCCGGAGATTCTCATGCATCAGATGCCCTTGCCGTCGCCCTCTGTCACCTCAACTCGGAAAAGCTTCGTAACCTGAGCAAGGTTAGATGATAGCATACCTCAAGGGCATACTGGCCCATAAAAGCCCGGATTACGTTATCGTAGATGTAAACGGTGTGGGCTACGGTGTTTCCGTATCTTTGAATACCTTTTATCAACTCCCGGATCCCGGAAAGGACGTTTTTCTCCATACCTATACCTATGTACGAGAAGACATATTGCAACTTTTCGGATTCGGCTCTGCAGAAGAAAAACGGCTTTTTCTTGAACTCATAGCGATAGCCGGTGTTGGTCCTCGAGTGGCCCTTCACATTCTTTCGGGTATTTCTCCTCAGGAGCTTCATCAAACGGTTATGGAGCACAACGTTAAACGCCTTCAGAAAATCCCGGGAGTCGGTAAAAAAACGGCCGAAAGGATTCTCTTGGAGTTAAAGCATAAACTAAAGATACCCGAAGACCTTTCATCGGGTCTGTCCGTCTCTTCGGGAAAACCATCCATCACGGAAGACGCCATATCGGCCCTCATGAATCTGGGTTACAAACAGATAGAGGCTCAGAAGGCGGTGTCAAAGGCAGAAAGAAAGCTTGGAAAAGAAGCATCACTGGAAGATTTGCTCAGAGAGGCTCTCAGAGCAATGATATAGGAAAAAGCCATGAAGGATCGAATCGTTACGCCCGAACCCAGACAGGAAGATCTGGTAATAGAATACAACCTCAGGCCAAGAACTCTGGACGAATACATAGGCCAGGAGGAAATAAAAGAATCGCTGAGGATTTTTATCGAAGCGGCAAGACAGAGGGGAGAACCGCTGGATCACGTTCTTCTTCACGGTTACCCTGGCCTTGGGAAGACATCTCTTGCGGCAATCATAAGCCACGAACTGGGAGTAAACCTGAGGACAACATCGGGGCCTGTTATCGAACGTCCGGGTGATCTGGCAGCAATTCTCACCAACCTGGAGCCCAGAGACGTACTTTTCATCGATGAAATTCATCGACTTAATCCCGTAGTGGAAGAGATACTTTATCCCGCAATGGAAGACTTTCAGCTTGATATAATCATAGGGCAGGGGCCTTCGGCCAGGACCATAAGGCTGGATCTTCCGCCTTTTACACTGGTTGGAGCGACAACGAGGACGGGGCTTCTTTCACCGCCGCTGAGGGACAGATTCGGCGTTATGCTCAGGCTTGACTTTTATAAGCCCGAAGAGCTTCAAAAGATCGTTATCAGGTCTGCCCGCATACTCGGCATCTCAATTGACGAAGAAGGCGCCATGGAAATAGCCAGGCGTTCCAGAGGAACCCCCCGGGTGGCCAACAGGTTGCTTCGCAGAGTCCGTGACTTTGCCCAGGTTCGAGCAGATGGCACAATTACGCTTGATGTGGCCAGAGAAGCTCTGGAGATGCTCGACGTGGACGAAAAAGGCTTCGATTCGATGGACAGAAAAATATTGAAATTCATAATCGAACAATATGACGGGGGCCCGGTGGGTATAGATACTCTTGCGGCGGCCCTTTCTGAAGAAAAAAGCACCCTGGAAGACGTTTACGAACCCTATCTCATTCAACAGGGCTACCTCAAAAAAACCCCACGGGGACGAATGGCAACACGAAAAGCCTTTGAACATCTTGGAATTGAAATAAAAGGCATAAGGCAATTAACCCTGTTCTAGTTACCCTTCACGGCAGGTTCCCATGGCAAAGTGGCAAAACGCAGTAATTCTGCTAAAGCCCGAAGAAACGAAACAGGCGCTGGAAGACCTCTGGTTTGTACCGGGAATCGTTAGAATCTTAGCAAATCTGGGAAAGAAGGGTATTAAAAAGGTTCACATAATAGTTCCCGAAAGCACCACAGACCCGTCCTTTTGTGTAAGCGTAATCAAAAGGGGCAGAGAAATAGAGTATTTCCCATCCTATCGGGTTTCGAGAAAAATGCCTTCGCTGAAAGAGCCCTTTCTTATTGTCTCTGCAAACCATCTCTGGCAGCCGAAATTGATCGAATGGTTTGAAAAAGCCACGGGTTCTCAATACCTCGCTGCTGCCGTGCCAAAAGGTCAATCCACTCCGGTAATTGCGTCGATAATGCCCGGATTTGAGAGAATCCCGGATATTCCGCTTAAACTGGAAATTCCGGACGACATCATTTGCCATACCCTTGAAGAATTCAAAGAAAAACCCGGAAGGCTGATATCCCTCGTGGGGAAACCCACAGATAGGCCTCATGTTGTAGCCGTCAGGCACCTCCTTTTTCCCTTCCTCACTTTATGCGCCAACAAAAAAATTCATCCCAATAAAATAACATGGCTGGGATTTCTGGTTCATCTTGTAGGATGTTTGATTCTGTTAATTCCCGGATATCTAACGGGAATTCTGGCGGCTTCTATTCTGATATTTTCATGGATCCTCGACTGCGCCGACGGAACTCTGGCCCGGTTGACTCACAGGGAAAGCGATGCCGGGCGAATTCTGGATACCCGATTGGGCCATCTATCCAACCTGACCTTCTTTGCGGCTCTGCTCATCAGAACATACCCTCCTGTTTGTTTTTCAAACCTTTTCATAACGATATTGTTAGTTCTGGGTATTGTGGCCGCCGGGTATCTACAGGGCCTTGTGGAAAAGCTACCGGCTTCTGAAAAACGACGCGGGCACGACTTTTTACTCAAGATTAACCATCGAGATTACGCCTTTGTGGTGCTCCTTTTCGCTCTCTTCAATGCTCTTACGGTTTTCGTGTGGATTGCGCTTCTGGGAACCTACTGTTACGCCTTCGGAGAATTACTCACACTGGTGGGTCGGAAAGCCTGAAGAAAAACGGGAGCTCCTGGAAGAGCTCCCGAAAATTTTTCCCGGCCTGAGGAGTCTTTGTTTATTCTTTAATGTTGTGGTGGATTTTGCAGGCTCTCACGGTGTTTTTCATCAGCATCGTGATGGTCATCGGTCCAACACCACCGGGAACAGGGGTAATCATACTGGCAACTTCTTTTGCCTCGTCGAAGGCAACGTCTCCTTTGAGAATCCTCTTACCGTCGGCAGTCCTTCCCACCTCGTTTACTCCAACGTCGATTACTACGGCACCGGGTTTGATCCAGTCACCCTTAACGTATTCCGTTACACCAGCCGCAACTATCAGAATATCCGCACGCTTCGTGTGGAAGGTTACATCCCTGGTACGGGTATGACAGACGGTAACGGTAGCGTTGGCGCCAGGTCCTTTCTGCATGAGCATTACGGCAATCGGTTTACCGACGATGTTGGAACGACCGACTACAACAACCTCCGCACCTGATGTCTCAACACCGGACCTGACGAGTAGCTCCTGAATCCCTGCGGGTGTACAGGGCAGAAAATCGGGCTCCCCGATCATCAGCTTCCCCACATTGAAAGGATGAAATGCATCAACGTCTTTGCTCGGATCGATGGCATAAAGCACTTTCGTTTCGTTTATGTGCTTCGGGAGCGGAAGCTGAACGAGGATGCCGTCGATTTTGGGATCTTTGTTGTACTGATCTATAAGCTTCAACAGCTCATCTTCGGAAATGTCGGCAGGTCGATCGTCCTGAACGGAATAAAAGCCAAGATCATGGGCCGCCTTCTGCTTGGCCCTTACGTAGCTCTGGGAAGCAGGATCCTCGCCAACCAGGATGGTCACAAGACCCGGCGTAACCCCGTATTTTTCCTTTATGTGCTGAACTTCCTGTTTTAACTCCTCTCTGATGGCCTTTGATACTTCCGTGCCTTTTATAAGTTGTGCTGCCATCTTATTTTTCTCCTCCCTGCAAAAAAGATGAAAGGCGAGGCCCTAAAGACCCCGCCCTGCCTTGTTACTCCACGCCTAGAACAGACCCATTACCTTTCCGGTCTTCACATCAACATCGACCCTGCGGAATGCCGGGTTGGAAGAGGTTCCGGGCATAAGGCTTATCGTACCGGCGCATGGACACAGGAACTTTGCACCCGAGTAGATGAGAACATCCCTGATGGGAAGCACCCAGCCTTTGGGAACACCTTTTAGGGTCGGATCGTGAGTGAGGCTCAAATGAGTCTTAACCATCATGGTCATGAAGTCGTCGTACTTGGGATCCGACTCAAGCATCTTTGCCTTAGCTTCGGCTTCCGGAGTCCAGGCAACACCGTCGGCACCGTACACTTCCTTCGCGATGAGCTCAACGCGTTCTCTTAGTTTCATTTCAAGCGGGTAGAGATACTTGAAATCGGTTGGCTTTTCACAGGCTTCAATCACGGCATCGGCAAGCTCCAGAGCACCTTCGCCACCCTTGAGCCAATGTTCGGATACGGCGCAAAGAGCTCCCGCCTCCTCGGCAGCTTTGCGAACCAGCTTAATTTCCTCATCGGTATCCGTGTAGAATTTATTGATGCAAACAACAGGATTCATACCAGATTTGCGGATTATGTTAATATGATGCACCATATTGGGGATGCCTTTTTCGACAAGCTCAAGGTTTTCCTTCTTGTATTCCTCAGGAAGCGGCAGACCGGGAACGACCTTGGGGCCTCCACCGTGCATCTTGAGCGCCCGGATCGTCGTAGTCAGAACGGACACATGAGGCTTGAGACCGCTGAGGCGGCATTTTACGTTCCAGAACTTCTCAAAACCGATGTCGGCACCGAATCCGCTTTCCGTTACATGGTAGTCAAAAAGCTTCAGACCAACACGGTCGCCGATAATTGAGGACTGTCCTACGGCAATGTTCGCAAAGGGGCCTGCATGAACCATTACGGGCTGATATTCAACGGTGCAGCAGAGGGTCGGGTTGATGGTGTTTCTCATCCAGGCGCACATGGCACCACCAACCTCAAGATCTTTGGTGTAGATGGGTTTACCGGTTTTGTCGAAGGCAAGGGTTATTTCATCAAGACGCTTTCTCAGGTCGGCAAGGTCCGTCACTATTGAAAGAATGGCCATGAGTTCCGAGCTAACGGCAATCCCGAACTTGGACTGCATCATGTAGCCGTCATAACGACCACCTATACCGATTATGATGTTTCTGAGAGCCTGAGCGCAGAAGTCAATTACCCAGCCGAACTCAACACGGGTGGGATCGACATCCAGGCGGCGCATACCGGTAAGTCTCTGGAGCTGCTCATCGGTATAATTCCGCTCATGCTGCATACGGGCCGTAAGAGCAACCATTGCCAGGTTGTGAGCATTCATGATGTCGTTTATGTCGCCAGTGAGGCCCATAGAGAATTCAGTCATGGGGATCAGCAGAGCATTCCCGCCGCCCGCTGCGGTTCCTTTAATGTTCATCGTGGGACCGCCGGAGGGCTGACGGAGACATCCTCCGACATTCTTTCCGCGTTTTCCCAGACCTTCGATCAAGCCCAGTGAAGTGGTGCTCTTTCCTTCTCCAAGAGGAGTCGGAGTAATGGCCGTGACTTCGATGTATTTTCCGTCAGGCTTATCCTTCAGGCGTTCGATAATTTTCATAAAATCGAGCTTGCACACCCTGCCCATGGGAATGATTTCATCTTTCTGGAGCCCCAGGCGGTCAACCCACTCTTCCGGTTTGGGCATGTTCTTCTCGGCTTCCTCCGCAATCTGCCAATCGGCAAGCTTGGTCGGATCGTACGGCATAACATCCTCCTACTACTTTCTTCCTGAGGTTAGCTCACTTCCCCCCTTGCTCAAAGAGGACCAAACAACCCAAACTTACAAAATTCCCAAATTTCCAATTTCTTACGACGCTTTCTTCAGCGACACGATAAAAATTTCACATTTTGCGGCAGTCTAAACAGGAAGAAGCCAATTGTCAAGAATAACCGAAAAAATCGGATCATAGTAATCTTTATCACAAAATGACACGTAATCGAGTCCTTCACCACCGCAGGGCCCCGTGTTGAAAAATCTGTCAAAAAAGTGTCGAAAACCTGTCCAATTTCCTGTAGATTATACAAAAAACAACGGCATCTCAAGAGCTCTGTCCAAAAGTTGAAAGACTGTCGAAAAGGCTGTTGAAAATCTATAAAAGAAAAATCAAACGGTTAGTTCCGTTTTCAACATATCAACATGCTTCTTGTGGTGATTATCTCTCTTGTGCATAATACAACCACAATAACAAGAAAGCAGACGAGGAGTAGCAGGATGAGAATAGAAATCGAAAAATCTCCGATGGTCCGGGCACTTTCGCTCCTTCAATCGGTAACGGAAAAAAAGAGCATTCCTTACCTGTCCCATGTGCTTCTTAAAGCGGAAAACAAAAAGATTACCGTTAGCGCTACGGATCTGGATATCTTTATGGAAATTACGCTGGATGCCGACGTATCGTCGGAGGGATCGATAACGGCGCCGGCCAGAAAACTCCTTGAGGTGGTTAAAGAATTTCCGGAAGACCTGCTTGAATTGAGCACAGAGGGACGGGAGCGCCTTGTAATTTCGACAGACAAAGCGGTATTTAACCTGCCCAGCCTGGATCCGGAGGACTTTCCATCCATGATTGTCCCCCAAGAGGCCGAGTATATGCCTGTAAATCGCGATGCAATGTTAAAGGTTTTTCAAAAAACTTCCTACGCAATACCACCTACCGAAAACCCTATAGGAGGCCCCGGGTTATACTGGGTTAGAGTAGGAGAAAACCTTCACAGGTTTGTTGCCTGCGACATTCACAGACTGGCAGCAGTTGAACTTACCGATGAGGAACTCGGTGTTGGCCATATAAAAACAGATGTTTTCATCCCCAAAAAGGGCGTGATAGAGCTTGCGAAGTTTCTGGAGGAAAACGAAAGGGTGGAAATCTTCGTAACAGAGCAGGCTCTTTACGCAAAAAGCGAAACCATGTCCTTCAGTACTCGTCTGCTGGAAGAAACCTTTTCGGTTTACGAGACCATAATTCCCTCCAAAAGGGCCGATAGTGTGCTGATACCCATGGAAGCCCTGCGCCAGGTCCTTAAGCGCATGGCCATATTTACGGATCAGACCTGGCGGCACGTGAAGTTTTCACTTCAGAACGGTGAGCTTGAAGTTACTGCGGGTAGCCCGGAAATAGGAATCGGTCGTGAAATCATAAATGTCGAATATTCCGGAGAACCCGTGACCATGGCATTTAACCTCCGCTACGTACTCGATGCCATAGGCGTAATACGGTCCGATCATGTACGCTTCGAATGGACCGACGACCTGATCGGAGGCCTTTTTCTGGATCCCGACGATTCCTCCTACGTGTCCTTCATTATGCCCCTGGTGTTAGACTGATGCGGATGAAAGGCAATAGCCTCAATTTCGACTTTGGCGTTGAGTGGAAGGCCGGATACGGCAACACAGGACCTGGCAGGAGGCGTTGCCGGAAAGAACTTTGCGTAAACTTCGTTGACCTGAGAAAAATCGTTCATGTCCCGGAGGAAAACGGTAACCTTCACAACACTGGACAGGGACAGACCTTCTGCCCGTAAAAGGGCTTCGATGTTTTTCAATGCCTGCTCCGTTTGATCCTTGACGTCTTCGGAGATTAGCTTTCCTGTGCGGGGGTTTAGGCCAATCTGGCCGGAAAGAAAAACCATATCGTTCACACGAATTGCCTGAGAATAGGGCCCTACGGGAGCCGGAGCATCTTCTGATAGGATTACCCTTATCATTTCTCCCTCCGCCAATTGGTGAAGGCTATCACAATTAGATTTGCCGAAACTCCCACAAGAAAGGATTTGACAATAATATGTACTTCCTTTATGTGCAAGACTGTAAGCAGGGCTGTGGTCATGTGAAAAAGTTCGTGAGGCTTCGGAGAGCTCCTTTTTCATGGACTGGTTTGGTCTTCGGGATTTCTGACGAGATGGAAGAAGCCTACCGATCAGAAGAACCTGAGATAGTAGCCTTCTGCTGTATGTATTGTGCTTATGCCGCTGCGGATATGGCCGGGTCTATGCGACTTAATTATCCTTCTAATGTCAAGATCATCCTGGTTCCCTGTACCGGTCGGGTCGAAGTCGATCACATACTTGAAGCCTTTGATAAGGGAGCTGATGGGGTCTATGTAGCAGGGTGCGAGGAAGGGTCCTGTCATTTCGAACGGGGAAATATCAGAGCAAAGCGCAGGGTTGAATATGTGAAAAAGATCCTGGAAGAGCTTGGCCTGGAGCCCGAGCGCGTTGAGATGTTTCACATAAGTGCGTCTCAAGGGCACCTTTTTGCAAAGGTTGCCGGTGAAATGACAGAGCGTATCCGTAAGGTTGGAATATTAGGATGGAATAAGTCTCACAAAGGCTAGGGGAGGAATCCTGGTATGGTTGTTGCCGAAAGAAAACCCATAAAAGAAATCCTGGAGATGATGGCTGGCTACAAGAAGATTCTTCTTGTAGGATGCAAGGGTTGTGTTACCGTGTGTTGTGCCGGGGGAACCAAAGAGGTCGGAATTCTTGCGTCGGCCCTCCGAATCGCACGCAAAAAAGATGGTAACCCTATAGAAATTGTTGAATACACTCTGGAACGCCAGTGTGACCCCGAGTACATCGAGCAGGTATCTTCCATAGTCGAGGGAGACGGAGTTGAAGCCATTCTTTCGATGGCCTGCAGCGTGGGACCTCAGTACATGGCAAAACGTTATGCCGTGCCGGTGTATCCCGCTTTGAACACTACTTTTATTGGCGGTTCCCTTGAACACGGAGTATGGGCTGAATTCTGCCAGGCCTGTGGAAATTGCGTGATTCATCATTTCGGGGGAATATGTCCCGTTTCCCGGTGTTCGAAAAGTCTTTTTAACGGCCCCTGTGGTGGTTCTGCCGGTGGCAAGTGTGAAATAAGCAAAGAAGTTGATTGCGCATGGCATCTTATTTACGAGCGAATGAAAGCACTTGGTCGTCTTGACGATATGGCCAAAATTTTCCCGATTAAAGATTGGTCAACCAGCAGAGACGGTGGACCCAGAAAGGTGGTCAGGGAGGATATGAGACTATGAAAGCCGGGAGTAGATTGGAAAAAATTCTTTCAAGTGGGCAGTTTGCGGTAACGGGTGAGCTCGGCCCTCCCAGAGGAGCCGACGTTGAGGTTATAAAGAAAAAAGCAGAACATCTTCGAGGTATGGTGGATTCCGTGAATGTAACGGACAATCAGACGTCCGTTGTTCGTATGTGCAGTATGGCGGTGTGCAAGCTGTTGCTTGAAATGGGACTTGAGCCAAACCTTCAGATGACCTGCCGTGACCGCAATCGCATAGCCATACAGAGTGATCTTCTCGGAGCCTATGCACTGGGTATAAGAAACGTTCTCTGCCTTTCGGGGGATCACAACAAGTTCGGAGACCATCCCCAGGCGAAAAATGTCTTCGACCTCGACTCGATTCAGCTTATTCAGACTGTAAAACAAATGAGGGACGAAGGGAAGCTTTTGAGCGGGCAGGAATGCGAGGGAGTTCCCAAGTTTTTCATAGGAGCAGCTGCCAATCCCTTTGGAGATCCTTTTGATTTCAGGCCTATAAGGCTGGCTAAAAAGGTCCAGGCCGGTGTGGATTTCATCCAGACTCAGTGCATTTACAACATGGAAAAATTCAGGGAATACATGAAGCGCGTGGTCGATATGGGATTGGCGGAAAAGTGCTATATCCTTGCCGGAATAACCCCGCTTAAGTCTCTGGGTATGGCCCGCTACATGGCCAATTTTGTTCCCGGTCTTGATGTACCCGATTATTATCTCAAAAGGCTTGCCGGTGTGGAAAAGAAAAAGCAGGCAGAAGAGGGTATAAAGATTGCCGTAGAACAGATTCAGCAGGTTCGGGAAATCGAAGGTGTTGCGGGAATCCATCTAATGGCCATAGAATGGGAGCACAGAGTTCCCGACATTATCAAAGCGGCGGGCCTTTATCCACGTCCGGAAGTAAACTAATCTACCCGGGCAAAAAGCGGGAAGGAATCCTTCCCGCTTTTACTCTCCCAACTTTACGTGACCACAGGAGCAAATACCCGCGGTGCTCGCTCCTCCTGAAACGTCCAGAGCAAATTTTTCCAGGTTGTTTCTTGGGCCGATGGCTACCAGGATATCTCCCTCCTGAAGTACCTCTTTGGGAGAAGGATTGTATATCATCACGCCGCTGGAACGTTTTATGGCCACGATTATCAAATTATAGGTACTTCTTATCTGCGACTCTATAAGATCTTTTCCTATAAGGCGGCATCCCGGCACGAGTGTAATTTCTTCCATGCTGAGTTCCATGCCTTCTCCGGAAAGGGCAAGCTCCAGGAAGTCGGTTACCGTTGGGCGCAAAATGTTGGAAGCTATTCTTCTTGCGCCGCTTACATAAGGAGAAACGACGCGGTTTGCTCCGGCTTTGAGCAGGCGTTTTTCCGCACCCGCCGTTCCCGCGCGGGCACAAATAAAGAGGTCCCTGTTGAGGTCTCTTGCCGTAAGGACGATAAAAACATTGTCGGTATCTCTCGCCACAACGGCAACGAGCCCCTTAGCCCTTTTTACCCCGGCCATAATCAAAATCTCTTCTTCCGTAGCGTCGCCTATCAGGTAGGGAATGTTTTTCTCGGCAAGCTTTACCGCTTCGTCTTCTGATTGCTCTATAACGACTACGGGAACCTTTCGCTGCACGAGCTCGTCAACAACGATCTTTCCCATCTGACCATACCCGCAGATTATGTAATGGTCGTGCATTTCATCGAGTTTTCTTTTCACGCGACGCCTCCGATAAAGCTGAACAAATTGACCGTCCAGTAAGAACTCGCCGATATAAGCTACCTGAGACAGGACGAAGGCCATGCCTACGAAAATTAAAATGATCGTAAAAATTCTGCCCGCTTCGTCAAGGGGTCTGACCTCGCTGAACCCTATAGTTGTCAGGGTTATGACGGTCATGTAAAGAGCCTCAAGGAATGTAAACCCCTCGAGGCTAATATAACCAATGGTCCCGAAAAGGATTATGGATAGAGTCGCAAGAGTTGCAAAAATGAGTCTGTTTTTTACACTTTTGGGAATGTATTCAGCCATAAATCATGACGAAATAAATGTTCTTGCACGAATTCCCGCCTCTTTTAGATCTATCAGTACGGGCTTCCAGGTGTTACTGTATCGATCTGCCCGCGCATCTAACAGGTATGTTCTGCCGGGCAGGACTTCGATCTGCACCGTCATCTTCCTTCTGGTGCAATAATCCCCAACATCGTGAATGGCACAATCCATAGAAACCTCAATCGTGTGTTTTCCGGGATACATTTCTATTTCCTGGATGACTCTTCCGTTCTGAAGATAAGTCGGCACTTTTTTTCCGTCCACTGAAAGGACATAAACTCCCGTCGTATCACAGGCCGACTTCTTAAGAGGATATTCATCGGGAACCAGATTTGTTATAATGCTTATGTATTCTCTGGGAAAGGGACCGCCTGTATAGGCTTTCCCGTGGTAATAACAACCTGCCAGCACAAAAAGAGTAATTAACCAGAGTGTCAGAGCAACACTTCTTTTCATCATAACAGCGTCCTCCCTGAAGTTACGTGAGAGACAAACCCTTACCTATAGATACCGTAAAATAGCACGGAACTCAGGGGGAACGGAAGATTTAAAAGAATAAAAATCCTGCCCCTGAGGTTTTGGCAGTTTCAGTCTCATGCAGTGAAGATAGGTTCTATCGTGGATTAAAGCGGTCGCTCTTTCTCCATACATTTTGTCGCCTACTACGGGATGGCCTATGTGGTAGAGGTGGACTCTTAGCTGATGAGGGCGACCGGTTGTCGGAAAAAGCGCCATCATCGTACATTCCCTTCCGTAGGCCAGTACTTTGAAATGGGTAACGCTTCGTTTACCTCTGTTAAAGTCCACACCCATTCTGCCCGAGCCAAAGCGTCTTATGGGAGCAGAAATGGTTCCTCTTTTTTGATCGACACGGCCGTGAACAACGGCGATGTAATGCTTATGGACTTTTCTCTCCTCAAATAGTTTATTAAGGTACCGATGAAAGAGCCGGTTCTTTGCAACCAGAAGTACCCCGCTTACGGGCTTGTCGAGGCGATGGACAGCGTACACGGAAGGACCTCGCACCCTGCGAAGTTCTGTGATGATATCCGATCCGTCGGGTTTCCTTTCGGGAATAACGGCAACCCCCGGAGGTTTATCAACGGCAATGATGTTTTCGTCTTCATATATAACTCGAAACATTCGTTCAACCCTGCTATCAATTAGCCTGATATTTTACGCAGGCTTAAGGGATTCTTATGGAGAATATCACAGGATTTATAGGAAGCCTAAGTCAATTTAACGCTCTCGACTACATTTTGCTGGTGATCTCTGTTTTCTTTCTGGTAAGAGGAATCGTAAAAGGCGGTGCCGTTGTGGTTTTGGGCTCTCTGGGCTTTATTCTGGGACTCTGGCTTGGATTGACCTACTACATTCCCTTTGGAAAGATGATCTCCGAAGTCGTGCCGTCCTGGAAGCATACCGGGATTCTTGCTTTTCTTATAATTTTTTTCCTTACCTGGTTTGCCATAGGGGCCGTTGGGCACTGGCTGGCCGGGCTGCTGAAGAAAAGCGGACTCGGGGCTGTTGACAGGGTTCTGGGAGCCTTTGTCGGATTGATCATTGCCCTTATCGTTCAGTCTCTCGTGGTTGCAACCTTTGCACTTTTTCTGCCCAGAGGTCATACGATTATTAAGGAGTCTGTACTTGCAAGGTATAGTCTCCAGGGCGTGGCCCTTATTTACTCTTGCCTTCCCGAGGGTGTAAAAGAAGAACTGGAAAGTCGCCGTCATGTGCTTCAGGATTACTGGAAAGGGCGAAGACGGGGCGAGGCGCCCGACCGAACTTCTGATGTAGAGAGGGGAAAAATATGATTGACGCTTCTGCCTGTGTTCGGCAGCTCTGGGAGATCATAGATCGGCTCCGTGGAGAAAATGGATGTCCCTGGGACAGACAGCAAACTCCTGACACTGTGAAGGAATATATAATCGAAGAAGCTCATGAAGCCGTTGCGGCGGTCAGATCCGGAGACGTTGAGGAAATCAAGGAGGAGCTGGGCGACATTCTTTTTATGGTGCTTTTCATGGTCCATCTGTATCAAGAACAGGGAGACTTTACACTTGGGGATGTCTGCGAAGCCGTAAAGGCCAAAATGATAAGAAGGCATCCTCATGTTTTCGGGACGGTTCAGGTTAATTCGGCCGAAGATGTTAAGGACAACTGGCAAAAGATCAAAAAATCGGAGAAAAAGCATAAAAGCACGGGAATACCGCCCACCCTTCCGGCCCTTCTGAGAGCATACAGGATGCTTTCCAGGGGGCTTTTGCCGGAGAGCAGGTTAACCGAAGAAGAGGTCAGGAGGGAGTTGCTCCGCATTGCAGATGGCCGACCTGCTTCGAAGCCTCTCCTGGCCGATGAATTAGCCCGTTTACTGATATTGCTCGTTCAATGTGGGAGGCTTTACGACATCAAAGCTGAAGATGCTCTTCATAAAGTTCTGGATTTGTATTCCTAAGAAAGGCTTTAAATGTCCACAACCACCGTGGCCTCCCATCCTCTATCCGTTTTCATTAGAGAGAAACGGTGTAGCGTTACCGCTTTTACATCGACGAGAAATTCTCCTCTATAAGCATTAAGATTTTGCCCCAGAAGATTGCAATCCAGGAACCATCCGTCTTTTTCCTGTCTTATTAAAAGATCCCTCGTATCGGTGCCTATCCTCAAAAGCAGGTGTTCGGAGTCTTTTAAGTAGATGATCTCTCTGAGGAGCTGATACAGCAGAAACTCGGGGGATTCTTCCCTTAAAGACAGGTTGCGCTTTTTCTCGGGGTAGATCAGGTCGGGATCACTTACCATAACCCCGAGAAGAGCGTCCACAGCACTTCTAAATAGCTCTTCCATCGCGTTGCCCCAGGCTCTGAATGCCTGATCCGCCGGAGCCCAATCTTCGATGTACTCGTAAGGCAAGGACTGACCCTCCTGCTTTAGGCTATCTGAGAAAGGCTCCCACGAATCCGTTTTGCTCAAGGTATTTTTTTGCCCCGGGAGACCTGACTTCCTCGATCCGCCCCTTGGATGCCAGAACCTTTTCGGATGCGAGCCATATAATGTCGTCGACCTCTTCCAGTTCTGCCGAGCAATAGGGACAGTTAGCATTCTCGGGAGCGTGATCAAGCAAGACCTCACACCTGGGACAGTAGTAACCCGAAACGGCATACCCCGAGGGGTAAACCAGAAGGTAAACTCTCCCCTGGTTAATTGCATCAAGAACGCCGTTTATCCCCATAACCGCCTTTTCAGAAGTACTTCCTGATTTGCTGGCGGCAGTTACCACGTCTTTTACGAGCTTTTCTTCGACTGCCCTTTCTCTTTCCTCAATAGCAGGGATACACGCCTCAAGTACCTCTTTTTCCGAAGCCTTAACGGGCATACGAACTCTGTCCACAACCTTTTCCTGAAGAGATCGGGGTAGAAGTCTGTAGAATTCTGCCGTGACCTCGGGGGGGCCCATGAGTATTAGGTGGGGGAGTTGATAGCGGAGGGTGAGTTCCTGAAGCCTTTCCGAAAGCTCTTTTAGGAACCACGAACTCCAGGTTTCTGCCCGTCTTTGAAAGACCATTTGAGATCTCATGTGGTCCGTTCCACTGGTCTTTCTGTGGCGA
Organism: Thermodesulforhabdus norvegica; assembly: GCF_900114975.1. Lineage (NCBI taxonomy): Bacteria > Pseudomonadati > Thermodesulfobacteriota > Syntrophobacteria > Syntrophobacterales > Thermodesulforhabdaceae > Thermodesulforhabdus > Thermodesulforhabdus norvegica. The sequence continues at coordinate 601,730 of NZ_FOUU01000001.1, forward strand.
ACGGGGGGGATATTTATCGCATCTTCCAGTTCTTCAATCTGCCCCAGGAAGACAATAAAGAACCGTGCTTTTTCCCGGTCCAGGAGTACCACCCCGTATCTCTCGTATTCGTCCATTGCTTCGATAAGAGGGCGCACGTAAGGAGTGTCTTCGTAGGCAACCACATTTGCCAGTCTGAGGGGGAGTTCTTCCTCGTAGTAGAAATCTTCTGAAACATCGCAGAAAGCCACGTAGGTTTTTCCGCCGGGTATCAGGTGTTCCACCCTTGACCTGATCCATCGGGAATCCTCTTCAAAATGTTCTTTCAGAGAACTGTCTTCGATATTCGCTCTAACCTTTTCCAGCATCTGATCCAGAAGCGTCCTGTAACCGCCTTTGGCATTGGCAGGGAGGGAGGGATCGATGTTCAGATAAACACTCAAAACCGGCGAGCCGTCTCTTGCGGTTCTTTCTTTCAACTCTTTTAAAACATGGGGTTCAAATACCTTCATGGCGCCCTCCTGTTTCGGTTTAAGTTGTTAACCCCGGAATATGCTCTGGACTACGGGCACAAGCCATGCCAGAATTGGGGCCACCGCCAGAGCGGGAAGCATGTTTCCTATACGGATGTCTTTAAGCTGCAACAGGCGAATTCCGATTGCCAGTACCAGCAGTCCACCGGTCGCCGTCATTTCGGCGATCATGGCTTCGGTCATGATGCTGTGGATATAGGATGCCGCCAGGGTTATCGCTCCCTGATAAAGAAAAACGCTGAAAATTGAGAAAAAAACTCCCCACCCCAGCGCAGCGGCCAGCCCGAGAGATGCAAACCCATCCAAGACCGATTTCATGGAAAGGATCGTGTAGTCCCCTTTTAATCCGTCCTGTATGGAACCCAGAATTGCCATTGGTCCCACACAAAAGAGCAAGCTGGAACTTACAAAGCCGTCAACGAAGTTTTTGTGTCCAGACAGTGAAAGCAACTTTTGTACTCTTGAGGCAAAGGAGTTCAACCTATCTTCAATGTTAAGATATTCACCTATGATGCTCCCCGCAAGAAGGGCGCCCAGTACTATGAGAATATTTTCTGTTTTTAGACTCATCTGGATTCCGATTGCCACGGTAAGCAGTCCGAGACTGTCGAAAACGGTGCGCTGAATGTTTTCGGGTAGTTTTGATCCCATTGCAATTCCCAGCAGGCTACCTGCGGAAACTGCTCCGACATTGATGATGGTCCCCGTCATAGGCTTTCCTCCGTAGTCACTGTTTTCGGCAAGGATGGGATTTTTTAGCACAGGGGGAGTGAAAAAGAAAAACAGGGTTTTTTGCGTTTTTTTGTTGACAGGGTGCGGGCAGGTCGATAAATTTCTGAATGAATATTCATTCAGAATGGCAGGATCGGGATCATGAAAGACAACTCAAAGCGAAAAAATGACAAGTACGACCGAATACTGGAAGCTGCCATCAGAGTTTTTGCAAGGAACGGTTTTTTCCAGTCCAGAGTCTCGGACATTGCCCGAGAAGCCGGCGTTGCAGATGGGACCATCTATCTCTACTTCCGTAACAAAGATGACCTGCTCATCTCTATCTTCGAAGAAAAAATGCGAGAAGCCATCGAAATTTTCAAAAGGGAATTGATGGAGTGTCCGGATGCAGAATCGAAGTTTCGCAAATTCGTCGAAGTTCATCTCTACCTCTTTGAAAAAAATCCCGATCTTGCCTCGGTCCTGCAGGTTGAGCTCCGACAGAGTGCGCGCTTTATGAAAGAATACAAAAAGGTTGAGCTGAAAAGATTCCTGGACCTTATCGGGCAGATCATTGAACAGGGCCAGGAGGAGGGGGTTTTTAGAAAAGAGATCTCGGTCAGCATTGCGAAGCGCTTTGTCTTTGGTGCTCTCGATGAGATCGTTTCCACGTGGGTGAGTCGTGGTTGTAAAGGCGACCTGAAAAGTCAGGCGCCGCACATCGTCGAGCTCTTCCTGCAGGGTTTTAAGTGCAGGCAGACAACCGAGAACGTCTCATAACAGGAGGCTGGGTGCAATGAAGTTACTTGTCGACGAGAGGGACGCCAAGTTTGTTCTATACGAGCATTTGAACGTTGAAGAGCTTTGCAACTATCCGAAATACCAGGAATTTTCCCGTGATATGTTCGACATGGCCATATCGGAAGCCGAAAAGCTTGCGATGAACGAGTTCTACCCCACCAACCGCGTCGGGGATCTTGAAGGTTGCAAGTTTGAAAATGGAATTGTCAGAGTGCCTCAGGCTTTTCACAGGGCTTATCAGAAGTACTGTGAAGGCGGCTGGCTTGCCATGGCAGATCCTCCCGAAGTTGGCGGTCAGGGTTTTCCGTACGTTGTGGCAACCTGTTGCATCGAATTCTTCGGTGCCGCCAACTGGTCTCTGTGCATGTACCCGGGGCTTACCCATGGTGCCGCAAGGCTTCTTTATCGCTACGGTACTCCGGAACTTCAGGAAAAGTACATGTATAAAATGTTCTCAGGGGAGTGGGGCGGCACCATGTGCCTTACTGAACCGAACGCCGGAAGCGATGTCGGCGCCCTGAGAACCAAGGCTATTCGGAATGGGGACGGTACTTATCGAATTGAAGGGCAGAAGATTTTTATTTCCTCCGGAATGCATGATCTTACCGAGAATATTGTTCATATGGTTCTTGCGAGAATAGAAGGAGCTCCTCCGGGAACCAAAGGAATTTCCATATTCCTGGTTCCCAGGCTGAGGGTTGAGGCCGACGGAAGCCTGGTGGACAACGATGTGACCTGTCTTGGCATAGAAGAGAAGATGGGAATTCACGGATCTGCCACGACGGTCCTCAGCTTTGGTGAAAACGGCAATTGCATTGGCTACCTCATGGGCGAAGAGAATCGCGGTATGCGGATCATGTTCGACATGATGAATGAGGCTCGTCTGTCCGTCGGAATGCAGGGCCTGGCCCACGCAAGTGCTGCATACCTGCATGCTTTGCAGTATGCCAAAGAGCGGATTCAGGGCACTCCGCTAGAAAAAATGAAAGATCCGGCGGCTCCCAGGGTTCCCATCATACAGCATCCCGACGTAAGGCGTATGCTGATGTTTATGAAAAGCGGTACGGAAGGGCTTCGGGCTCTTATGTATCTGGCGGCCTACTGTATCGATAGGGCCGAGGTTGCGCAGAATGACGAGGAGCGAGAGCTCTTTCAGGGATACGTTGATCTGCTTATCCCGATCTGCAAATCCGTGGGAAGCGATCTGGGCTTCAGGATCTGTGAAACGGCCATTCAGGTGTACGGAGGATACGGCTACATCAAGGAATATCCGGTCGAACAATTCTTGAGGGACTGCAAGATTGCTTCTATCTACGAAGGAACTAATGGAATTCAGGCGTTAGATCTCGTCGGCCGCAAGCTTACCATAAAAAGAGGGCAACTCTTTAAGAACGCCTGGAAGTTCTCCCGGGATGTCATGGCAAAGATCAGAAAAAACCGCAGGCTCAGGGATCTTGTGGCCATTTACGATGAAGCCCAGCAGATGCTGACGGAAACCACCAAGTACTTCGGTCTTAAGGGAATGACGGAAGAATTCTACGTTCCGATCCTCTATGCCAAACCTTACCTGGACTTCTTTGGCGATGTGACTCTTGGATTTCTGCTTCTGTGGCAGGCCCATATTGCCGACAAGAAACTCCAGCAGATCTTTGAGGATCACGGTGCGAAGGATCCGGCCGCTCAGAGGAAGGTCATAGAGACCAACAAAAGTGCTGCTTTTTACTACGGTAAAATAGCATCGGCTCGATACTTTATTACTCAGAACCTTACACAGGCCAGAGGCAAGGCCCGGGCTATCATGAGCGGGGACACCTCACCGCTGGATATCCCCGAGGCCGGATTTGCACTTGATTAACTGGACTTAAGGAGGAACCGCTCATGAAAGCAAGAGAAGTAGTTTTGGTTGACGGAATAAGGACGGCTTTCGGGAAGGCAAAGGAAGACGGGTTTTTCTGGAACACCAGAGCCGATGACATGGTGGTAAAGGTAATTCGCGAGCTTTTGAGGCGAAATCCTCAGGTAAAGCCGGAAATGGTGGAAGAAAACGTCTGGGGAGCGACTACTCAGGAAGGCGATCAGGGTCTTACTATAGGCCGTACAACGGCCATCCTGGCAGGGTTGCCCGTGGAATGCTCAGGTTTTGCCGTTGACAGGATGTGTGCCGGCGGGATGACCGCCGTGACCTGTGCGGCATCGGAAATAGCACTGGGAGCCTGTGATATTGCCATTGCTGGCGGAGTTGAGCACATGGGCCATCATCCCATGGGGGCAACGGCCGATCCCAATCCGCGCTTTCTTACCGAGAGGATCGTATCCGAAGATGCCCTCGTTATGGGAAAAACTGCCGAGAATCTGCACGACATGTTTCCCGAAATAACAAAAGAAATGTCCGATGAATACGCGTATTGGTCTCACAAGAAGGCCGCCAAGGCTTACGAAGAAGGGAAAATTCAAAAAACCATTGTTCCGATGACGGTTTATACCAAGCAGGGATGGGTCGTTGCCGATCACGACCAGCAGCTTCGACCGGATGTGACGCTTGAGGGTATGAAAAATCTCAGAACTCCTTTCCGTGTGATGGGAAAGGTTACGCCGGCAAACTCTTCGGGTCTTAACGACGGTGCTGCCGGCGTACTCCTTATGTCTGCCGAAAAGGCGAAGGAACTGGGAATTCAGCCGAAAATGCGGCTTGTGGGTTATGCCTATGCAGGTGTCCATCCCGAGGTAATGGGTCTGGGGCCGATACCTGCGACGAAGAAGGTGCTTCAGCGCACCGGCCTGTCTTTTAACGACATTGGAATCATTGAGCTTAACGAAGCCTTTGCAGTACAGTGCCTTGTGTTCATGAAGGAATTCGGCCTCAAGGCGCCCGATGACGAGCGGCTGAACCCCTGGGGAGGAGCAATTGCATTTGGTCATCCCCTCGCTGCGTCCGGCCCAAGGCTGATGATTCATCTCATGCATCTCTTTCAGGAGCGCCCTGACGTAAGGTACGGCCTTGCCACGATGTGTGTTGGCCTTGGGCAGGGTGGAGCCGTTATCTGGGAAAACCTCATGGCAAAATAATCGGAGGGGATAAAGATGGCCGAGCCTATTACTCAATTTTATGTAAGGTTTTACAATTCGCCTGTGGGTAAAATAGCTATCGTTACGATGGACAACGGAGAGGATTACAAAAAGCCGAATGTTTTTAACGAAGGGGCTCTCGAGTCTCTAAATAAAGCGATCAATACGGTCCTTGTCGAAAAGGACGTTAAAGGGCTTCTCCTTACGGGTAAACCATACATTTTTGCCGCAGGAGCCGACCTCACACAGGTCCCCTTCATAACGACCTTTGAGCAGGGCTATGCCGTCGCCAAGGCAGGGCACGATACCTTCAAGAGGATAATGGACCTGCCCTTTCCCACCGTTGCCGCGATAAACGGTGTGGCTCTGGGTGGTGGTCTCGAGATTGCCCTTTACTGCGACTACAGAACGGTATCCAGAAGTGCTCAGGCTATCGGCTTTCCTGAATGCTTCATAGGACTGGTTCCCGGCTGGGGTGGATGTACTCTTACGACAAAGCTCGTGGGACCCGAAAAGGCCGTTGAGCTGATAATCTACAACGCCTTGAATCAGAACAGAATGATAGACGGTACGAAACTTTACGAAATGGGCCTTGCAGATCGACTTTTTGACGGTGCCGAGTTTCTGGATGAGTCACTTCTCTTTCTTCAGGACATAATTTCCGGAAAGGTCAAGGTTGAAAGGCCCGAAACGAAGATGAATGCCGTTAAAACGGTGGTCAAGCAGGCCCGGGAGTTTATTGACAGCAAGGTTCACGGGGCGGCACCGGCTCCCTACAGAGCGCTGGAGATCATTGAAGGCGTCTGTTCCAACGATATCGAATGGGGTTTTGAAGAAGAAAACAAGGCCCTGGGGGATCTGATTAAAAGCCGCCAGTGCAAGTGCTCCATCTACGCTTTCGATCTGGTCAACCGCTATGCCAAGAAGGTCAAAGGCATACCCGATGCCAAACCCATGAAAATAAACAAAGTGGGAATTCTGGGAGCCGGGCTCATGGCTTCTCAGCTTGCCCATCTCTTCATCTATCGACTGGGTGTTCCCGTGGTCATGAAAGATATCAAACAGGAGTTTGTCGATAAGGGGTGTGCCTATGTTGCCTCTGAATTCCAGAAGATGGCTCAGAAAGGCAGGATTACGGAAGCAAGAGCCCGCTACCTGACGAGTCTCCTCAAAGGCACCCTTGACTACGGCGACTTTGCCGATTGTGACTTCGTGATAGAAGCCGTTTTCGAAGAAATGAGCGTGAAGAAGCAGGTCTTTGCGGAAGTGGAACAGGTTGTCAGACCCGATTGTATCCTGGCGACCAATACATCTTCCTTAAGCGTTACGGAAATGGGAGCAGATCTCAAACATCCGGAAAGGGTTGTGGGATTCCACTTCTTTAATCCTGTGGCGGTTCTTCCTCTAATAGAAGTCATAAAAACTCCGAAGACCAACGACGTGACCCTTGCGACGGCATTTGATCTTGCGAAAAAACTCAAAAAGACGGGCATCCTCGTTAAGGATTCTCCGGCCTTTCTCGTAAACCGTCTGCTTACCAAGATGATGGTGGACTGCCTTAGCATGGTCGATCAGGGAGCGTCCTTCCAGCAGGTTGACAACGCACTGCTGGCTCTGGGGCTTCCGATGGCTCCCTTTGATCTGCTGGCGCTCGTCGGCCCGGCCGTTGCCTATCATGTTAATGAAACGCTTCATTACCATCTCAGCCCCGAACGTTTTCCGCTCAATCAGAATCTGAAGCGGATTGTCGATGCCGGGAAACGCTCCATCTACATCCAGTCGGGCAAAACCAAGAAGGTTGATCCGGAAATAGAGAAGATGTGGGTAAGGGTGGACAATAGAGAATTTCTTGATGAGGAGATTCGAGACATCTGCCTCGAAAATCTTGCCCGTGAAATTGACCTGATACTCCAGGAGGGCGTTGTGCAAAGCTCCAGGGATGTGGATCTGGCCATGATCATGGGTGCAGGATGGCCTTTCTTTATGGGCGGGATAACAATGTACCTTGATATGGCCGGCATAACCCCACGGGTCCTGCAGAAGGTGTTTTTCAGCGTTTAAGCCAGGCCCCGTTTCGTGCTCATGGTTCCCTCCTCTTAGAAAGGGGGGTCGGGACTTCCGGATCCCGACCCCCCTTTCGTTTCCTCAAAGAAGATTTCGTTTGTTCCGGGAAATGTGCTAGAAAAAAGTCGATTCTGCAAAGCTCCGGAGGTGTACGTTATGCAGTGGAGGCTTGCCGACCTTTTGCAGGCAACGGAAGGTAGGCTGATTCAGGGATCAGGCGCCGGTGACGGATCAGAGGTCTTCAACTTCATCAGCACGGACACGCGCACTTTGAAGCCCGGTTCGGTCTTTGTTGCTCTCAGGGGAGAACGCTTTGACGGTCACGATTTCGTTGAAGAGGCGGTGAAAAAGGGCGCAAAGGCGGTCATTGTGGACAGAGATGTGCTGCCTTTAACGGCCGAGGCCTGTTTCATCAAAGTCGAAAATACCAGGAGCGCCCTGGCCCGACTTGCCATTTACAGGCGCCAGAGGTTCTCGGGTCCTGTGGTGGGTGTTACGGGATCAAACGGCAAAACCTCCACAAAAGAAATGATAGCTTCCGTGCTTGAGAACAGGTTCCGCGTTTGGAAAAACCCGGGAAACTGGAACAACGACATCGGAGTACCTCTTTCGATACTGGAAATGCCCGATCAATCGAATGCAGCGGTGCTGGAGCTCGGTGTTAATCATCCGGGTGAGATGTCCGAACTTGTGAGGATTGCCGAGCCCAACGTGGGTGTTATTACCAACATTCAGCCCGCTCATCTGGAAGGGTTCGGTTCGGAAGATGGGGTTTTTCGAGAAAAGACGGTGCTCTGGAATGCTTTGCCTCCGGACGGTTTGGCCGTTGTAAACAGAGATGATCCGAGGCTTTCGAAAGCGGAGCTTATTTTGAAGGTTCCATCGGTTTCCTTCGGTCTGGAAGCAGATGCCGATGTGTGGGTTCCGGGTGGGAAGGCTTCGGTCAGACTGGATGTTTCCGGTACGTCTTTTCCCGTTCGCTTCGGAGGACAGCGGGCAGAAGTCAATCTTCCCGTATGGGGCGATCATTATGTGGTAAACGCTCTGGCGGCCGTGGCCGTTGGGGTCCATTTCGGTATCGATCTCCGGGCATCCGCAGAAAAGCTTCGGATGTGGCGGCCGGCGCCCCACAGAATGAACGTTCATAACCTTAAGGACGGGACCGTGCTTGTGGACGATACCTACAATGCTAACCCCGGATCTGTGAAAAAGGCGATTGAGACGGTGGCTCAGGTTGCGAGAAAAGTCGGGCGAAATTTCGTGGCAGTCCTGGGAGATATGAAAGAACTGGGTGCCGAGGCGGAAAGGCTTCATAAGGAGGTAGGACTTTTTCTCGTAAGTTTTGAACCTGTTCTGATTGTAACCCTGGGTGAAATGGCGAAAAAGATGCTGGAGGATGTTGAAGGAAGTCGTAGGAAAGCATGGGTCCACGCCGGGTCTCACGAGGAAGCGGCTGCAAAGGTGATGGAAATGGTAGAATCTGGAGCCGTCATCCTCGTTAAAGGATCCCGTAGCATGACCATGGAAAGGGTCGTCGAGAAGCTGATCGAAGGTCGAAGATGAAACCGGGGGAAAGGCCTAAGAAAAACTTTGGGAGTCGGTTTGTCGTTCTGGGACTTGGGGTTTCCGGTTTTTTCGCATGTAAAGCTCTTTTTCAGAAGGGCTTTTGTAATGTAATCGCCTATGACGATCAGGAACTGGAGAAATCAAAGCCCGGGATTTATCGTGAGCTGCGTTCTCTGGGCTGTCGCGTCGTGTGTGGCAGGGAAGGGATAGCGGAACTGCTGGGGGAACTTTCGGCCGGGGATACCGTTATAGTTAGCCCCGGTGTTCCGTTGAACCATCCGGGGGTTCTGGAAGCCGGCAAAAGGGGGTTGGAAGTAATCGGTGAGCTTGAGTGGGCCTGGCGAAATCTTGAACCCCGGGTACCCGTTGTAGCCGTTACGGGAACGAACGGGAAGACAACGACAACGGAACTGATCGGGAGTGTGTGCCGGGAATATTTCGGTGCCGATCGGGTTTTTGTCGGCGGAAACATAGGAGAACCCCTCAGCAGTTTTATCTGCAAGCCTGAGGCCTCCGTGGACGTGATTGTTCTTGAGGTAAGCAGTTTTCAACTGGATACGGCAAAAAGTTTTTCGCCTCGTGTGGCCGTGGTTCTTAACATATCGGAAGATCATCTTGATAGGTATGATTCTTTTGATTCCTACGCCCGTTCGAAGATGAGCGTCGCCTGGAAGGCTGTGAGTTCGGGTGGTAGGGCGGTGCTTAACGGAGATGACCCGGTAATAGTGCGATATGCTCCTGACAGAGGGTGTCTGTTCTGGACTGGCCGGAGCAGAAAAGGAGATGCCGTAATCTCGGCTTCGGCTTTGCGGTTATTTCCCGGTACCAGCGAAGAATGGATCTTCGATTTTTCACGGGCTCGCGTGCTGGGCAGGCATAACCACGAGAACTTTGCGGCTGCGGCACTTTGCTGCTTCCTTCTCGGAATTCCCACCGGCTGTATCGAACGGGTTTTTACGGAGTTTCGACCCGGAAGCCATCGCCTTGAATGGGTAGGATCCTGGAAGGGCATTGACTTTTACGATGACTCGAAGGCCACGAATGTCGATGCGACGGTGAAAGCCCTGGAGGCTTTTGATAGACCCCTGTGGCTTCTGGTTGGAGGTCGGGACAAGGGCGGTTCGTACGATAAGCTGGTTCAGGCGGCAAAGTTGAAGTGTCGTGGGGTCCTGTGCTTTGGTGAGGCTCGTGACCGCATCTACGGGTTTTTCGAGAATTGCGGGTTTGAAGTAACAAAGGTTGAAGATCTTGAAGAAGCTTTCCTTGTTTCTTTAAGGAAAGCCAGACCCGGCGACATCGTACTGCTGTCGCCGGCCTGTTCCTCTTTTGATAGGTATCGGAATTATGCGGAAAGGGGAGATCATTTCAAAGCCCTCGTAAAGAATCTTATAGAAGGGAAGCCGGGGTCGTGAAAGGCAATAAGGTCGGGGAATTGCCGCCCTACGCTGAATACATTGTGGTGTTGTGCACGATTCTTCTTTCCATCGGTTTGGTTCTGGTGTATTCGGCAAGTGCCCCTTATGCCCTCGAAGCCTGTGGTTTTAAAGAAGATTGTGCTTCAACGACTTACCTTCTGCGACATCTTTTCGTTACAGTCGGTTTTTTTGTTTCCATGTTTCTGGTGTCCCTGGTGCCGCTGAGGGTATGGTACAGGCTCTCCAGAGTGGGCATTGTGGTTGTTGTTATCCTGCTCACAGGCCTTTTAATTCCGGGAGTTGGAAGGTGCTACAATAATGCCTGCAGGTGGTATGTGCTTTTCGGTGGTTTCCATTTTCAGCCTTCCGAATATGCAAAGCTTGTGTGGGCAATTTATCTTGCCGATGCTCTTTATCGCCACGGAGCCAAACTGGGTAATTTCTGGAGAGGTCTCGTATTTTATACGATCTTCATGGCGATTATTTCGGGGCTTATTCTGGCAGAACCGGATTTCGGTAATGCAGTACTCGTGGGTGTTTTAACGGTGGTTATGCTCGCAGCGGCAGGTGTTCCCTGGAGGCATTTTGCGGTTTATGTTGTTGTTGCGGCGGTGGTGGGTTACTTCTTTGTGTACCGTGTAGATTACCGCTGGCAGAGAGTAATTGCGACCTACAGCCCCTGGCAGCATGCTCAGGATCAGGGGTATCAGATTATTCAGTCCTGGATTGCTCTTGGATCGGGGGGACTTTTCGGGCAAGGGCTTGGGAGTGGTCTTCAGAAGCTTCGATATCTTCCTGAGCCGTTCACGGACTTTATAGTCGCCGTTGCAGGCCACGAACTGGGTTTCGCGGGGATTTTTTTGCTGATTTTTCTTTTCGCCGTGCTCTTTTGGGTACTCTTTTCCGTTATGAAAAGGATAGAAGACGACAGAAACAGGCTACTCGCAACGGGGCTTTACGCTTTGCTGGCGGTTCAGGTCGTTGCTAACGGTGCGGTCGTAACCGGGCTATTACCCACAAAGGGGTTGCCGATGCCCTTTCTTTCATACGGGGGATCGCATACCGTTGCAACGGGTGTTCTTATGGGGTTGTGGCTCAGGCTGATCAGAGAAGAAATATACCTTAGAAAGAAGGGGTAGGTGTGATCAGGTATCCGTCTTTTCGGCGCGTTCACTTTATAGGAATCGGCGGAATCGGTATGAGCGGCATAGCCGAGGTTCTTCTGAATATGGGATATGAGGTGTCCGGTTCTGACATACGTGAAAGCGATACGACTTTGAGACTCAGGGAGCTCGGAGCGGATGTGAGAATCGGTCACGATCCGGGAAACATAGAGGGAGCCGAAGTGGTCGTTTTTTCTTCGGCCGTTAGGGCCGATAATCCCGAAATGGTTGCGGCTCTGAACACGCCGGGCTTGCCGGTTATACCCCGTGCCGAAATGCTTGCCGAACTCATGAGGATGAAACATTCAATTCTTGTTGCCGGCGCCCATGGCAAAACGACGACTACTTCTATGATAGGCACTCTTCTGTGTGAGTCGGGTCTGGATCCCACGGTTGTTATTGGAGGAAAACTCAATGCCTGGGGAACCAACGCCAAGATGGGAGCCGGTCAATTTTTCGTGGCCGAAGCCGACGAGAGCGATGGGACCTTTCTGCTGTTCAGTCCTTCCATAGCCGTGATTACCAACATAGACAGAGAACATCTGGACTATTACCGGGATATTGACCACATCGTTGACTCCTTTATTCAGTTCGCCAATCGGGTGCCTTTCTACGGTCTTACCGTTCTTTGCTGTGACAACGAATGGGTGGCCACAAGGGTTCTGCCGGCCCTCAAGAGGCGCTACGTAACTTACGGATTTCGTGAAGGAGCCAATTATCGGGCTCTTAACTTACGGGCCGAAGGTTTCGGAAGCGTTTACGATCTTGAGTGGAACGGCAGGGTTGTTTGTTCGTTCAGAATTAGCGTACCGGGAAGACATAATGTTTTGAATTCTCTTGCGGCCGTTGCGGTTGGTCGAGAGCTGGGCCTTTCCTGGGAGGAGATTGGAAAAGGGTTAGAGCGGTTTACCGGGGTTCAGAGAAGGCTTCAGATCAAAGGAGATGTAAAGGGTATCACGGTGATAGACGATTACGGTCATCATCCTACCGAAATTGAGGCAGTCCTGGAAACACTGGAGGAGTATTTCCCGGAAAGGCGAAAAGTCGTGGTTTTCCAGCCCCATCGTTATACGAGAACCAGGGCATTGGCCGACGAGTTCGCCAGAGTCTTTCGTAGATGTCATGTTCTTTTCATGTGCGATATTTACCCTGCAGGGGAAAAACCCATACCGGGAATAACGGGTGAATTTCTTGCGGAAAAGATAAAGAGGGAATCCTTCGGAGACGGTGATCGAATATTCAGGTTCAGACCGTCCCTTGAGGAGCTTTTACAGGAGGTAGTGGATAGTATAACCTCCGGGGACATGGTTATAACTCTGGGGGCGGGGAATGTCTGGAAGGTCGGTGAAGAACTCCTTTTGAGGCTAAGGCGTCAAGAACCGCGATGATTGAGCCGGCACTGAAAGAATTCATACAGATGGTTGAAAAAGACAGACTGCAACGGGTGAGGTGCCTTCAAAGAGAACCTTTGAGCAGGCATACTACCTTCAGGATCGGCGGCCCCGTGGATCTGTTTGTTGAAGTTTTTTATCCCGATGATGTGGCAAAAATCATGAGTTTTTGTAAGACCAACGGGTTGCCCATAAAGATAATGGGCGGTGGAAGCAATCTTCTCGTTTCCGACGGGGGGGTGCGGGGGTTGGTGGTTAAACTTGAAGCGGCAAAGGTGGATGACTTTTTCCGTGAAACTGCGAATGACGGCCTGGCTTATCGAGACGACGGTAATGTTATCGTGAGGGTGCATGGGGGTCTTAAGACCAAAACACTTATCTCCTGGTGTGTCAGGATGGGCTTTTCGGGTTGTGAGTTTCTGGCCGGCATCCCTGCTACGGTAGGCGGAGCCGTGAAAATGAATGCAGGGACTCAAAGGGGTTGTATGGGTGATGTTGTCGAGACCGTGGAAGTTATAGACTCTGAAGGAAAATACCATGTCCTTGATTACATGAAAGATTGCAGGCCTTCCTATAGACACGCCGACATTCCGGAGTCCGGGGTGGTGGTATCCGCGACCTTCAGGCTTTTACGTTCTCGTCCCGATAAAGTTCGTCTGAAAGTTAAGTCTATCATGAAAGAAAGGCTCGAAAAGCAGCCTTTAGGTTATCCATCCGCAGGATGCGTTTTCCGTAACCCTGCTCAAAACCTTAGCGCAGGATATCTAATCGATAAATGCGCTCTGAAGGGAGTCAGAATAGGAGATGCCGAGATAAGTGCCAAGCACGCAAACTGGATTATAAATCGAGGTCGAGCCACGGCAAAAGAAGTACTCAGTTTGATTGAGATGGTTAAGAAAAGGGTTTTTGATGAGTTTGGATTGGTGCTTCAAGAAGAACTGGAGATCTGGCATGAGGATGAAACGATGTGATGTTACATCTGTTGTGGTTCGCTGTAGAAATCGCGATTGTATTACGGTGAGCTTTGTAACTGCAGGCTAATAACGGGTTGTCTGTAGTAAAACTGAAAATATTAAAGACCTGTGGTGAACTTTAGTTTTATTCATACTTTTAACTTTGTGGGCGGCATATATGCTCATTGCCTAAAAGCAGAAGGGCGATTAGACTTGATGATCTACCGATATCGGCATTTATGTTGTTTTTCAAAAGAGACGAAAGGCGGTGAACATTTTCAGGCGAAGTGGGAATATGTCTAATTCTTCGGAAAATCGGCGAATAAGCGAAGTGGTCCTATCGATGGATTGTCTTGAGGCCCTCTTTAGTTCTCTCGACTTCAAAGGATGGCGTATCCTTGAGAAAGCAGGCCGTAAAGGCATAAGGATTTGGGTGCATCTGGGTATTCTGAATGCTCTTTTTGAAAGGTGGTTGTCGAAGGGTAGGGGGTTGGAGTTTAAAAGGCTGGTGGGCAGAATCCTTGAGTATGCGAAACCTCTAGCTGCGCTTTCTGAAGATGCTTTTTCCATTTGCAATGACTCGGTAGATCCTTATGTCAGGCAGGTGTTACTTTCTCTTGACCGCCTTGGCCCGGAAGCAAAAGCCCTTTGTGTGGAACATCTGGAAAAACCTGCTTCTTCCGGGTTGTGGATTACAATTGACGAATTTACCGAATATCTGGATGGTACCGTGACGACGGTCCCTGTGCCCTTTGTTGATCTCAGGAGTCAGCAGGATCGAATAAGGGCATCCCTGGAGAAAAATATCTTTCGGGTTCTCATGCACGGCAGGTACGTCAGGGGGGACGAGGTTTCTGAGCTGGAGCATAAGCTGGCGGAGTATGTGGGTGTCAGGCACTGTATTGCCTGTTCCAGCGGGACCGATGCCATTCTTTTGAGTTTGCTTGCCCTGAGGATCGGCCCCGGGGATGCGGTTTTTACAAGTCCCTTTACTTTTTTTGCAACGGCGGAAGCTATAGCACTTCTTGGGGCTACGCCGGTATTCGTTGACGTGGATCCGGTAAACTTTCTCATCGACCCGAATCAGCTTGTTAAGGCGGTAAAATCCCTCAGTGAAGGAGGAATTGATTATCCCCTTCCTGAGTCCGGAGACCTGAAAGCGCGGGCCGTAATAACCGTTGATTTGTTCGGCGTGCCCTGTGACTATGACAGAATAAGAGTCATTGCCGATCGTTACGGTCTTCTTCTGATCGAGGATGCGGCTCAGGCCTTTGGTGCCCGGCGAAAAGGGCGCAGAGCCTGTAGTTTCGGTGATTTGGCGTGCACCTCCTTTTTTCCCGCAAAACCTCTGGGTTGCTATGGGGACGGCGGAGCAGTTTTTACAGACTTCGATGAGTACGCCGACGTGGTGAGGTCCCTCAGGGATCACGGTCAGGGTTTGGGTGCTTACGAGCACCTGAGAGTGGGCTTAAATGCGAGAATGGATACGCTTCAGGCGGCGATCCTTCTGGCCAAACTCGAAATTTTTGAAGAAGAACTGGGCCTCAGGAGGAAAGTAGCGGAAGAGTACTCAAGGCTTATAGGTAACCTGCCCGGTGTCAGAATTCCTCAAGTAGCCCTGCCGGAACTTACGGAGAGTGCCTGGGCTCAATATTGCGTCGTCTTTGAGCGTAAAGAAGTCAGGGATAAGGTTAGGAGAGCCCTGAATTCCGCAGGGATACCCTGTGCCGTTTACTATCCTGTTCCGCTTCATCTGCAGCCGGCTTTTTCCCGTCTTGGCTATAAGAAGGGCGATTTCCCTGTTGCCGAATGGCTTTCGGAACGGGTCCTGGCTCTGCCGTTCCACCCCTATCTCGGGCCCGAGGTTATGGAAAAAGTTGCAGGGATTATAGAAGCTTCAATCCGTCATATTTCGTAATTCCGGGTTACCACATTTTCCAGCGCCATGTAGCCGAGGTGTCTCGAAGGGCCGAAGAATTTGACGAAGTGATAGGCCGGGACGTATTCAAAACCGCGAATCTCTTTATGGTAGCCTCCGAAGCCAGGATCGAACATTTTGATGCCTTTTTCAATGGCATACATAAAGGGTATGTAGTAGCAGGTGGCGAAGTGCAGGTAAGGTACGTGTTCAAAGCTCCCCCAGTAACGCCCGTAGAGTTTTTCGTTTTTCTCGAAGAATATGGCCATTCCTTTGGTATCGCTCCCGCGGGTTGCAATGGAAAAGGCACAGCGATCTCTGAAAAAAGGCCTTAACAGGATAAAGAACTGGCGGTTAAGGTAAGGTCGAATCCAGGGCGGCATGTGTTTTTTCCATGTTCTGAGGTAGAGGCCGTACATCTGATCGAAAATCTTTTCGTCAACCCTGGAGCCCGGTTGCATGGATATGTGTATTCCCATTTCATTAAGCTTTCTCAACTCCCGTCGGACGTTGCGACGCTTGTGAGAGCCAAGACTCCGAAGGAATTCTTCGAAGCTGGCGTAGTGATTGTGCCACATAAAGTGTTGAGTTATAAGCTGGACGTATCCGAATTGAGCCAGAAGGGGTTGCATTTCGTTTAAAAGGGGGTCCACAAAGTAGAGCCTCACCGACATGAAGCCGTAGATTTCGCACAGATAGTCTATGTAGCGCAGAAAAAGGCGCACAATGTGTTGCAGGTCTTTTGAGTTTCTGGTGGGGGTCAGAAATGAATAGGCCGGAACAGGCGTAAAGGGAATGGTGCCCACAAGGCCCTTTTCAAAGGGTATTCTGGTTATGGCCGAAACTTCGGCCATAAGTCCCGATATGCCGAATTCAAAGGCAGAATCGGTTCTTTCGAAAAAGGGTGCAATGGCTATGATGTTATCCTTCCTGTCAACGAGAGCAATGTGGAAAGGCTGATAACGGCGTTCCTCGCCCACGCAACGGGATTCTTCAAGGATGTAAAAATATTCCCACTCCATCATCGGAGCCAGGTGGTCGGTAAGCCGATTCCATTCATGGGGGCTTATCTCTTTAACGCTTGAGAATATCTTGAACTTTAATCCGGCCTGCACAGGTGAAGATAGTAAATCGGCGATCATAGGCTTCATCATTTTCTTTTCTCCATAAGTAGCTTTCTGTACAGGTTAAAGACCTGCCGGTAGCGGGTTTCAGGGGAACATAGCCTTTTGACCAGCTCATAGCCTTTTGTAGCACGCCTCTCCGCTTCGTCTGGATTTGACAGGGCTTCGATGATGGCTTCGGCCAACTTTTCGCCGCTGGAAGGCGGAACTACCCAGCCTGTTTCCCCCTTTATTACGATTTCCGAATTCCCGGAAACCTCCGTCGTAACGACGGGCTTTTTCATGGCAAGCGACTCTCTGATTGCTCCGGTTATGCCTTCTCCTTCAACGGATGCGCAAACGGATAGACTGCAGGCCGCAAGAATTGTGGGAACGTCCTTTCTGTGTCCCGTAAAGAGAAGTGAATCGCCGAGACCCAGCTTATCTCTTTCGGCAAGCAGACGAAGATAGTATTCCCTGTCGTCCACGTTACCGACCACGCAGAATTTGGCCTCGGGAAAAACTTTTTTTACCCTGTGAGCGGCGCTGATGAAGTACTCAAGCCCTTTTCGCCTGTCCACCGCGGCAACGCACACGACAAGAGGCACGCCGTCCGACAACCCGAGCTCTCTCCGAAAGCCGGAACTATCGATGTTTGGGCTGAATCGTGATGCGTCATAACTGCCGTAGATTACGGAAATCTTTTCCTCTGAAATACCTTCTTCTCTTACCAGAACGTCCTTTACCGCTTTGCTGACCGCAATTATGTGATCAAGCCCATCGGAGCGGAAGACCCGGCGGGTTACGGGATCCGGCAAGGGATAGGTGGTTCCCCTGTTGATAATAAGGACATGTGCCGACGTCCTTAATAAAACTCGCGTTGAAAAGTATCCAAAAAGAAGTGCAAGATTCCTGTGGCAGTGTATTATGTCTATCTGTTCTTCTTTAACAAATCGGGCGAGTTGAAGGTAGGAAGAGGGGTTTTTCATGTTCATGTGCCGGATCTTGAATGGGAAAGCTTGCCTTAACGTGCTGTGGACGTCGCGGAAGGGTTGCCTGTGGAAAATACAGGTTACAAGGTGGCCTCTTTTTTGTTGCATAGTAGCAAGGTTCAGCCCTTGAAATGCACCTCCCCGGGTGAGAGCATGATGTGTAAAGAGATGCAGGATTTTAAGCCTTTCCTCCATCGCAGGAAACAACCCCCTACAATACTGGTTTCCGCCGCAATACCAGAGGAATACAGACCGTTGAAGACAATTTTCGACACCTCCCGGACAATTCTCGGCAACATACCCGTTTATGAAACATACCTTACGTCTCACCCTAAGTCATCAGAAGAAAATGTATGCCGCCACTGTGTACTTGTTGCAACCGGCATGGGTCCGAATTTCTGGTTTAGGCACGGGTTGCGCATTCTCAACCACCTTCGCCCCGATCTCCTGATTTCCTTTGGGTTTTGCGGAGAACTTACCGCATCTCACAGTGACTCGGGTCTTTACATTCCCACGATTTTCCGCCCCCCCGGATACCACTCCTCGTCACCACTGCCCGTGCTTTCGTTAACTCTGCCGTCTTCGGTAATAAAAACCCTTGCCGCATATGGAGGCACCGTGTGTCAAGCAATAAGTGTGCCCGTTTATGTGCCGAAAAAGTTTATAGCCACTAAAGACACTGCCCCGTCGATTCTTGATATGGAATCCTATTTTACGGCTTTGGTGGCTTCCCTTTTCGGTCTTCCCTTTATTTGCCTTCGGGCAAAAACGGACGGTCCCGACGACGAAATACCCTTTGAAGTTAATCGACTTATAGACTCGTCGGGCTTCGTTTCTATAAGACGTGTCCTGTCGTACGCCTTCGGCGATCCCGGGGTGATTGTTTCTTTCTTCAGGTATTTTCGAAGATCTGCCAAAGCGGCGGCCGTACTAAAAGAAGCCGTTCTTGCGGTATTGAGGCTTCCATTGGCGGATCTGACCTCTATCGAGCCGCCGAGAATAATGGGTGACTCAGATCAGCTTGCCAAGGATTAGAAGTATGAAGCCGGCATAGAGGCCGCTTACTATGTCGTCTCCCATAACCCCGCAAAAAGTGCCTTTCATTCTGTCAAAGTGCCTGACACCCGGGGGTTTTGAAATGTCAAAAAGGCGAAAGAGCAGGAAGCCCGGGATGAGAAGCACGGATATGTGAAGTTTATCGCCGGTAATCAGGGGAACTACCAGAAATCCTGCGACTTCGTCCAGAACGAACCTTGTGGGGTCGGTTTCCTTCCACAGTTTTTGTACTTCCGGGAGCACTAATGCCGAGATCAGGCATACCAACAATAGCCAGGTCAGGATAAAAAATCTGAATGCTGCAGGGCTTTTGAAGGTTTCGTAGCCCCATACCACGATGGGAATAGCCACTGCAGTTCCCCATGTTCCGGGCATTCGAGGCAGAAAACCCGCGCCACCGGCCGAAGCGGCCAGTATGCTTAACGACTTGCTTACGGTTTTCCCGAAGTTGCAGTTCATGTGGGACTATCCGACACGGGAAGGTTTTTCCCACGGGGAGCGTCAAAGTATGCGTAAACGAAGGGCAGAAACAGTATAGCAGACATCAAAAAGAAGATTCCGGTATAGATGAAGGCGCCGCCGTATCCCGTATAGGATGCAATGATTCCGGTCATGGCATTTCCCGTGAACACACCGACGGTTCTGACCGTTTGCACGACGGCAGAATTGCCTCCAAGTCTCCTTTGGGGGAAAAGGGTGGAGGTCAGTAAGCCTGTTGCGAAAATCACCGGACTGTCGCCGAGGGTGTGCAGGATTCTTACGAGAATCATACGGTTTACCGAGTCGGCAAAGGCCGTGGCGATGTGGAAAACCGATGATACCACCATACCGCCTACCAGAAAAGGCGTAATGCGGGGATGTATGTCGAACTGATGACCCGTTAAGGGAGCGAGGAGTGTCATCCATAAGCCGACGGCCAAATAAACCAGACCGATTTCACGGGCGCTGAAGAGTAACTCTTTCTTCATCAGCATTGAAAACCCTGTGTGTTCTACCCCAAAGTGGAGTGCGTAAACGAAGTATACGGCCAGAAATAGCAGAGTCTTCTTTTGAAAGACGTCTTCCCGATACTCACTCCAGGAAAATCGGTTTATGGAGCCTTCCGGAAGGAGAGCGTAACAAACTATTAATACCAGAAAGACGTATGTCGATATTTTTAGGATGAGGTCGTAACCTCCCGAATTCCAGAGATAGCCTCCTATAAGTGGGCCGACGCCGAAGCCCAGAAAGAAACCCATCTGAAAAATCGACACCCTTAGTCCCCGGTGATCTTCGGGGATTACCTTAAGGTAGAGGGCAAAAAGAACGGTCTGGAATATGTTTAATCCCAACCCCCCCACGAAGGTTGCGAAGAAAATTAAACATTCTGCAAGGGCAAACTTCAGCATGACAATGTGGATAAGCATGCACGACGCGCCGGCGTAAAGGACTTTTTTGGGGCTGAGGCGATCGGCCAGGACTCCGAAAGGGATTATAAAACCCAGTCCTGCCAGGGGGTACATGCCCAGGATGAATCCAAGATGATTTCCGGCAACGCCGAGGTTTGTGAGATAGATGGGAAGAAAGGCCATCATCATCCAGAAAGTGGCGGTGAAGAGAAAACAGCACAACGGAAAAAGGAGCAAACGGAAGGAACCGAATGGGTTTCGACCGGTGCTCATGACCACCTCAGTTTCCCTTATCTTCGAATATGAGCAAAGGCGGATCGTATATTTCCGGTGGCTCAAGCCCCAGAAGCTGGAAGCAGGTTGCGGCGATGTTGGTTAAAGACGGGGTTTTCACACGGGGGTTGAATTTAATTTTTTCTTTCCCTGCCGGGTCGTAGATTATGAAGGGCACGGGATTTAGAGTGTGAGCCGTTTTGGCCTTGGGTCTGCCCTGTTCATCTCTTACTATCTGTCCGGTCTTTTTGTCTCTTTCAAACATTTCTTCCAGGTTGCCGTGATCGGCCGTTACGATCAGAATTCCCCGGGTCTCCTCTATGGCCGGGATAATTCGCCCGAGACACAGGTCCACGGTTTCGCCCGCTATGACGGCCGCCTGTAGAATTCCCGTGTGTCCCACCATGTCCCCATTGGCGTAGTTTACACGAATGAGGTCGTAACTGCCGGATCTTATTCCTTCTAATAGCCTGTCCGTTACTTCTGCAGCTTTCATCCACGGGCGCTGCTCAAAGGGGACGATGTCCGAAGGGATTTCTGTGTAAGTTTCCAGCTTTTCGTCGAACTTGCCCGATCTGTTCCCGTTCCAGAAGTAGGTTACGTGGCCGAATTTCTGAGTTTCGGCAATGGCCATCTGCCTGATTCCCCGCCGGCACAATAACTCGCCCATGGTGTCGGATATATGCGGGGGTTCCACGAGGTAGGTTTTGGGAATATGAAGGTCTCCGTCGTATTCCATCATACCGGCGAAGGCAACTTTCGGCCGTGGGACCCGCTCGAAGGCCGTAAAATTTTCCTCTTCGAAGGCCCGGGAAATCTCTATCGCCCGATCTCCTCGAAAATTGAAAAAGATCACTCCGTCCCCGTCCCTTATCGGTCCCACGGGTTCACCCTTTTCGTCGGCAATCACAAAGGGGGGAATATCCTGGTCTATGACGCCCGGGATTTCCTTCCGATAGGTCTCTATGGCTTCCTGAGCAGAACGAAACCGTCGTCCCTCGCCCGCAACGTGGGTCTTCCAGCCCAGTTCCACCATTTTCCAGTTAGCTTCGTAACGGTCCATGGTTATGACCATGCGACCTCCGCCACTGGCAATGCGGCAGTCTGCTCCCGTTTCAGCCCTGATCTTTTTCAGAAATTCTTCAAAGGGAATGACGTAATCCAGAGCAGAGGTTTCCCCTACATCACGACCGTCGAGCAGGATGTGTATCCGGATTTTCCGTATCCCCTCTGTTTTTGCCGCGTATTCTATCATTTTTTTCAGATGGTCTATGTGACTGTGGACGTTGCCGTCCGAGAACAGCCCTATAAAGTGCAGAGCCCCGTTGTGTTCTTTACAGAAGTCAACAACGTAGCGCCAGCCTTTCCCCCTGAAAAGCCTGCCCGAATCGATTGCTTCATTAACCAGACGGGCTCCCTGAGCATAGACACGGCCGGCTCCTATGGCGTTGTGCCCGACTTCGGAATTTCCCATGTCTTTGTCGGAAGGCAGTCCCACGGCCGTGCCGTGCGCCTTGAGAAGAGTGCGAGGGCAGTTATTCCACAGCCAGTCGAAGTGAGGGGTGTATCCTAAACGAAAGGCGTTGCCTTCCACATCCTCACGGTATCCTATACCGTCCATGATCACTATCACCAGAGGACCTGGTCTTCTCTGTGGAAGTATTAAAAACTCTCGGGTTGCCATGCCTGCCCCCCTTTACCATCTGTATCGATTCGTTCTGGGACGCTCACCGAGTACAACCGTTACCCGCTCTCTGGATCCGTCCCATCTGACGATGTCCATTCTGACCCTATCTCCCGGGCGGTAACGCCGGATGATTCGTATAACGTCCTCTGCCTGAGCCGTCTCTTTTCCTTCCACCCTGATGATTATGTCGCCTCCGACGAGAAGCAGGTAATTGCCTACCTGAGCCTGCATATTTCCGCCTCTGAGTCCGGCTCTGTCCGCGGGGCTACCTGGAACAACCTCAACCACCATAACCCCGCGGCGAACGGGAAGGTGAAGGGCCTCGGCCACGTCGGGAAAGAGGGTAAGCAGCGTCGCCCCCAACCAGGGATGGGCATAATAGCCCCTTTCGATTATTTCTTCCACGACCCTTTTTACGGTATTTACGGGAATGGCGAAGCCTATGCCCACATTTGCCCCTGTGGGACTGAAGATGGCCGTATTTATGCCTATCATGCGTCCTGAAGAGTCTATTAGCGGCCCTCCCGAGTTGCCCGGGTTTATGGAGGCATCCGTCTGGATAACGTTCTCGACAAGAGCGCCTGTAGGCGATCTGAGGGATCTTCCGAGAGAGCTTATAACCCCGGTGGTCAAAGTCTGACCCAGCCCAAAAGGATTTCCTATGGCCAGGACTTTCTGGCCCACCTTCAGGTTATCCGAGTCACCCATGGGTATGACCACCAGCTCCGAAGGCGGCGCATTTATCTTGATTACGGCAACGTCCGTATCGGGGTCAGATCCTACGAGTCTGGCCGTGTATTTTTCTCCGTTAGCAAGGGTAACCTCGAGTTTACTGGCATCTTCTATTACGTGATGGTTGGTAACTATATAGCCTCTTTTGTCTATTACAACTCCGGAACCGACGCCTTTTTTGGGAATTATATTGAAAAAGAAATCCCTCTCCAGAATGGTGCTGGTTATGTTCACCACTCCGGGAGCCAGCCGTTCGTAAAGCTCCATGTTGTTTTCTTCATCTCTGGTATAGGCCCAGGCCTGAACGGTCAATGCGACAAAAAAACCGAAAATCCCGATAGTCGCCGTGACCTTAGGAAGTTTCATTTTTGTCGCCTCCAATTTGGTCTTCTTTCGTAACCGGATTATCTCCCATGATTACCGAAAGAGCCAGCCGACGTCTCTCATCGTGGGCAAGATATACCGTCCTCGTAGGAAAGGCAAACTCGATTCCTTCCTTCTCAAACTCTTCCAGTATCTTCATGCAGGTTTTCTGAAGCCACGCCTGATAGGCCCAGTAATCTGGCGGGTGATACCAGGCAATAACCATTATGTTCAGGCTCCAGTCGTTGAAGCCGTTGAAGAAAACCCTGGGCGGGAAATCGGGGTGCATTCCTTCGTGATCCCTTAGTATGTCCTCCAGAATTTCCACGGCCCGCCGTACCTTCTCGGGAGGTGTGTCGTAGGTAATGGTGATGTTGGTGAGCCACCTTATGTGCGGCCTTTTGCTTATGTTTTCTATCGATGAAGTCACAATTCTATCGTTCGGAACCGTCACGAGATGTCCCGTTAGGGTTCTGAGCCGTATGCTTCGGAAACCCACTTCTTCTACAACCCCGTCAAAGCCCTCTACGATAATCCTGTCACCGACCTGAAAAGGCTGATCCAGAAGTATGGTGAGGGTTCCGAAGAAATTCTCGACCGAACCTTTGGCGGCAAGGGCAAGGGCAAGTCCGCCTATTCCCAGTGAGGCTATGAGGGGGGCAAGATCGACGCCGGTCAGGGCCTGAAGAAGCATTATTGAGCCTATAATGATCATGAAGACTCGAAGTGCCCGCCCAACCAGAGGGGCAATCATCAGGTTTATGGAGTTACCGGTGCTCTTTGCCCAATTGTAAAGGCGCAGGTCGACGAATTTTATGAGGCGGTACAAAATCCATAAAACTGTTACCAGCCCTCCGATGTCTGCTATGCGGCTCGCCGTGAAATGCACAGGGTTTGACCCGTCAGGGCGCTGAAAGTGTGAAAACAAAGGAGAAATAGCCCCATATACTCCGTAAACCCATATAAACAGAGACAGAGGAGCCTGGACGGTCTGCAAAGCAAGGAAGTGCCACGATGTATCCCGTCCGGCATCACGGAGTCTTCTGATCCGCCGATTTATCAGGAATCGAATAAACCTCTCCAGGACGATAACAAGGAAAATCAGGAGAAAACACACCAGCAGCTTAAGCCAGGTTATTCCCAGAAAGAGAGTGGTGTTTACCCAGGGGCCCAAAAGCTTTGCCGCTTTCCTGCCGATCAGGTCTATTGTCTGACCCAGCTTCTTGCCTGCTACATCTATCTTCTGGGTTTCCACGGGGGTTACTTTTTCTTTAAGGGGTAGAAGCGGAATTGGCTGGGGTTGTTCTCCGTTCTGGCTTCTTTCTCCGGTAAGGGCTCCGGGAGAACCGACGGTAGAGTTTGCGCCAGAGGTTATTGCCAGTACCAGCAGAAATGTCAACATCACGAGTAAACACCGTAGCTTGCCGCGTCCAGAGGAGCTTCTCATTTTTTCCTCCTCGTCATTCACTTCGATAGTTTTCCGGGCTTCCCCGGCATAATATCAAAAATCGAAAGAGAGCGGCAAAATAACAGGGGGTCGGTATATATTGGAATAACCGGCTTATTCCTGAAAGTAATAGTGGACTCAGACAGGGAGATTTCGAGTTTTCTTACCGTTAACGGTATATCTCCCGGGGAAAAACCGGAATAACCGGAAGGCAAGCCGTCCCGCCCTTGTTATCCGCCCAGATAGGCTTGCTGGACTTCGGGATTTGCCAGCAGTTGCTCGGCCGTGTCGGCCAGGACTATGTTCCCCACTTCCATGACGTAGCCCCGGTGTGCCAGTTTAAGGGCCGCTCTGGCGTTCTGCTCGACCAGAAGTATTGTAACCCCCTGCTGGTTGATCTCCCGAAGGGTCTGAAAGATGCTTTTTACCAGAATTGGTGCCAGTCCGAGGCTGGGCTCATCCAGAAGCAGGATCTTAGGCCGGCTCATTAAAGCCCTTCCGATGGCGAGCATCTGCTGTTCTCCACCGCTTAATGTCCCGGCCAGTTGCTCCCGGCGCTCCGCAAGGATTGGAAAAAGCTCATAAACCCACTCTTCGGCCGCAGCCGTCCCGGCATCGTTGCGTCTCGTAAATGCTCCCAGCTTCAGGTTTTCTCTCACTGTAAGGGTGCCGAAGATCCTGCGGCCTTCGGGCACCTGAGCAATCCCCAGCTTGACTATTTCGTGAGCCGGGAGTTTGTGAAGAGGTGTTTTGTCAAGGTATATTCCACCATGAGATGGTTTAAGGATGCCGCTTATGGTCATCAGTGTGGTGCTCTTTCCGGCTCCGTTTGCACCGAGTATTGCAACGATTTCGCCTTCCCGTACTTCCAGGTTAATACCGTGAAGTACTTCAATGTTCCCGTATTTCACCTTGAGATCAACGACCTGGAGCAGCATCACCCATCCTCTTCGGTTCCCAGGTATGCTTCGATAACCTTTGGGTTCCTGCGTATTTCTTCCGGTGTCCCTTCAGCAATCTTCGACCCGTATTCGAGCACAACGATCCTTTCGCAGATTTTCATAACCACATTCATATCGTGCTCAATGAGCAAAACAGTTATTCCTCTGTCACGAATCTTTGCAATGAGCTCTATAAGGCCTTCCGTCTCTTTTTCGTTCATTCCCCCGGCAGGTTCGTCCAGGATGAGTAATCTGGGATGTGTTGCCAGAGCCCGGGCGATCTCAAGAAGCCGTTGGTTTCCGTAAGAAAGATTTCCCGCCAGAACATCGTGATAATCTGCAATTCCCACGAACTTTAAAAGCGAATAGGCTTCGTAAAGCTTTTCTTCTTCCTCCTTTTTTTGCCCGGGAAGTCTCAAAAGGGCGGCAATCACTCCGGATTTCATTCGACAATGAGCGCCGGCAAGAACGTTTTCCAGAGCGGTGAGCCTGGGAAAAAGGCGGATGGTCTGAAAGGTTCTGGCAATGCCGAGCTGGACGATCTGGTGAGGCTTTCTGCCTACGATGGACTCGTTGTCGAATATAATTTCCCCCTGATCGGGGGTATAGATTCCCGTAATCAGATTAAAAACCGTGGTTTTCCCCGCTCCGTTAGGCCCTATAAGCCCGATAATTTCGCCGGAATTTACATCAAAAGAGACGTTGTTAACCGCAACGAGACCTCCAAAGGACTTGGTTACACGCTGAATACTTAAAAGACTCATTCCGCAAGAAAACCTCCTGCACTTCCAGAGGGCAATCTATATACCCGTCGGCGTGCCGGTATCAATCCCTCCGGCCGGAATATCATCATAACGATCATTGCCGCTCCAAAAAAAAGCATCCTTGCATCGGCCAGCTCTCTGAATATTTCAGGAAGCCCCACAATCAGGAATGCTCCCAGGATGACTCCCTCGATGCTACCGGCTCCCCCGAGAATAACCAGTGTAAACATTATAACGGATTCCCAAAAACTGAAGGATTCCGGAGATATAAGTATCATCTTGCCGGCGTAGATATTCCCCACCATGCCGGCCCAGGCGGCTCCTATGACAAAACACAGGAGCTTGTAATGGGCCACGTTAACACCGCATCCTTCGGCTGCCACTTCATCCTCTCGCAGGTAGTTAAGCGCCCGGCCTACGCGGCTGTTCTCCAGACGACGGAAAAGTACGACCGTTATGAGCACGAAAACCCAGACGAGATAGAAAAACTGATAGGGTGTTTTTATGACGTATCCAAAGATCTGAGGGCGGGATATTCCGAAAATTCCGTTGGCTCCTCCGGTGATACCGAAAACATTGTTTATCAGGGCAATGCGAACGATTTCCCCCACGCCGATGGTCACTATGCACAGGTAGTCGCCTCTGAGGTGAATAATCGGCCTCGCTATGATCAAAGCAAAGATTCCCGCGGCAAGGCCGGAGACGGGAAGAATCCATAGTAGGGGAATGTGAAACTTGGTGTTCAGGATGGCGGCGGTGTAAGCACCGACTGCATAGAAAGCCGCATGTCCCAGATTGAAGAGCCCGGCGTGACCCACTATCAGGTTCAGGCTCAGGCCCAGCAGTGCGTAGATACCCACATTTACCAGAACATCAACCCAGTAGGGGTTTAGAAAAAGAGGTACGACAAAAAAAGTGACCAGAAAAACGGCGGTCAGCAGAGTTCTTTTGTCAGGCTTCATACCTTTTCAGCCACCCTCTCTCCCAGGAGTCCTGTGGGTCTAACAATTAGAATTACGATGAGTACCAGGAAGGCGATGGCATCTTTCCAGGCTATGGACAGGTATGCGGCACCCAGGGCTTCTATTACGCCCAGAATCAGCCCACCGAGCATTGCTCCAGGTATGTTGCCGATTCCTCCAAGTATGGCTGCAGTAAAGGCTTTCAACCCATAAATCCACCCCATGGTGAATTTTATCTGTCCGTACAAAAGTCCGACCATAACCCCTGCAAAACCGCCCAGCGCCGGTCCGATGATAAAAACCAGGGTTATTACGGCATTCACGTTTATTCCCATGAGCTGTGCCGCCTTCTGGTCGATAGCGGCAGCACGGATGGCGGTTCCGATGGTGGTTTTCTGGATGAAAAGATAAAGTGCAAGCATCATGATTACAGAGGCAGCCAGAACCAGGATCCTTATCAGCGGAATGTACAACCCGAAGATGTTCAGGGCAATTTTGGGAAGGAGATCCTGAGGGTAAACCTGAAAGCGGGCTCCGTAAATGAGCATAACGGCGTTTTGAAAGAATATGGATGCACCAAGAGCCGAGACGACGGCCGAAAGTCGAGGGGAATGTCTCAAAGGTCTGTAGGCTACGCGTTCCAGGATGACTCCCAGCACCGCAACAAGTCCCATAACCATAAGTGATAAAAGGAAAATACCGGCAACAGGCCCTATGTGATCGGCCAGGCCCAGGGATATGAGCAGTGTAAGGCCGAGATAGGCTCCTATGGTGAAAAGATCGCCGTGGGCGAAATTTATGAGCTTCAAAACGCCGTAAACCATCGTATAGCCAAGGGCAATTAGAGCATAGATTCCGCCCACACACAGACCGTTGATGAACTGTTGCAGGAACTCTTCCATGTGGAAACCTTCTGAATGCATTCGTAAACCCTGACGCCCCCAGGCGGCAGGCGTCAGGGCGGCTTATCGGCGTGTTACGGCATGAGGATGAATTCGCCTTTTTCGTTCACTTTGTAAACCCTGTAAACCTCGCCTACCCGATCACCTTTCTCATTGAAAGAGATCGTTCCCGTAAGACCCGGAAAGTCTTTAAGCTTGTTGTGCAGATAATCTGCCAGAACGTCGGGATCGGTGGATTTCGTTTCCTGAATGGCCTTAATGAGTACCCGGAAACCGTCTCCGGCCAGAACGGCATAAATCGAATTGGGTGGATTTCCGTACTTCTCGGAGAACTTGGCAAGGAAAGCCTTAGCTTCTTCACCGGGAAGGTCCTTTGGCAGAGGAGCACTCAGGAAGTAAAACCCCGCAGCAGCATCAGCCCCGGCTATCTTTACGAGGTCCGGATTGTTCGTGGCATCACCGCCGATAAAGGGCACCTCCCACTTCATTTCTTTCTTCTGCCGCAGAAGCAGGCCCGCCTCGGGATAATACCCTGTGAAAAATACCACATCGGGATTTGCCCCCTTCAGCTTGGTCAGAATGGCGGTGTAGTCCTGCTCGCCCGGAGTCAGGGCGTCGAAAAAGACTATTTCAATACCCTGTTCTTTTTCAAGAAGCCCCCTGGCTTCGTCGGCCAGACCTTTTGCGTAGGTGGTGTTGTCGTGAAGTATGGCTACCTTTTTAAACCCCATG
Source organism: Thermodesulforhabdus norvegica (assembly GCF_900114975.1). NCBI lineage: Bacteria > Pseudomonadati > Thermodesulfobacteriota > Syntrophobacteria > Syntrophobacterales > Thermodesulforhabdaceae > Thermodesulforhabdus > Thermodesulforhabdus norvegica. Next base: position 630,632 of record NZ_FOUU01000001.1, read on the forward strand.
TCTTTTATTGTTTTAACCGCAACCCTTGCCTGCTCATCATCCCTCGGGCAGGTCCTGAAGAAGTATTTTAATCCCTTTTCGGTCAATCTTATGGCCGTTGAACCGTTTGCGATCTGAATGACTTTGGCTTCGTTATAAATGTTCTGAGTTGCTTCCGTAACCGAAGAACCGTAAGTTCCGATAACCCCCACGATACCCTGAGTTACCAGCTTCTGCGCCGCAAGTGCCGCCGTTCGTGGATCTCCGCCATCGTCTTCAACGATCAATTCGACCTTCTGTCCGTTTACTCCCCCGGCCGCGTTAATCTCATCAACCATGATGTCCAGAACCTGCTTCATTTCCTGACCTTCACTGGCCCATGGTCCGGTCATGGGACCCATAAGACCTATCTTTAAGGCGTCGGCATAAACACGGGATGAAACGAAAAACAGGAACAGGCACACAAAAACACCCACTACTGTAATCAACCGCTTCATATTCCTACCTCCCTGCTGTTACCAATGGTTTACCGCCCCGAAACCACTCTCTGTACAGACTACATAACATCGTGTAATCTAAAAAGGGTTTCGATTTTCTTAAACAGCATTTGATCCCGTTTGTCAAACGGAGACATGAAGGGAAAAGAATTTGTTTTGATGATCGGCCTGCCTCGTTCCGGGAAGTCAACCTACGTTGACCGTTTCCTGTCGGAATATCAACTGGTTTGCCCTGACGACATTCGCAAGGGCCTTGGGGTAAAACACGACAGGCGTCTGGAGCCCTTCGTTTGGGCGGTTGTGGAGGCTCAATTGAGAGCCCTTATGGAAAGGGGACGTCCTGTGGTTCTGGATGCAACGAACACTGTGAATCAGGCGAGAAGTAAGTGGATTGGACTGGCAAAGGATTACGGATATGAGGTTCGGCTGGTCTGGATCGATACTCCTCTTTCTGTATGCCTTGATCGAGCAAAACAGGACGGTTTCCCCGAATCGGTTCTTTTAAGGATGTATCATCAATTAAAAAAAGAACCTCCTGACGAATCCTGCTCTCTTTACAAACTTGAACGCATACCTTACGAATCCGGAACTCCCGATGACGGGTCGGGAGAAAGTAGAGGCGATTGTGCACAACTGGATTGAAATAGATCTTTCGGCCCTTCGTCATAATTTTGCGGAGATTAAAAGACGTGCCGGGGCAGGTGTTGAGATCATACCCGTCGTGAAGAACAATGCCTACGGTCACGGAGCACCTATCATCGCCGGTGAGCTTGTGCGGCTGGGAGTTCGCACGCTTGCGGTAAGTAAAATGGATGAAGCATTGACCCTCAGACGGGGCGGAATTAACCTACCTCTTCTTGTCCTTTCAGGCCTGGAAGGAAACGAATACGGGGATGCCCTGGAGCATAACTTTATGCCGGTAGTATTCAGCCCGGATCAGATTGAAGTGTGCAACATGGTTGGTCGGGATCGGGACCGTCGGTTCCCGGTTCACGTCAAATTCGATACCGGAATGGGGCGCCTCGGATTTATGATTTCTGAAATCGATAAAATAATAGAGGTCCTCAGGAAATCACCTTATGTGCAGGTTGACGGCGTAATGACTCACTTTGCCGATGCCGACAACAGGTCTTCCACCCACATTCTGGAACAGTTAACCTGTTTTGAGCGGATAATAAAGATCTTAAAAAGCGAAGGGATTTTTCCGGGAAGGATTCATGCCTCCAATAGTGCCGCCTTTTTTCTTTTCCCTCAATCCCATTTCAACGCCGTTCGCCCGGGCCTTGCCCTTTACGGTCCCGCTCACTTTGCTCCCGATCTCAAACCCGTTATGAGCTTTAAAAGCCGAATCCTGCAGGTGAAGGACATACCGGCGGGTCATTCCGTTGGTTACGGCCGTACTTTTATTGCTCCAAGAGCGATGAGAATAGCCGTCGTGTCCGCAGGTTACGGGGACGGGTATTTTCGATGTCTGTCCAATAAGGCGGAGGTCATCATTCGGGGGGTTAGATGTCCCATAGTGGGCAGGGTCTCGATGAATCTTCTAACCGTGGATGTTTCTCATGTTCCTGATGTCGTGCCCGACGACGAGGTCGTGCTGTTGGGATCCCAGGGACATGAATGCATTGGGGCAGATGAGCTGGCAGAGAAAGCGGGTACGATAAGCTATGAAATCTATTGCCGACTTGGAGCAAATCCTTTAAAGCGCATTGTGAAATTTACAGGTGAGGAGGAGTAAGGTGCTGGTTAGAGACCGTTTGCGGGAGCTTCTAATTCTGGCCGTAAGGGAACTGAGCAGTGATTTGGGTGATTTTGAACCGGAAATCGAAATTCCCTCATCCAGAGAGCACGGTCACTATGCAACCAATGCGGCAATGATGCTTGCCAGGACGCTAAAACAAAAACCCAGAGACATTGCTTCTCGCCTTGTATCGTGCATAGAGAAGCGAAATCCTGATTTTATCGAAAAGATTGAAGTGGCGGGTCCGGGATTCGTGAATTTTTTTATTTACCCTGATGCCTTCACGGCGATGCTCCCTTACATTGTGGCCTCCGACAGAGATTATGGAAAATCGAATTTGGGCAACGGAAGGTACGTTCAGGTGGAGTTCGTCAGCGCCAATCCCACAGGCCCTTTGCATATAGGTCATGGAAGAGGCGCTGCAACAGGTGACAGTATAGCAAGAATACTTGAAGCCTGTGGCTATCGTGTTCAAAGAGAGTACTATATCAACGACACGGGCAAGCAGATGGAAATCCTGGGGCGAAGCCTCTATCTTAGGTATCTCGAAGCTCTGGGAAAAGAAATCGAATTCCCCGAAGATCACTACAAAGGGCAGTACATGAAGGATCTTGCGGCGGAATTGCTGGGTCACAAGGGTGACACACTTCTGGGGTTACCGGAAAGTGAGGCCGTAAGTTTTTGTGCACAGTATGCCGGAAATAGAATCCTTGAGGGAATTAAAAAAGACCTGGAAGACTTTCGCGTAACCTTTGATGAGTGGTTCAGCGAAAAAGGTCTCCACGAAGGCGGTAAGGTGGAGCAAACTATAGAGTTTTTGCGAGGGCGAGGGCATATCTACGAAAAAGATGGAGCCCTCTGGTTCAGAAGCACGGCCTTTGGTGATGAAAAGGATCGCGTAGTTGTGAGAAGTAACGGTGCGACCACATATTTTGCTGCCGACATAGCTTATCACTGGAACAAATTCATGCGGGGTTTCGACACCGTAATTGACATCTGGGGAGCAGACCATCACGGTTACGTGGCTCGTATGAAGGCGGCAGTAGAGGCTCTGGGTTATGATTCCGAGCAACTCAGGATCGTGCTCGTACAGCTCGTAAATCTGCTCAGGGGAGGCCAGCCTGTGGCAATGTCAACCCGTGCCGGCGAATTCGTAACGCTCAGAGAGGTCATGGATGAAGTGGGGGTTGACGCCGCCCGATACATATTCCTTACGAGGCGTTCGGACAGCCATCTCGATTTCGACCTTGAAGTGGCAAAGCAACAGAGCAACGAAAACCCCGTTTATTACGTCCAGTATGCCCACGCAAGGCTGTGTAGCCTCTTTGAAGTCGCCCGTGAACGGGGATTTTCTGCGGAGAACGACAAGGTGCCCAATCTGAGTTTGTTGAGGGAGCAACAGGAACTCGATTTAATAAGGCTTCTCGGCGAGTATCCTCATGTCGTTGCATCCAGCGCCATATTCCTCGAACCCCATCGGATTCCCTATTATCTTCACGAGTTGGTTTCTGAATTTCACTCCTATTACAATCACCATCGAATACTGGGAGATGATACAGAGCTTGCCCTTGCTCGCCTTTATCTTGCCAGGGCTTTGCGGGTGGTGATCCGTAATGCTCTGGAGTTAATAGGAGTGTCGGCGCCGGAGAGAATGTGAGATTCTGTGCAGGGGCCTAATAGAGAAAAATTTCAAAAAAAAGCAATGCGACTTGAACTTTCAATGGGGAGGTTCGTTTTTCTTTGCCTTATCCTTTTTGCCTCGTACTTGTGGACCTTTGAACTGGGAGTGACTGTAGGTCGAAGCGTTATTGTGAGGAACGAAGAATCTTTTATGAAGAAGGCTGCGCTCTTTCTCGGTTATCGACCTCCCCCGGTTGAACAGGTGTGGAGAGCCGATGCATCCCGCACCTGGATCTCTCCTGAAGAGATGGAACAAGAGCTGGGCTATTATGATGCCTTGATTGCGAAGGCGCCGGAAAAAACCGGGGTTGAAACCTCCGCCGCCCCTGCGGAAGCGGAAGTTGAGGAGGAAAGTTCGGAGTCTATTCCCGAAACATCGCAATCTGAAGAAAAGGTTTATACCGTCCTTGCTGCATCATTTCAAAACCCGGAAAATGCCCAAAAGCTTATGATGCTTTTAAAATCGAAAGGCTACCCCGTAACGGTTGAGCGGATTTCGGTTCGTGACTCGGTCTGGCATAGGGTGGTGGTCGGTACCTTTAAAAACAGGGAAGACGCTTTGAAATTTCTGAGTATGTTCAATTCAAAGGAAGGATTGCAGGGGATAGTAATCCAGAAATAGACAGGAGTCCTGGATGGAAAAAAACCGTGAAGACAGGTTTAAAACCTACGGGCGCAGACCCGATCCGCTTCTGGAAGATTTCTTTGATCCGGAAATACCTCTTCCCGACATTTGCTGGGAAACGGTGCCGCATTCCGTTAATCCCTATCTGGTATGGGAGGCTTACGATGAAAATGTGCACGGGTGGGTTTTCCTCTGGTATCCCACCAGAGACCGCATAACGGGCAGATCCTATGGTGAGTTCGAACGGGCCCAGTATTTTCACAACGATCTGGTGCGGATTCTGAAAGAGATGCACAGATGGCCACTCTGGGGAACCAGAAAGCATCGAAAACACACATTGGCCTTTGCACTTCTCCAGCTTTATGCAGAGGTTTCGGATCTCTGGTGGTGTGCTGTGTAATTTTTATCTCTTCTCCATTAATTCCAGAATTCTCTTCCTGCCCTCGTAAAATTCCATTGCCATCTGATCCACTACGGCATCGACCTCACGGCGATAGAATTCTTCGGCCTTATCCGCCGGAACCCCCAGTTGCCTCTGTAGGGCTCTTACTTCGCCAAGGCGTTTTGCTCCGAGGACGGCCAGCTTTTCTTTACAGAATTCACAAAAAGCAGCCGAGTAGAGATAGACCATAGACCTCTTTGTACTTTCCACATCTTCGGTGCTTAATAAAAATGCGATGTGCTCGTAAAGGAGTTCAATCCAGAAGTCTCTATCTATTCCGAGAAATGTGACCGGGTCTTCATCTCTTGCTTCGAACTGCGAAAGAATTTTGTAAGATTTTTCCACCCTGTGAAAGGATTCAGGAAGAAGAACTTTGGATATTTCTTTCCGGAATTCGGGGTATCGCTCAACGAGAACGGTTCTCTTGACATCCACATCAAAAACGTCCGTATATCCCGGATCAATGAAAGGAATGCCCGTTTTTCGGGAATCCCACACTATGGGTCTTCGGAGCGGCTCGTTACCCGATAAAACGCGCTTCACCTGGCCGCGCTCCTTCTCGTACGTAATTATTTGCTTCAAAGCGGCACCGATAACCTCGCCGGGCATTACCGCAAGCTTTGATTCGTCCGTCACGTCATGGAGTTTTGCTCCGAGATAAACTTCATAAATCTGTGTATCGGGGTCTGCGATGTTATCAAAGGTCGTTGCTATGTCGGTTCCGTAACGCCTCCTGTGGTCGTCCCATTCGGCAAGGCATTCTCTTCTTACGGCTCCCTGAGAAAGCACTATGTCTCCTGAAATGCCGCCTGGCACATATACGCCCATAATCGTCGTGAGGGGTCCCACTACAAATCTGGTCAGGGAGGCATCGACAAAATGCCGGGCATAGCGGGCGGTTATGAAAAAACTCTTTTCGGGGAAGTTAATTGCGTGTTCCTGCTCTACTTCTCTGAAAACTCTGAACCATGGATCGAAATCGTTCTTCAGATCTCCGTCGAGGAGTATTAACACCTTAACCGATGGAGTTCTGGACACCTCTTCGTATAACAACTTCAGGGCACTTCCCTTACCGGGCGTGTGATTTCCGGCGTAACCATCGTAGGGAACGGCAACCAGCAGCAGGTTTTTCCGTTGCGAATCCGTCAAATTTACCAGGGCATCACGGGCTCCAGCTATTGCCGCCTTCAATGTGGAATCATCTTTTGAGTCTTCAGTCCAGGTGCCGTCAGACACACAGATGGCGACATTTTCCTGAGGGAACTGCTTTGTTACCGCCCGGATATCTCTTTTTATCTCGTCTCCTATGTTGTTTTCGTTTCTGAAGGTCGGATGCCCGATAACCCTGGTAACACCGTTCGCCGAAAAAAGCGCGGCCAGTTCTCCTGCTCCGGGAGCCTCGCAGGAAACGAAAATCCTGTCGGAAATTTGCATAAGGGCCATAACGGAAAACCTCCACCCCTCTGCCCGATTGCATACACAGCAGTTATCCTGCTATGATAGCCTGTGATCATATGATGTAATACGCAACATGCAGGGACTTAAAGTGAAAAATGCCCCTCTTTTGGAAAAAGATCAATCCCGAATTGCCAGGATGTTCAACCGCATTGCTCCCTGTTACGATTTTTTAAACCACTTCCTTTCGGCAGGTTTTGATCGGTGGTGGCGCCTTAAGGCAACGGAAGCCCTTTCAATGTGCCTCGAAAAAGCAGGGAAAAGCAGGGCCACCGTTCTGGATGTTGCAACGGGAACGGGCGACCTGGCTTTTGCCTTTTTACGCCGGTTTTCCGGTGGGTCTGTTATCGGGGTTGATATAGCCGATGAGATGCTTTTGAGGTCTCTCAGGAAGGCCCGAAGTAACAGGAGAGGTCACAAATACAGTTGTGTGCGAGGGGACGCCCTGGCACTTCCCTTCAGGTCGGTCTCATTCGATGCTCTCATGATAGCCTACGGCATTCGAAATGTTCCGGATGTAAACCGTGCCCTCGAAGAGTTCTACCGGGTTATCAAACCCGGAGGATACATGATGATTCTGGAATTCGGGCTCCCTGAGAAAACTCTGATCCGCGAAGTTTATCTCTTCTATTTCAACCGTATTCTTCCCTTCATGGGAGGGCTTATTTCGGGCGATCGAGAAGCCTACACATACCTTCCCGTCTCGGTTCACCATTTTTTGCCGCCCTGCGCCATGGAAGATGTCGTGCAAGATCACGGGTTTGAAGTGGTTCACAGGCATATATTCTTGGCAGGGATTTCGTACTTTATCATCGGGAGAAAGGTTGAATGATGAAAAAGAGGAAATATAGAGACCTGCAGGACTTCGTTGCAGAGCTGGAAAGAGAAGGAGAGCTTCTTCGTGTAAGGGCTCCGGTTTCGCCCTATCTTGAAATAACGGAAATCACGGACATTATGTGTAAGTACCCCGGAGGCGGCAAGGCCCTTCTGTTTGAGAATGTAAAAGGGCATTCAATCCCGGTGGTTACCAATATTTTCGGAAGTGAGAAAAGAATATGCATGGCTCTGGGAGTGTCAGATCTTGAGGAGTTGGCCGATCGTCTCGCAAGGTTTGCTTCCCCTCCGGCTCCGACTTCTTTGCGAGACCTTCTGGGTTTGGCTTTGATGGGGCATAAGCTCAGCAGGTTTATCCCGAGGAAATTTCGGGGTAGCCCTGCACCCTGTCAGGAAGTTTGTCACATTGGTTCTCAGGCCGACCTGGGGAAGCTTCCCGTTTTGACCTGCTGGCCGAAAGACGGAGGGCCCTTCATAACATTGCCCATCGTGATTACTAAGAGCCTTGAGACGGGCAGACGGAATGCCGGCATGTATCGCCTCCAGATTTACGACGCAAGAACCACCGGAATGCACTGGCACATCCACAAAGACGGATCACATTACTTTCAGGAATACAGAAAAAGAGGCATAAAAATGCCCGTTGCCGTTGCAATAGGGGCCGATCCGGCAACGATTTATGCTGCTACGGCACCTCTACCGCGGGGTGTGGATGAGATCTTTTTTTCCGGTTTTATTCGAGAAGAGCCGGTTCCAATGGTTAAGTGCAAAACAATTGATCTGGAGGTTCCGGCCACGGCAGAAATCGTTATTGAAGGGTATGTGGATCCTTGCGAGACCCGAATTGAAGGCCCCTTTGGGGATCATACGGGATATTACAGCCTTGAAGACGAATACCCCGTGTTCCATGTGACGGCCATAACCCACAGGAAGAAACCTCTTTACGCCGCCACCGTTGTAGGGCGACCTCCTATGGAGGATTGCTATCTTGCAAAGGCGACGGAAAGGATTTTTCTACCGCTTCTGAAAATGGTCTTCCCCGAAATAGTCGATTACTGGATGCCCTGGGAGGGCGTCTTCCACAATATAACCGTGGTCTCCATCAATAAAGCCTATCCGGGTCATGCTCACAGAATTATGCAGGCTCTTTGGAGCCAGGGGCAAATGTCCTTTTGCAAGTGCATTGTCGTGGTTGACGGGGACTTGAGGGTAAACGACCCTAAAAGCATCGTCACTCACCTGCTTAACAGCGTAGATTTTGAAAAGGATCTGGTGATTACCGAGGGTATCCTGGATGTTCTGGATCACAGTGCGCCTCAACCGCTCTTCGGCTCAAAGCTTGGCATAGACGCGACGAAGAAGATGACCTACGAACCGGAACGAAAATTGCCCGAAATTAAGAGCAGATTTCCGGGAGAAAGTGTGATTCATAGCGCCCTTATCAGAATTAACGAAGGCATAAAAGATTTTTACTTTCCCCGGATGAATACCCTCCATAACCCCCTTCTGTTGACCGTCCGCAAAGATTCCGGGTTGACCTGCAAAAGGTTCATTCCTGCTCTTTTGGAACACCCAGATCTTGAATATTTCTCCGTTTTCGTGCTCTTTGACGATCACATCGACCTTCAGGATTCGTCACTTATTTTCTGGAAAATATTCAACAACGTTGACCCCCGAAGGGATATAACGGTCCAGCACGGTCGTATTGTAATAGATGCTACAAAGAAAGGGCCTCAGGACGGGCACAGTCGACCTTGGCCGGATGAAATCGTAATGAGTGAAGAGATCAAAGAAAGAGTTCGAAGAAGGGCGTCGGAACTGGGAATTGAAGAACTTCTCTCACCGAGAGGCTGAACATCCGACTGAAATAGGATTATTTTGTAAGCTCACATTCTTGCGCCCTGCGTTCAGTATTGACCCTAAGAGCCTGCATGCGATCCAATACCAGATTTCGCTCTGTTTGAGATTGCGCTGCACGCCATGTCCACGATGGTCTTCTGACCCTTTAGGGCTGCCAGCGCGATCTCCTTTTTACGAGATTGGCCTTCCACCTATGGATGTGGACCGTTTTAACGTCTTTCCCTTGCGTCACTGACTCCTCTTCCAGGACCGGTTTTAGCTCCCATTGGTGGCCCAGCAGGGCAGTGTAGTCTCGCTCCCGTTTACACACTATCCTGATTTTTACGGTGATTTTCAGGAATAGATCATGCATTAGAAAAAAGGACAACCGTCATCGGTTGTCCTGAAAGATTCCGTTCGGTAGCTTCGGGCCTAGTTTAACACGATTTCTTCTACTTTTTTGAGAATTCTTTTGGGGACCGGGTAGTCGTCTCGATTCAGGTAGAGCTTTAGAAGAATTGGATCGAACTCTATCTTTTCTGCAATTTCTTTGATGTCCAGCCCTTTCTGTTCAATGGCCTCTATGATCTTGATTTTTTCCTCCATTCTTCTGCCCTCCGTGGAAGTTGTGAGTTATAATCGGTCAAAAACCTCACGTTGAGTTTTTCCTGCCACGATACGAAGAACTCATCAAGAATTTTCTGAAAGGCTCTCTTTTTTGAGCTCTGAAAATGGTCTGTTCACTTTTCAAGATTTTTTAAAAAGGACATACTATAAGGCAAAATTACCATGCATCCTTTCAGAATCGTCAGTTTATTCTATTTTTCGATTACTCCTTTCGGTTAAGTTATTGGTAAGCGGGCTAAGGGGGCGTTACTTTCCGATATTTTTCACAATAGGCTTGCCCAAATTGATATAGTTACATAGTATGCAGCGTGAGCTATCTGGAAACCTTAAAAATATCACGAGACGGGGTGATGGGTGATGGTTGAAATCAGGTTGCACGGTCGAGGTGGACAGGGTGCCGTTACGTCGGCAGAACTTACCGCTCTGGCCGCGATTTCCAAGGGGCTTTACGCACAGGCTTTTCCGAGCTTTGGTCCCGAGCGGCGTGGAGCTCCCGTGATGGCCTTCGTGAGGGTCAGCGAAGAGCCGATTCTTACGCGGGAGAAGGTTTACGAACCCGATATCGTCGTGGTTCTTGATCCAAGCCTTATGGAGATTGTTGATGTTCAGGCAGGACTCAAGGACGGTGGCTGGTTGATCGTCAATACGAAGAGTTCTCCCAGGGAAGTTAAGGAGAAGTATGGAGTCAAAGCTCATGTTGCTACCGTCGATGCGATGAAAATAGCAATGGAGGTTCTTCGGGTGCCCATTACCAACACCACCATGCTCGGTGCATTGGTGAAGGCCAGTGGGGTGGTTCCCCTGGAAAGCTTTGAAGAACCCATCAAGGAGAGATTCGGCCCGTTGGGAGAAAAGAATTTTGCCGCCTGTAAGAAAGCATTTGAAGAAACTGAGCTGGAGGAGTGACCCGTGGCTAAGGAAACAGGAATCTGTAGCTGGAAGGAACTTGCTCTGGGTGCGGCCATAGTGACGCCGGGGAATGCTTCAGAGCTGAAAACCGGCGACTGGCGTTCGATGCGCCCGGTGGTGGATTACGAAAAGTGCATAAAGTGCGGTCGATGCTACATCCTTTGTCCTGATATGGTCTATACGCCCCGAGATGATGGCTATTACGAGCTTAATTACTACTACTGCAAAGGGTGTGGCATCTGCGCCAACGAGTGCCCAAAGGATGCTATCGAAATGGTTGAGGAGGGGCGATAATGGGAAAACGAGTGGGAATGGAGGTCTCCATAGCCGCTGCGGAGACCATTGCTCTTATAGATGTGGACGTGGTGGCCGCCTATCCCATCACGCCACAGACTCATATAGTTGAGCATTTGTCGGAGCTTGTGGCTAACGGCCATCTGGACGCTGAGTTTATTCCCGTTGAGTCAGAACACAGTGCAATGAGTACTTGCGTGGGGGCTGCCGCTGCCGGAGCAAGAACCTTTACCTCCACAAGCTCCCAGGGATATGCCCTTATGGTGGAGATTTGTTACATTGCTTCAAGTATGAGGCTTCCGATAGTCATGGCCGTGGCCAACCGGTCTCTGAGTGCTCCGATCAGCATCTGGAACGATCATTCAGATATGATGCTGGCTCGCGATACAGGATGGATCCAGACGGTTGCCGAAAATGGGCAGGATGTCGTGGACCTTCTCATTCATGCCTATCGTGTTGCAGAAGACCATCGTGTTCTTCTTCCCGTGATGGTCAATCTCGACGGCTTTATTCTCACTCATATGATTGAACCCATCTATCTTCCTTCCAGGGAAGAAGTTCAGGCCTATCTTCCACCTTATAAGCCTCTTTTGAGATTGGACCCCGATAACCCCGTTACAATGGGGCCCGTCGGCGTTCCTGAGGTCTATACGGAGGCGAAGAAGGCTCAGGATGAAGCACTCAAAAATGCGAAACCCGTAATACTTGAAGCCTGGGACGAGTTTGAGAAGCATTTCGGCAGACGCTATCGTCCCGTTGAGGTTTATAAAGCCGATGATGCAGAAACCTTGCTCCTCACGGTGGGGAGCATCTCCGAGACGGCCATGCAGGCCGTGGACATTATGAGGGATAAGGGGCGTAAGGTTGGGCTTGCAAGGCTTCGCCTTTACAGACCCTTTCCCGTAGAAGAGCTTGTAAGTGTGGTTAAGAAGGCAAAAAATTTAATTGTCGTCGATAGGGCTTTAGGTTTTAACGGTCACGTGGGACCTCTCTGCATGGAAGTGAAGTCCACGCTCTTTGACCACGGGATCCGCCCCTACGTAATGAACTACGTGGCGGGACTCGGCGGGAGAGATGTTACCGTTGAAGATTTCGTTTCGATGGTTGATTCAACCGAGCAGAAGGCAAGGGCAAAGGAACCCATGACCTACGAGATTATTAATGTGAGGGAATAAATGAGCACGGCAGCAGAAGCACTTAAGGATTTTAAAGGCTTTTCAATGAAAAACATTCCGGAGTTTGAGCCCATATCCCCGGGGCACAGGGCCTGTCAGGGTTGTGTTGAGATGCTGGGGCTCAGGCTTGCTCTGAAGGCTCTGGGGAAGAACGTGATCGTTGCCTCGGCAACGGGTTGCATGGAAATAGTTACTTCGCCTTACCCGCAAACGGCCTGGCGCGTGCCCTGGATACATGTTGCTTTTGAAAATGCAGCGGCCGTTATAAGCGGTGTGGAAGCGGCTTATAAGGCTCTGGCCAGGAAGGGGAAAATTGAGAACAAAAACGTTGTTTTTGTGGGTTACGGCGGTGATGGCGGAACCGCTGACATAGGCCTTCAGGCTTTAAGCGGTGCTCTGGAAAGGGGACATAACATCGTTTACCTGTGTTTGGATAATGAAGCTTACATGAATACGGGAATTCAGCGCTCCTCTTCCACTCCTTATGGCGCCATGACCACGACATCCCCGCCTGGGAAAAAGAGTATAGGTCAGGCTACCTGGAAGAAGAACCTTCCGGCTATTGCGGCGGCTCATGGAATTCCCTATGTTGCGACGGCGTCACCGGCCTATCCGATTGATCTCATGAATAAGGTCAAGAAAGCGGCACTGGTCCCGGGGCCGGCCTATGTCCACATCTTTGCCGTTTGTCCTACAGGGTGGCGACATGACAGCAACATTGCTATTGAAGTGGCAAAAATGGCCGTTGCGACAAACGTTTTTCCGCTTTATGAGGTCATAGACGGTAAGTGGATCCTCTCGAGAAAAAATCCAAAACCCAAGCCCGTTAAAGAGTATTTGAAGCTTCAGAGAAGATTCCGTCATCTCACAGATGAAGAGATAGCAAAGATTCAGGCTCGGGTTGACCAGGAGTGGCGTGCGCTCCTTGAACGGTGTGGTGTAACAGAAGAGACTGGGGAAAAGGAAAAAGGAGAATCCGAGTAATCCCGGCTCCGGCGGGCCGCAAGCCCGCCGGGGTGACCTGCCCCATACCCATAGCGGCCATCCCGAATTAACGGCGGAACTGCGTTTCTACCTATAAGCCCGGCATCTAAATCTCCGGATTTGCTTGATAATTTAAGAAACAGCTCTGTTTGCCAATTACGATGTTGCCAAGGAAACGGGTCATGGTGCATGTTATGCTCGTTTCCTGAAGAATTACGTAAGGAAGGCTTCGTGGACCGGCGAACGAGGATGGAAAACTTTGTAATACGAAAAGCGAAGATCGGTGACGTCAGGGCCATTCAGGACCTCATAATGCCTTACGCCAGGGAAGGGCGGCTTTTACCCCGCTCCTTGAGTGAGCTGTATTCCCGCATCCGGGATTTTTTCGTCTGTGAGGATAACGGCCGAATAGTGGGGTGTTGTGGCCTTCATATTGTGTGGGAGGATCTTGCCGAAATAACAAGTCTTGCCGTAAACAAGGAATTTCACGGTCGTGGTATAGGAAGGTCTCTCGTCCAGGCCTGCATAGAAGAAGCTGAAGAGCTGGGTATTCCGCGCCTTTTTGTTCTCACCTATGAAGAGGAATTTTTTCGTAAGCTCGGTTTTCAGATCGTCGACAAAAACATCTTTCCTCAGAAAATCTGGGTGGATTGCCTGAAATGCCCCAAATTTCCCGAGTGTGATGAAGTGGCTTTGCTTTTCAACGTGAGTGCTCCCCAAGAATCTTCTTGAAAGCCGTCACTATGTAACCATCGTCTTCGGGTAATAGAGTCCTCACATCCATTAAGAGGGCATCGTTTTCGACTCGAACGATAATGGGTGGCTTATTCGACCTCAGCAATTTCTCTATACGCGAAGCCGATGAACACCTTACCGATACCGCCCAGGAAGGAAGATCCTGTTCCGGAAGCGACCCGCCTCCGACTCTTGAAACGGTGGGCTCAACCCCGATGAAATACCTCTCCCCAGAAGCACCGTCTTCCGCAGAGGAAATGGCCTCTGTGAGCAACCCTGCCAGTTTCCTGGCCCTCTCTTCCAGTTCGTGAAGTGGTGTTGCAATCATCCTGAGGGTTGGGATGTTCTTTATTGCCGTAGCTTCGTCGAGATAAAGCCTCAGGGTGGCTTCAAGAGCTGCAAGCGTCAGCTTATCTACCCTGAAAGCCCTGGTCATGGGATTCTTTTTGCATTTCTCGACGAGCTCTTTTTTGCCCACGATTATCCCGGCCTGAGGACCTCCGAGTAACTTGTCTCCACTGAAGGTTACCAGATCCATACCTTCGGCAAGTTCGGTCTGCACCACGGGTTCGTCTCTGAGGCCGAAGCGGCTGAGATCGATGAAGCAACCGCTTCCCATATCTTCTACCGCAAGAAGCCCCTTTCGGTGTGCAAGCTCCGCTATTTCTGCCGTGCTCACTTCTTTCGTAAAGCCCACTATTCTGTAATTGCTTTTGTGGACCTTCAGTATCATAGCCGTGTTTTCGGAAATGGCCCCTTCGTAGTCTCTGAGATGAGTTCTGTTGGTGCAACCCACTTCCTTGAGTACAGCCCCGCTTTTGGCCATGACGTCGGGCATCCTGAAGGAGCCCCCGATTTCGACCAGTTCGCCTCTGGAAACTATGACCTCGCGGCCCTGAGCAAGAGTGTTGAGAACCAGAAATACCGCTGCGGCATTGTTGTTTACGACCAGGGCTCCTTCGGCACCGGTGATTTCCGCTATCAAACTTTCCGCATGAACGTATCGGGAACCCCGTTTTCCTCCGGCAAGGTCGTATTCAAGATTGTTGTACCGGGAAGCTATCTCGCAAACCCTGTCGATGGCCTCGGTCGGCAGAAGAGATCTTCCAAGGTTCGTGTGAATAATGACGCCTGTGGCGTTGATGACGGGTCTTAACGTCCATTCAAGCCTGTTTTTGACGGCGGCAGTTACTTCTTCGACGATTTCTTCTATCGAGGGCGGTTCAAGGTGTCCATAGCCGTTAGTAAGTTTTTTGCGCCGGGCCTCGAGGACCTCTCGTATGGAGTTCACGACAATTTTCCGGGGGCAACCGTCAAGAAGCTTTTTCACTTCCCGATGATGAAGCAGGCGGTCAACCGACGGGAGCCTTTTCAATACCTCCTGTAATTCGTTATCCGATCTCCGGTCTTTCATTGTCGACAACCCTTTTCAACGTTTGGTCTGTTCTATATAAAATAGAAACCCGGAAAGGTAATGTACCTTACTTGGGTACAGATAAAATTTCAAGCTGCCCTCTGAGGTGTGCTGTTCTGGAGTGAAGGAATATGCCCCATCTGACCGAAGCGACGGAGAGTTTTTCTCCGGGGAATTCGGCTTCCCGTTCTGCTAATCTGGAGACCCTCTGGCGTACTTTGTCTTCTCTGAAGGGGCAGGTTTCCCTTCATGGGCTCAATCTGAGCGCCCTCGGCTACGTTTCCGTTCGGCTTCTTTCTCTGGCAAAGGCACACATAGTTTTGGTCGTGCCCGAGGAAAAGGAACAGGAGCTTTTGACGGAGGGTGTTGAATTTTTCCTTCAGAATCGGAATGCCAAAAGGGAGGAAGCGGCTTTCTCCGAGCGTTTGCTCGTCTTTCCACCCAAGTTCGCCTATCGGGGGGTATGGTCCGGTCAGGCCCACGATGCCGCACAGAGGATGAAAACCCTGACACGATTGCTGTGGAATAACACTCCCGGGATATTTGTCGTTCCTGCCAGATCACTTCTCGAGAAAACGCTTCCCAGAGAAGTGCTGGAGGAATCGCTCATGCACATCCGGGTCGGTGAGGAACTGCCGGCCGATTTTGAGCAAGTTGTGTATTCCTGGGGGTATGTCAGGGTTAACCTGGTGGAAGAGCCCGGCGATTGGAGCAGGCGCGGTGACCTGTACGATCTTTATACTCCTCTTTATACATGGCCGATCCGCATAGAGGTATGGGGAAATCAGGTTGAATCAATCCGCTTTTTTCATCCCTCCAGTCAGCGGTCTCTGGGAAAAGCCGACGATGTCTTTATAGTACCTTGTCGTGAAATTATAGTCGACGAAGAGGCTCGGGAAAGGGCGAGCCGCATTCTGATGGAAGATGTGGAAGCAGGACTCGTGGAAGCTTCCGCTCTGCCTTACTGGTTGAAGAGAATAAACGATGGCTCCTGGAAAGATAACGAACGCATGATCGGGACATGTTACGAGAGCCTGGGCATTCTGTCTGACTACTTCCCCGTCAATAGCATCTGGATCTGGTGGGATGCGGACAGGACAGAAAGCGTGCTCAGGGAGTACTATGATCAGCAACTCTCCGAGTTGTTGGGAAGCGGGGACGGAAAGCGAAGGGAGCAGGAATGGCGACAGCCTGTTGATCGGTGGCTTGAGTCTCCGGAGGCCATATACCGTAGCCTGAAGAGCTTCAGGCATATATGGTGCGATGACCTCCGATACTCCGACGAAAGCGAAAGGCCTGTGATCCGGGTAGATGTTCGGGGAATGGAGTTTCTCAAGGAGTCGCTCAGGGCTGTTCGTCCCGGTGAGAGACTTCTTGAACCTCTGGTAAGGTCTCTGACTGCGTGGAAGGAAAGTCACGTGAGGGCTGTCATCGTTTGCGGGCACAAACACAGAGCCGAACGATTGAAGCAACTTCTTTCGGAGTACGATCTTCCGGTTGATCTTTTAGATGGTCCGGCAGCCTGGGAGTCTTTGCCTCCGGGTTCCTTATTTATCACTACGGGACGTTTGTCCCGTGGTTTTGAGTGGCCGGCAGAGTACATGGCCGTCCTATCAGAGGAGGAGCTTTTCGGTCGGGGTCGGCGGAGCCGACGTGGCGGTAGCGGTGTTAAGGGAATTGCTCTCAGTTCTTTTCAGGATCTTTCCGAAGGGGACTACGTTGTCCACGTGGATCACGGTATAGGAAGATACCGTGGGCTGGTTCGCCTGAAGAGTGAAGGCTTCGAAGGCGATTTTCTTCTCATTGAGTACATGGATGAGGATAAGCTCTATGTGCCGGTGGAAAAGCTCCATAAGGTGCAGAAGTATGTCGGTGTGGACGATGCTCCGCCGAGGATAGATAGGCTTGGTGGGAAACACTGGGAGACGGCAAAAAAGAAGGCTCGCGAATCCGCCGAAAAGATCGCAGAGGAGCTTTTGAGAATTTACGCTCTCCGTCAGGTAAAAGAGGGTTATGCCTTCTCACCACCCGATCGCCTTTACCATGAATTTGAAGCCCTGTTCCCCTTTGAGGAAACCCCAGATCAGCTTAAGGCCATTGAGGATGTGCTGGCCGACATGATGAGCCCCAGGCCTGCCGATCGCCTCATCTGCGGGGATGTCGGTTTCGGCAAAACCGAAGTGGCCCTTCGTGCCGCCTTCAAGGCCGTTATGGACGGAAAGCAGGTAGCGGTCCTGGTGCCCACGACCGTTCTTGCCGAACAGCACTTCAGAACCTTCAGCGAAAGGTTTGCTCCTTTTCCCGTAACCGTTGAACTTTTGAGTCGCTTCAGAACACCGGCTCAGCAGAAAAAGGTCATAGAGGGATTGAAAAAAGGAACGGTGGATATAGTTATAGGAACTCACAGATTGCTCCAGAGGGATGTGGCTTTTCGTGACCTTGGGCTCCTGATAATCGACGAAGAACACCGCTTTGGAGTTAAGCATAAGGAGCGATTAAAGGAGCTTCGAGTATCCGTTGACGTGATAACGCTTACGGCAACGCCAATTCCCCGAACCCTGCACATGGCACTTTCGGGTATTCGGGATCTTTCCGTAATAGAAACGCCGCCGGAGGATCGTAAAGCCGTTAAGACCTTTTTGATTGATTTTGACGAGGCTGTTATACGGGATGCCATAAGGAAGGAGCTATCCCGGGGAGGGCAGGTCTTTTTTGTTCATAACCATGTTCAAAACATTCAGCAGATGGCGGAGTTCATCCGGAAACTCGTGCCCGAAGCCAGAGTCGGCGTGGCTCACGGTCAGATGAAAGAACGAGAGCTGGAAAAAGCCATGATGGCCTTTGTTCGTGGAGAAACCGATGTGCTGGTCTGCACCACCATAATAGAGTCTGGACTGGATATACCCAGGGCCAATACAATCATAATCAACCGGGCAGATCGCTTCGGGCTTGCGCAGATGTATCAGCTCAGAGGCCGTGTGGGCAGATCCGATGAACAGGCCTATGCCTATCTAATCATCCCGGGAGAACATCTCATAACGAAAGATGCCCGTAAAAGGCTTAGAGCCCTGCTGGATTTCAGTGATCTTGGGAGCGGTTTTAAAATCGCCATGAACGACCTCCAGATCAGAGGGGGCGGCACAATTCTGGGATCGGCTCAGTCGGGTCATATCGCCGCAGTGGGGTATGAGCTTTATCTTGAGCTCGTTCAGGAAATGATTCGCAGACTCAAAGGGGACTCTCCGGAGGAAGTGCCGGAGCCGGAAATAAAAGTAGCGGCTTCCGCTTTTCTACCGGATGAATACATCCCCGATACTTCTCAACGGCTTGTGGCGTATAAAAAACTTGCTTCGGCTTCGACGGAAGAAGATATTAACGAACTGGTTAAGGAGTGGCGTGACCGTTTCGGAACGCTTCCGACTCAGGCCAAGAACCTGATAATGCTGGCCAAGATCAGGCTTCTTATGAAAGAGCTCGGAATATTGAGGATTGAAGAAACGGGAGAACGGTTTAGAATATGCTTCGTAAAGAAAGATGAAGAAGGGAAATTTTCGAGCTGGGCCTCTGATAAGGGTATCAGTGTTCACAAACATCCCGAAGGTGGCCTGTTGATAAGTGTTCCTCATGAGAAGATGCTTTACAGGTTGGCTTTCCTGAAAAGAACTTTGCACTCTTTCTGGGAGCGTGATAGGTCAGAGAAAAAATCTTTAAAAGCCTAGGAGATGACCGATAATGAAAAAATTCTTTAATCGGGATTACAGGTCCGTTCTATACTTGGTTTCTCTGTTGCTCTGTGTTTTTTGCAATCCTTTAAAAGCTGAGGTTCTGGATCGTATAGTGGCCGTTGTTAACGATGAGATAATACTGTACAGTGATCTCAGGGCCGAAATAGCCTTTATTAAAAGAAATTCTCCCAGGCCGATTCCTCTGCCCCAATCGGTTCTGGAAAGAGAAGTGCTCAGGCAAATGGTTGAGGAAAAGCTGGTAGAACAGGAAATGAAACGGTTGAAAATAAAGGTTGACGAATCGGAGGTGGATGCGGCCGTTGAGAGTATAAAACAGTCGAACGGCTGGAGTGATGATCAATTTGAGTATGTTCTCAAGCAACAGGGCATGAGTATTGATGACTTCAGAAAGGAAATTCGCAGGGAACTGGAGCGCTCTCGACTTATGGAACGCGTCTTCCAATCCAGAACGGTTATAACCGATGATCAGATTGAAGAATATTTGCGTGAACACGGGGGGCAACTGAGTTCGGGAAGGGTCAATCTGTCGATCATATTCATACCTTCTGAAGAGAGAGTAAATAAAACGGCGGAAGATATTCTCAGAGAGATTCAAAAGGGGGCTGATTTTTACGAACTGGCGAGGAAATACTCAAAAGGACCTGCGGCGGATCAGGGCGGCAGGGTTGGGTGGATGAGCCTGGACGAGCTCGCCGAGCCGATAAAAGAGGCCGTCTCCGGACTTTCGCCTGGCCAGGTATCGGAAGTGATTTCTCTTGATGCAGGCGACTTCATTGTTAGACTGGAAGAAAGAGAAACCTACTCACCCGGTACCATAACAGAGCGTGATAGAGAAAAGATCCGAAGGCTTCTTTTTAATCAGGAAGTGAATAAAAAATTTAAAGAATGGATGCAAGATTTGATGAAAAGGTCTTATGTGAAAATAATGTTATAAAAAATCAGATAAAATGACTTCTGATACATTACAAAGATACAAAAGCCCTGCCGAACTTGGAAATGCCCTGAAAGCGCTGAGGGAAGAAGCGGGGCATTCTCTTGATTATGTTTCTTCGGAAACGAACATAGCAGTAGATGTATTGAAGTGTCTTGAAGAGGGACGCTGGGAGCGGCTGGGATCAAAGTTTCTGGTAAAAAGCTTCATCAGAATGTATTGTCAGGCCATCAAAACATCGCCCAGGCCTTTTATTGAGGCAATCGAAAATATAGACGAATCATATCGAAGAGATTACTACTTTGAGCGGCTTTTACAGCGTAAACCAAGACGCATAAAAAATAAGAGCCGCCTTGTCTTTTATGCAACTGTTGTTCTGATTTCTTCGCTTGTGGTATCCGGTGGGGTTTACCTGTTTCACAGGTCAAATCGGCTTCCTGCACCGAACCCTGAAGCCGTACATAATTTTGTTCCCCCCTTGCCGGAAGTTACTCGTGAGGAGGAAGCAAAGGAGCCTCAGAAGTCAGTACTCCCCTCTGTTGGTGTGGTCGATCGGGAGAACAGTTCTTTAGAAGCCTTATCGCAGAAAGGCGAAATAATGTCGGGGAATGAAGGACCCCCTTTGGCCTCGGTTATGGAAAAGGGTGAAAGGGATGTCAGAGCCCCGGAGCTTGGGAATGCTGAGACATTGCAGAAAGTTGAGGACAACTCTCTTCGGGTAAAAGCTCTTGAGGAGGCCTGGGTTCGAATATGGGTTGATGAAGAAAAGCCCGTAAGCAGGCTGCTGGCGTCGGGTGAGGAGTTGCAGTTCGCCGATGCCGTTAAGGCCAGGCTTATTCTCGGCAATGCAGGGGGTACTGAGATTATATGGCACGGCGAGAAGTTGCCTCCCGCCGGAAAACGAGGTCAGGTGGTAAGGCTCACACTTCCGGACGACATTCCCCGAATTAAAAAACAGCCATGAAATTTATCACGACCAGAGCTGTTATCCTGCAGACGAAGGATGCAAACGAAGCCGATGTAATCGTCGATTTTCTGGATGAAAAAGGTACTCGTCTGAGGGCTCTGGCAAAACACGGAAGACGAAGCCGGAAAAGATTTGTAAACGCTTTTGGCACCCTTTCCCTTGTAACTCTCAGGTATCGGCACTATGGGGATCGGTTATGGCTTGAAGATGGTAAGCTTGAAAAGGCCTTTTCCCTCGGTGACGACCCGCCTCTGGTTGCCGGACTCAAGGATCTGGTTCGTGAAGTTCTGCTTAATCTGCTCCCTGAGGGTGAGGGTAATCCGGAGAATTTTTTTCTTCTGCTGGGTTTTCTCAATGCTCTTGCCTCCAGGCAGGCCGAAAGGTCGGTCGAATTGACCGATATTTTTTTATTGCGTCAAACTGCCATCTCCGGCTACCTCCCTGCTTTTGATAGATGCGACATATGCGGCGCCGACCTCAGTTCTGTGAGAAGATGGGTATGGCAACTGAGCCCATTCAGGGTTACCTGTGCGACACATTTCCTTTCGGGGACGATGAAATGGGAGTGGGACGGGGAAATTTTGAGTATTATAAAAAGCTCTATTTCATTCCCGGTGGGGAGGTTGTGGAATATCAGAATGTCGGCCTTTAAAGCACCGGTACTTTTGAAAAATATCTGTTCGTGGCTGGAGATGCTGATTTCGAAAGAACTTAAAAGCTACAGGTGGATTTTAGAAAGAGGGCTTAAGGAGACAACATGAGTTCTTCGTGGATTGTGGAATTTAGAGAGTGGATGGTGGGACAGTCTCTCCTTGCCTTTATAGCAGCTTTCTGGGGCGGAGTTCTCGCAAGCTTTACACCCTGCACCTATCCTGTTTTGCCCATAACGGTGGCTTATATAGGGCACCAGGCTTCACGAGACAAAAGAAGAGTATTGTTTTATTCGGCCCTTTACGCTACAGGCCTTGCGGTTACTTACACGACCCTGGGCATCGTTGCAACATTGACCGGGAAATTATTCGGATCCTGGGTCGGTAATAGGTGGCTTTACCTCGTTGTTGGAAACATCTGCATCCTGGCGGCATTGATTATGCTGGAAGTTTTTCACGTCCGTCCGCCTTCGTGGCTCAGGAATTTGGGTCGGAGTAAGAATTCCTGGGGGGGACTGGGCGCTTTTAGCATGGGAGTGACCTCTGCACTTATTATAGGCCCCTGTACTACACCGATACTCGGAGTTCTGCTGTCGATGGCGGCTGCGAAACAAAATCTACCGTGGACTATTTCGGTCTTTCTGGCCTTTTCCTACGGACTTGCTTTCATTGTCGTTATTGCCGGGATCTTTGCGGGCTTACTGACGGCGCTCCCCTCTTCAGGACCATGGCTCAGATTTATCCAGAAAGCCCTTGCCATGTGCATGTTTGCCGTAGGGGAGTACTTTATATTCAAAGCCGGTACCTTGAGTTGAATAATCCCTGGAGAGGATTTTAAAGATGAAGAAGCTTTTCGTTCTTGCCGTGATTGTGGTCTTCGGTGCGGGTGTTATCATGGCTTTATGGCATAAATCTCCTAAGTATGAAGAGATAGAGCTGGCCCCACAGGGGATCGGCTCCAGCGTGGTTGCTCCCGATTTCAGATTGCCAAAGATTTCCGGCGGCTACGTGTCTCTTTCGGAAGTTTTGCAAAGCCGGCCTGTTTTGCTTTATTTCTGGGCTACCTGGTGTCCCATGTGTTCTCGTTTAAGGCCGGACGTGGAGGCATTGAGAAAAAAGATAGACGGTGAAAAACTTGCCATTTTTGCGGTGAATATCGGGGTTAATGATCCCATAGAGCGGGTGGTACGATACGTTAAGGAGAATAGGGTAAGTTTGCCCGTCCTCTACGACAGGAAAGGCGAGGTAAGTGCCCGGTACGGTGCTTTTGGTGTTCCTCTTTTTGTCCTCATAAATTCCGATGGTAAAATAATTTACTGGGGCCATGAGCTTCCCGACGTTTTGGGTTTTTTTAAAAGCAGAAGCTAGTCCACATATTCCGGGAGTTGATGTATGAAGGATGTACTGGCTGTCGTTATGGCCGGGGGAAGGGGCGAGAGGCTTCGCCCTCTCACGGAAGATAGATGCAAACCTGCAGTACCTTTCGGTGGAATTTATCGGCTGATAGATATTCCTTTGAGCAATTGTGTTAATTCTGGAATCTACAAAATCCTTGTGTTTCCACAGTATAAGTCACAATCCCTGGTCGATCATCTTGAAGAAGGCTGGCTTCCTTACTTTTCCCGCCCCCTGGGGCACTACATGAAGATTGTCGCTCCCCAACAGCGGATGGGGGAGCAATGGTATAGGGGAACGGCCGATTCCGTGCGGCAGAATATGTATCTGATAGAACGGGAACACCCCCGTCATGTTCTGATCCTTTCGGGGGATCACGTTTACAAAATGGATTACTCGGCTTTCCGAAAATATCATGAAGAAAAAGAGGCAGACGTTACGGTAAGTCTTCTTGAAGTGGATATTTCTTTTGCTCATGAGTTCGGGATTGCTCAGGTAGATGACGATTTTAGGATAATTGACTTTGAAGAAAAACCCCGGGAACCCAAAGCCATTCCCGGAGATCCCGACCATGCTCTCGCTTCCATGGGTATTTATATCTTTCGATGGCAGGTACTGGAGGAGGTGCTGAAAGGGAGTGATGCTGAGGATTTCGGGAAGGAAATCATACCGGAGCTTATAAAGCGCTATCGCGTTTACGCTTATCCCTATCGCGCAATGAATCGAATACGTGATTACGTTTACGAACCCACGGATCAGGAAGGAATTCGAAGAAAAGTCCTGATGTCTCGAACCCGTGACTCGGCCTACTGGAGAGATGTGGGAACGATTGATGCCTACTGGAATGCCAATATGGATTTAACCGGTGTGGATCCCTTTTTCAGCCTGTACGGAGAGCTGTGGCCGCTACGGACACTTCATCGTTCTTATCCACCTGCAAAGTTCGTTTTTAACGATCGAGCTAAAAAGAGGGTAGGGGCTGCCTACGATTCGATCATCTCTCCGGGATGTATCGTCAGCGGCGGTACGGTGAGGCATTCCGTACTGGGCTATAATGTTTATGTTCACAGCTTCGCCGAAGTGGATGAATCGGTGATCCTTGATAATGTGGAGATTGGAAGGCATTGCCGCATAAAGAAGGCCATAATTGACAAGGATAACAACATACCTCCGGGAACGGAGATCGGCATAAATCCTCGAGAAGATATGAAAACCTTTCATGTCACCCCACGGGGCATTGTGGTGGTGCCCAAAGCATTCTTCCGATGATGACGGAAAAGATCGGATGGAGATTTTTTGCAAAAAAAAGAGATTGAGAGATTTTGAGTTCGCCGGGTAATGGTCTGTCCTTTTTCGAAGTGCTGGTTTCTATCGGATTATTAACCAATCAGCCCTTTTCTCAAAAATTGTGGTAGTTCAAATCATTAGGATTGGTTTCTTCATAACTATTGAACCCCAGAGCTTATATCTCAACCCGGACGAACATGAATCGACGGGGTACAATTCGCCCTAATCGGCTTTGATCTGAATCCGCCGATAATGTATCTGAAAGAAGCAATAGCATGAAGGGCCTCTTGGAAATGAAGAGACGCTTTAATCGTATCTTGTCTTTTAAATAGCGGATTATCGTAAGCTGGGTGGTGGTGAGTAATGCCTTCGGAAGTGGATGGCTGGACGATCGTCAAACAAAAGCTGGAAGGTTCATTACCCCGTGGACAGTTCGACCTGTGGATTGCTCCGCTGGAATTTTGCGGCATTGAAGGCAATTCTATTCGTCTGGGCTGCCGTAACAACTTCCATGTTCAGTGGCTGAAGGAACGTTTACAGCGGAAAATTCTTGATGCCATCAGGTCCGTCTTCCCCGATATCCGAGATATCCGATACGAGATTGCATCAGGGCGGATCAAAGGCGAGGAGAAGGGACCGCGGGAAGATGACTACGCCTTGCCGGGATCTCAGAGAGAACCCGTGGGGCGGCAGCTGTCAATAAACGATGTTCTTGAGGTACGGCCTTCACCCTTTAACCCTAGATTTACCTTCGACCATTTTGTTGTTGGAACCTGCAATCAACTCGCCTACGCATCTTCTATGGCCGTTGCCACAGGCCAGTCCTTTAATGTGCCTTCTCTCTATCTCCTTTCCGACTCCGGCCTGGGAAAGAGCCATCTGTCTCATGCCGTCGGCAACTACGTTCTGAAAAAGAATCCCCGATTGAAGGTCAGGTACGTTACCGCAGAGCAGTTCACCAACGAGATGATAGCGGCTCTTAAGAACGATCGTATGGAGAGCTTCAAAAAGAAATACCGGGCTTCATGTGACATCTTGCTTCTGGAAAGAATAGAATTTCTGAGCGGAAAGGAAAAAATTCAGTCGGAATTGCTCTACACCATAGATGAATTACTTGATAGAGGAAAAAAAATAATATGTACCGGTAGCAGACTTCCCAGGGAAATACCCAGACTCCATGAGGACCTTAAATCCCGGCTCTCCGGTGTGCTGGTAGCGCCCATAGAACCGCCCGATTTTGACACACGATTTAGAATTCTTCAGAAGAAGGCTTCACAGGAAGGAGTTAAAATCCCCCTGAAGGTTCTCGAATTCATGGCAGGCCATATCGAAGGCGATGTGAGGAAGCTGGAAAGCTGTCTGATCGGTCTCATAGCCAAAAGCAATATTTTGGGTGTTCCCATCGACATCGGACTGGCTCGAGATGTCGTTGCCATGGTCTACGAACGACTTCCCAGGGTTGATATTGCATTAATACAACAACTGGTCTGCGAAACCTTTGATGTAACACCTCAGGAGTTGGCATCGCCCAGCCGGAAAAAACGGGTTGCCCTGGCCAGAAAAATAGCTTTTTATCTGTGCCGTGAATATACCCGTGAAAGCCTGCAAACCATAGGCAGTGCCTTTAATCGTAACCACAGTACGGTTGTATATGCCGTAAATGATGTGAAAAAGAAGCTTTCGGGCGGAAAAAGCTCTTTAGGGAAATACGTGGATCTGATATCCAGAAAGCTAAAAATCCGATGCGCCTTTCCCGAATAGAGCAACATATAGGTCTCTGCGAAAGTCTTTAGACAGCCTTATGACAAGCTTGCTCATGGAAGAAGCAAAGACCTCAGGGCTGTTGTGATGATACTCCGGACTGCTGTAGGAGTATCGCCTGGACAGAATAACCTTTCTTAGACGGTCGCTCCATAGTTGAAGGGTTGCCTGTAGTTCTGCCCTGAAGTTTCCGTTTTCCATCTGAACCCAGCTGAATTTTTCAATTCGGCCTGAGATTCCGTAAAAGGGCTCGGGACCGGCTGTACCCCTCTCGACTATCTGGACTCTGCCGTCCGAAAAGAGATCTTTCAGAAGGAAATCACGGACTAACATCGGTGGAGACGCTATCCATTGATGACGGTCCGACAGGCTGACACCGACGGGAGGGATCTCCACGACCATTCGTCTTTCGCCAAAGGGATAGGAAGACCGGAATTTCATGATGCTAACCACGGGTAAAAAAGGGCCGGTCTGCAAATTTTTGAAATCAACGGGGTGATATTCATAAAAGAGGCCGTAAAACAGCGGAGCTTCTTGATGATTTAAAAAACCCAAACTACAACCCCAGATCACGGTAAACATGATGGTTACGCAGATCGATCGCTTCATCTTTCCCATTCTCACTTTTTATGGCCTTTATTCGTTGATTCAAAGGGATCGCTTTTTCTTGGAACTAATAGTATTCGGGACGGTTCCGCTCTCAGGTCTTCGACGGTGAGACTCAATTGTTCAACGGACATTCGCAGATCCTCAAGCACCGAGGTCAGCATAACCTGTAGTGCTTCCAGGGTTTTCTGCGTGTTTACCACGAGGTCCCGGGTTTCTCTTATGGCCTGGTTTAAGGAAGCTACATCGAGAGACCTGGCTTTCTGAGTCGTGGTTGTTAAGGCCAGTCTGCTTTCTTTTAACAGAGCTTCTATTTCGTCGGCATAGTCTTCCAGGCGTTCCCTGTTTGCAACGACCTTAAGATTTTCTGAAATGCTCGAAAGATTTTCAGAAAAAATCCTCAGGGACCTTATCATTTCGCCGAACTCTTCTTCTGAAACGGCGCTTCTGAGCTCCTTCGCCAGAGCGCTCCATTGGGATACGAGCCCTTCAATGTTCAGAGACTCGATCCTGGAATAAAGGGTTTCCAGGCTTCTTTTTAGAAGGGCAAACTCGGAGGGATAGCTTCGAATAACGGGATATGGTGGAGAAAAGGTAATAACGGGGCTTAACTTTTCCGCATCTTCAGGAGCACGATCTATTTCCAGAAATCTCAAACCCGTTATCCCCTGTTCCCTCAACCTTACCACCACATCCTCATCGACGACCAGATCCGGCTTAAGATGCAAAAGGACTTCTATAAGGCGGCCGTCAGGGGCTATTCCGATCCGGCCGACACGACCCACCGGAACTCCTCTGTAGTTTATCACGGCATCCTTCTGAAGCCCTTTCACCGATTCGTCGAAATAGGTCGCGTAGGTTTTATATTCTTCAAAAAAGTGGGACAGCCCGATCCACAAAAAGAGACCAACAATTAAAGACAGGCAGATCAGCGTAAAGACGCCCACATAGACGGTTTTTACCCGGCGGCTCATGTCTTAAGTCTCCCACGGGCAAAGAAAGCCCGCACGATGGGATTTTCGTGCTCCTTTAGCTCCTCAACGGTTCCCGTGGCAAGTATCCCCCTTACACTTCGGTCAAGCATAATACATCGATCGGAGATTCTTTCTATACTGGAAAGTTCATGGGTCACAACCACCATGGTAATCCCGAGGTTTCGGTTCAGATCCAGTAAAAGGTGGTCTATTTCGGATGCCGTTATCGGGTCTAGACCGGCCAGAGGTTCGTCACAGAAAAGCAGCGGTGGATCCATAACGAGGGCCCGTGCAAGACCTGCTCGCTTTTTCATGCCGCCGCTGAGCTCTGAAGGTAAATAATTCGCGTATCCTTCAAGCCCCACCGTTCTAAGCTTCTCATAGACCATGTCGTTTATCCAATCTTCCGGCCAGGCCGTGTGTTCCCTTAAGGGCAGAGCAACGTTTTCGTAGAGTGAAAGAGATCCAATGAGACCGCTGGCCTGGAATAGCACTCCCATCTTTAGCCTGACATCCAGAGTAAATCCCTCGATGGTGACGTTCTTTCCGAATAGGAAAACACTTCCCTCGATGGGGCTCAGCAGACCCACCAGGCACTTTAAGAGGGTGCTTTTGCCGCATCCGCTTGTGCCGAGGACGGTAACTATTTCACCTTTATCAACGGAAAGGGATACCCTCACCAGAGTGGGTTCACCACCATATCCGACCGTCAGGTTTTCCGTCCGAAGCACTTCACCGTCTTTACCATCCAAAAGCATGTGCCAGCACCGTTACAAATGCATCTATCAATATCACTGCGAAAAGGGCATTGATTACGGCCCGGGTCGTCTGTCTCCCCACGCTATCAGCACTTATGCCGGTTCTGAGTCCCATGTAACAGCCTATTAAGCCGGCGGCCAGCGCAAAAAGGACACTTTTAAGAAAACCTACCCAGAGGTCCGTAAGAGTGAGAATGCCGTAAACCTCCTGCAAAAAAGAGTAGGGGGTGACATCGAGCCCAAGGGAGGCGACCATCATTCCGCCCGACAATCCGGCTCCAAGAGACCATGCGGTAAGAAGCGGCCCTGCAAGGGCTGCGCTAAGCACTCTGGGGATCACCAGATAGTCTAAAATGTTGATGTTCAATACCTTGAGGGCGTCGAGTTCTTCGTTAACCTTCATCGTACCGATTTCGGCCGTGAAGGCGGAAGTGGTTCTGCCCACCATAAGTATTGCCGTTATCAGCGGCGCTAACTCCCTTGCCATGGCAAGGGCCACCAGATCGGCAACAAAAATGTTGGCTCCAAATTGCCGAAGCTGAACTGCCGCCTGAAAAGCCGTAACGAGCCCAATCAAAAAACTCATAAGCCCTACAATGGGCATGGCTCTGGCACCGGTATGTTCAAGCTGATAAAGCCATTCACCAAAACGAAATTTGGTACGGAGCGTCAAAAGGTTTACGAAATGAAGCAAAAGCATCCCGACAAACCTGGAACAATCCTCGTATTGCTTCAGCAGATCTAAAATTTTTGCACCGAGCGCATCCAGAATGGAAATGGGGAAGGAATATCCCTGCCCGTTGAGTTCCCGAGGGAAGTCTTTGAGCGGTTTCTCCGCTTTTTCCACTACGGGAAGCACGGCACCTTCAACCACGATTTCACAAGGAACTCCGCGGTCGGCAGATAAGGAATCCAGTTTCTTGAGGAAAATTCTCAGTGCCCCTCCACGGGGAACCCCGGAACCTATTCTCACGCGAAGGGGCCTTGTTCTTTTATCCAGTAAGGAAGCTATTTGCCGGTAGTGAAAAAGGAAATCGTCTGGTGACCGTATATTATCAACGATATACTCATCTTTCACATTTGCGACGTTCAAATTATTCGGCATTCATCTTGTTACGAAGTACACTTGAACAGCGGAAGGTTACAACTCTCCTGCCGGGAAGCATCATTGCTTCTCCGGTCTGGGGGTTCCTGCCACGACGAGGGCTCTTGGCTCTGACGGCAAACTTACCAAAGCCACTGATAAGCACATCTTCCCCGTTTTCCAGGCTCTGCTTCATTATCTCGAAAATCGTTTCAACGATCCTTGCACAATCCGTCTTTGTCAGCTTTCCGTAGGCTCTCTGAAAAAGTCGCTCCACAATATGAGCCTTTGTAACGGTCATGTGATCCTCCCCGTTTGTCCCATCAGGTACATGTTCTTTGTAAAATTTCATGAATGCATAACAGAAAAGAAGGGGTTTCTCAAGAAAAATCGATTGCTTGCAAAGTCAAACCTCTTATCCGTTTGCGGAAACGGCTCCTATTTCAACGGGAAGCCCTTTGGCCTGCCATTTAGTCCATCCGTCAGGAAAAAGGAGAACGTTTTTAAAACCGGCCGACTTCAGCACATCCGCTACGTCCGCTCCAACATTCCCTTCGGCATCACCGTCGTAAACTATTATCATTGTATCGGGAGATAGTCCTTTAAAATACATTTCCAGGGCAAGCGCTACCTGATCTATGGGAACGTTTAAAGCCCCGGGAATATGACCCATCATAAAGGCAACGGGCGATCTCGCATCCACAAAGATTGCGGCGTTTTTGAAGAAAAAGGCCGAGCTTTCTTCAAGACTTACGATTTCCTGGCTTTTGGCTTCGGCGTGGCATACCCGGGTCTGCTTAAAACAGTCCGTTCCGAAGAGCCGCAGTTTGTCCTTTCTGATATGGTTTACGGCAAGTCCGGTGGTTGATGCCAGCACGAGTATGATAAAAGCTTCAAGGAGGATTTTTTTGTAGTCTCCCTTCACGGTGACATCTCCTGCTAAATAAAACCGTGTTCTTTCAGGAAATCCTCGTTTATCCTGTCTCCTGTGGGAATTCTTGTGTTCCAGCCCTTGAGGAGTTTTTCCACATACTTCCCGATTATATCCACTTCTATATTCACACGATCCCCCACTTTCAGAAGACCTATGTTGGTCATTGCGGCCGTGTGAGGGATTATGTTGACATCGAAAAGGGAGCCCCTGCAGGAATTAACGGTAAGGCTTACTCCGTTTACGGTTATGGATCCTTTTTCCACCACGTATTTCGCAAGATCCGCCGGTATTCGGAAGGAAAACCGTACAGACCGGCCTTCCTCATACCGCTCCGTTACAACACCCACGGCATCCACATGGCCCATGACTATGTGACCGCCGAACCTGTCACCAAGTCTTAAAGCCCTTTCAAGATTGACTTTATCACCCGGTTTTCTATCTCCGATAGTGGTTCGTCTCAGGGTTTCCGAAGAGACGTCGGCGGCAAAAACCGAACCGTCCCAGGCAACGACCGTGAGGCACGCCCCGTCTATGGCTATACTTTCCCCCGGAATAATTTCTCCGGGATCGAAGTCGGGTCTTATGAAAATTCTTTTATCGACACCCTGTGGATTTATCCTCACCACGGTTCCCAGACCTTCAACGAGACCGGTAAACATCTCAATGCTCCTCAGTAGAGCTCTTTTCTCAATCTCCCCTTTATCAGTACATCCGTCGTTTCGTTTTCCTCTTTTGGGGACATAATCTTTACATTTATATCATAAAGTCTCACAGCATCATCCATAAAGAAACATTCTCGCCAACCGGGAATGCCAGGAACGGCCTCGTCGTCGCCGATGAGTTTTGTGGCGTAAAAAAGCCACACCTCATCGACCAGATTTTCTGAGAAGAAAGATCTGAAAACCCCTGATCCACCTTCAACCAGAAGCGATTGAAGGGAATGTTTTCCCAGATCTTGAAGCACCTCGCCGAGCTTTACCCCGGCGGCCTGGTCCTGAACCTGCACGACTCTGACGCCCCGGGTCTCCAGCTCGAGTTTCCTGTTCCGGTCAACACTGCGGCCGCAGTATATCCAGAGAGGGCCTCCCTTTTCCACGCTCAGGGTCGGGCTTTCGATGGGAAATCTCAAATGGCTGTCCAGGATTACCCGAACAGGCTGCCGTGATTTCCTTCCGAGCCTTGCGGTCAATCTCGGGCCGTCGGCGAGCACGGTTCCTATGCCCACAAGCACGGCATCGACTTCACTTCTTAACCTGTGCACCGTGAAGCGAGATGTGCTGTTTGTAACCCACCTGGAGTGCCCGGTTCGTGTTGCGATCTTTCCGTCCAGCGTGAGAGCTATCTTAACGATGACATAGGGTTTACCGGTTGTTACCCATTTTATAAAAGGCTGGTTGAGCTTCCTGCAATCCCTTTCGCAGATGCCCGATGTGACCGCTATACCGCGAGATTCGAGATATTCCTTGCCTCCTCCCGCAACGGGATTCGGGTCTCTCATGCCGATTACGACGCGACCAATTCCGGCGTTGACTATAGCGTGAGTACACGGAGGGGTTTTTCCGAAGTGATTGCAGGGCTCCAGAGTGACGTAAAGGGTTGCCCCCTTTGCTTCACCTCCGGCATCCTTGATGGCATTTATCTCTGCGTGAGGGGTGCCCGCCGCTTTGTGGTAACCTCGACCGACGATTTTTCCGTTCTTTACAAGCACAGCCCCAACGCAGGGGTTAGGACCGGTCTTTCCCTGAGCCTTTCGGGCAAGCCTTATGGCTTCTTTCATAAAGAGTTCATCCGCATCCTGAACCACGGCAACCTTTCTCCCAATAGGACCGACAGTGGCAAATAAAAACCGTATGGGCTATTCTAACCCATACGGTCTTTTATTAAAAGCCGGCCTGATCGTTATTACTTTTCCGGCCTTCGTGCTTCCAGCATTTCCACGTATTGAAATATCAGGCTCTGATGGTCCTCATAACCGATAGACCGTCGAATCCTCTCTTCTGCCATTTCCACGGCCAGATCAACCACTTCCTCACGGAACCGCTTCTTTGCCTGCTGAAATTCTCTTTCAGCCGCAATTCGAGCATCCTCAAGAGTCTTCCTCTTCAACTCTTCGGCCTGCCTTATCAGTCGTTCCTTTTCTTCTTTGCCCATCTGTTCGTAATAGGCACGGATTTCCCTTATTTTGTCGTCCAGCCTATCGAAGAGCTCATTCTGGCGAGCACGCCGTTCTGAAAGCTTTTTCTCCTCTTCTTCCAATTCCTGAAACTGTCCCACTATGGAGTTGAAACGATCGCGAAAGAACTGCTTAACCGGCTCCTTCAGCCATCGATTAAGGAGATATACCAGGATGAGAAAGTTTACCACCCGCCAGAAAGAACTCCACATCTGGCGGTCAATGCCAAAAACCGTTTCGGAAGCACCGAAAGCCGATGTGCCGACTCCGACGAGCAGCATAACACCGGCAAACCAAATCGTTCTCACCAAAAATCTACCCGAATTCATAGCCTTTGATCCTCATTTGCCCATGCCTTTACACCCGTCTCCCGAGAATCTTTTCCGTGAGATCGTAGGAGAGGGTCTCGGCAAGTGTGCGCAGTTCTTCGCGTGCCCGGGCCAGTTCCTGATTAACTTCAGCCTGTACCCTTTGTCTAATAGCCGCAACCTCTTCCTGAACACTCGTCATGGTATCCCGAAGGATTTCCCTTCCTTCCTGCTTATACCTTTCCCTCAGCGCGACGGCTTCCCGGGCAGCTTTCTGTAAACGCTCTTCGTATTCCTTCTCCAGCCTCCTCAGCTCTTCATCCAGCCTTTCGAGTTCCGCTTCCTTCTGCCTGATAAATTCTTCGCGTTCCATCATGAGCTGATGGATAGGCTGGAACATTTTTTTGTTCAAAAGGAACATCAAAATCAGAAACAGCCCTACCTGCACAAAAATGGTAGCGTTCAGGCTAATCATGATAAACCTGCTCTTTTGTTACTTGATTACAAACATGAGCAACAGCGCCACGACCAGAGAATAAATTCCCGTTGACTCCGAGACAGCCTGACCGACCAGCATCGTTCTTGTAAGAAGGCCGGCTTCTTCGGGTTTCCTGCCTATTGCCTCACAGGCCTTCCCGGCCGCAAAACCTTCACCAATTCCGGGTCCGATTGCCCCGAAGCCCATGGCAATGCCCGCTCCCAACAGTGCCATCCCTCTGATGAAATCAGCTCCCGTAATGTCCATTTGCTATACCTCCTCTCTGAAAAAATTAAAACTCCAGCCTCATTAACTATTTTACGCCGATTATAAGCAACAGAGCTACAACCAGCCCGTATACTGCCGTTGACTGAGAAACGGCCTGACCGACCAGCATAATTCTCGTCATGAGAGGCCCCACCTCGGGATGACGGGCAACGCTTTCCACTGCAGGGCCGGCCGCCAGCCCGGATCCGAGACCGGGACCGATTCCGGCTGCTCCGGCAGCAATGCCCGCACCCACCACGGAGGTTATCGCAGGAAGCGTAATTGCCGTGCCGTAGGATTTAAAAATAAGCAGAAAGGCAACAAGCATGCCGTAGATTGCGGGAGACTGCGCTACGCCCGAGCCTATAAGCATCAGGGTCATTAAATTGCCGGAAACCGCCGGCTGACGAACCATCCCATGACAGGCCGAAGCCGTAGGAAACCCCGATCCTATACCCGCTCCGATTGCTGAAAGTCCCATGCTAAGCCCTGCTCCTATAAAGGCCCAGCCAGACAGAATCGGCTTTCCTTCCGTTCCCAGAAACATCAACAGTACCGCAACAACAAGGGCAAATATACCTGCCGATTCTGCAACGGCCTGACCGACCAGCATGGTGGTCAGGATGTTTCCGGAAAATCTCGGCCTTCTGGACAAGGCACTGTTGGCCTCTCCCGCCGCATACCCTTCGCCTATGGCCGCTCCTATTGCGCCAAAACCGATTGATAACCCTGCTCCCAAAGCAGCCGCAGCCTTAACGAATTCTGCCTGCTCCCAAGCCATATCACTTCACCTGTACCGATATATACACAAGGGTTAACATGGTAAAAACAAAGGCCTGAACGGTTCCCACGAAAAGCCCGAAAAATCCGTAAAGAAAGGGTGGTAATACCACATCATATACAAGATAGGAGACCACCAGAATTATGATGGAGCCCCCCATAATGTTTCCGTAAAGACGGAAGGAAATGGATATCACCTTCGCCAGTTCTCCCACCACATTAAGAGGCATCATAAAAAACACGGGCTGAAAGTATTCTTTGGCGTAATTCTTGAAACCTTTGGTTCTGATTCCCGCATAGTGGGCAATGATGAAACCCATTATGCCGAGCCCCAGAGGGGTATTTAAATCCTTCGTAGGCTCTGAAAGCCCCGGTACTATACCCATTACATTACAACACCACAAAAACATAAAAAGGGCACATATCAGAGGGAAGTACTTCTTTGCCATGTCTTCGTCAAGGGCATCGACCGTGAGCTTCCAGAAGGTCCCCACAAACATCTCACCGATCAACTGGCACGTGCCGGGTATGTAGCTCCTGTTCCTCACGGCAAAGTGAGAAAACACAAGCAACCCCGTTATGACAAGAAGGGTCATAACGATTGTTGTCATGTTAAAAACCAGATGATACCCCGCAACATCCAGCGACCACTGCCATATTTTCCCCAATTCTTCCATCTTTCAACCCCTCACGCCCTGGTATTGATCAAGAATGTTGACAGAGCCTTCCCAGAAAAACCTTCTCAATAAAAAGCCCTACCGGCACAGCGAAAAGCCCGACAATCGTTGCAACGGCATTGAAGTTGTCCCACTTAAGTGCAACAACTATCGGAATCGATAAAAGGAGCAGGCGTCCGAGTAGAGATGCGAAAGCAATGACCGAAGCTCTGGCACGGGCAACCCCCAGCTGATAGGGAAGGAAATGAGCCATCAAATTGAAATTTATGACGCTGAACAAACCGCCAAGAACCAGTCCCCGAGCAACTGCTTTGTATCCCAGCATAAAGATAACCAGACCCAGTAGCACGATCCCCGAGAAGAACCTTCGGGACATCCTGCGATAGGCGCGACGAAATTCAACCACTCCTTGCTCGATCTCGTCATCGATCATTTTTTGCTTTTTCTGTCCAGTTCCATGATCTGTCTGTAAACGGTGATTCCACCACCAATAACACCCAGTACAATGAACAACGCCAGAAGGATACCACCTCCGCCTATCCACATATCCAGAAAAAAACCAACGGCAAAACAGAGCAATATGGAACCCGCCATGGTAAGTCCGAGCTGGCTCACCAGGGCGAGATACTCAATAAACGTTCGCTTCTTTCTGAAATCTTCCGACGGGCTCAATTAACACTCACCCCTGAAATCCAACCCGGCCTTCTGCGGCAGAACCCTGTATAGCACAGGTGCGGTAATTTGTGAAATATTTTTTTTTTCACCTCTGCAACACTTTGCACATAGCCAGCTTCTCTCAAACCTCATGGAAAGTTCCTTTCCTGTTCAAGGGCGCCGGGGTTGAGCTTTTCCAGTAGCTTTTTTTCCACCGGTTCGGGCACCAGACCTGTGACACTGCCACCGGCCATAACCACTTCCTTAATGATACGAGAACTGATGTAGATCCATCTCATGCCGGTCATAAGAAAAAAAGTCTCCACATCAGAATTCAGGCGTCGGTTCATGAGAGCCATCTGAAATTCGTACTCAAAATCACTTACGGCCCTGAGCCCCCTTAGAATAGCTTTTGCATTCACCCGCTTTACATAATCCATCAAAAGCCCTTCAAAGGCATCGACCTCTATTCTGTGGCGCTGTGGGTAATCCCGAAGAGACTCCTTGATCAGTTCGAGGCGTTCTTCAAGGGTAAAAAGAGGGGTTTTGGCGGGGTTTACCGCCACGGCAATGATTATTCTATCAAAGAGCTTGAGTCCTCGGGTGATCAGGTCGAGGTGACCGTTTGTTATGGGGTCGAACGATCCCGGATAAACGGCAAGAGTACAATTCGGAGACTCCATAAACACCTCCATGTGAAAGGC
Organism: Thermodesulforhabdus norvegica; assembly: GCF_900114975.1. Lineage (NCBI taxonomy): Bacteria > Pseudomonadati > Thermodesulfobacteriota > Syntrophobacteria > Syntrophobacterales > Thermodesulforhabdaceae > Thermodesulforhabdus > Thermodesulforhabdus norvegica. The sequence continues at coordinate 666,996 of NZ_FOUU01000001.1, forward strand.
TCTATTTTAAGATCACAAAGGCCCGAAAAAATCAATTACCGTTTCCCCATACTTTCTAACCCGTATCAGCTTCCACTTATCTTCCTCGAATTCGATAGACCGCCCCGCCGAACGTTCGAAAACCACAATGGTTTCCGGATGCGAAAGCTCCCTTACGTTTTCAAAGAACCTCCTGCCGAGATGCAAATCGTACGGTGGGTCCGCGAAAATCAGATCAAAAGCAAGACCCCTTTCAAAAAGCTTCTTAACACCTTTTAGCCAATCTAAACAATAGACTTCGCTCTCCTTTTCGGCGTTGCATAGCGCAATATTTTGCTTCAGGACCGAAAATACCCGGGGATTACGTTCTATGAAGACCGCGTGAACTGCCCCTCTGCTTAAGGCCTCAAGCCCCAGTACTCCCGTACCTGCAAAAACATCGAGGACGCGGGCGCCCTGCACCCTGTCCCCGATTATTGAAAATATACTTTCCCGCACCCTTTCCGTCGTCGGACGTACCTTTTTGCCTCCGGGAACCAGAAGCCTTCGACCCTTAAATCTTCCTCCCGTAATTCGTATCACCCGCTAAGAAGGCCTTCCTTTACGAGAAGCTCGGCTATCTGAACCGCATTGGTTGCGGCTCCCTTGCGGATGTTATCGGCCACGATCCACATTACGATACCGTTTTCCACAGATGGGTCTTTCCTTATACGACCGACGAAGGTTTCGTCTCTACCTTCAGCGTTAAGTGGCAGAGGATATTCGGCCCGGTCGGGATTATCCACCAGGACCACTCCGGGGGCTTTTTCGAGCAGACGCCGAACTTCTTCTACCGTCAGAAGCCCTTTTAGTTCGACGTTTACGGATTCAGAATGCCCGTAAAAAACCGGAACTCTTACGGTCGTCGCACAGACCTGGATGTCCGGATCCTCGAAGATCTTTCGGGTTTCGTTGACCATTTTCATCTCTTCTTCGGAAAACCCGTTTTCCAGAAAGGAACCTATATGGGGCAGACAGTTAAAAGCGATGGGATGAGGATAAACCGAGGGGGGCACGGCCTTTCCTTCAACCCAGCCCCTAACCTGCTGTTCCAGCTCAAATATCGCTTTTTTGCCCGTGCCGGAAACGGACTGAAAGGTCGTTACGACTATGCGTTTTATCCCTACGGCGTCCTGCAGGGGCTTAAGGGCGACCACCATCTGAATTGTAGAACAGTTCGGGTTTGCTATTATCTTCTTGTGGTTTCTCAGCGCCTGTGGGTTTACTTCGGGTACCACGAGAGGCACGTCAGGGTCCATCCGAAAGGCACTGGAGTTATCGACGACGACGCATCCCTGAGATGCCGCAAGGGGAGCAAACTTCCTGCTCACCGAAGCCCCGGCGGAAAAAAGGGCTATGTCCACATCCCTGAAAGAATCTTCCGTAAGCTCCTGAACGGGAACTTCCTCTCCTCTGAAGGACAGGGTTTTCCCCGCGGACCGTGCCGAGGCAAGAAGTTTCAGAGATTTCACGGGAAAGTTTCTCTCTTCAAGAACCCGGACCATCATGTTACCCACAGCGCCCGTTGCGCCGACGACGGCTACCCGGAATCCATCTTCGGACATTTCAACTTCCCTCCAGGAACCCCTGTGTTATTCAACGGCGTACCGTGCCACGAGATCACCGACCTCCTGAGTCGTCATGCCCATCTTACCGGCACCCAGATCCTTAATGTCTCTGGCAACGGCCCGCTTAACCGCTTCAAGCACTCTCTGAGCCGCTTTCTCTTCGCCCAGATGTTCCAGCATCATCTGGCCTGCACATATTGCGGCGAGAGGGTTGATGACGTTTTTGCCCGTGTATTTCGGAGCCGATCCTCCGATGGGTTCAAACATGGACACCCCGTTGGGATTGATGTTACCTCCGGCAGCTATGCCCATGCCACCCTGAATCATTGCTCCCAGGTCTGTAATGATGTCTCCGAACATGTTGTCCGTAACTATCACGTCAAACCATTCGGGGTTTTTTACCATCCACATACAGATGGCATCAACATGAGCATAATCGGTTTCGATGTCCGGATATTCCCTGGCAACTTCCCGAAAGGTTCGCTCCCAGAGATCAAAGGCATAAATCAGAACGTTGGTCTTCCCGCACAGGGTTACCTTCTTTTTCTTGTTCCTCTTTCTGCAGTATTCAAAGGCGAACCTGATGCATCGCTCGACACCCATCCGGGTGTTTATAGATTCCTGAACGGCAACCTCATGAGGTGTTCCTTTCCTCAATATTCCACCGGCTCCGGCGTATAACCCTTCCGTATTTTCTCTCACCACGACGAAATCGATGTCTTCCGGTCCCTTGTCTTTAACGGGCGTGTAAACCCCCGGAAAGAGGGTTACCGGTCTGAGATTAACGTACTGGTCGAGCTGGAAACGGAGCTCCAGCAAAAGCCCCCGTTCCAGTACGCCGGGTTTGACGTCGGGGTGTCCAATTGCCCCCAGGAGGATGGCGTCCATCTGACGAAGCTCGTCTATAACACCCGCTGGAAGAATTTCGCCCGTTCGAAGATACCGCTCGCCTCCGAGATCGTACTCCACCCATTCGATTTTGAATCCTTCCTTTTCAGCTACGGCATCCAGCACCTTAACGGCTTCCCTTACCACCTCGGGTCCGGTACCGTCACCGGGGATCTTTGCGATTCGGTAGGATTTTGCACTCATGAAACAACTCCCTCCTCTTCCTTTTTCATTTTCTGCACGACGTATGGAATCAATCCGCCCGCTTCGATGAGTTCCTGCATAAATGGCGGGACTGGTTGAGCCCTAAAGGTCTGTCCGGTAGATTCTCTGATTATTTCTCCAGAACTCAGATCCACGCTCAGGATCTCTCCGTCTTCCACGACCTCCACAAGATCGGCACATTCCAGTATCGGAAGCCCCATGTTAAAGGCATTCCGATAAAAAATTCTGGCGAAGCTGGCCGCTATAACGCAGGATACTCCCGCCGCCTTTATGGCGATAGGAGCGTGTTCTCTTGAAGACCCGCATCCGAAGTTCTTACCGGCGACGATTATGTCCCCGGGCTGCACCTTTTTTGCAAAGTCGGCGTCTGCATCCTCCATGCAATGAAGCGCAAGCTCCCTGGGGTCGTGTGTGTTCAGGTATCTTGCCGGTATGATGGCATCCGTATCAATGTCATTTCCGAATTTCCAGACCCTGCCTCTGAACCTCATGACCCGTCTCCTGCTCTCTGTTTCATCGGTCTATTACCTCACCAGGGTGTGCAATTCTTCCGAGGACGGCCGATGCGGCAGCAACTGCGGGGTTGCACAGATAAACTTCGCTTTCCGGATGACCCATTCTTCCGACGAAGTTTCTGTTGGTTGTGGCAAGAGCTCTTTCGCCCTTGGCGAGAATGCCCATGTGCCCTCCCAGACAGGGTCCGCATGTCGGGGGGCCTATCACCGCTTCGGCTTCTGCAAAAATTTTCAGCAAACCTTCTTCCAGAGCCTGCCGATATACCGACGGCGTGGCCGGAAAGATGAGACAGCGGACTCCGGCGTGAACCTTTCTGCCCTTCAGTATTTGAGCCGCTATTCTAAGATCTTCAATTCTGCCGTTTGTACACGAACCGATTACGACCTGGTCTATGGCGACTCCGTTCGCTTCCGTAACAGGCCGAACGTTTTCGGGAAGATGGGGGAATGCAACGACCGGTTCAAGGTCGGAAACGTCCCACTCGTACACGGCTTCGTACACGGCGTCTCCGTCACTCTGATAGAAACGATAGGGTCTCTGTGCTCGGGGAGCGATGTACTCTTCCGTTTTTTCGTCCGGCGGGATTATACCGACCTTGGCTCCTGCCTCTATTGCCATGTTACAGAGACTGAACCTGTCGGCCATGGAAAGCTCGGAGATAACCTCTCCGGTGAACTCCATTGCCCGATAACGAGCTCCGTCCACACCGATTTTACCGATGGTGAAAAGTATCAGGTCCTTTCCTCCAACCCAGGGCCTGAGCTTACCCCTGAAGACGAACTTCATCGTTTCGGGCACCCTGAACCAGACCTTCCCAGTAATCATTGCGGCGGCGAGATCGGTGCTTCCGACACCCGTGGCGAAAGCCCCCAGTGCCCCGTAAGTACAGGTGTGGCTGTCTGCACCGATGATGACCTCTCCCGGAAGTACGAGCCCTTCTTCGGGAAGCAGTGCGTGTTCCACACCCACCCGTCCGACTTCAAAGTAGTAGGGCAGACCCTGCTCCCTGGCAAAGTCCCTGAGGATTTTTACCTGCATGGCCGACTGGATATCTTTGTTGGGAGTAAAATGGTCGGGAATCAGGGCAATGCGATAGGGGTCGAACACCCTTTTTATGCCGGCTTCTTTGAAGATCTTTATGGCAATAGGGGCAGTTATGTCGTTTCCAAAAGCAAAGTCCACCCGGGCTTCGACGATCTGCCCGGCCCGTGCCTCTCCTCCGTCAATGTGATCAGACAGGATTTTTTCAACCAGGGTTTTACCGCTCATGCTTCTTCCGTCACTCCTGCTTTAGTGATCCATCTTTGTTGCTTCTTGCCGAAGCCGTTTCTCCACATTCCTGTACCTTCAGGTCCAGGGACTTAATCCGCTTACCCAGTGAAACCGAAGGTCCTGACAGAGTGTACGCCGCAAGCAGTGCAAAGAGCATGTACCTGGGTTTTGCGGCAACCACCACAAGAACCGCAAGGATACCCATTATCATCGTAACCTGGCGTGTTCTCAGGGATTCCAGCTCCTTAAAAACGCTGTATCGAACCGTGCTGACCATCAAAAGAGCAAGCGATATCGTGATGATCAGAAACAGCCATGTGACAGCCCGTCCGGGCTGGTGTGCGAAGGGGTAGGCGAAAAGCGTGAGTGTGGCGATAAAACCGGCGGCCCCGGGGATGGGAAGCCCCGTGAAGTATTTTTTTTCTTCGCCTGATGCCTGTACATTGAATCTTGCAAGCCTGAGGGCTCCACAGGCAACAAAAAGAAAGGCTCCAAGCCAGCCAATGCGTCCAAGGGGCTTTAGAGCCCAGAGATAGATCAAAAGGGCCGGTGCCACCCCGAAGGACACCAGGTCTGCCAGGGAGTCGTATTCCACTCCGAACCTGCTCGTTGCTCCGGAAAGCCTTGCCACCTTGCCGTCCAGGATATCGAAAATCCAGGATACAAGCACGGCAACGGCGGCTTTTTCGTATTCTCCGTCGATTGAATAAACCAGAGACACAAACCCGGAGAAAAGGTTTCCCGTGGTAAGGATATTGGGAAGCAGGTATTTCCCGACTGTGCGGTTGGACCGTCTTTTTTTTCTGCGTCGCGATCGGGAACGCGTCTTTACTTCGTCCTGCATATTATGTCCTCCCCTGCTCGAACCCTATTTCCTCTGGACACCACCACTTCCCAGTCCCGAGGAACATAAACGTCGACGCGGGACCCGAACCTTATCATGCCTATAGGTTCACCTCGCACCACCCGGTCGCCAACCCCGGGCCAGAAAACGATACGGCGGGCAATAAGACCCGCTACCTGAACCAGAACGATTGACCGGCCCTTTGAGGTTTCCAGAAGTATGCAGTTCTTTTCGTTTTCTTCTGATGCCCGCCCCAACTGGGCAGCCTTAAAAGATCCTCTGAAGTACTTCACCCCTCTGATGTGCCCTTCCTCCGGTGCCCTGTTCACATGGACGTCGAAGATGGACATGAATATTCCAATCCGCGTCATGGCAGTATCGGCAAAACAGGGGGGAAGGACATCTCGGTCTATGCTTACGATTTTTCCGTCGGCCGGAGAGACCAGGCAATCGGGCTCCTGAGGTACTATTCGCTGGGGGTCCCGAAAAAAGTAGGTCACAAAAGCCGTGACCAGAAAGCCGCATAAAGCAGGAACGGCCCATCCCAGGATCGCAAGGATCAGCGTTAAGAAAGCGGCCAGCCCGATAAAGGGTATACCTTCAGGTGCCAGAGGAATACGGTTCCGGGCAGAGCGAAAGTCCATTTTGCCGACCCGCTTCTGTTTACTGATCCGGCGCTTCTTTGGCTTCCAGAAAAGGCATCATGGACCTTAACCGCTTTCCCACCTCCTCGACAAGATGACTTCTTGCCTGCCTTCTCAGAGCCTGAAACACAGGACGGCCCGCTCGATTTTCAAGGATCCACTCCCGGGCAAAGGCTCCCGTTTGTATTTCCTTCAAAATGTCCCTCATGGTCTGTCTGGTCTGTTCGGACACTATCCTTGGACCTCTGGTTAAATCTCCGTATTCGGCCGTATCGCTTATGGAGTAACGCATGTAGGATAAGCCACCCTGGTAGATCAAATCCACGATCAATTTAAGCTCGTGGAGACATTCAAAATAGGCTATCTCGGGCTGATAGCCCGCTTCCACCAGGGTTTCAAACCCTGCTTTAATGAGTTCCGAGACGCCTCCACAGAGAACGCATTGCTCTCCGAAAAGGTCCGTTTCCGTTTCTTCTTTGAAGGTCGTTTCGATAACACCGGCTCTGGTTGCTCCGATGCCTTTAGCATAGGCAAGGGCTACATTCAGTGCATTGCCCGTTGCGTCCTGATGAACGGCAACGAGAGCTGGAACGCCTGCTCCTCGCACATACTCGCTTCTTACCAGATGTCCCGGACCCTTGGGGGCAACCATCGTTACATCAACATCCCGTGGTGGGACTATCTGGCCGTAGTGTATGTTGAAGCCGTGAGAGAACATCAGCATTTTTCCGGGCTTAAGATGAGGAGCTACGGAAGTCCTGTAAACGTCAGCCTGTACGTGATCGGGTATGAGCATCTGGATTACATCGGCTTCCTTTGCCGCCTCTTCTACGGAAAGAGGTTTAAAACCATCTTCCAGGGCGAGTTCATAATTCCGGCTACCGGGCCTCTGAGCCACAATTACGTCTATACCGCTATCACGCAGATTTTGAGCCTGAGCATGTCCCTGGCTTCCGTAACCGACAATGGCAACCTTTTTACCCTGCAAAAAAGAAAAATCCGCATCTGCTTCGTAAAAGATCCGCATCAGCTCCCTCCTCCTTTAGCGTCAACACACAATAAAGGCACGGATCTCCGTGCCTGAGCAAAACCGGTCGGGTTTTTCACCCTCACCGGCTACCTTTTTTGTATATCCTTTTTACCCCGGGCCATTGCGGCCTTTCCCGTTCGGGCCAACTCCAGGATTCCGTATTCGCTGAGGAGATCCAGAATAGCCTGAATTTTCCCTTCGTCTCCGGTTACCTCTACAATGTAAGAATGAGGCGAAACGTCAACCACTTTTGCCCTGAAAATATCCACAATCCTGAGGATTTCTGCCCTGCTCTGTTTATCCGCCTTGACCTTTATGAGGGCCATTTCCCGTTCCACGAACTCCGTGTCGCGAAAATCGAGGACCTTTATAACATTTATGAGCTTGTTTAACTGCTTGATTATTTGCTCGACAATATGCTCATCGCCCGTCGTAACGAGGGTAATCCTGGACATCCCGGGCTCGTTTGTTTCTGCAACCGTAAGACTTTCTATGTTAAAACCCCGGCCGCTGAAGAGCCCGGCAACGCGGGACAGAACACCCGGCTGATTTTCCACCAGCACGCCAATGGTGTGCCTTTTATCGTGATTATTTCGGTAGTTTCCGCTCATGGTCCTACACCAGCAACATTTCCGTGATTGTTTTTCCCGCAGGAACCATAGGATATACACCTTCCTCGGGTTCCACAACAAAATCCATGAGAACCGGTTTGGGAATCTCAAAGGCTTTCTTTATAACCGGTTCTACCTCTTCGGGTTTCGTTGCTCTTAAACCGACGGCTCCGTAGGCTTCGGCAAGCTTAACGAAATCAGGTCCTCCTTCAAGACAGGTAGCACAGTAGTTCTTTTCGTAAAAAAGCTCCTGCCACTGACGCACCATACCCAGATAGCCGTTGTTAAGAATTGCAACCTTAACGGGAAGCTCATTGCAAACGGCCGTGATCAGTTCCTGAATGTTCATCTGAATGCTTCCGTCTCCCGCTATGTCTATTACCAGCTTATCGGGTCTTGCAACCTGAGCCCCAATTGCGGCCGGAAAGCCGTATCCCATGGTACCAAGCCCGCCTGAGGTTATAAGGGTTCTCGGTTCCGTGAAATGATAATATTGAGCCGTCCACATCTGGTTCTGTCCGACTTCCGTGGCTATAATGGCGTCTCCTCTGGAGAGTTCGTAGATTTTCTCAATAACGAACTGAGGCTTAATTCTGCCCTCCTGCTGCTTATAGGCCAGAGGATAGGTTTTTTTCCACTCCTCTATCTGTTTCAGCCAGGGCGCCCTTCTTTCTTCCACATTTTCCAGAGGCTCTTCCTGAAACATTTCAATAAGATACCTGAGTGCTCTTTTACAATCGCCCACGATGGGAATATCGACGCGAACGTTTTTGCTTATGCTGGTGGGATCCACATCGATGTGAATTATCTTTGCCTTTGGCGCAAATCCTTCCACCTTTCCCGTTACTCGATCGTCAAAACGGGCTCCTATGGCGAAAAGAAGATCGCAGTGGGTAACGGCCATGTTTGCCCGGAAGGTTCCGTGCATACCCAGCATCCCAAGCCACAGGGGGTGAAGATTAAAGGTGCCCTTCTCAGTAACGGCCGGGAAAGCCCCAAGACCCATAAGGGTGGTGGTTACGGGAATTTGAAGCATTTCGGCAAACTTCGTCAGCTCGTTTCTGGCACTTGAGTGAATTACGCCACCACCGGCATATATGACGGGACGCTGAGCCTTCCTTATGGCCTGAGCTGCCTTTTTTAGCTGTCCCCTGTGAGGTTCCACCGTTGGCTTGTAGCCTCGAAGATTTACCGTTTCGGGATATGAAAGGTTTGTGCTTGCCTGTATCACATCTTTGGGCAGGTCCACGAGAACAGGGCCCGGTCGCCCCGATCTGGCGAGATAAAAGGCTTCCTTTATAATGCGGGGTAGGTCTCTTACGTCTTTTACGAGATAGTTATGTTTCGTGCAGGGACGCGTAATGCCTACAATATCAACTTCCTGAAAGGCATCATTTCCGATCAGAGCCGTCGGAACCTGACCGGTAAATACAACAATGGGGATGGAATCCATATAAGCAGTGGCGATACCGGTAACCGTGTTTGTGGCCCCGGGACCGGACGTGACCAGGCAAACTCCGACTTTGCCGGAAGCCCGAGCGTAACCGTCGGCCATATGAGCCGCTCCCTGCTCGTGCCTGACCAAAATGTGCCTGATGTTGTGCTTGGGCATCTCATGGTATATGTCCAGTACCGCCCCTCCGGGGTATCCGAAGATTACCTCCACTCCCTCTCGTTTCAAACATTCAAAGAAAATTTGTGCTCCCGTCAGCTTCATGGGAAATACTTCCTTAAAACCACCTGTTTAATTTGTGTAAATTCTATTTCCCTACGATAAACTCTTAAAATCAATGAATTTTTTGAACTTTAGAACTCTAGTTAAATAATTTCTTCCTGTCAACGCATTTGCAACAATCTGATTTTCCGGCTTTGAAAGCTATAAAAAGGCAGGGAAATTGAGGGGTGATTTTATCGATTGCCGGCAAGAAGGGTTTAAAATGGGTTATTTACGGCTAAAAGGGCGGCCCCCAGAGCTCCGGTAAATTCGGGCTTTTCGGGTGTGAGTATTTCGCAATCCTTCAGAAAATCCCGCAAGAGCCTTACCATGCAGGGATTCCGGGCTACCCCTCCGGAAAAAACGAGAGGGGAACCAAATCCCACGCGTCTGAGCATTGCCACGGTCCTTTTTGCCACGGAAAGATGGATTGCCTTTGCTATATTTTCAGGTCGTTCTCCTCGGGCCGTAAGAGATATAATTTCACTTTCGGCAAAAACCGCACAGGTTGATGTTATCTCCGGAGGGCTGTCACCTTTAAGGGCGAATAATCCGAAGTCATCGAGGTTCTTGCCGAAGGCTCGCGCCGTAATCTCCAGAAACTTGCCCGTTCCTGCGGCACACCGGTCATTCATCTCAAATCTTGAAGGACGTTTTTCAGGCCCCAGTACTATTGCTTTGGTATCCTGACCCCCTATGTCGAGAACACTCCGGGCTTCGGGGAAAAGGAACAGGGCTCCCGCCGCATGAGCCTGAATTTCGGAGACGGTGGCTTTTTTGGGAACGTTGGAAAAGACTTTAAGAGCCAGCTTTCGGCCGTACCCCGTTGCAACTAAAGACCCGACTTCAAATCGGGCCACTTCATCAAAGAGGCTTCTTAACCTCGATTGGGCATCAAGGGCTGTTTCCAGCTTCTTGCGGTGAATTACCTCTTTCTTCTCATTCAAAATCACCAGCTTGATCCAGGTTGATCCAGCATCCAGGCCCGCACTGTTCACTTTCAACCTCTGATCATTTCAACGAAGGCTTCCACCCTGTTTTTCAGTTGTTCCACATCCTCCATGCTGTAATCCGTGGAAATCGATAGAAAAGGTATTCCTTCTTTCTCAAGGGCCCTGCCGATTTTGAACGCTTCGGTTTCGTAGAGCTGACAGAAGGTAAGGCTGTAATGTATTACTCCGTCCACTTTATAGGCTTTGGCAAGAGAAACGACGTTGTTAAGGCGTTCTCTGTTGGGGGTGAAACAGGCACAATCAATTTTCATGTATCGATCTACAATGTTGTCGATCATGTCATCAACGCTTTTTCCGTTTTCTTCTACCAGATGGGATATGTTCCTGGTTCCCACGCAGGATTCCTCAACGACCACGACGGCTCCTGAGCTTTCAATCACATAAGGTAGCTTCCAGTTCGGTATGGCCATGGGGCATCCCGACAGAAGAATCCTCGGCGTCCCCTCAGGGACCACTCCTTCTTTGGCGGATATTCTTTTCTCCAGTTCGTCACAGAGTATCGATATCTTGTTCGTAAATCTTTCGGGATCGTCGTAGAAGGAAATTTGATGAACCAGAAGGGCGTCCCGGCCCGATATTGGAGCAGGCACGGCCTTCCTTAGCTCGTTGAGACGCTGTAGGACCCGTCTTCTTCTGTTAACGGTTTTTATTCCTTTTGCAAGGGATTCTGCCGTAATCCAGGAACCGGTAAGATCCTCGAGAACGCTTTTGAACCTGTAGATTTCGCTCTTCCATAACTCTCTGTCGGCGTCCCTTTTCATCTGGGGTACTTCCATTACAAAAAGAGGTACGTATTGCTCGAATATTTCGTAGGCTTTCTTCTTACCGTCACAGGTAGTTTCACCGACGATGAGATCACAGGATTCGATAAAGGGGCAAAGCCGTGATAGTTTAAAACCCACGAAAGATTTTATGAGGGCACAGGTGTTTCTGGGCAGGACCTGTTCTGCCAACTCTCTTCCCGTCTCAGCACCTGCACAGAGCCCGACCTGTATGGCCTGTGCGGCAAGCACGAGTTCTTCGGGAACGAAGATACAGAAGGTACCGATGACCTTGCGGCCGTTATTCTTTGCTTCCTGAAGTTCTTTAATCCTCAGGCCGTGGATCTCGGAGATTACGAAATCAAGATATTCTATTCCTCTTAGACGGCCCTGCTGAGTTAGATAAATGTCGCCGTAGAACTTTCCCAGAACCTCCAGCAATGATTCGTGCGCATCAAGGTCCAGGTTAAGCTTCTCCCAGAGTTCCTTATAGGACCCCATAACATCCCTCCGGTAAGGGGTTTGTAAATCGGAAAATCAGCTAGTCTCTGATTTGAGATTTTTCAAATAGGCTTTTTAAATGCGGTGATTTCTTACAATCGGTTACGGTAATGTCCGTGTCTCGGTCAAAGCTCGTGAATAACTTGACAAATGACCAATGTGCCGTTTAATAAGACTACTCCTTGTGAAATTTTGTGCGGAAGGGCTCCGGCAGGTCATAACGAATTATTTACCAGAAGGGGCAGGTCGTTATGGCAAATAATCAGCAGAAGGGTGCGGGCATTGTAGTGCTTGTTTCTTTTTTGGTCGGCTTTATCGGTGCGCTGATAGTCGGCTGGGTGGTTTTTCCTAACGTCTTGTATTCCAGGCATTATCAGCCTTTGAACTTTTCTCACGTAGCCCATCAGGATAATGATTGCGAGTATTGTCATTATTTCCGGGATGACGGCACTTATTCGGGTGTCCCCAATATAGACAATTGCAGGGAGTGCCATGAGGAAATGATGGGGGACTCCGAGGCTGAACGGATTCTCGTGGAGGAGTACATTCAGCAGAATAAACCCATTCCGTGGTTGGTTTACGCCTGGCAGCCTGACAACGTATACTTTTCTCATGCCCCTCACAGAGATCTGGACTGTGTTCGATGTCATCGTGATGTGAGTCAGGAGGAACAAAATCCGCCGGTTTATATAAACCGGCTGACCGGTTACAGAAAGACCACCATGAAGATGGTCGAGTGCGAAAAGTGCCATGCCGAGCGCGGCGCCAGCAATGCCTGTCAGGTCTGTCACAAGTAACCTGAATATTTATTTAAGAGGATGGAGACAATGAAAGTCGGGCGGCGAGCATTTATCGGGTTTGTTGCAGGTGGAATTGCCGGCACTCTTTTATCTCCCATCCCGTGGAAACTTGCCGATGACATAGCCATCTGGACTCAGAACTGGTCTTGGCGGCCTTCGCCCAAAAGAGGTCACAGAGCAGGGGTAGGAACTCTGTGCACCATGTGCGGGAGTGCCTGCAGTGTTGAAGTGGATCTCGTTGATCGTCAGAGGGCTATATATGTGAGGGGTTCCAGCTTGAGCCCGCTCAATAAAGGCGGTTTGTGCGCACTCGGAGCGTCGGCCGTTCAGTTTCTCTACTCTCCCTATCGGGTACGTCAGCCTTTGAGGCAGACCAAAAAACGAGGAGATCGCACGGGTTTTAAGGCCATAAGCTGGAAGGAAGCAATCGGCGAACTGGGAGCCAGGTTGAAGAAGCTATACGAGGAAGGGAAGGGCCATCAGGTAGCCTGCCTTTCGGGTCAGAGATATACGAGCCTTTATGAGCTGTGGAGCCTCTTTTGTGGAGCTTTGGGTTCTTCCAACCTGTTTGCGATGCCCCGGGAGACGGACGGGCATTCGGCCGTGAGCCAAGCTCTTTTCGGTCATGAAGGGCCTTTTGCTTTCAGGCTGTACAGGGCAACGGGTATTTTGAATTTCGGCGCCGAATGGGCGGACGGATGGAGTTCCTGTGCTCCTATGGGCAGGATGTATGAAGAGTGGGTTCGTGAGGTTCCCGGCAAAGGTCGGACGGAGATCGTTCATGTCTCGTCGCGGCTTTCAATGAGTGCTTCAAAATCGAATGAATGGATCCCCGTAAAACCGGGGACGGAAGCTGCCCTTGCATTGGGCATAGCTCATGTTCTCATCAGGGAAAACAGGGTTTTTCGGGGTGTTGAAGAGTATGAGGGTTACCTGAATTGGATTGATTCTTCCGGTGAAACCCGTCAGGGGTTCAGGGATTATGTTCTTAAAGAATACAGCCCTGATCGTGTATCGGGGATCACAGGTGCTCCCGCAGCGAAGATTGAAGAGCTTGCAAGGTGGGTTGCATCTCAGCCTTCTCCGCTCGTGGTATGGGGTTCAGAAGGGTTTGGCGGTCCGGGATTTTTCCACCATGAAATGGCCTATGTTGCGCTGAACATGCTACTCGGAAATTTTGAAGACAAGGGTCTGTGTACCTTTACGCCCGTAACGAACTCCCTGAAGGCAGCTCAGGGGGAAGAAAGTTTGGCGGAAGAACGGCTTGATGTAGCCGCCGGCACATCCGGGCTGGTCGGTGCCCGGTCGAACTCGATTTACGCCTTCTTTGAAGCTCTCGCGCAGGGGAAGGGCTACCCTGTTGATGTATTGCTGGTCTGCGAGGCCAATCCCATCTATTCGATGGCCGATGCCGCTCTGGTTCGCGATGCCTGGTCGAAGGCGGGGTTTACCGTTGCGATGACCGGCTTTATGGACGAGACTGCCCTGGAAGCCGATTTGATTCTTCCCACACCGGTTATGCTTGAGCGCTGGGATGATGTAACCGCCGTACCGGGTTTACCTTTCGCCCTTTACGGACTTTCTGCTCCGGTTATCAATCCGCTATACGACGTAAAACATCCAGGCGATGTGGTTCTCCAGCTTGCGGCCATGGTCGGGGATGAAACCAGAAGAGCTCTACCCTGGAAAAAGTATGAGGATGTCCTTAAAGCCCAGGTCAAGTTCATTGCCGATCAGGGGATTGGAGCTGTATCGGACGATAAGACGGATTTTTCCCATCTGGAGCCTGATAAAACCCCGAAGAAAAATTACCGTAATGCGGCGGATCTTCTTAAAAAGTTGAAAAAAGGTTCCCTCTGGTATGCGCCCGTAGCGAGTACGTCTCAATTCGTCAAAACCGAAACGGGGAAGCCTCGATTCTTTGCATCGGTTCTCGAGAATGCAGGTATGGGTCTGGAGAAACCGGAGCTTTTGATGCCGCACTTTTTAGCCCTGCAATCCTCTGGAAGTGAACAGGAATATCCTCTGCTTCTGGTTGCCTACGGTGTTTCCTACATCTCCTCCGGATATTTCCCCAATTCGCCTCTCATGATGAAAAACCTCTGGGACTTTGAACTGAAAGGGAACGACGGCTTTATTGGCGTTAACCCGGCGACGGCAAAGGAACTGGGCCTTGCGGAGGGTATGTCGGTGGTGGTTGAGACGCCTCAAGGAAAGGCTCGGGCCAGAGTTCATCTAAGCCCTGCCGTTTCTCCCGGCCTTATTGCGGCCGTTAAAGGGCTGGGTCACTGGGCTTACGATGAATACCTGGCGGATAAGGGGTTGCGGGTAACGGAGCTTACAGAGGTTCAGCTCGATCCGGTTACGGCTTTGGGAGTGGAAAGGGTTACTCGGGCAAAACTTGTCCGGGCGTGACTAGGTAATAAAACTGCTGAGAGGATGACGGCTCATGAGTGGAAAGCAACACAACGGTGAGCATGGGCATGGAAAAGGATCCGTGCGTTACGGGATGGTCATAGATCTTGATAAGTGTACCGGTTGTATGGCCTGTGCAGTAGCCTGTCATCAGGAAAATAATGTGTCCTTTTTGCCCGATGAAACGGACAAGACCCGCAATATTGCCTGGATGCGGATGTATTATCTGGAAAATGGCAGGGATTATCCCGAATATCGGTTTGCCTACCTGCCGAGACCCTGTTTTCACTGTGATTCCCCTCATCATACGCCCTGTACCTTCGTGTGTCCTGTGAATGCTACTCAGCGAGATGAACGCACGGGCATTGTGAATATGATATATCCTCGTTGTATAGGTTGCCGGTACTGCATGGTTGCTTGTCCTTATCATGCCCGGTGCTTTAACTGGTGGGATCCCAGGTGGCCTGAGCCAATGGAAGAGATGTTGAACCCCGAGGTTAGTACCCGCATGAGAGGGGTTATCGAGAAGTGTACTTTTTGTCATCACAGGCTCAATCGGGCGAGAGATAAGGCCCGGATCGAGGGAAGGGATCCTGATGGAGTGGAATACACGCCCGCTTGTGTTGAGGCCTGTCCGACGGGTGCCATTGTTTTTGGCAATTTGATGGATCCGGAAAGTGAAGTTGCCAGGTTGTCTAAAGATCCCCGGGCTTTTCAGATCTCTGCAAAACTGAAAACCTATCCCAAGGTTTACTATCTCAGCAGTCAACCGTGGGTACGAAAGTTATCGGACAAGGGACTTTAAATAAGAGGGGCGGCAATGGACAGAGCACTTATACCTGAAGGCGTGAAACGGTGTCCTTTTCCGGTTTTTGCGCTTTGGCTGCTATTCCTTTTTGCCCTTATGGGTTGGGGTGTCTGGGCCGGAGCTATGGTTCTCTGGAAGGGGTTGAATCTTACGGGACTGAACAACTACTTCGGTTTCGGGTTGTACATCACCGTTGATCTCGGCGTGATTGCCCTGGGTGCCGGTGCATTCTTTTCGGGCTTTCTCTTTTACGGCCTTTCCAGGTTTTTCCCGGCGCTTAAAGAGATAAAAAAGATCATCAATCTTGCCGTGGTGGTAGGCTTCGTTTGTTATACGGGGGCACTGCTGGTTTTGCTTCTCGAAATAGGTCAGCCGCTTCGAGGCTGGTTTGGTTATTGGCATCCCAATGTACATTCAATGCTGACTGAAGTTATCTTCTGTATCACCTGCTACGCCATAGTCCTTACCATCGAATATGTACCCATAATTCTTGAGAATCGAAAGCTCGATGCCATCAGGCCTCTTCATGTTTTTGGTCATTCTCTTCATGAAATTATGGCCCTCTTTGCTCTTACCGGAACCTTTCTGAGCTTTTTCCATCAAGGATCTCTGGGCGGCGTTGCCGGTGTGCTCTTTGCCAGACCTTTCTGTTACAGGACCGGCTTCTTCATCTGGCCATGGACCTTTTTCCTCTTCGTTATTTCGGCAATTGCATCGGGGCCTGCTTTTACTGCTCTTATATGCCGGGCGATAGAAAAGTTTGCCCGGAGACCTCTTGTTGACCGCAGTGTTTACGAGCTAATTGGGAAGATTGAAGGTTCAATTCTTGCCATCTACATTATGCTTAAGATCGCCGACACTCTCTACTGGGCTATGGTGACGGCTCCGGAGATGGGCTTCAAGTTGACGGACTTTTATCGTCAGCCCTACGGCATGTGGTTGCTTTTTGCGGAGCTCGTGGTCTGTGGGGTAATCCCTGCAGCCATTTTACTATCACCGAGGTGTAGGGCCAGTAACACTCTGCTCTTTGGAGCCTTTTTCCTGGACTGCACCGGTGTGGTGATAAACAGGTTTGTTATGACCGTTCAGGCTCTGGCCGTTCCGGTAATGCCCTTCGATAAGTGGGAAGTTTACGTTCCCACCGTTTACGAATGGGCACCCAGCATAGGGATGCTTGCCTACGGTGCCCTGATTATATCGCTTTCCTATCGATACCTCCCGCTGTTTCCCAGGGAAAGAGAATTAAATCCCCTTTAAAATCAAAAGGGGCGGGTTTGGTCCCGCCCCGTTTTTTATTCCTTTTCCCGCTGTCGTTTTTCCGTAACGCAGTAGATCCCTTCACCCTTCATGGCAGGACGAAAACAGAGGTTGTCGGATACGCACTGAGCAGGCCGTCTGTCTCCTTCCTTCCACCTCTTTACGAGGTCGGGCTCACGGATTAAAGGGCGGCTCAGAGCCACAAAGTCTGCAACGCCGTTACCAACAATGCGTTCGGCCGTTTCAAAGGATCTTATACCTCCCACAAGAATTACCGGAACGGCAACCAGTTCTTTTAATTTTCTCGCCGTTCCTTCATACCAGGCTTCTTCTCTGGTTGTGCGAACGGGCGTGTATTTACCGGAAAGAGGCGTGCCACCGCTGAGCTCAATGGCATCGATGCCTTTTTCGGCGAGGATGGAACATATTTCCAGAGAGTCTTGCTCTGTTAGGCCTCCTTCCAGGAAGTCCTGAGAATTTATCTTTATACACACGGGATAATCGCTCCCCGTGACCTCTCTTATGGACTCCAGGACCTCAATAACAATCCGTGCCCGGTTTGCCGGGCTTCCGCCGTATTCGTCGGTTCTGTGATTGTAAAAAGGAGATAGGAATTCGCTTAAGAGGTATCCATGGGCTGCATGTATCTGGATTCCATCAAATCCTGCCTCTACGGCGCGTTTTGCGGCCCTGCCGAAGGCCGTCACCACCCGCCTTATGTCGTCGCGACCCATTTCTCCACAGTTCTTAACGGACTCGCTAGAAACTGCCGAAGGCCCTATACGGGCTTTCAAGCCGTGACAGCCGGCATGAGCAAGCTGGACGAAAATCTTCCCACCGGCTTTATGCACGGCTTCCGTCATTCTGGCAAGGCCATCAATGAGCTTGTCGTCGTAGATTCCCATTTGTCCGGGGCCGGCCTGTCCCTGGGGTTCCACGTACGCGTGACCCGAAATAATAAGCCCCACTTCATTCGAAGCGAGCTTTTCGACGAGTGATATTAGCCTGTCGGTACAACTTCCGTCTTCCGCGGCGAGGCCTTCCCACGTGGCAGAGCGGACAAAACGGTTTTTTAACGTCAATCTTCCTATGGAGGCTTCCGAAAAAAGAATGCTCATAAAAAACACCTCCTCCTTTAACAAAATAACCCCGCGGCGTAGCCGCCGGGCCTCGCCGCAGGGTGTTTTGACTACGCTACAGCCGTCTGTTGTTCTTCTTCAGGAGCTATAACCTTAACTGCCAGTTCGTCTCCCTCAACAACCACCCTCACAACCGAACCTTCGGGAACCTCCCCGGCAACTATGGCACGGGCAACTCTGGTTTCAAGGTTCCTCTGGATGTAGCGTCTGAGGGGTCTGGCACCGAACACGGGGTCATATCCAGACCGTGCAATGAATTCTCTGGCTTCTTCCGTAAGTTCCAGAGTGATATGACGATCTTTCAGCCGTTTTTGTATGTCTGCAACCATAAGATCCACGATTCGCTTGATTTCGTCCAGTGTGAGAGGTTTGAAGAGAATGATTTCGTCAACCCGGTTAAGGAATTCCGGTCGAAAGTGCTGTCGCAGTTCTGCCATAACGCGGTCTCTAACTTCTTCACGAATCTGTCCTCTTGAGTCCACCCCTTCAAGAAGATAGGTTGACCCGATGTTGCTGGTCATGATGATAATCGTATTTTTGAAGTCAATGGTTCTACCGTGTCCGTCCGTCAGCCTCCCGTCGTCCATGATCTGAAGCAGTATGTTGAAGACATCGGGATGGGCTTTTTCTATTTCATCGAAAAGCACGACCGAATAGGGTTTTCTGCGAACGGCTTCGGTCAATTGACCGCCTTCCTCGTAGCCCACATATCCCGGAGGAGCGCCGATAAGGCGAGATACGGTATGTTTCTCCATGTACTCGGTCATATCAATGCGGATCATGTTTTCTTCTGTATCGAAAAGCGCTTCTGCGAGGGTTTTTGCAAGCTCCGTTTTGCCCACTCCGGTAGGACCCAGGAATATGAAGGAGCCTATAGGTCGTCTGGGGTCTTTGATCCCGGCCCTGGCCCGCAACACTGCATCGGCTACCAGCTTGACCGCTTCGTCCTGACCAACGACCCGCCTGTGGAGTACTTCATCCAGCCTGAGTAGCTTTTCTCGTTCGCTTTCTACGAGCCTGGACACGGGAATTCCGGTCCATCGAGAAACGATCTCTGCAATCTCTTCTTCCGTTACCTCTTCACGAAGAAGTTTCTTTTCGCCCTGAATCTGAGAGAGCTTCTGTTCCGCCTCTCTGAGCCTGGCCTGCAACTCAGGCAATTTTCCGTGTCTGAGCTCCGCAACGCGGTTCAGGTCGTACTGTCTTTCGGCTATTTCGATCTCCCTGTGAACCTTTTCGATTTCTTCTCTCAGAGCCTGCACTTCCTTGATTGCCGCTTTTTCGGCCTCCCACTGAGCTTTCATGGCGTCGGCCTTGGCTCTGAGTTCGGCCAGTTCTTTCCTGACACTTTCAAGTCGCTCCTGGCTCGCCTTATCCTTCTCTTTCTTCAGTGCCGCTTCTTCGATTTCCAGTTGCATGATGCGCCTCATTACTTCGTCCAGTTCTGCAGGCATGGAGTCGATTTCGGTACGGATCATGGCGCAGGCTTCGTCAACCAGGTCAATGGCTTTGTCGGGCAGGAAACGATCCGTAATGTAGCGGTGAGAAAGAACGGCAGCCGCAACAAGGGCGCTGTCGTGAATTTTTACACCGTGATGAACCTCATAGCGCTCCTTGAGGCCTCTCAATATCGAGATGGTATCCTCTACCGATGGTTCTTCCACCAGCACGGGCTGGAAGCGCCGCTCCAGTGCGGGGTCCTTTTCGATGTACTTTCGATATTCGTCAAGGGTCGTGGCCCCTATGCAGTGGAGCTCACCTCGAGCGAGCATGGGTTTCAGCATGTTGCCCGCATCGATGGCGCCTTCGGCCTTTCCGGCACCAACTATTGTGTGGACTTCATCGATGAAGAGGATAATTCGTCCTTCCGATTCTTTTATTTCCTGGAGGACCGCTTTCAGGCGCTCCTCGAACTCGCCCCGGTATTTTGCACCGGCAATCAGGGCTCCCATATCCAGGGCGAAGATGGTTTTGTCCTTGAGGCCCTCAGGGACATCGCCTCTTACTATACGATGGGCCAGTCCTTCCACTATTGCCGTTTTGCCGACACCGGGCTCACCTATGAGAACGGGATTGTTTTTGGTTTTCCTGCTCAGTATTCGGATAACCCTTCTTATCTCTGCGTCCCTGCCTATTACGGGATCCAGCTTCCCGCTTCTGGCCTCGGCAACGAGGTCCCGGCCGTATTTTTTCAGCGCTTCATAGGTCGCTTCAGGGGTAGCACTTGTGACCCTCTGATGGCCGCGAACTGCCGTAAGAGTTTTAAGAACCAGGTCTCTCGTTATTCCAAATCGGGCGAGAATCCTTCCCGCCGCAGTGGTCTGTCCTTCGTCTACGAACACAAGAAAAAGATGTTCAACCGAAACGTACTCGTCTTTGAGCCTCTTGGCTTCTTCCTCGGCTTTAACCAGCAAACGGCTGAGCCTCTGAGTAATGTAAACCTTTCCCGGTTCTATCCCCGGGCCGCTTATTCTGGGTCTTCGCTCCAGTTCCTGCTCGAGCTGTTCTTTTACCGAATCAACGGGTATCTCCATTCTTTGAAGAAGTCTGGGAATAAGACCATCCGATTGTTCGACGAGGGCGAGAAGGAGATGTTCCCCATCAACTTCCTGATGTCCGTATTTTATGGCCTTGGTCTGGGCCTGTTGAAGAGCTTCTTGAGATTTTATCGTAAATTTGTTTATATCCATAAGCGCACCTCCTGCTGTGTTTTTATGTCAAGGGAGCACCTGAATTTTTCATCAGGTGCTCGCAAGGGCGATTAGTTTGGCAATTTGCTCTTCCAGTATTTCGATCCGTCTTTCGAGGCTGTCCAGCCTGTCGAGGAGGTCAATTACCACGCCCACGCCTGCGTAATTGATTCCCAGGTCGTTCCTGAGGCGTATGATCTTCCTTACCAGAGGTACGGTGTCCAGCTCGAAAAGCAGCAATTCACTCTCGTTGTCCACGGGGTCTATAAGTCCCAGCCGCACAAATCGGTCGATCAACTCAGGATGAACTCCGCAGGCTTCTGCAACCTGCTCTATTCGTAAGTACTGTCCCGCTTCCTCATACCTTACAAGGCAGTACCTTGTTGTCGCCATTATTATTCCTCCTACCCCGGCTACTGGCTCATTCAGGGCGGCCCCATCACGGCGACCTTGCATTAAAGGTTGAGATACGGCTTAGCTCTTCGAAGAGTTCTCGCTCTCTGGGGCTGAGATGCTTTGGTACCTTTATCTGCACAACCGCATACAGGTCTCCGGGGGATCCTTTTGGATTGGGCATTCCCTTGCCCCTTAATCTCAATTTCTGTCCGCTTTGCGTGCCGGGTGGCACGCGAACCGAAAGAGGGCCGTCGGGAGTGTCCACGCTAATCGTTGCTCCCAGTGCCGCCTCCCAGGGGCTTACCGGGAGGTCCACATATATGTCCCTTCCTTCAAGGCGGTATCGAGGATGTGGGTCGATTTCCACGGTAAGATAGAGATCGCCGCTTTTTCCGCCTCCGATTCCCGGGCTCCCCTGACCTGCAAGGCGGATCTTCTGCCCCGGAAGGACTCCAGGGGGAATCTTTACCTCCAGGGTTTTGTTTTCTCCGGGAATTGTAAAAGTCTTTGTACAGCCTTTATAGGCTTCTTCCAGCGAAATTCTTATGGTTGCCTCCCGATCGGCACCGTCTCTTACCCAGGTAAAACCGCCCGAGGTGGCGCCGCCGTAGTGTGCTCTGCGACGCCTCGGCCCCCCAAAAAGAAGCTCGAAAAAGTCGCTGAAGCCGGACTCGCCCCTGAAACCGCCGAAGAAGACATCTTCAAAACCTTCTCCGCCCGAACCGAAATCAAAATGGATGTCCCATCCAGGAGGAGGTCTGAATTCCTGGCCCGCTTTCCAGTGGGCTCCAAGCTGATCGTAGCGTCTTCTTTTCTCTGGATCCTTAAGGACTTCGTAAGCTTCGTTTATTTCTTTAAATTTTTCTTCTGCACCCGGTTCTTTGTTCACGTCAGGATGATATTTTCGGGCCAGCTTACGATAAGCCCGCTGGATCTCCTCCTGGGTTGCGTTTCTGGGGACGCCCAGTATCTCGTAGTAGTCCTTATACTGAACGGCCATAGCTTTCGTTTACTCTCCTGTAGAGACAAGATTCTGGTTAGCCCCGTGCCGAGAAGAGCGTCCGGGTGGGAACCCTGTCCCCAGACGCTCCTTGTTGAATTACTTCTCCGTAAATTCGGCGTCTATCACGTCGTCTCCGCCGGAACCACTCGATCCGGCCTGTCCGGAAGCGGCCTCGCTTTGGCCGGCCTGACCGGCCGACGCTTTCTGGTAAGCCGCGGCCGCAATCATGTGAAGGGCCTGTTGCAGGTCGCTATTGAGTTGCTGGAACCTTTCTTTCGTCGTGTTCTGGTCGTTTAGAGCGGTCCTGGCGTCCTCCAGCAGTTTTTCGCAACGGCTCTTCTCGTTCACGGGGATCTTGTCGCCAAGCTCTTTTAGAGTTTTCTCAAGCTGATAGACCAGGCTGTCCGTCTGATTTCGAGCTTCCACCAGTTCTTTCCTCTTTCGGTCTTCCTCAGCGTACTGCTCCGCCTCACGAATCATCCTCTCGATTTCGCTCTTATCCAGATTGGTCGATTCGGTAATGGTAACGGTCTGCTCTTTTCCCGTTGCCATGTCTTTTGCAGTAACCTTCAGGATACCGTTGGCATCGATATCGAAGGTTACCTTTATCTGAGGAACTCCTCGAGGTGCCGGAGGAATGCCTTCGAGGCGGAACCGGCCGAGTACGCGGTTGTCCTTGGCCATTTCACGCTCACCCTGAAGGACTACGATGTCAACGGCCGTCTGGTTGTCTTCTGCCGTTGTGAATATCTCTTCACGACGGCATGGAATCGTGGTGTTCCGCTCTATGAGCTTTGTCATAACACCGCCCAGGGTTTCGATTCCCAGGGACAGCGGGGTAACGTCGAGCAGCACCACGTCCTTGACTTCACCCTTTATGATTGCCGCCTGAATTGCAGCACCAACTGCCACCACCTCATCGGGGTTTACGCTCATGTTGGGTTCTTTGCCGCCCGTCAGCCTTTTCACGAGCTGCTGTACTGCCGGAATTCGAGTTGACCCACCTACGAGGATTACCTCATCTATGTCGTTCTCCGTAAGTCCGGCATCAGAAAGAGCCTGCTTAACCGGGCCCATACACCTTTCAATCAGATCGGCCACCAGGGATTCGAATTTTGCACGGGTAATTTTCTTTACCAGATGTTTGGGACCCGTGGCATCCGCCGTGATGAAAGGCAGGTTGATTTCCGTCTCCATCATGGAGGAGAGTTCGCACTTGGCCTTCTCGGCCGCTTCGTAAAGCCTCTGGAGAGCCTGACGGTCGTTTCTCAACTCTATACCCGTTTCCTTCTTGAACTCGTCGGCAAGCCAATCCACTATTCGCTTGTCGAAGTCATCTCCACCGAGATGAGTATCGCCTGCGGTTGCCCGGACTTCGCAGACACCGTCACCAACATCGAGGATGGACACGTCGAAGGTTCCGCCACCGAGGTCGAAAACCAGAACCGTTTCGTTCTTTTTCTTTTCAAGCCCGTAGGCAAGAGCCGCGGCGGTGGGTTCGTTTATGATTCTCAGCACCTTGAGTCCGGCGATCTCTCCGGCGTTTTTCGTGGCCTGTCGCTGTGCATCGTTAAAATACGCAGGAACCGTGATGACGGCTTCAGTAATTTTTTCTCCCAGGAATTTTGAGGCGTCCTCGACGAGCTTTCTTAATACCTGAGCAGACACTTCTTCAGGGGCTATTAGCTTGCCTCTTACATTAAAGCGCACGGCATCGTTGGGCCCTCTTTCTACTTTGTAGGGCACCATGCTTATTTCGTTAAGAACCTCATCGTAACGCCGACCGATGAATCTCTTCGCGGAGAATATAGTGGCCTCTGGATTCAGGACGGCCTGACGTTTTGCAATTTGACCTACCAGCCTCTGTCCGTCTTCCGTGTAGGCCACGACAGAAGGCGTAGTTCTACTACCCTCTGCATTGGGAATAACCGTATACTTTCCGTTTTCCCATACGGCAATTACCGAGTTGGTAGTGCCCAGATCTATTCCTACTGCTTTTCCCATATTCCATCACCCTCCTTTGAACAAATGTCTCAAACGCACCGTTTGTAATTTCACACAGAGTCACAGAGAACTCTCCGTAACCTCCGTGGCTCTGAGAGAAATCAAATTCAGGGTCCTAACCCTGCCAAACCAGATTCCCCGGGAGGCACATAACTGTCATCTACCTGCCTCCAGATTTGGGGATAATCAGTCCACACAAAAGGTAATCACGGTTGTAAACTTTTCCAGACCCGACCTTGAAAAGATGCAAAAATTTTTGGCAATAAAAACAATCTAATAGAACTAAAACCGCGTAAATACGAAAATTTAAGACCTTTGATTATCCCGACGGGCAAAATAAAATTCTTTTGATCCTGATGGGACGGTGGAATGGTGAGCCCTGTGCTTGCCCGTCCAGGTCCGTACGATAAAGGAATTTGCGGAGAAGAGGGAGAGCATGGAAGCCACGGCGCTGAAAAAAAGTGGTAGAGTGGAGAAAATATTGTCTTCCGGTCATGGGGATGGAACTGAGGAGATCAGAAAAGAACTGGATTTAATGCCTCTGCCGAGACCGCCCGAGGTGCCGGAACTCAGGCTTTCCCAGAATGCCCTTGTCGTTCTCAGGAAGCGCTACCTCAAAAAAGGCGAAAAGGGGGAACCCATTGAGACCCCTGAGGAACTCTTCTGGCGCGTAGCCCGCCATATAGCCAAGGCTGATGCTCTGTATGGGAAAACGGCGGAACAGGTTAAAGAAACGGCCCTGAAGTTTTATTCTTTAATGGTCGGCAAGGATTTCATGCCCAATTCTCCGACGCTTATGAATGCGGGTCGGCGTCTGGGACAGCTTTCGGCCTGTTTTGTCCTGCCCGTTGATGACTCCATAGACAGCATTTTTGAGGCCATAAAATACGCTGCCATGATTCACAAAAGCGGTGGAGGAACGGGCTTCTCTTTTTCGCGAATAAGGCCCGAGAACGATCAGGTGCTTTCAACGAGGGGAGTTGCAAGCGGCCCCATTTCCTTTATGACCGTTTTTGATACCGCTACGGAAACGATAAAGCAGGGTGGAACGCGCCGTGGTGCCAATATGGGTATCCTGAGGATAGACCATCCCGATATTGAAAAGTTCATAACCTGTAAGGAAGATAACGATAAGCTCACGAATTTCAATATTTCTGTTGCCGTCACCGATGCTTTTATGGAAGCCCTCGAAAAAGATACTTTCTATCCACTGATTAACCCCCGAACCGGTGAAGTCGTAAGGGAAGTTCGAGCAAGGGAAATTTTCGATAAAATAGTTTACGCTGCATGGAAAAATGGCGAACCCGGTGTCGTCTTCATAGACAGGATTAACGCAAAAAACCCGACGCCTCACGTGGGGCAGATTGAGAGTACCAACCCGTGTGTAACAGCCGACACCTGGGTGATGACTGCTGAAGGGCCAAGGCTTGTTAAAGACCTCATCAGCAGGAAATTCACTGCCGTGGTAAACGGAGATTTCTGGGATAGTGACGAGAAGGGATTCTTTAAGACAGGTGTCAGGAAGGTTTACAAACTCACCACGACGGAGGGTTATGAGATCAGGCTCACATCAGACCACCCCGTTCTCAGGGTGAAGAAAATAACCAGATACAGATTAGAAACCGAGTGGGTAAAGGTATCCGAGCTCAGAAAGGGAGATAAAGTGGTTATAAACAACCACATGGCAATTCCTGAGTGGGACGGGCAGTATTCGGAGGCAGAAGGATACCTAATCGGACTGCTCCTCGGGGACGGGACATTTTCAGAGAACAGAGCCGTGATCTCTTCATGGGGAGATAGCCGTGGTCCAGCAGCGGTTAGAGAAGTTGTTGAAGTTTACGCCTCTGGCCTACCTCACAGATCCGATTTTGCGGGCTGGAGCAAAATTGACGGAAGAAATGAATATAGGCTAAGAATGGCATACATCACCAGGCTCGCAAAGGAAATCGGTGTTTACAGAAACAAGAACATAACAGAAAAGATTGAGAAGGCTTCCTATCAGTTCTACAGAGGTTTTCTGAGAGGGTTGTTTGACTCTGACGGCACTGTCGTTGGATCACAGGAGAAGGGCCTTAGCATCAGGCTTTCGCAGTCGAACCTCGAACTGCTGAAAGGTGTTCAGAGAATGCTCCTTAGAATGGGCATAGCTTCAAAAATCTATCGATACAGGAGAAAGGCTGGAAGAAGGCCAATGCCTGATGGAAAGGGTGGAGAGAAGGAATATCAGTTCAAGGACCAGCATGAACTCGTGATCTCCAACGACAACGTCGTAGTTTTCCAGGAAAAAGTGGGTTTCAACGATGTGGTGAAGAGAGAGATGCTGGAAGAGCTTTTAAGCAGGTACAGTAGGAGTCCTAACAGAGAGAGGTTCATCGCAACTATCGAAGAAATTACGGAGGATGGAGCGGAGGAAGTTTACGACGTTATCATTCCGGGAGTGAACGCTTTCGATGCCAATGGCTTTGTTGTGCACAACTGCGGTGAACAACCCTTGCTTCCTTTTGAGTCCTGCAATCTGGGCTCCATAAATCTTTCTCAAATGGTCAAAGACGGGCGAATTGATTACGACAGGCTCGGTAGGGTTGTGTGGGAGGCAGTGCACTTTTTGGATAACGTCATCGACGTAAATAAGTATCCTCTTCCCCAGATTGAGCAAATGACCCTGGCCAACCGAAAAATCGGGCTGGGGGTAATGGGATTTGCCGACATGCTGTTCAAACTCGGGATACCTTACAACTGTGAAGAAGCCGAAAGGGTTGCTGAAGAGGTTATGTCATTCATACAGAGAGAATCCAAGAAAGCGTCGGCGGCCCTTGCTATGGAACGGGGTAATTTCCCAAATTATCGCGGTTCAGTCTGGGACAATCCCGAAACGCCCTATATGAGAAATGCAACGACGACAACCATTGCTCCGACGGGTACCATAAGCATCATTGCCGGGTGTTCCAGCGGTATTGAGCCGGTCTTTGCCCTCTGTTTCGTTCGCAGGGTTCTGGACGGGGAAGAGCTTCTGGAAATTCACCCCTATTTCGAAGAAGTAGCCAGGTCCAGAGGGTTTTACAGTGATGAA
Organism: Thermodesulforhabdus norvegica; assembly: GCF_900114975.1. Classification (NCBI taxonomy): domain Bacteria; kingdom Pseudomonadati; phylum Thermodesulfobacteriota; class Syntrophobacteria; order Syntrophobacterales; family Thermodesulforhabdaceae; genus Thermodesulforhabdus; species Thermodesulforhabdus norvegica. The sequence goes on from NZ_FOUU01000001.1 coordinate 694,183, forward strand.
CTCATGAGGACTATTTCTCAAAAGGGTTCCATAAAGGATATCTCGGGTATTCCCGAGGACCTCAGGCGAATTTTTGTGATTGCTCATGATGTTTCACCTGAGTGGCACGTCAGAATTCAGGCCGCTTTTCAGAAGTATGTGGATAATGCCGTCAGCAAAACGATAAACTTTCCGAAGAATGCCACTCCCGGGGATGTAGAAAAAGCCTACCTCCTTGCCTACAAGCTGGGTTGCAAGGGGATTACTGTTTACCGGGACGGAAGCCGTGAGCAACAGGTTCTTTCGGTAGGGAAGGCCACCAGGGCTCCTGCGCCTTGTTCGCGAGGCATCGAGCCCAGGCCGCGGCCTCAGATCACCCGGGGCGTCACCATCAGGATGAACACCGGTTGCGGCAAGCTTTACGTGACCATAAACGAAGATGAGTACGGAATCTGTGAGGTTTTCGCACAGATGGGTAAAGCCGGCGGCTGTGCTTATTCTCAGATAGAGGCGACGGGAAGGCTGATTTCGCTGGCGTTGAGGTCGGGAGTGCGGGTGGATTCGATAATAAAACAGCTTATGGGCATAAGATGTCCATCGCCGGTCTGGCAGAACGGAGATCAAATCGTTTCCTGCTCTGATGCGATTGCAAGGGCTCTTAAAGAGTACACCAAGTCCAGCGTGGAAGTTGAACGCTCCGAGATGGGAGCCTGTCCCGATTGTGGAGCCGCCGTTGAATACGATGGCGGTTGCATAGTCTGCCGTTCCTGTGGATTTTCTCGATGCTCCTGAAAAGGAGAGTTCGGGGTTGGGCGAGTGGGAGTGGCTGCGCTACAGAGAGCTTATCGAGGTAAAAACGCCGGAAGAGGCCATAAAGCTTCAGAAAAAGCTGGCAAATTCCGTCGTTTTGCAGCCTCTTTCTTTTGACTTTTCCGTTTTGGCGGCTGCGGATCTTGCTTACGTAAGAGAACTCGATTCATATGTTGCTGTGGTTGCTACCTTTTCATGGCCGGACCTAAAACAACTGGAGATTGTGTCGCATATTGGTAAAGTTCGATTTCCCTACATACCGGGCTTGCTTTCCTTCAGAGAAGTTCCCGCCATATTTGAGGCCTGGAGAAAGCTTGAAAGAAAGCCCGATGTGTTTTTGTGTGATGGGCAGGGCATTGCTCATCCCAGAGGATTGGGGCTTGCCAGCCACCTGGGCCTTCTGCTGGACATACCCACAGTGGGTTGTGCGAAAGCCCGCCTTTGCGGACATCACGCAGAGCTTGGGATTGAAAAAGGAGTCCGAACTTTTCTCTATCTCGATAAGAAGGTAATCGGGGTGGTGCTCCGGTCCAGGGCAGGGGTTAAGCCGCTGTACGTTTCTCCGGGCCATAAGACGGATATAGAAAGTAGCGTAAGACTGGTTGAAAAATGCTTGGGACGATATCGAATTCCCGAGCCCCTTCGCGTGGCCCACAGAGAGGCCACGCAGATTGCCCGAAGAATTAAACTTGATCTTTCTCGGGAAAATCAATCCTTACCAAGTAGCTCCTGATTTGTTCGTGTTCGTCCTTTCGTGCTGCCAGGAGAAATTCCTTTATACCTCTTCCGTCTATGTAATCGTTAATGTAAAAGGGCTCGCCGTCTACCCGACCTATGTATCCTCCGGCCGATTTCACTATTATGCTGGGAGCGATGAGGTCTCTAAAACCCACATTGTAAAGCACGGCACCATCCGCACGACCTGCTGCAACGTAGCATATATGAGCTCCGGAACAACCCAGATTCCTTATCTTGCCCGGGAAGTTCGTCTTAAAGTGATCGTGAAATCTGGAGTAGGTGAACAACAGGCTTTCATTATTTGTGGGTTCACCTTCTTCGTGACATATTTCTTTACCGTTCCAGTAGGCCTTTTCGTCGGCAAAGGCCCAAAACATGTCACCTGTCACGGGGATGAAATAGGCTCCGAAGACGGGCCAAAAATTTTCAACAAGGGCGAGGGAAATCCCCCACATGGGAATACCTGCCTGGAAGTTGGCCACCCCGTCCAGGGCATCGTAAACCCACATCAGGCCGGCCTCACCGTGGCGGTACTCTACCGCTTTGGTACCCTCGCCGAAGATGGCGGCCTCGGGAAAACTGGAACGGATTTCATCTCTCATTTGCCGATCTATGACCATTTCCGCCGATGTTACCAGTTCGTGGTCAAACTTAACGGAGGGGTTCCCCTTCCCGTAATATTGAAGCGCCACGGAAGCAACGTTTTTTAAAGCATTCAGGGCAAAACTCTCAATCTCACCTTTGGACAGCGATTCCATTTCATTCCTCCAACTCCGGTTGTTTAACGTTTTATACAGCCTTACTCATCACCACCATAGAATGATTAAAACAGAAACCTTTCCTGGGTTTTAGAACTCCTTCCAGAACCTTTAAAATCCTGTAGTTTAGTCCTGGATGTTTATACGCTGCGGTTGCCCGTGAAGCTTTCTGGGTTTCGTAGCATATGATTACCCCGTCGGAGGAAAGGGATTTTCCCAGGTTGTTCAGGAAGGTTATTGCGAGACCTTCACCTTCTACACGAAGATATTCACACACATTGGAACAGTACAAAATATCCGCAGTTCCGTCGATAATTTCCGATGCCATCTCAATTGAACCTTTGAAAATCCTGTAAGGCTTAATTTTCCTCTTCAGAAAGTTGAAGGTTTTCTCTTCTTCCAGATAGAACAGAAGTGGTACGAAAAGTGTGTCGGTCGGTCTCAGCCAATTTTTAAGCGGATTGGAAGCTTGAGGGCTTAAAATCAGTTCGTCCCAGTATTTCCGGGCATTTTTTTCCAGCCCGGGGCGAAGACGCGGGTAATTATTTCGTATCAGGTTCCACAGGGGTTCCGTATCACCCTTATCGATCAGGTCTTTAAAAAGATTTCTTAGGTCCCGAAAGCCTATCCCTTTCATAAAAAGCGGCTTGAGTTTATTCCACATACAGGCGTGTTCAGAGACATCAAAGGCTATTACTTCTGCGGCACTACGATAAAGAAAGTAAAGGGGCACATCTCCGCTCCCCGCAACGGTAAACACCCGTTTACCTTCTATTTCGACTTCTTCCGGCCAGAAGATCCACGGACATTCGGTCGAAAACAGGTAAGGAGGAGATTCCGGGTTAAAGCTTGATATTAAGGTCATTAAGCATGCGATCCGCAAAATCTATTATGTAGTCTCTCTGGATACGGGTGGCGTATCCGATACAGTTACATCTTATAACGTTGCGGCTTCTTATTAGCCACTCAAATCCGACATAGCGCCTGTGGAGATTTACTGCAAAATAAAAGGGCTGACAGCTCTTGTGGGCTTTCTGGATCTCCGTGTAAAGTTCTTCAGGGATGTTAACCCAGTAGATTCCTTCCATTATCGTTGAATCGGCATTCTCGTTGAGATACTCTCTTATCCTGTAAAAATCGGATTCGCGGAGCTGATCGATTACATACTGTTTCATTTCCTCTGGCTCCCCCGGAAAGCAAAGGTTTTCTCATCGATGGATCTAGCAAAGATGACTCCTTTCGTCAAATCTCTGGACTTTTGATTTGAAATGTAGCGTTAATTACTCGCCGGAACGACAGGACCGGCTGAGTGTCTAAATTTTCCCTGTGGCATAACCTTAAAGAGCGTGATAGGTTATTTCCCGTAAAAAAGGTGAGATGTGATGGGGAATTGAGGCATGTCAGGTTTCATCCTGTTTACGGGTGAGTGTTTTTAATTAAGAACTCATGGGAGACCTGCTCATGGAGTACGAGGCTGTTATTGGGCTGGAGGTTCATGCTCAGTTAAAAACGAAGACAAAGATATTCTGTGGGTGTCCCGCCAGGTTTGGAGACGAGCCCAATACCAATGTTTGTCCTGTTTGCCTGGGTATGCCCGGTGCCCTTCCTGTACTTAATCGCAGGGTCGTGGAATACGCCCTGAAGCTTGCTCTGGCGACGAATTGCAGGATAGCCAGGATAAGTCGATTTGCCCGCAAGCATTACTTTTATCCGGATCTGCCCAAGAATTTTCAGATATCTCAGTACGAACTCCCCCTGGCAGAACAGGGCTGGCTTGAAGTGGAAACATCGGCGGGAACGCGCAGGATAGGCATACGCCGTATTCACATGGAAGAGGATGCAGGAAAACTGATACACGATGAGAGTCAGCCTCTGAGCTATGTTGACTATAACAGAACGGGCGTGCCACTGCTGGAGATCGTAAGTGAGCCTGATATTCGTACACCGGAGGAGGCAGCCGCCTATTTGAAGGCTTTGCGGGATATCGTGGTTTATCTTGACATCTGCGACGGCAACATGGAAGAAGGAAGCTTTCGTTGTGATGCCAACATTTCTTTGAGACCTGCCGGTAGCAGAGAGCTCGGGGTAAAGACCGAAGTAAAAAACATGAATTCTTTCAGGAATGTGCAGAAAGCTCTGGAATTTGAAATTAGAAGGCAGAAGGCTCTGCTTGAGCAGGGTAAAGCCGTAGTCCAGGAAACGCGTCTGTGGGATGCGGCACGGGGCATTACGGTAGGGATGCGGACCAAGGAAGAGGCGCACGACTACAGATACTTTCCCGATCCGAATCTCCTGCCCGTTGTGATCGACGACTCCTGGATAGAAGAGGTCAAAAAGTCCATTCCGGAGCTTCCGACGCCCAAAAAGAAGCGCTTTATGGAACAATATGGTCTGCCGGCTTACGATGCCGACATTCTCGTTTCCGACCGTGATCTGGCCGACTATTTTGAGGCTACCGTGAGGCTTTACGGTAAGCCCAAAACGGTCAGCAATTGGATCCTGTCGGAACTCTTGCGGGAACTCAACCGCGACAACCGTCCGGTTTCAGAATGTCCGGTAACACCTGAGAACCTTGCCGAGCTTTTGACCCTCATTGATGACCAGACCATAAGTGGGAAGATTGCAAAAAGCGTTTTTGAGGAAATGTATGCAACGGGAGAAAGGGCTTCCACAATTGTGGAAAAGCGTGGATTGAAGCAGGTTACCGACGAAGGGTTACTTGAAAGTGTGGTTAGTGCCGTTCTCGATGAACATCCTGCGGAGGTTGAGAAGTACCTGAAGGGAGCCGAAAAGGTTATAGGATTCTTCGTGGGACAGGTTATGAGAAAAACCCAGGGCAAGGCCAATCCCCAGATTGTCAATCAGCTCTTAAGGGAGCATCTGGAAAAACGACGAAAGTAGGAGATAGAAGATGTCGAACTCTGGCATGGCGATACGGCCCGTTTTATGGGATGGAGATGTGTTCAGAGTACTGGACCAGAGGCTTTTGCCTCATAAGGAGCACTATATAGACTGCGATACCAGTGATAAAGCCATAAGAGCCATAAAGAACATGGCCGTGCGGGGAGCACCTGCCGTGGGCCTTACCGGGGCTGCGGCCGTTGCCCTGGGGGCGAGAGAGATAGATGCCCGGGATGTGGATACCTTCATGAAAAAGTTCGATCGACTTTGTGATCGAGTTAAACGTGCCCGCCCTACGGGATATAACCTCGAGTGGGCGGTTGAACAAATGAGGCTGGTGGTCGTCGAAAACTTATCCATTGGCATAGACGCAATCGTAGAAAAGCTAAGGGAAAAGTCGGAGGCTCTTATTAACGAAGACATTGAAGTGAACCGTGCCATCGGTGCCTGGGGTAAAGATGTAATACCGGCGGAAGGAGCGGTGCTGACTTACTGTAATGCCGGAGGGCTGGCAACGGGCGGCTATGGAACCGCTCTGGGAGTTATCCGGGCTGCCTGGGAGGAAGGGAAAAAGTTCCATGTCTTTGCCTGTGAGACCAGGCCGTATCTTCAGGGAAGCAGGCTTACCATGTTTGAACTTTTGAAGGAGGGCATACCTGCTACCCTGATCACCGATAACGCGGCCGGCTTCCTGATGCAGAAAAAGAAAATTAATGTAGTCGTCGTGGGAGCCGACCGTATCACTGCAAATGGCGATGTGGCAAATAAAATCGGAACTTACTCCCTTGCAGTTCTTGCAAAAACTCACAACATACCTTTTTATGTGGCGGCACCCAGATCCACAATAGACCCGATGAAAAGCCGGGGAGACCAGATCCCTATCGAAGAGCGTCCCGGCAGGGAGATTACTCACCTCGGCGGAAAGGCCATAGCCCCTGCAGGGACCGAAGCGTTGTATCTGGCCTTTGACGTAACCCCCTCCCGGTACGTTTCGGGAATTATTACAGAAGTGGGGATAATAACCAGGCCCTATACGAGAAACATAAGGCTTGCACTGCAGAAGGAGGCAGGTAAATGACGGTTATGTGTTGCCCGTGGGATCCGTTCTGGTTTGGTAGGGTTGTGGCCCTGAATTTGACTTCTCACAGAGCCGCTGAGGACAGGGGGAAGTTTCCCCATTTCTGTGACCTCCTGTGAAATTAACATGGGAATACTGCCGTGACCGTTTTTCAGCCGGGCGAATGGGTACTTCTCACAACCGATAAGGGCAAAAATTGGCTGGTTCGTCTTTCACCCGGAGAAAGTTTCTCGTGTCACCTTGGTAGTATCTCTCACGACGATATCATAGGCCGTGAAGAAGGGCATTGCTGGGTTACACCAAAGGGCGTCAATGTGTTTCTGTTTCGCCCCGCAATGAAAGATCTTCTTTTCCACCTTCGGAGAAAGACTCAGATTATCTACCCGAAGGATGCGGCCATGATAATCTGTTACGGGGACATTCGGCCGGGACTGAGGGTTCTTGAGTCAGGTCTGGGTTCCGGGGCATTGACGCTTTTTCTGCTCTCGGCCATAGGCCCCGATGGCATGCTGGTTTCCGTTGAAATGCGGCCCGAGTTTGCAGACCTGGCGATGGACAATGTACGGAGATTTTTGGGGAACTTACCGGCACAGTGGAGCGTGGTCATCTCCGATATTGAAAACCCCGGCCTTAAAGGGCCCTTTGACCGGATCATTCTGGATTTGCCGGAGCCGTGGAAAGCGGCATCTGCCGCTTCGGAACTGCTTAAACCTGGTGGCATTATTGCCACCCTCAGTCCTCAGATTACTCAGGTACACGCCGTGGTGAAGGAGTTGAAACGCCGGGGTTTTCGTTTTCTTCAGACCTTCGAAGTACTTAAAAGGGACTGGTACATAGACGAACGAAGGACTCGCCCTGTGGATCGTATGGTCGCACACACGGGGTTTCTCACCTTCGGAAGAAAAGTGATCTTACCCGGCGCACAGGCACTGCAAGAAGATCTAGAAGAGGAGAATTCTTTTTGAGACCCGCTAAAGAAAATCCTTCAACGTATCGATCCCGGAACTCCAGTAGTGCCAATAAATCGTCTCCTGCCTCTATGCAAAAGAAAGCTTCGGCATACCGTACTCCTTCCAGCGTGAAAGTACGGGCCCGGTTTATGGCAACCACCACATCTTCGTAATGCCTGCACTGAAGCTGACTGCTGTAAGCCCTTATGGCCTCAATTTTCTTTGACATATAGCTGCTTATGTCAATAAGCCGGTTGGCCTCTCCCTGACGGCCTACCTCGTACATCCAGAATTGACCGGCGTATCTGCATCCGGCCAGAGTTTTCCACACAAAAAAAGCCGTAGCGCGATGATCAGGGTGGAACTCAAAAAGTGAGGGTACGAAAACCGTCCGGGGGCACAATGATTCAACGATCTCCCGAAAACGCGCTTCAAAAGCGGGACCGTGAGAAATCAATTGCCTGTCCGGAAAATCCCAGAAGTAAATCTCATGAACCCCCAGTAAATTGCAGGCCCTTCTGGCTTCTTCCTTTCGGGTTTTTCCGTCTCCTCCTGCCGATCCGTCCGTTACGAAAAGAACATAAACCCTGATTCCTTTTTCAACGGCGTTAACAATGGTTCCGCCCATTCCGAAGGTTTCGTCATCCGGATGAGGAGCGCATACCAGATAGGGCCCTTCAGGTAAAGGAGAACATTCGTAGGGTATTAGCTCCTGCTCCTGCTTCATACACCAATTCTCGGCTATAATTTCTAATTGGGTTATGCTGTTCTCGTACCTGCCGTTTAACGAAAAGTTTAAGGCGGAGTTCATACCGATTTCTCAAGGCTTCTTACGCCTTTCACCGGAAGTAGTCAACGGCAACGGAGGGTTAAAAATTCCAGAACGGCAGAAATTCCCGGAGTTCCCATTCACCGTGTAAAAGTTCCTTTCCTATTCGCATAGCCTGGTATATTGGTTAGCTGTTGGCCCCGGGCTCCCGCGGAAAAATAAAGCCCTTGACAAATAGGAGTTATTACGATATTGGTTGAAGCCGAAATTAGGAGTTGCTAGTGCATAGTACAGAAACCAAAAAAGACGATCTTTTACAATTCGAAAAAATCTGCCGTAAGTTTCGGCTTAAAGTCACTCCCCAGCGGATAGCGATCTATCGAGCCTTTATCTCGTCGGAAGATCATCCGTCGGCCCTGCAGATTTTCGAGAGATTGAGGCGGGACTTTCCTACAATATCTCTCGATACCGTCAACAGAACCCTGCAGACCTTTGTTGAAATGGGACTGGGTAAGGTGGTGGAAGGTACGGGAGAGCCCAGAAGGTTTGATCCTAATCTTAAAAAGCATCATCATTTTAGATGTTCCAGATGCGATAGGATTATCGACTTCTCACACCCTCCCTACGACTTTCTTGAAATCCCCCCTGATCTGAAAGATCGAGTGGCGGTTAAGTCGGTCAAGGTCGTTCTGGAAGGGCTCTGTGAAGAATGCCTTAGGAGCACTCGCTGAGCTGTTCCGGACCCTGCGTCCGCCGGCGGACTTACGGTAGGGCAAAACCCGGAAATTTAACAAACGGAGGAAATCATGAGTAATGAAGAAAAAAAATTATCCGAAGGCGGCCTGGAAAAGGCTGCAAAAAAAGATACCGGCCCGAAACCCAGAGATTGGGTATCCTACCGGGTCAACCTGAAACTTCTGCACCAGAATTCTCCTCTGTGCAACCCCTTTGGTGCCGATTTCAATTACAAAGAAGAATTCGAAAGCCTTGATCTCGAGGCGGTGAAGAAGGATCTTGCAGAGTTCATGACCAAATCCCAGGATTGGTGGCCCGCCGACTTCGGTCATTACGGTCCATTGCTGATTAGAATGGCCTGGCACAGTGCAGGAACTTACAGGGTTGCCGATGGCCGCGGTGGTGCAAACTCCGGTCAACAGCGTTTTGCACCTCTTAACAGCTGGCCCGATAACGTTAACCTGGACAAGGCCAGGCGGTTGCTTTGGCCTATTAAGAAAAAATACGGAAGAAAGATCTCCTGGGCCGATCTCCTGGTGCTTGCCGGAAATGTCGCCCTTGAGTCGATGGGTTTTAAGACCCTGGGATTCGCCGGGGGGAGGGTTGATTGGTGGGAGCCCGATGAAAGTGTGAATTGGGGGCCTGAAGGAGAATGGCTTACCGACGAACGCCGTACTCCTGAAGGAGATCTTGAAAACCCCTTTGCGGCTACCGAGATGGGCCTGATTTACGTTAATCCGGAAGGGCCCAACAGAAATCCCGATCCACTGGCTGCCGCAAGGGATATAAGGCTTGCCTTCGGTCGTATGGGGATGGATGATGAAGAGACGGTGGCCTTAATTGCCGGGGGGCATTCCTTTGGTAAGTGTCATGGTGCAGGTCCCGTGTCGCACGTGGGGCCCGAGCCCGAGGCAGCCCCCATTGAGCAGCAGGGTCTGGGATGGAAGAGTTCCTTCGGCACAGGTAAGGGTCCCGATACTATTACGAGTGGCCTTGAGGTCATCTGGACGGTCACACCCACAAAGTGGAGCAATAACTTTCTGTTTAACCTCTTTAAGTACGAATGGGAGCTTACCAAAAGTCCGGCGGGAGCATATCAGTGGGTTGCAAAGGATGCACCGGAAATAGTTCCCGACGCTCACGATCCCAATAAGAAGCACAAACCCACGATGCTGACGACGGATCTCGCCCTGAGGTTTGATCCCGTGTATGAGAAAATTGCCCGTCGTTTTCTCGAACACCCCGATGAACTCGCAAAGGCTTTTGCCCGCGCCTGGTTTAAACTCATTCATCGTGATCTCGGCCCCCGATCCCGTTACCTTGGACCTGACATACCGAAAGAAGAATTCGTCTGGCAGGATCCTCTGCCTCCTGTGGATCACCCCTTGATAGAGGATAAGGAAATAGCGGAATTGAAGGCCAGAATACTTGCTTCTGGGCTTTCCATCTCCGAACTGGTCTATACTGCCTGGTCTGCGGCCGCCACCTTCAGAGGTTCCGACAAACGAGGCGGCGCCAACGGTGCGCGTATCAGGCTCATTCCTCAAAAAGATTGGGAGGTTAACCAACCCGAACAACTCCAAAAGGTCCTCGGGGTGCTTGAATCCATCCAGCGTGATTTCAATGCCGAGCACGAAAAAAATGACGGTAAGAAGGTTTCTCTGGCAGACCTCATAGTGCTCGGCGGATGTGCAGCCGTAGAGGAGGCAGCCAGAAAGGCAGGGTACGAGGTGACCGTACCGTTTACTCCCGGCCGTGTTGATGCGTCTCAGGAACAAACGGACGTTGAGACCCACAGGTATCTGGAACCCATATACGACGGTTTCCGTAACTATCTCAAAAGCAGGTTTACGGTACCGGCGGAAGAGCTGCTTATAGAGAGGGCTCAGCTCCTTACGCTCACGGCACCGGAAATGACCGTTCTCGTCGGCGGTATGCGCGTATTAAATGCAAATTTCAAAAAGTTACCACATGGTGTTTTCACTAAACGTCCTGAGACCCTCACGAACGATTTCTTCGTTAACCTGCTCGACATGGACACCGAGTGGGTGCCCGTTCAGGGAGACGACAATCTTTTTGAGGGTCGAGATCGCAAAAGCGGTGAATTAAAATGGACGGCCACCAGAGTTGATTTAATCTTTGGTCATCATCCTCAACTTCGTGCCATAGCAGAAGTTTACGCCAGTGACGACGGAGAGGATAAATTCGTTCGGGATTTCGTGGCTGCATGGAATAAGGTGATGAATCTCGACAGATTTGACGTTTACTGGTGGTAAGCTTCGTATCTGGAGGCGAGCTTTTCGCCTCCAGATCTTTTACGAATTGCCGGTTTTTAATAGAGATTCAGGATTTTTGGAAGCATCAGTGAGAGTGAAGGAAAAAGTATCACCAGTATAAGAGCAATCGTCATGGCCAGAACGAAGGGTATGACGGCAACGGAGGTTTCCTCCAGGTTTATGGAAGCCAGATTTGTTGTCACATAGAGATTGACTGCCACAGGTGGTGTAAATTGACCTATGGCCAGATTGAGGGTCATAACGATACCGAACCAGAGCGGATCCCAGTTGAAGTGGGCAACAATGGGCAGAAGAATCGGCAAAAAGACGTAATAGATGGAAATCGCGTCGAGGAACATGCCGGCGATGAGAATGAGAAAATTCACGAGTATAAGGGCAGTGATCTGAGAAGAGGAGATGGAGAGGATTGCAGAAGCCATTTTTTCCATTACGCCCAGGGTTGATCCGGCCCAGCTGTAGAGTCCTGCCAGTGTGACAATCAGCAAAACAACGGCCGATGCAAGAGAAGCCTGAACCAGTATTTCGTAAAAGTCTTTAAGGGACAGCGTTCTGTAGACTATCATTCCGACGAAGAGTCCGTAGAAGACGGCTACAACGGCGGCTTCCGTTGCTGTGAAGATACCACCGTATATACCCCCCAGGATTACCACTGGAGCAAGCAACCCCCAGAAGGCCTCCCGGAAAGCTCTGCCGATTTCTCGCAACGAACCTCTTCGCTCTCCCACATATCCTCTCTTTCGTGAAACCAGGTAGGCCGGAATGATTAACGACATTCCCGCAAGAAAGCCCGGGATTGCACCCCCCGCAAAAAGTGCGGGAATGGATGTCGTGGTTATTACTCCGTAAAGGATAAGGGCTATGCTGGGTGGTACTATTATTGCCGTCGATCCACCGGCGGCGATGACGGCTGCGGCAAAAGCTTTTGAATAGCCTTTCCTTACCATCTCGGGTATTAGCACGGCTCCTATGGCTGCTGCATCTGCCGGTCCTGATCCGCTAATCCCGCCGAAGAAGACGCAAACGAGAACTGCAACGATGGCTATGCCCCCGGGGATGCCTCCAACTATGAGTGAGGCAAGATTAACAAGCCTGGCGGAAACCCCGCTTCGCTCGAGGATCATACCCGCAAGGATGAAAAAGGGGACGGCAAGTAGGGGATATTTTGCAATTCCCGAGTAGAAATTGGCCGAGCATACGAATATGCCGAGTTCGTATTTCCACATTGCCAGAAGTGCCATGGTTCCAAGTGCAACGGCAATAGGGACCCCAAGGAGGAGTAAAAGAAAAAGACCGCCGAAAAGAAGGAGTGTGGCTTCCATCTATTCCCCTCAAAGAGAGCTTTACAAATCTTTACGAAACCCCTCTTTTACCGAATCCCATGTGTATTCCAAAATTCTTACCGTAATGAAAAAAATTCCGATCGGGATGGCCATGGTGTAGATCCACTGGGGGATCTGAAGGGCTTCCGATGTGGTTCCCAGAAGACGCTCGTCTTTAATCTGGATGATGGAGTAATAGGCTATCGTTAAAAAGAGTCCCAGTGACAGAACTGCGGCGAAAACCGTAAGACCGGCCTGTATCTTAGGGGAAAACCTCCTTTTAACGAACGCTATCCCGAGATGTAGCCCTCTTTTAAAGGCCGCTGCAGCTCCGAAGAGGGTCAAATACACAAGACCTGCAACCTCAATTTCCTCGGTGAATGCAAAGGAATAGTTGGTAAAGTAACGGACGCAAACATTAAGAAAGGCAACTACGGCCATTATCAGAAGCAGTAGAGCGCAGAAAACTTCTTCAATCTGTCCGAAGAACTTTCTCATTTTGCCGTAAATTCCGTACCGTTTGCCCTCAGGGTGCTGCCGCGGCGGCTGTTAAGGCCGCCACGGTTTCCTTTGCCCTTATCTGCCCAGAAGCTTTTCGGCTTCTTCCACCAGATCCGCCCCTATGGTGGCCTTCCATTTTTCGTAAACTTCTCTGGTTTTCGCTCTGAAAGCCTGTCTCTGTTCCGGTGTAAGAACCGTTACCTTCATGCCTTTTTGTTCAAGGATCTTTAAGGCGGGCATCTCTCCGGTCAGGCCTTCTCTTGCGCGGTCAACCTCCCATGAACAGGCTTCCTGCGCCGCCTCGGCAATTATCTTTCGATCCTCTTCGGTAAAGCCTTCCCAGGTCTTCTTGCTAACTCCGAGAATGAGAGGATCTATGGCATAGTGCCATATTGTAATGTAGGGATGAACCTGCCAGAGCTGATAGGGAATGATTACGGCGTTTACGGGATTTTCCTGCCCATCCACGGTTCCCTGCTGAAAGGCTGTCTGTGCCTCACCCCAGTTCATATTAATGGGATTTGCCCCCAGTGCTCTGAAAATGTCTATGAAGATCGGCGATCCCACGACCCTGACCTTTAAACCGGCAAGGTCCTCGGGCTTTTCAACAGGTCTTACGCGGTTGGTTAGTTCACGAAACCCGTTTTCTCCCCATGCAAGCCCGATAACGCCTTTTTCCTCAATCTTTTCAAACAAAATCCGACCGGGTTCGCCGTTCTTTACTGCGTCAACCTGCTCGTAGTTGTCGAAAAAGAAGGGCAGAGCAAAGAGGTTTAGCTCCGGAACCTGAGGAGACCAGTTAATGGTTGACGCAAGGGCAAAATCCGCCACACCCTGACGGAGAAGTAAAAACTCATTCGTTTGCTTTCCGGCGAAAAGCTGACCGGCAAAATAACATTTGATGTTTATACGCCCTCCGGTTCTCTCTTTTACAAGGTCGGCGAACTTCTGAGCAGCTTCACCCCAGGGACCTTTAGGCCCTACCACAATGCTCATCTTATATTCACTTTTGTACTCTGCAGCCTGCACCATGCCCGATAAGGTCAGCAGGGCAACACATAACACCACCATGAGGCCCGTAGCTCTGGTTCGGCTCATAGAATACCTCCTTGTTTCAAACAAAGTTTGATAAGTTTTCGTAACATCAGCATTTTTCCTGCCAGCTTTAAGGCTCGGTGTCAAGACATGAAGGGAAAAACCCTTTGAAGCCCGATACTGCTTCTTATATCTTGAATTACGCTTGACTGTGTTGACACCCGGCGACGGCTTTTCTATCGTAAATATTCTCATAAAGATTGCTTGCATGAATGGTATTATAAGGACGTGTCATGGAAAAGAGTTCAGGGAATCCCCCGCTGAGGAGTCTTGATGATCTGAGAATTGAGATCGACGAGGTTGATAAAGAGCTCGTAAGGTGGCTTGCCAGGAGAATGAGGCTTTCTTACGAAGTTGGACGGGTGAAACGAGCTCAGGGTTTGCCTCTTTTTGATCCTGATAGAGAAGAAGCAATCTTGAAAAAGCTCGTGACGCTCAACACCGAACCGCTCCTCACACCGCCGATTCTTCGTTCCATATACAGAGAAATTCTTGCCGCTTCCAGATCCCTTCAATACCCCGTGAAGGTAGCCTTTCTGGGTCCTCTTTGGACCTATTCTCACATAGCAGCCCTTTTCGTCTTCGGCCACGATGTGGAATATAACCCCTGCAGCTCCATGGAAGAGGTCTTTGAGTCTGTTGCACGCAATCGTTATGACATAGCGGTGGTTCCTGTGGAAAACAGCGTTGAAGGCAGTATCGGCATAACAATGGACCTTATGTACCGGTACGACCTGTACATTGTTCGAGAGTGTTACGTTGCAATGGAGTACCATCTGGCCGGGAATGTTGAGGATTTGAAAGAAATTAGAGAGGTTTACGCCCATCCAAGGGCCTTCAGCCAGTGCCGTCGCTGGCTTGCCGAACATCTTTCTGATGTAGCACTGGTGGAATGTTCATCTACGGCTCAGGCGGCCGAGCTGTGCCGTGAAGTTAGAGGAAGAGCCGCCTTATGCAATCTCTATGCAGCACATCACTTCGGCTTGAACGTTGTTGCCGAACACATTTCAGACTATCCCGACTCCGTAACGCGTTTTATAGCCTTGAGTCGTGAAAAAACTTCGCCTTCCGGTGATGACAAGACGTCAATTATTTTTGGGGTGTCTCATGCCCCGGGTGCTCTTTATAGAGCTCTGGAACCCTGTGTTCGTCACGGTGTGAATTTAACCCGCATAGAATCGAGGCCTGCGAGAGTCCCTTTAAAGTCTTATCTGTTTTTCGTGGATCTGGAAGGTCACGAAAATGATCCTTCGGTAAGGGCGGCCCTGAGCGAAATGGAGGATGCTCTGCCCTTTGTCAAAATTCTGGGTTCTTATCCCCGGGCCTCTGATGAACCGGTTAAGGTCAACAAAGAGATGATAAGATCGGAAAGTGTCGGCGGGAGCATTAGCTGTCATGGGGCATCACAGGTTTAAGTTGTGCGGTATTCTGGAGCATGTTTCCTTCGATGTGTTGGGCTCCTACATGAGACATCCTGATGTGGATTTGGTTGAGTGTCGGCTTGATCTGTGGGAAACAAAGGTCGGAAGGGCCGGTTTGTATGTCCTTTTTGACGGCTTGCTTGAAGCTCAGAGGTGGCCCGTTATAATTGCCTGCAGGCCCAGGAGAGACGGAGGATTCTTTGAAGGCAACGACAAAGAGAGAGTCAGCGTTCTTTTGAGGGCCGTGGAAAGCGGCGCCGAGTGGGTTGAACTCGGTTATGATGAGCCGGAAGAGTTTTTTCATTTATTTTCCGAAAAACGGGCCAGAGTTATCAGGACTTACCGGGTACAGCCCGATGAAAGCATAGATACGAATTTGCTCAAAGACCGATGTAGAGAGATCGCTCAAAAAGGGGCAGATGTTCTGAGAATTATAGGTCACGTAGAGCATCCGGCGGATTGCTGCATCTTTCTTAAGATTATCCCGGAAATGCAGGAAGAGCTTGGAAAAGGCGTAATAGCCTATGGTCTGGGAAATAAGGGAAGATGGAGCCGTATCGCCTGCCTTTTCCTGGGAAGCCCCTGGACTTATGTTCATTTCTCGCCTATTGATATGAAAGAAAGGCATAAATTTGATGCCCATACCGCCCGCATGATATTGAAGTATTTACACGGAGAAACGGTGCCAGATGATCCGCTGTGTACAGACCCGACTGTTTGCGGTTATAGGCCACCCCGTTAAGCACAGCCTCAGTCCGGCCATGATGAATGCGGCCTTTCGTGCTCTGGATATTCCCGCATTTTATCTTGCCCTTGAAGTCTCGGATTTCCTTGAAGATATGAAACACATTACCGCTCTGGGGTTTGACGGCCTCAGTGTGACGATCCCTCATAAAGAATCGGCCATGAAGCTGGCCGTCGTTGATGATGAGGCTGCGCGTGCTATTGGAGCCGTCAATTGTCTTAAACGGGTGGATGATGTGTGGCGGGGGAAGAATACGGACTGGATTGGAGTGGTTGATAGTTTTAAAAGCCGGGGAATAGACATTTCCGGAAAAAAAGCACTGGTTCTTGGAGCCGGTGGTGCGGCCAGAGGAGTCATATATGCGGCTTTGAAGATGGGTGCAGAAGTGACCGTTGTAAACCGCACCGACGAAAAGGCCTTTTCTTTGGCAGATGAGTTCGGCATTAACGCAGTGGAGCATAAGAGCCTGAAGGAGCGGGTTTGCGATTTCCAGGTTGTTTTTCAGACCACACCGGTAGGAATGAATGGATATCCCGTAGAGCATTTCTGGCCTTACGATATTTTCCGACCGGGAATGATCGTTATGGATCTGGTCTACAGGCCTGCAAAGACCGCATTCATGAAGTCTGCCGAAGAACGTGGATGTACGGTAATTTCAGGCCTTGATATGTTGCTTTACCAGGGTGTTGCCCAGTTTGAATGGTGGTTTGACAGGCCGGCCCCTTTAGAGGCTATGAAGAAGGCTCTTTACGAAGCGGCGGAGCAGGACGATCATGTCTGAGGTCCTTGCTATAAAACCGGTAAAATCCGTATCCGGTAGGGTTTTGCTACCGGGATCAAAGTCCATGACCCATAGGGCTTTTTTGATGTCCGCACTGGCGGATGGCCAATCGGAGGTCCTGCATGCCCTGAAGTCCGAGGATACACTTTTTACGGCAGAGGCTCTTTCAAAACTTGGTGCAGTGGTTAGCTGGGAGCAGGATCGGGTTTTTATAGGACCGCCGCAGGTGCGCTGGGCGGTGCCTGATGGACCGCTCTATGTTGGTAACAGCGGAACGACCATGAGGCTTCTGCTCGGTGTTGTTTCTGCAGGAACGGGTCGGATCGTGCTCGACGGCTCGGAAAGGATGCGCCAGAGGCCAATTGGACCCGTTGCCGGGGCTCTGGAGAGTCTGGGAGTTAAGTGCCGATTCCTTGGTAAAGAAGGATATCCGCCCGTTGCCGTTGTTTCGAGCGGATTGAAGTCAGGTGAAGCCGAAGTCGATGCAAGCCGTAGTAGCCAGTTTCTCTCTTCCCTGCTTATTGCCGCTCCCTGTGCAGAAGGACCGGTCGTCTTAAAGTGGCGAAAGCCCGTGGCATCGTTCCCTTATGTTCAAATGACTCTCAGGATGATGAAAGAGCGTGGCATTGAATATAGAAATCTGGATGAGACGTCAATTGAAGTCCCTGCTCCTCAGAAGTATGCCCCTGGCAGAGTAGAAATTGAGGGTGATTGCTCGTCGGCTTCGTATTTCTGGGCTGCGGCGGCGGTGACGGGGGGAAGGGTAGAAACCTATCCGGTTTTTAAACAAAGCTATCAGGGAGACGCCGCCTTCCTAGACGTTCTCGAGATGATGGGCTGTAAGGTCGACCGCTGGGATGATGTTGTTTCTGTCGAGGGGCCTGAACTGCTGAAACCTGTTGATGTTGACATGAACACCATGCCCGATATGGTGCCCACCCTGGCGGTTGTGGCGGCTTTTGCGGGCGGTCGAACGGTTATACGTAACGTGGGACATTTGAGGATCAAAGAGTCCGATAGACTATCTGCGGTTGCTACCGAACTGTCCAGGGTAGGTGGAGATGTGGAAATTGTCGGGGACGATACCCTCGTTATAAAGGGCGGCAGGAAGCTCCACGGAGGACTAATTGAAACCTACGAAGACCACAGAATTGCCATGGCTTTTTCGATTTTAGGGCTCAGGGTTGAAGGCGTGGTTATTAAAAACCCCGGTGTTGTTGCGAAGTCTTTTCCCGGGTATTGGGATGTTTTTTCGTCACTCGTCCTGCGGCGGGACGGGGACTGATATGAGGGAAAAGAGGTCAAGACGCTTATGGATCTGGGGGCTTTTCGTAGTCTTAACCTCATATCAGAGTGTGATTTTTGCCGCCCCGGCTGGAGGGAATGAACCCTTTCTCAAATACAGACTTAAGGAAGTGTGGAGAGGCTATCTGCCCCTTTTTACAGCCCGGTGCGGGATAACTGCACTTCAGATAAGACTGCTTCCTTACGGAACCGTTGTCTTGTCCCACAACGACACTATACCTCTTACAACTGCGTCGGTCACCAAGCTTTTTACTTCTTCGGCAGCTCTCCATTACCTGGGTGCAAATTACCGCTTTTTCACCGATATTCGGGGCATAATGCCTCACAAAGGAATCCTTTCCAGCTCTCTCCTGTTGTACTCTTATGGCAATCCTTTTTGGACCTACGAGGACATGAAGACGTGCCTGTCACAAATGGTTGATCGGTACGGCATTAAAACCCTGGAAGGCAGGATATTTGTTAATATGTCGTCTTTTTCTCCGGGGGTTGAGCATCTGTGCATAGATAATAGATGCAGCATGCCTTACAACCCGGTGATAAGCCCCTTGTCGCTCAACTTTAACACCTTAAAGGTTACGGCCCTGCCCGGGAAAATCGGCGGTCCGGCAAAAATAGTGCTCGATCCGCCTTCTGATTTTCTTACCGTACAAAATCGGGTTCTTACGACAGGATCGTCAAAAAATGTTGGTCTTTATGCAGGATTTAAAGAAGATGGCAAGGTGCTCGTTGTTAAAGGGCGTGTGAGCGCAAGATTGAAGAGAGGTCTTTCCGTTGAAGTAAACATAGAGGCACCTTCAACCTTCATCGAGAGGGCTGTCCTGAAGGAACTTGGGGGTCTGGGAGTAAAAACCCTGGGGAAGAAAATTCCGGCAGGGGATCTCGTGCTTATTAGGTGTTACGGACCTACTCTGGCTGATGCAATAAAGGAAATGAATACCGAGAGCAACAATTTCGTTGCCGAAATCGTTGAAAGATTGCTGGGTCTAAGGACTTACGGGCCGCCGGGTACGAGACTTAAAGGTCTCAGAGCCATAGAAGAATATTTGTACGGAATTGGAGTTCCCAGGGGAGATCTGCACCTTACTTCAGGATCGGGGTTGAGCCGGGACAATCGCGCAACGGTGAGGGCTTTTGAGATTCTTCTTACCACGATGTATTTCGATAGGAACTCGCGTATATTTTTCAATTCTCTTGCAAAGAACGGCGACGATGGAACGCTAAAAAGGTACTGGAAAGGGGACGATTTTGTGGTTGCAGCAAAAACCGGTACACTCAGAGGCGTGGTTGGGCTTTCGGGCTATGTCCTGTGGGATCGCCAGAACGATCCTTTCGTGATTACCGTTTTGTGCAATGATTGTTCTGAAACATGGAAAGTAAAAAGACTGATAGAATCCTTTGTTCGGGATGTGGTTCAGGTTTTCAGGGAAAATCTCAAAACAAGCCATAGCCATCGAGCAATCAGACCGATGATTGGAGGGAATACCAGACTTGAAAGAAATCGGATTCCGACGACATGAATGCCAAGGAGCGGAACTTCCAGAGCGATTACGCGGTTCAGGCCCAGCAAAGACCATGCAGAGAGATAGGCAACCACGGGACCGATGTCGGCGCCCGCTCTGAAAAGAGATGCGACAATGGGAAACTGGACGAAGGGGCCGCCCGGCGTAAGGATGCCCATAACGGTTCCTATCAGAAGCCCTGTCCATCCGCTTTCACGGCCTACGTATCGGGCTATGGCATCTCTCGGGAATATGTTTTCCATAAGTCCGGCAAGGAACATGGCAAGGATCATTATGGGTAGCAGCTTGATGAAAAGGAAACCTCCGGATCTTGCGGACTCCAGCAGAAGGGTCGGATCCTTTTTGTATGCGTAGGTTCCCAGTATTACGGAAAGGATGGTCATAACGATAAATGCAGGTAGCATAGAAACCTCCTCATTCTCTGTCTGGCCTTTGTTGCTAATGAGAGGTATCACATAGGAGGGACATTTTAAAAGGAGTTTGATATGGGTTGGCGGAAAAGGGTTCTGGTCACAGGTGGGGCAGGGTTTCTCGGTTCACATCTTTGCGAAAGGCTTCTTAGAGAGCATTATGATGTTTTGTGCGTTGACAATTTTTACACCGGTTCCAAGGTGAACATCGAACATCTGTTAAAAGATCCTTATTTCGAGCTTATGAGGCACGATATTACCTTTCCTCTTTATGTGGAAGTCGATGAAATCTATAATCTTGCCTGTCCGGCGTCACCGGTACATTATCAGAGCGATCCGGTCCAGACCACAAAGGTATGCGTACACGGTTCCATAAACATGCTTGGGCTTGCCAAGAGAACCAGGGCAAAGATATTGCAGGCTTCCACGTCGGAAGTTTACGGCGATCCGGAAGTGCACCCTCAGCCGGAAAGCTACCGGGGCAATGTCAACCCTCTTGGCCCCAGAGCCTGCTACGATGAAGGCAAACGCTGTGCCGAAACTCTCTTTTTTGACTACCACAGGCAGCATGGGGTTAAGATAAAAGTTGCAAGGATATTTAATACCTACGGACCGCGGATGCATCCTAATGATGGAAGAGTTGTGTCGAATTTTATTTTGCAGGCCCTGAGAGAAAAGCCCATAACGATCTATGGGGACGGATTGCAGACCAGATCTTTTTGCTATGTGGACGATCTCGTTGAAGGGCTGGTCTTACTTATGAATACGGATGACGAATTCACGGGTCCCGTCAACCTGGGAAACCCTCACGAGGTCACCATTCTTGAGCTGGCTGAAACGATCAGGGAACTTACGGGTTCTAAGTCCGAGATAGTATTCAAACCTCTACCCCACGACGATCCCAGGCGCAGGTGCCCCGACATATCTCTGGCAAAAAAAGTTTTGGGCTGGGAACCTCGCGTTCCCTTGAGAGAGGGTCTTAAAAAGACGATTGATTACTTTGATGATTGTTTGCGCGCCGAGTGGTGCAGATGGGTGATTGAAAGGTGAGTGGTTTAAGGACAGGGGCTGTTTCGGTTTTGCTGCTTTTTATGTGGGGTTGTGCTTCAGGCGTACCGCAGCAACCCGGGACTTACACCACTCATTACCGACAGGAAATTTATCAACCACAGCGGGATACGGAGGTAGTTGAAAGAACTCTGTGGGTACGGTCTGCCCCAAAGACGATAGTGCACGAAGTCGCCCCTCTTGAAACTCTATGGCGGCTGTCCAAAATGTACGGAGTTAGCGTTGAATCCATCAGGAAGGCAAACGGCCTTCGGGATAACACTATATACGTTGGTCAGAAACTGGTTATCCCGAATGCTCGTTACTTTAAGAACGTAATACCCCTTTATCCCACGAATAAATGGCGTTATATTATATTACACCATACGGCAACGGATATAGGTAAAGCGACGGTAATTCACAAATGCCATAGAGAAAGGGGTTTTATTTACGGACTGGGCTACCATTTTTTAATTGACAACGGGACGCTTGGCAAAGGCGACGGGCAAATTGAGGTTTCGCCTCGATGGATAAAACAGCAGGATGGAGCTCATTGTAAAGCAGGAGGTATGAATCATGTAGGAATAGGTATTGCTTTGATAGGCGATTTTAATGACAAACCTCCCACAGAGGCTCAGATTCGGTCACTATTGCTTCTCCTCAATGTTCTTATGGATTATTACCATATTCCTCCCTCTCATGTTATGGGACACGGTGATGTTCCGGGAGCACAAACGGACTGTCCGGGAAAGTTGTTTCCCTGGCGCACAATACGCTTGGCTCTCAGTTCAAAATAACATTTTCCGGTTTTGATAAGTCCGAAGCCTGTTCCAGAGAAAATCCTTTCAAAGAAGGTTGGGAAAGGAGGTAACAAAGATGAACGAACTCTTGGCACCGGGTGGCAATCTGGAAATGGTCGAAGCAGTCCTCCGGAGCGGTGCCGATGCGGTATATGTTGGCTCCAAAGGCTTTAGTCGAAGAAAGTGTGCGTGGGAAATGGAAGATTCTCAGATAAGGGAAGCCATAGAAACCGCCCGGATGATGGGAAACAAGAAGATAAGAGTTGCCATTAACGCCGAAATTCCGGAAGAAAAGTTCATGGTCCTTATGCGCAAGCTTGCCAGGTATGCTTCGTGGGGTGCAGAAGGTGTAATTGTGAAAACACCGGCCGTCATGAAGATGGTGAAACAGAACTTTCCGGGTCTGGTTATCCATGCAAGCGTGGGGTGTAACATTCAGACGAGATCTCAGATGGAGGAGTACAAAAGCTACGGAGCCACCCAGATCGTGGCCAGTACGGAAATCAATACCGTGGAAAAACTGAAAAAATTTAAGGAAACGGCGGATCAGGTGGGAGTTAAAACGGAAGTGCTCATCCACGGCAACCGCTGTGTTGGTGGGGTCGGTAACTGTGCTTTTCATGAACTGATAGCAGACTCTTACATAAAAAAAATTTACTACGACGAAGAGGGGAATGAAATAGTCGAATACGAAGGATGGCCGGATAGGAGTGGGAGTTGTTTCCGCCTCTGTCTGCTGACCGATGAACAGAGGAGAAAGGTTTTAAGGCAGCGAGGACGATCTGATCAGGAGATAGAATCGATCAACGAAAGGATAAGAAAACATCCGAACGTTGCCTTTGCAATTAACGGAAAGGAACTCTGGGATTATATGGATCTTGGGCTTGCCACCCTGAAAGTTCAGGGAAGAGAGTACCCTGTGGAGTTGATTGCGAGGATGATTTCCATTTACAGAACCATGATCGATGCTCACGCAAAAGGTCTTCCCCACGATCACCCCGATCTGATCCCGTTGCAGAATGAACTTGATGAAATTGCCCGTGACAGGGATCGTGTCAGGATGGAGAAAACTCGAGAACTCCACAGAAATATAAAAGGTCTCTACTAACCTCAAAGGGCCTCTTCTCCCTCAAGGTGGGTAAGACCGTTGGGGAGAAGAGGCACATCAATTAAAGTTTCTTCAGGAGGGGCAGGGCCTTTCGAAATTCTTCGGTTCCTGCCCTGTTCAGAAGCTCGAAAATTATCATCTCCGTTGAACTCATAATAGCGCCGGCCTGCTGAAGGCGTTTTATGCCGATAAGACGGTTTTCCTCACTTCTGGACGTGACGGCATCTGTTGCAAGATCAACCCTGTAGCCGAGCCTTAGGGCGTGAGCACCTGTGTGAAAAACACATATGTGGCTTTCCATGCCCGCCAAAAGAAGGGTCCTGCGCCCTAGTTGCTCAACAGCACTGCGGATGGAATCGTTTTCGAAACAGCTGAATTCCAGCTTGTTTAAAATCGTCGGATTGGCGACTCTCTCTACAAGTTCCGGCAGAAAAGGACCGAGCTTCTCGGCATTATGGGTTGTGAAAACGATTGGTATGTCGAGTATCTGACAGATTTCAATTAGAGCATGACAGTTTTTTACTACTTGCTCCTGCCTTACGCAGGGATCCAAAAGCGTTTTTTGAACATCCACAAGCAGAAGAAGACAATCATCCCTTTTTAAAAACTCTCTGGCCTGTTCCACGGGTTCACTCCTTTCCCATAAGGGATGTTAACGCCTGACGCTAACCTGTCAGAAAACGCTCAAAATCCAGATTAGCAGATAGTGAAAGATCTTAAAACGAAAATTAACCTGCTAACTTTCAGTGCTTGACAGCAAGGCAGAGTGATGGCATAAACCTGCTGGAAACCGTAAGATGGCCAAGAAGGCCGTGGTAGGGACGAATCCCTGCCGCGGCCTTTTTGTGTTTAAGGGCCGCCTTACGAAGGCTTCAACTCCCGGAATCGTTCATCATTTCTCAGGAGGTATGGGCATGCTTTTACGAAGCATTCTTTGTACTTTCCTGACTTTAACCTTCGTGGTTCCGGTTTTTGGAGAAGAAAAAGAGTTTAGGCTCGAAGAAATCGTGGTAACCGCGACCAGGACGGAAAAGGAAGTGGAATCTGCACCTGCTTCCGTAAGCGTTGTTACGAAGGACAGAATTGAGCTAAAGGGCTCGAAAACGTTGGATCAAGTTTTAAATGACATCTCAGGGGTTATGGTACGACGGGGTAAGGGCCTAATGGACACCCTTTCCTTTATCACATTAAGGGGAATCCCAGAGCAAAAAAGAACTCTCATACTCATGGACGGCATGGTTTTGAATAACCCCTATACGGGAAACGTCAAGTTCGGGGGGTACTTCCCTGAAGACCTTGAGAGGGTCGAGGTCGTAAAAGGGCCTTTTTCTTCTCTTTACGGTGGCTATGCCATGGGAGGCGTTGTCAACTTTATTACAAAAATGCCGGAGAAACGGGAATTCACCCTTAAGACGGGATACGGCTCAGGCTTCGACCGCGGAGAAGCAATGGATGACTTTAAAAGAGTTTACTTATCCTATGGAGATAAGCTGTGGGAAAAATTCAGTATTTTCCTCAGCTACGGCCGACAGGACACGAACGGTTATCCTACCGACTTTAACGTTCAGTCAAGCCGACCCCCTGAAGGAATTACCGGATATGAAGTAACTTCAACCAGAACCGGTCAAACCGCCTACCTCGTTGGTGATAAAGGAGACAATACGTGGTGGGACGATGGAATAACTTTAAAAGCACAGTACGAATTTACGAAGGATACAAAGATAAGGTTTTCATTTATGAGAAATCGATATGAGTACGACTACGACAATCCGCATACCTACCTCACGGATGCCGAAGGTAATCCCGTGTGGTCCTACGGCAGGGTTGGGGAACATACCTTTATACCTGGTGGAGGTGGAAGAACACAGAATAGTTACGCTTCCACCTTTGAGACCACTCTTTTTAAAGACCTGAAGATGAAGTTAAATCTGTCATATATTGATACCGAAAAAGACTGGTATGTCCAGACAGTCTCAGGTGCCAGATTAGACGGCAGTTGCGGTGACACGTCCTGTTATGTGTCAAATACCCCCGGAGAGGCTTACATGGGTGACTTGCAGTTCACCCTGCCTTTATCCGACATTAACGTTGCCCTGTTGAACAACCAGATCATCACCTTTGGAGGATCTTTCAGATATGAACATGCTCATACAAAAGAAAAGTATCTGACGAACTGGAAGGACGAAGACTCAAAAACGACCTTAAAGTATGAATCAGAAGGAAAAGCGAGAACCTACTCGTTTTTTGTTCAGGATGAAATCATGCTCCTTGATAACCTGACGGCCTATATCGGATTCAGGCAGGACTGGTGGAAGACCTATGATGGATATGTAAACGATGTTGGCAAAGCGGGTTATCCAAAGGATTATTCCTCCAGTACGGCTTCTTCCTTCAGCCCAAAGTTCGCTCTTGTTTACAAACCCTTCGACACGACTACTCTTCGAGGCTCAATCGGAAAGGCCTTTCGCCCACCGACGGTTTACGAGCTCTATAGAACCTGGACTTCTTCACGGGGAACCACCTACGCGGGAAACCCTTATCTGGAGCCGGAAACGGTTGTTTCATGGGACATTGGGATTGAACAGAAACTATGGGAAGGCGCAAAGGCATCTTTGACTTACTTCGAAAACTACATGGAGGACTTAATCTATCGTAAAACTGTATCGGATAACCTGCAGGAACTTGTCAATGTCGGAAAAGCCGAGTCCAGGGGTATTGAGTTCGAGATTGAACAGAGGTTTGACAAATGGTTGAGACTCTTTGGAAACCTTACTTACACAGATTCAGAGATCAAAGAAAACGAGGCAAAACCGAGTACTGAGGGATGCCGATTAACCTATACTCCTTTGTGGAAAGCAAACATCGGTGCCGAGTTTGAAAAATCAAAGTTTAAAGCGTATGTTGTAGGAAGATATGTTGGCAAATGGTACATTTACGATGATAATTCAGACAAAACAAATGATGTTTACGGATCTTATGATCCTTATTTTACTGTGGATGCAAGAATATCTTATCAAATTACAGACTTTGTGGATGTTAGCTTTTCGGTCGATAACATTTTAGACAGAGATTACTATCAGTACTATAAAGCTCCCGGAAGATCATGGTATGCAGAGTTAAGGTTAAAATTCTAGTAATGTTGCTTATGGTTTGTACGGTAGGGGGAGTCCAGGCCTCTACCGTAACCGTAATCGATAAGCTCGGGCGTAGGGTTGAACTGGAAGTTCCCGTTAAAAGAGCAGTTATCGTCATATCCTACGAACTTATTCCTGCTCTTAATCTCTGGAATCAGGTCGTGGGGGTTTCTCGCTGGGCGCAGGAAAATTGTGGGCTTTACAGGGCTCTGATTGCAGAAAACCCCTCCCTTGAAAGACCCGTCGTGGGTGTAGGAACCAACGTAAACATTGAGGCCGTAATGAAGCTTGATCCGGATGTTGTGATAACGTGGACCTACAATCCGGACGTAATAGGCTTCCTTGAGCAACGTGGAATAAATGTAATAGGGATATATCCAGAAAGCCTTGAAGAGCTTTACAGAGACATGAGAATGCACGGAAAGATTTTTGGCAGGGAAGGCCGAACAGAAGAAGTAATTCGGGAAATGAACAAATTGTTTAAGCTTATCTCGGAAAGGACGAGCAGAATACCTTACGAAAAAAGGAAAGTAGTCATTCATCTGGCAGGGGCTCCGACAAGAGTGTCGGGAGGACTTGGCGTCATAAATGATGTGATAAGGACCGTAGGGGCAATTAATGCCGCCGGGAAGATCATGCAAAAGAACATTGATGTCTCGGTGGAAAGGATAATCGAATGGAATCCTGATGTAATATTCATCTGGGGTAGCGCAGGATATGATGAATCCTGGCTCTACGGGAATTCTCAGTGGAGGTTCATAAAGGCCGTAAGGGACCGTCAGGTTCACAAGCTTCCACGGTGGTCAACCTGGTCGCCGAGGCTAGCACCGATCGCACTCTATATGGCAATGAGGGTTTATCCTGAATGCTTTGCTGATGTTGATTTTGAAAAAAGAGTGGACGAATTTTACAAGAAGGTTTTTGGATTGTCCTATTACGAAGTAAAGAAATATGAAGAACCTTAAGACTTTAACGATTATTCTTTCGCCCTTTTTTATCGGCTGGGCGGCATTATTTATGGGTACTTATGGAATAACGCCGTCAACGGTGATCAAAATCATACTTAACGAAACCGTCCACATTTTTAACGTTGGAGATGTACCCGAGAAAACGATTGTTATTGATGTAAGGCTTCCCAGGATAGTACTCGCAGGTCTTGTCGGAGGAGCCCTTTCTGTGTCGGGGGTTGCTCTTCAGGGGATATTCAGAAATCCTCTGGTTGATCCCTTTATCCTGGGTATATCGGCAGGAGCTGCTTTCGGATGTGCCCTGACAATCGGGTTTCTCGGCGTCATTCCCGTGCAGGTAATGGCCTTTTTATTTGCGGTCCTTGCAGTGGTTATTGCCTGCTTCGTGGCAATGACTCAGGGTGAAATGTCAAGGCTATCTCTCATACTTTCGGGAGTTATCGTTTCGGCTTTTTTTACGGCCATGGTTTCAATCGTTAAGTTTCTGGTCGATCCCCACAAGCTTCAGAGCATTGTTTACTGGCTCATGGGGAGCTTTAGTCTCTCGGACTGGAAGGCCGTTAAGACGGCCATGTTCGGGGTGGCCTTTGGGGTTTTGCCGATTTTTTTCATGCGTTGGAGGCTTAATGTGATGAGCATGGGAGAAGAAGAGGCAAAGGCTCTTGGGGTAAACATAAAAATAGAAAGGCTCTTATTCATCGGGTTTTCGACCTTTGCTGTGGCTATAGCGACGTCTTTGTGCGGCATCATAGGGTGGGTTGGTCTCATGGTACCTCATCTTGTCAGGATGCTTACGGGACCTGATCACAGAACCCTCGTCCCGCTTTCTTTTTCCGCCGGCGCAGCGTTTATGATCGCCGCAGACACTCTTTCAAGAACACTAACGAGCTTTGACATTCCCGTCGGTATCATTACGGCAATCACAGGTGCACCGTTCTTTATGTACCTCATGAAGCGCGGGGGCAGGGAGGCCTGGGGCAGATAATGTTGTCCGTAAAAGACCTGCACTTCCGTCATAAAGGAAGCCTTAGAGAGGTTTTAAAGGGAATAAGTTTTGAGGCCCACAAAGGGGCTATTACCGCAATTCTCGGCCCGAACGGATCGGGGAAAACCACCCTTTTTAAGTGCATCTCCGGACTCTGGAGCTATCAAAAAGGCCAGGTCACTGTAGAGGGTGTTCCGGTTAACGAACTCTCCTTCAGGGAAAGGGCAAGGTTCTTTGCAATTGTCCCTCAGGACCATGAGCCGCCCTTTCCGTATTCCGTCCTGGACGTTGTTCTGATGGGCAGAGCAGGCTACGTTGGCATTTTCTCATCACCCGATAAGGAAGACTACGAAAGGGCGGAAGAGGCAATAGGGTTGGTCGGTATTGAGCATCTGAAGAATACACCGTACACGAAGATAAGCGGAGGGGAACGCCAGCTTGCCCTTATTGCGAGAGCCCTGGCCCAGAGTTCTCCCGTAATGCTTCTCGATGAACCGACCAGTCACCTTGATTTCAGAAACCAGATAAACGTGCTCAAAAAGATCAGGCAAATAGCTCTCGAGAAGGATCTTACGGTTGTCGTAACACTTCACGACCCGAATCTGGCAAGCCTCTTTTCAGACAAGATCCTCGTTATCAACTCTGGAAGCAAAGTTGCCGAGGGCTCTCCGGAAGAAATAATTACGGAAGATTTGATTAGAAGGATTTACGGCGTGGAAGTAAAGAAGGCTTTCGTCAACGGACAGAGTATCATCTGTCCCGTATATCACAAGTATTCTTTTCGATACGGTAAAGAAGCTCTGGGATGATCAGGGCTACCGGAGCTACAGAGCTCTGTTTGAGAGACAACCCCCCTGGAAGGGATGGTTTAACTCCGGCAAAAACTTTGCGGAGGCTTACAGTGAAAAAGGTTATCGTCATAGTCTGGCAGTCTTATTACAACATGTTGTACAGAGCATCAAAAAATGTGGGCCATCTGATGGACATAGAGGTGCACTCGGCAAGGGCCCTGGACAATGATCCCGAAAGGTTTGATCGTGTTCTTGAAAGACTCGCTGAGGCGGATATGCTTTTCTTATACCGTTCCGTGGAATCCATCTGGGATAGAATTGAAAAATTCGTAAGGGAGCGCAAAACCAGGGCGAAGGTTATATGCCTGAGCCATGATCCTGCCTACTGGACTCTTTCAAATGTTCGGCCGGAAGTGGTAAGCCGGGCTTACTCGTACCTGGTGATAAACGGCGAGGAAAACGTGACGAACATGCTCAGGTTCCTTGCCGCAGAAGAACTCGGCCTGGATGTAGATTATGCTTCTCCAAAAGAAATTCCCTGGGAAGGTTTGTACCATCCCGCCGCAGAAAAGGTTTTTTCCGGTGTGGAAGACTTTCTCCGCTGGTATGAAGCTTACTGGAACGATAAGGTTTCAAAAGGCACGGTTGGTATCCTTTTTGCCCGCCACTACTGGATAAACGGAAACCTGGACGTGGAAAATACTCTGATCCATCGCCTGGAAAAGTCGGGCTTTAAGGTCATTCCCGCCTTCGCTTACTCCGTAAAGGATGAGGCACTCGGCACAAGGGGAAGTGGTGAAGTTGTTCTGGATTGGTTTCTGGACGACGGAGGAACTCCCCGCATTGATGCCATGATTAAGCTTATCTCTTTTTTCCTCGGTTCTGGTAGAGACCGCGAGGGGCTGTCCGATAGGGATGTGGCCTCGGAGGGGATCGCGGTACTGAAAAAGCTCAACGTCCCGTGCTTCTGCCCGGTAAGCTCCTATTACAGGACGGTGGAAGAGTGGGAACGGGAAGAACTGAATCTGGATATAGGCTGGGCAATTGCCCTCCCAGAGTTTGAAGGCGTCATCGAGCCGATCATCATTGCGGCTCAAAGGGAAGGGGAAGAGGACTCAAGAGAGCGGGTGCCCATAGAAGATCGGGTCGATAAGCTGGTACAGAGAATTGAGCGGTGGATAAAGCTCAGAAAGGTTCCGCCTGCCGAGCGCAGGATCGCCTTCGTATTGCACAACAATCCCTGCGCCTCTGTGGAAGCTACCGTGGGAGCCGGCGCTCATCTGGATACACTCCAGAGCGTCGTGGAGATCATGAAGCGCATGAAGGAAGCGGGGTATTCCGTAGATCCACCCGAAAGCGGCAAAGCCCTTATCGACGAAATCATGGAAAAGAAAGCGATCTCCGAATTTCGGTGGACGACTGTTGAAGAGATCGTGAGCAAGGGTGGAGCGCTCAGGCTTCTTGAAAAGGAAAGATACGAGGAGTGGTTTAACGAACTTCCCGAAAAAACGAGGCTCAGGATGATTGAAGCCTGGGGTAATCCTCCGGGTGAATTAAAAGACGGCATACCCCCGGCAATGGTCTACGACGGGAAAATCGTCATAACGGGAGTAAGCTACGGAAACGTCCTCGTGATGGTTCAGCCAAAGCGCGGCTGTGCCGGTGCTCGTTGTGACGGTCAGGTCTGCAAAATTCTGCACGATCCCGACGTCCCGCCACCCCACCAATACGTTGCCACCTACAAATGGCTTTCCAGAGAATTCGGGGCTCATGCCGTGGTTCACGTTGGGACTCACGGAAACCTGGAGTTTCTTCCCGGA
Organism: Thermodesulforhabdus norvegica; assembly: GCF_900114975.1. Taxonomy (NCBI): domain Bacteria; kingdom Pseudomonadati; phylum Thermodesulfobacteriota; class Syntrophobacteria; order Syntrophobacterales; family Thermodesulforhabdaceae; genus Thermodesulforhabdus; species Thermodesulforhabdus norvegica. The sequence goes on from NZ_FOUU01000001.1 coordinate 724,948, forward strand.
AAAGGCGTGGGGCTTTCTTCGGCGTGTTTGCCCGACGTCTGCATAGACACGCTACCCCATCTTTACATCTACAACGCCGACAACCCCCCGGAAGGAACTATAGCCAAACGCCGGTCCTGTGCCGTTCTAGTGGATCACATGCAGACTGTTATGACGGGAAGCGGTCTTTACGAAGAGCTTGCGGAACTGGACAGACTCCTCACGGAGTACGGGGAGACGAGAATTAAAGACCCGGGTCGTGCCCATGCTTTGGAACATGTCATACTCCGGGAGTTAAGAAAGTCGAAGCTGGATGCCGAGGTCAAAGTAAGAATCGGAGGCAGGCGAAGATCCCTATCGGAAATTGGCCATGAAGAACTCCACTCAATCCCCTTTGACGAGATCGTAAAGGAGGTCCACGGAAAGCTTTCCCTTATAAGGAATAGCCAGATGCAGGACGGAATGCATGTATTCGGGTCAATCCCCGAAGGAGACCGGCGGGTGGACTTCATCTATTCGATACTTCGTTATGACGCCGGAGAAGATGCTTCTCTCAGGCGGGAAGTGGCAAAGCTCATGGGCTACGACCTTTCGGAGCTCCTTGAAAACGTATCACGGGTCGACCCAAAAACCGGGAAGTCCTACGGCGCAATTATTGAAGAGATCGATGTCGTGTCCAGGAGCATCATCAGGGAGGTGCTCCGGGAAGCAGGTGTGGCCTTGGGTGAAGGAGGACGGAAATCATGAAATCCCTTGTTATTCCCTGGCATGAACCGCAATTTGCAAAGATAAAGGAAAGGATTCTCGACATAAACAGGCGCATTGAAGAAAGCAAAGAAATAGAATCCCTTCTTCGGGGCATGTCCGGCAGGTATATTCCTTCAGGGCCTTCGGGGCTCATTACGAGAGGTCGCGACGATATCCTGCCTACGGGAAGAAATTTCTATTCCCTCGATCCCCATCGGGTTCCCACCAGGCCGGCCTGGGAAGTCGGCAAAAAACTTGCCGATGCCCTTATAGAAAAGCATCTGAAGGATGAGGGCAGGTATCCCGAAAACGTTGCCATCTTTTGGATGTGTAACGACATTATGTGGGCAGACGGCGAAGGTATGGCTCAGATAATGTATCTTCTGGGAGTTAAACCTCTGTGGCTTTCCAACGGAAGGGTCAAAGGTTTTGAAATCATCCCGCTGGATGCGTTAAACCGCCCGAGGATTGACGTAACGGTGAGAGTTTCGGGCATCACCCGGGACAACTTCCCCAATGTGATTGAACTCGTTGATGAAGCCGTCCAGGCCGTGGCGGCGCTTGATGAGCCTTCCGAAATGAACTTTGTGAGAAAGCACACTCTTGAACGGATGGCGCAGGACGGCGGCAATTTCAGAGACGCAACCCTTCGGATCTTCTGTTCTAAGCCGGGCACTTATCAGGCCGGAACCCAACTGGCCGTGTATGCTTCGGCATGGAAGGATGAAAAAGACCTCGCCGAAGTGTTCCTCTACTGGAACGGCTATGCTTACGGCAAAGGCATCTGGGGCAGGGAAAAGCACAGGGAGTTCGGGAGCATTCTTAAGAGCGTAGATGTCACGTACAATAAAGTGGTAAGCGATGAATACGACCTTTTCGGCTGTTGTTGTTACTTCGGTACTCACGGTGGCATGACCGCCGCGGCACGACATCTTTCCGGAAAGGATGTGAAGACCTACTACGGGGATACGAGAGAAGGCGAGCACGTGGAGGTTCGAGATCTCGCCGACGAGATCCGCCGTGTCGTGAGGACCAGGCTCCTGAATCCCCGCTGGATCGAAGGCATGAAGCGCCACGGATATAAGGGAGCGGGGGATATTTCGAAGAGAATTGGCCGTGTTTACGGCTGGGAAGCCACCACGCAGGAGGTGGACGACTGGATATTCGACGAAATTGCACGAACCTTTCTGGTGAACGAGGAAAACAAAAAGTTCTTCGAAGAACATAACCCCTGGGCTCTTGAAGAAATAGGCCGACGGCTTATTGAGGCCTGGGAGCGCGGGCTCTGGAAACCGGCAGAGGATGTTAAGGAAGTATTGAAGGAAATCTATCTCGAAATTGAAGGCTGGCTTGAAGATAGAATGGGCGAAGTCAGCGGTGAATTCCAGGGGGGATCCGTTGATGTGGTGACGAAAGAGGAGGTTGAATTCTGGAAGAAAAAGATGCAGGAAGTTCTCGGAGCGCAGTAATGGTCGGCATGTCGGTGCTGCGATTCAAAGGCCGAAGTCAGGAAACTGACTGCATTTCGTGCGATGGCGTACTTTGCGGTGAGCTTTCAATGGAACCGGTGGTTGTTTTCAGGAAAGCCTTGAACTTTACCATCCCTGTTTTGCTGATAATCGGGTCGGGACTTGCCGTTGCAGAAATCCTTGAGGAAACGGGAATTATTCAGAGGATAAGCCCTATCGGGCGTCCGCTCAGTCGTTTTGCCCGCCTCCCTGAGGTGTGCGGGATTGCAGTAGTAACGGCAACGGTCTCCTTTCTTGCGGCAAATGCCATGCTTCAAAACATGAGAGAAAACAGGGTTCTCACCGACCGAGAAACCTTTTTTGCATCTCTTCTCACGGGAGCGGTAGCGCCGATAAAGGTAACCTTCACCTATCACCTCCCTGTTATTCTTCCCGCTCTCGGACTCTATGCCGGTTGCATCTACGTGGCAACGCTCTGGCTGGGAAGCATTGCTCTACTTCTTTTCGTCCTTGTTGTTGGCCGTATCCTCCTGAAAGATCGGAAGGTCGATTTGGATGGCTTCGAAGAAGTCAGGATGATTTACCGTGAACCCCAAAAATCCTTCAAAAAGGCCCTGTTTCGCTTCTTAAGGCGCTTTGCCCGGATTGGAGGCACCTTTTTCGCGGTAACCGTCGTCGTATTCTTTCTCGTCGAAGCAGGTCTAATGTTAAGGATCGAGCACTCCATTATGCCTCTTGCCGAAAGACTCCACCTCCCCGGCGCAACCCTTCCGGCCGTTGCCGCCTACATAGCCTCGCCCATCGTTGGCATTTCCATGATGGGGTCCCTTGGGAGACAGCATCTCGTTACGGACAGCCAGATTATCACGGCTCTACTTTTCGGAAGCATTTTCATGCTGCCGGTTCTGTACCTGCGGTTCTACTTACCCCAGTGGATATCCATCTTTGGAATTAGGCTTGGGACCCTTAGAGCGGTTACCAGCATGGTTCTGGTTATGGCGGTAAGGGTTGCCGTGCTTTTGGCATTTATGACCCTTTCGTGAGAAGGCGGAGAATACAGGTGAAGGTCTTTCAGAAGCTTTACCCTTTTTCGGCCATAGTAGGTCAGGAAAAGCTTAAAAAGGCCCTTATCCTCTGCGCAATAAACCCTGCCGTAGGAGGCCTTCTCATAAGAGGTGAAAAAGGCACGGCAAAATCCACGGCCGTAAGATCACTCGCGGCGATTCTTCCGAAAATTCGGGTTTTAGAGGGCTGTCCTTTTTCGTGCGACCCCGATAATCCTTCTGAATGGTGCAGCGGCTGTAGGCAACTCAAGCCCCCTGTGCCCGTCGTTTTAAAGCCCATTCCCGTCGTGACCCTTCCTCTGAACGCCACGGAGGACAGGGTGGTGGGGAGTATCGACTTTGAAAGGGCAATTAAAACGGGAGAACGCAGATTTTATCCGGGAGTGCTTGCCAGAGCGCACCGGGGCATTCTTTATGTGGATGAAATTAATCTTCTCGATGACTACATCGCCGACCTTATTCTAGATGCGGCAGCATCAGGGCTAAACCGGGTGGAGCGGGAGGGTATCTCCTTTGTCCATCCCGCAAGGTTTATACTTGTAGGGACGATGAATCCGGAAGAGGGAAGCATCAGGCCTCAGCTCCTCGATAGATTCGGTGTGTGCGTGGATGTCTCCGGGGAAAAAGACCTCAACAGACGTGTGGAATTGATGACCCTTCGCGAAGAATTCGACAATGATCCCGAAAGCTTCAACAGGCGCTTCGAAGAGGATAACAGGTCCCTTGCCCGGAAGATTCTTGCGGCCAGGGAGTTACTATCGAAGGTCAAAACCCCCGATCCCATTAGGAAATTCATATCCGACCTGTGCCTGGAAAACAACGTGGCGGGTCACCGTGCCGACATAGTGCTTGAGCAGGCGGCAAGGGCTCTGGCGGCCTTTAAGGGACGCCTTAATGTAACGATCGAAGACGTCGGCGAAGTTGCACAGATGGTCCTTATACACCGAAGAAGAGAATCGGCACCCGCTCCTCCGGCGCCCGCTCCCCGGGAAAATCAGGAGCATGAACGGCCTGATCAGAAGGCCGAGACCCGCCATCAGCGAGAACCGAAAGAAGCTGTAGGTGAATTCGACGACGCAAAGTCCGGTAGGTCCCCGGGGAAGGCTGAATCGGCCGATGGGAAACAGGAACAGGACGAGAGCCCGGAGGATCACGGGGCCGAAAACGAAAAAGTCAACCACGAGCGGATAATGGAACGGGTATTCGAAATCGGGGAAACCTTTCGCGTCAGAAAGATCTCCGCCCCTAAGGACAGACTGGTACGAAGGGGATCGGGGAGAAGAAGCCGAACCAGAACGGCTCAGAGGCGAGGTCGTTATGTCAGAAGTAGTCGTCTGATGTCCGACGGTATGGATGTGGCTCTGGATGCCACACTCAGGGCGGCAGCACCTTATCAGATTCACCGTCGGGGACAATCAATCGGAGAGCTGGCCGTTCATCTGACGCTTCAGGACATCAGACACAAAATTCGTGAGAAGCGCATGGGCAATTTTCTTCTCTTTGTCGTCGATGCAAGCGGTTCAATGGGGGCTCAGGGGAGAATGGCCGCTACGAAGGGTGCCATAATGTCTCTGCTCCTTGACGCTTACCAGAAGCGGGATCGAGTGGCCATGGTCTGTTTCAGGCAAAAGGAAGCCGAAGTAAAGCTCCCGCCTACTTCTTCCGTCGAGCTTGCGGCAAAACAGCTTAGGGAACTTCCCGTAGGAGGGCGGACGCCTCTTTCTGCAGGGCTTATTAAAGCCCATGAAGTGTTGAGGAGCGTGTTTTTGAAGGATCCCTCGGCAAGACCCATAGTGATAGTTGTTACCGACGGAAGGGCTAATGTTTCGGTGGGCGAAGGGAAGAAGCCACTGGAAGAAGCGCTTTTCGTCGCACGGAAGTTTGCCGCCGACGACCGGGTTCTTCCCGTCGTGGTTGACACGGAAAAATCAGGGGTTTTTCGGTTCGGGCTTGCAAGAAGACTGGCCGATGTAATGAATGCCTCTTATTTTCGCATAGAGGACCTTAAGGCAGAGAAACTTCTGGAGGTTATAAAGGAGGTATCTCGGTGAGTTGCGACAGGATCTATCCCTTCGTGGCAATCGTTGGGCAGGAGAAAATGAAGCGAGCCCTTATTTTCAACATCATCAATCCAACCCTTTCGGGTGTCCTGATACGGGGAGAAAAGGGCACGGGGAAGTCAACGGCAGTGAGAGCCCTTGCCCACATACTTCCGAAGATTGAGGTGATCAGGGATTGTCCCTTTAATCTGGCCGATGCCGATCCGGAAGGTCTATGTGGCGAATGTCCCAGAAGCGAGTGCAGCCGTGAAGTTATGGGCGGGAAAAAGCCGGAAAAGGTATGGCGTGAAATACGTGTGGTGGAATTGCCGGTTGGGGCTACGGAAGACCGGGTTGTGGGGACTCTTGATCTTGAACATGCGCTCAAAAAAGGCGAAAAGCGTATAGAGCCGGGCCTGCTGGCAGCAGCTCATCGAGGAATTCTTTACGTTGATGAGGTCAATCTCCTGGACGACCATGTGGTGGACGTTTTGCTCGATTCGGCAGCGATGGGCGTCAATACCATTGAGCGAGAAGGAGTGAGCTTTTCTCACCCGGCAAGATTCACCCTTGTCGGCACGATGAACCCCGAAGAAGGCGAATTGAGGCCGCAACTTCTGGATCGCTTCGGCCTGTGTGTGCATGTCGAAGGGCTTAAAGACCCGGAAAGTCGGGTTACGGTAATGGAACGACGCATTGCCTTTGACGAAGATCCGGAAAATTTTTGCAGACTCTGGGAAAATGAGTCCAAAATGCTGGTGGATCGGATTGAAAGGGCAAGGAGGCTTTATCCCGAAGTGGTCGTTCCAAGAGATCTTCTTTTCGACATAGCAACCTGTTGCCTGGACTTCGGGGTGGACGGTCACCGGGCCGACATAATAATGCTGAAAACCGCAAAAACCATTGCGGCCTTTGAGGGTAGAACAGAAGTGATAGCGGGCGACATAGAAGAAGCCGCAGAACTCGTTCTTCCTCACAGGGTAAGAAAACAGCCCTTTATGGACATGGCTGAAGACCTCAGAATGATGAAGTCGGCCTAAAGATAGACATGTCTAAATACCGCTTGTCCCTTATGGTAGACCTAAGACCTGAAGCTCCGTTTGCTCATTTAACGGAAAAGGGGAAAAGATTTTTTTGAAAAAAGTAGAACTATAACCGTATGTTGAAATAAGCGGCAGCAACTCAATTAATATTGTTACAGGTGCTTTACTTAACCCCGGAAAACACGATTTTATCGCAGGGGAAGAAGGGACCTTTAGAAGAGTTTCAAAGAAGTGATTAAAGCATGGTCACGAGAAGGAAGCCGAGATGCTATGGCGAACGCGTAATGACCCGTGGCTTGACAACGGGCTGGAATTATTCGGTCAAATAGTTGAGCACATCGCCTCTCAGCACCCACGAATCCTTCAGGTCCAATGGGAACCGGATGGGTTGAAGTTAACCATTAAAGATGTATCCCGCTTTATCGAGTTGTTGGATGACGAGATTAAGCAAAAAAGTCAATCTGCAATTTATTATACGGTAGGAGTGCGTCAAAGTTTAAAGCCTTTTGTCGGCTTTAATCAACAGCCCCAAAGACAACGTCCACCGATCTTTCAGGATGACCGCCGCCGTAATTTTCTTGAGCAGTTGTTTGCTTCTCAAGTCCAAACTCGGGGTGAATTAAAGGGCTGTCCTCTCTGTGGTGAACCCATTGCCGCTCATGAACAAAAACTCACTCTCTCGGTTTACCCCTTTGTTACCAAGATCAAATCATTTTCGGGTGTCCGAACTCGATGGCAAGGCAGTGGTCTAAGTGGTTTTACCGAATACTTAATTGTTTGTCCTTACTGTTACTTTTTAGGAGCATTAACATGGATGGACGATGCCCTACTTTACCTTTGCGACATTGGCGGGACCAACGGAACGGCGATTGTCATGATTCCAGCTCCAACGGCTGGCAGTCTGACCAGACTGCGACGAGTTAAGTCTTACCGTCCTAAATACGGGGAACGGAAAACTAACGTGAAGTTCAAAAGCAGGTCAAACGGAAAGGAGCAAGAAGAGGAACGAAATGTCAGGGAAGGTCGCTATTCGTTACTTTTGGCTTTTCTTGAACGAACTCTTAACGAAATTGCCGAAGAGGTTGAAATAACGGATTTATTTACCGAAGCGCGAAAACGAATTGCCGACGGGTGGCTTTTTGTCAGTATCCCTCAGGGAAGGATGAAAAACATTACGGCACACGACTTGGTCTTGGATGAACCCACGCTGAGACTTCTAGCCGCATTGGTGGGAAAAGGGAAGTTGCCATACGCTTACATGATTACTGAAATTTGGCTCAGCGATGAAAAAGGCAGATATCTGGAAAGAGAAACCCCTGCCGTGCGAGAGTCTCTTTCAGAAGCGGTTTTGACCGATGACTTTGACTTGTTTGCCAGAACCTTCGCCACGAAACCCAGGAGACAACTTCGTTTTCCTTTCGTAATTGGTGACGAAGTTGAAGATTTAGTCCAACTATGGAGGTGGACAAATATGGATACCGAAACCTTAGAAGTTCTTAAGAAAGCGGGAAGGGCGCTGGCTCAGATTGCTGCCAGCCGAAAGCAGCCGGTGTTGCTTTACGCTCTGGAGCGCGTTCGTTCCGGCTCCGATTTGCTTGAGGTCCTAAAAGAGGGTATCCATCGGCTCATAGGTCTGGACGCCGAGGAAATGCAATACATTTCCCTGGATGCCCTCGAAAGGCTCACAGAACTCGTACACCAGACAACGGATGCCAAACGGTTTTCGGACATCAAAAACACCCTCATCGTTTTCGCCGGTGTTGCCTATGCCAAAAATATAATGGCCCAAAAACGCCAGCTTCAATAGGAGGTGAGAAGCGATGAGAAGCGATGTTAAGGCGATTCAACTGGTTTGGCTCAGCAAAACGGGGCTAACAAATCTGAACAGCGGTGAAGGTGGAAGCAACCTAGTGGACATCAAAAAATTCCGTTACTGTGGCGAGGAGTTTCCATATGTCAGCGGGCAAGCGATGCGGTATTACCTCAGGGAATCCATACGACGTCACCTCGAACCTGAAGAAGCCTGTATCGCCGATGAGCAGGGCGAAACCTGCGGACGGATTGCCGAATGCGTTCTTTGTGACCTGTTTGGCTTCATGTGGACGGAACGCTCTGAAAGACGAGGCGAAGGCAGAAGTCATGTTCGGACATCCCCTGTAAAGGTATCACCTGCAATGGGATTGCTTCCGTTGGATTACACAATGGTTACGGACTTCCTGACAAGGCGTCCCAGAGAAACGACAGTTGAGGCGACAGAGGTAGAAGATGCACGAAGCATAGTTAACGTTGAACTGGTAGTCAATATCTACAAGGCCGGCATATGTATAGATCTTCGACGAGTGGGGCGAGAAGAAGAACTCGTGGATCTAGTGAGCGCCGAAGATGCAAGACGTCGCTTCCCGATAAGGAGTGTTCGTCTCAGGGATTATGTGAATGAGCAAGAGCGGTGTCGCCGTATCTCTTTACTCCTTAATGCCATCAAGTATTTCAGCGACTACTCCAAGCAGGCTCGGCTACTTACGGACTTTACGCCGGATTTCGTGCTCATTGCCTTACAGCATAACTATTCCCATCGCCTCCAGAAAGCCCTTGAGATCCGGGGTGATGGTACAGCCAACCTCAACGTTGAGAGACTGCGCCAGATCATCCTTGAACTTCAAGAAGAACTGGTCAGGGTTAACGACACACCCGCCCTGTGGGCCGGGATGGTTGACGGTATAGTGGAGAATGCCGACGAAGTTAGGCAAGTCCTTCATGACCTGAGAATTCCCGTCATAACACCACGCCAGGCGATTGATGAAGGCAGTAGGGCTCTTGGCATAGTTCAATCGTGAGGTGAAAGCTATGGCGGAAAGGCTTTACGGCTTCATAGCCGATGCAGAATTACCCTATTTTGCCTGCTTCCGGAAGCCTGCCAGCACGAGCGTGATTCTGACTTATCCGGTCCCGCCGTTCACAACCATTGTGGGGATGATTGCCAACGCCCTGGGCATCCCCCGACCGGGGTACTTTGAAGGCATTAACTGGCTTCAGAACATCCTGTGGCTCAACCTTCGCCCCATAACGAAACTACCACGCCCCTCGCGGGAATTGGCGAAGATCCTGAAGTTGGTAGGGGAGAATCGTGAAGAACGCCGTCCAACTTCTTTTCCTTCTTCACCCATGTACAGGTATTTTCTTCCGCGACCCTATTACCGCTTTTTTGTGGCAAGCGAAGATCGCGAAGCAGTTGATGAAATAGTGAAAGCGCTCGGTTGTCCCGAGCGACCGCTCTATCTCGGTCAATCTGATGATATGGTTGTGCTTAAAGTTGTCTGGTGCGGCGAAGTTGAGCAGGTTGAGAGTCGGGAAGCATGGGGATTGGTTCGGGGTTCGTACGAAGCTAACGGCCAGGGGACGGAACTCTTGAGACTCCCCATTGGCTTTGAAAGCGAGCGCAAACTGCTGCTATCGCCTCTTCTCACATTACCGTCGAATTTCCCCTTCCTGTTACCGCAACCCGAGTCGCTCTGGCGTTTTGCTGAAGAGACGGTGCACCTTATTAGCGCTAAAGAGGCGAGGGAAAATGCTTCTGGCGAAAAGCGAGCGAATTAACGGCAGGTTGCGTTATCAAACACTTCTCGGACACACGAAAGATGTGTTGCACCTGGTCAACGAACTCACGAAATGCCCGGGTTTCAGCCTTTTTTGCAGTCGCCACTCTCTCAATGAGACCGAGGCTCGCAAAGCACTTTTGGGTATTGCAGCTTTACATGACATTGGCAAGGCGACGAAACCCTTCCAGAAAGCGATTTGCGAAGGCAAACGCCTTTCGGATATACCTCATGCCCTCATCGCTTTGCCTTGCGCCTGCGAAGTGTGGAAGCAACTGAGACTCCCAAGTCTTTACGGCGACTTGGGTTTACCGATGGTCGAAATGCTTGTCGTTGTTGCTCATCATGCCTTGCTTTACGATGACTTGTATCAAAGAGCTATTAAACATTCGCAGCGCCTGGAATACGAACCGGAAGCGGAAAGCGTGCTATCGGAAATCCTTTCCTGGGCTGTCCAACAGTTTGACTTGTCAGGGCTCGGGACCCTTCGCTCATTACCTTTCAACGAATGGTCAAAGTGGGAACTGAAAAGTTGCGCCATAGCCCTTTCCCGATTTCGTGATCAAAACCGAAAAATTAAAGCGTCTTCAGACCTTGCATCACTTGCAAAGTTGAAAGCAGTCTACACTTTCGCTCTGGCTTATTTGAAGTTTGCGGATTACTGGGCAAGTCGAAACTTTTCGGAGCAAGCAGGAAAGCTGTCTGAAAAAATTGTAAATGAACTTTTGCCGGCTTTGCCTGACTGGCATCTTCCCTGCGATGCAAGAGAGCGAGTTTGGAGTAAGCTAACCGGAGGTGGCAGTAAGCCCTACTCCTTCCAGACCCAATTGGACCGGACCGAAGCGGAACGAGTGATCGTGCTGGCACCCTGCGGGCGCGGTAAAACTGAAGGGGCTTTACTATGGTTCTTGCGTCAGCGAATGCTTGACAAGTGCGAAAGGCTTATCATCGCGATGCCTACACAAGTTACTTCAAATGCCATGCGAGAAAGGCTTGTATCTCTTTTTGGTGATAATGTCGTTGGGCTTTATCACGGTCGTAGCCTGCTGGAACACCGTGAATTGGTGCAATTAAGAGTGGTGCAAACGGATGAAGGCGATGACCTTGATCCAGAAATCGAGCAGGAACTTGCTCGAAGTGAAAACTTCTGGAGCGAGGTCTTCGCCAAGCCCATAACGGTAACAACTGCCGACCATTTGCTTTTCACTTTCGTTCACGGCTATCGCCAAGCTGACTTCGCCCTTGGTTGTTTACAGACTGCAGCCGTTGTTTTTGATGAGGTGCACTGTTACGACCGGAGAATGCTGGCCGAATTGCGAGAACTCTTCAAACTATTGCGGGAGATGAAAATCCCGCACCTTATCATGAGCGGAACCCTCCCGGAGTTTCTGGTAAGTGAAACTCGTATCGGGGATTACGAACGCGTAATCGATAACGAGGGACTAACTCACAAGCCCTTCATTCTACGGAAGCGGAATGAGGGGATGTTCGTTCGGGTTGAAGGAGACGATGGAGGAAACCTGAATCCTAATAACGAGATTGTTGGAGAAGTTATTGAAGGCTTCAAACGGGGTCTTTGTCAGTTTGTCATCGTCAACACGGTCAGAAAGGCTCAAATGTTTTACCGTGCTCTCAAAGAGCGCATTGATGAAAATGAGCGACTCTGGTGCCTGCATTCTCGCTTTTGCTACGCCCACCGGAGAGAAAAGGAACAGAGGATCACGGAACTGCTCCGGGAAAAGGTTCGCCCGTTAATCTTGGTGGCGACACAGGTTATCGAAGTGAGCCTTGACATCTCTTGCGACCGCATGTTTACCGAGCTTGCACCGATTGATGCATTAGGACAACGGGCGGGGAGGCTCCATCGTGGCGCCGCTGAGCCTGAAGGGTTTGAATTACTGGTATTTAGCGTGCAGGATCCTCAACCCTATTGTATTTCCCACAGGCGAGACCCGCTCCCTGAACTGAACAGAACATGGCAGGTGCTTCAGGATAACCTGCCGGTTTCCTACGGGTGGCTTAAAGAGCAGTGCGACCTAGTTTACGCAGATGCACGGTTAGGAATGGCACAAATTGACGAGCTTTTCAAGGCTTGTACTTTGTTTGGATTAAACCACAATGAAATTCGGTTCAGCGAAGAAGAAGGCAAGGTTTACCGCCCACGAGATATCGTGATGCCCACCATTGATGTAATCCCGGAAGCGGTTTTCACGGAATTAGGCGACGAAGGTTGTCAGTCGATTTACCTCGCACCTGTTCCGGTCTGGTGGCTCATGAAGTCAAACCGTGAACGCTTAAAATTGTTTTATCTACACGAGGCCGGCAAAAAGAAGTGGCTCCTATGTGCAATACCTTATGACCCGGAAACGGGATTTGCTTCCGATTTCTTGGCCATTTCTTCTTGACCGGTTGACCGGCGTGCGTGTTTGTGCTATCAGGAGTCCCGATAAAGAAGCTTCCGTGAAGGGGCTGGTTTTGTAAGTTAGTCAACTTTTAAAAAGCTTGTCGAACTTGAAGCCACGAAGGCTTAGGTCTTCGTGGCTTTTTTGTTTGGTCCGGCCGATTGAAGGAAATGCAAAGGCAGAAACAATCATGTGGAGGGTGAATTGATGTGTGGTGGGAGGTTTCACTTTATTTTTCTTATTGTTGTGGGCTTGCTTGTTACTTTGTGCCATCAAGTCAAGGCTGCAGAGACGGTGCTCGAAGAGTTGGTGGTCACCGCTACAAAGAATCCTGAAAGCACGAAAGATGTACCGGTGAAAACAGACGTTATCACGAAAGAAGAGATGGAAAATGTTGGTGCGAAGAACGTTGCAGAAGCTTTCAAGCTCATTCCCGGCTTTTACTTAAGGGGTGAAAATGTGCCCGGGGCTTCATACTGGCATGCGCGGCTTCGAGGTTTGGATTTCGATCGCGGGTATGGACTCATTCTGATTGACGGAGAACGGGTGCTTGGGGGTGCAATGGGAGAATACGGCATAAGCCTGAACCAGTTGCCTCCACAGATGATAGAACGTGTAGAGATTGTCAAAGGTCCTGGTTCTGTTCTCTACGGCAGCGATGCCCTGGCTGGAGTGGTGAACATAATTACAAAAGCAATCCCGGAAGAACCTCTGTGCAGTTTCCACATGGGGTACGGATCTTACGATACCGTCCAGGCAGGTACTACTCTGGGACGGACGGTGGGCCACACGGGTATCCTGTCAAGCTTCCAGGCGGAAAGGTCTGAGCGAAGCCGTTACGGTGGGCGGACAGACGAGTTCAACGGACGCCACGCCCTTGTTAAAATCTCTCATCCTTTATCGGATTTCCTCGAAACTTCGTTGAAGGTTGCCTACGATAAAATGGAGTGGAATTACATGGTTGAAGAAAAGACCAGGATCAGCCCATCAATCACCTATGAACTGCCGACCGAAGGAACGATTACTCTGAAGGGCTATTGGTACAAGCTTTTTCTCGATAGTTTCTCTCCGGGATATACGCCCAGAAAAGGGAACATATCCTACGGGCATGGCGAAATCAGGTATGCCCAGCCACTCTGGAATCGACATTTCCTGACCATTGGTGGTGAATATCTTAATCGCCGGATTGATGCTACCTTCGCAGATGAGACGGACAGTTTTTGGAGCCTTTATGCTCAAGACGAGATTGAATGGAAGCCTTTTCGATTTGTCATTGGAGGGCGAATTGATAATAACTCTCTGTACGGTACCGAATTCAATCCAAGATTCGCAGCACTATGGCATATAAACGAGTCTGTTTCTCTAAGGGCTTCGGTCGGTCGAGGTTTTAAATCACCGACGATTCGCCAGCTTTACGTTTTCTTCAAGCACGGTAACTGGTGGAACAGACCAAACCCGGACCTGGAAGCCGAGAAATCGTGGGGCTATGACTTTAACCTTGAGTACTTATTTGGAGATAAGTTGAAGTTCGATGTCGGTTACTTCCGTAACGAACTGGAAGACATGGTCGTAGCTGTGGATACGGGAGAGACGCTGGATGGATACCCGGTCAGGACTTGGAAGAATGTGAACAGAGCCTACACACAGGGCGTAGAGTTAAGTTGCAAGTTCATACCCGTTGAGCCCCTCATGTTCACGGTTAACTATACCTGGCTTGATACGGAAGATAAGGAAACAAAAAAAGAGCTTCCTTACAGTCCCCACCATACGGCAACTGTGGGTTTCACTTACCATATTAAACCTCTCGATGCGTCCATCGGCTGGACAACCTCTTTCTACTCCGAAGCCTTCACAAACGATACAAACACTTCAAAGTTGCAGGACTACAGCGTATCAAGCATCCACATCAAAAAACGCATAACGGAGAACGTCTCACTTGCTTTCGACGCAGATAATCTCTTCGATTCGGATTACGGTGAACCTGCAGGGGATTGGACAGGAAGGGTTTTCTTCGGAAAGGTCGAGGTCAACTTCTAGAACAAATTAAGGAGGAAGAGAAAATGAAGAAGTTTAGCAACCCATGCCCGCTTGGAATTGCCGCTTTTTTCATCGTTTTCCTGGGTGCCACCGCTTTTGCCCATGACCTCTGGATCAACGTAGGAGAAGTGAAGCACAACAAAGCCACCGTTGCAGTGGTCTTTGGTCACAACTTTCCTTATTATGACATCCTTATCACCAAAGACAGGTTGGCGGACTTCTTCTATGTCGTCCCATCGGGAGAACGGCGACAAGTCGAGAAGGTTAGAGAAGAAGAAACAGGAGACGGCAAAGGAGCTCTTTTGGCCGATATCCCGTTAGAGGAGCCCGGAACATACGTTGTAGTGGCCAGCATCAAGCGCAGGGGCTCAGAAAAGCAGGTTCCTTCGGAGAAATACGCCAAGGCTATAATCAGCACGGATAGAACGTCACAATCGATTCCACCGTTACCACATGAGCCCAGGCTTGATATCCTTCCGTTGGAAAATCCTGCCTCGATTAAGCCTGGTGTCTGTCTGCCCGTCAAGGTGCTTTACGAAGGGCAACCTCTTTCTACCTATTTGTATGCCACTTATGCTGGTTATTACTCTGAAACCGAACCTTTTCCCATAACCGTTAAAAGTGATGAGGACGGAATAGCATGCGTTCCGGTCGATCGACCCGGGAATTGGCTCGTCCAATGTAGTCACAAAGTCGATATTTCGGCTACTTTAACATTCACTGTGAATGATTGATTTGGACTTGCGTGAATTTGTTTTGGAAATCTGATCAAGAGAAAAATGCGAGCACCTTCCGGACGCAAATCCCAGGAGAAGGGGAGATATTCGTGGGTAAGCGATCCTGAGGCAGGGTTGATATTCAGGCAAGCCTGGAGGTAAGGGGAGAGTCTTTGAAGCTCGGAAGGTACCTTGAAGGTGCCTTTTTGGGCATTAAGGGGTGGGTTAGTGGGAATGGAGAGATACAGGCTGAAGTTTTCCACAAAATGACATAACCGCTGGAAATTATTATAGATATAGTGTAATGCCGTGTAATTTGAAGAAAGCTTGTGATTTTAATATGTTAGCAGCGACCTTGATTTTACAACGTCCTTATCAATCCAGGTACATAAAAGTAATTTATTGTTTTTTGTGTATCATTACATGTTTTTGCCAGTAATTATAAGATGTTAGATAGTAAAATTATTGCTTACGGAAAACTTGAGTCATAGGTGCTTTCGCAACGATCCATTCTTTCTTTTTCTTTAAAGGGCTCTTTGGCGGAAAAAACAGTTTAAATTCCTCATAGTACTCTCGCAACGGGCCTAGATGTGTCTGTTTATGCCAGACCAGAGTTGTTTCAATTCCTCATAGGTACTCTCGCAACTTCAACGATTTCACTGATAAGCTCCGCTTGAGCTAAGTTTCAATCCCTCATAGGTACTCTCGCAACCGAAGTCACTGCTCAACAACCCGTCGTCGGAGCTACGTTTCAATCCCTCATAGGTACTCTCGCAACCGCTGGCGCAGGGGGTTTTGAAGCTGGAGAAGAACAGTTTCAATCCCTCATAGGTACTCTCGCAACCGGGT